>JAZDIP010000059.1:0-122323 GCA_043804925.1 bacterium | reverse complement strand
TAACTAAAAAATATTAAAAAATCTATTAGTTTTGAAATTATATTTTTTATTTTTTTAGGAATCATTTTGAGCGAATTATTAAAAAGAGTAATTGTTGCAATTATTGCTATTCCTTTGGCAATTTTTGTTATTTTCATTGGTGGCTGGATATTCAATATAATAGTGTTAAGTATATCTTTAGTAACACTTGGGGAATTTTATAAGATTGCAGAAAAGAAAAAATCATTTCCAAATAAGTATATCGGATTGCTGATGGGAACCTTGCTAATTTTGAATTTTTCATATTTCCCATTGATTCAGGCGATACTTTATGCTTTATTTTTTCTTTTTATATTTGCTTTATTGGTTTTAATTCTTGAACTTTGGAGAAAAAAACCGAATATAAACCTGAATATTTCCTCCACTATAACCGGTGTGATTTACATCTCATTGTCATTTTCCTTCTTCATTATGTTAAGGAATTATTACCATGATATAAGTACATTGCAGAACAGCACTATTGATTTTATACAAATCAATACCCCCCTACTGCTTTCAAATGATATTGAAGCCGCATGGCTGGTACTCAGCATTTTAATCTCCATTTGGATTTGCGATACTGCGGCATTTTTTGCCGGAAAAGGATTTGGAAAACATAAACTATTTGAGAGAATCAGTCCTAAAAAAACTTGGGAAGGTGCTATTGCAGGATTTATTTTTGGAATAATTGCATTTTGGGCTTCTACGGAAATATTAATAAAAGATTTTCCCTTAATCAGTTCAATTATTATAGGGGTCATTGTAGGGTTATTTGGGCAAATAGGTGACCTTGCAGAATCGCAATTAAAGCGGGATGCCGGAGTCAAGGATAGTTCGGCTATTATCCCCGGTCATGGCGGCTTTTTGGATAGGTTCGACAGTATTTTATTTGTCATTCCGATTATATGCATTTATTTATTCTTTATTTCAGTTACATTTCAATAATATATTTAATGACAACTTTAATTACAAATATCAGTTCATTGGTAACTGTTAATGCTAACGGAAAAAGATTTAAAGCCGGAAGCGAAATGGCAGACATTGGCGAAATAAAAAATGGAGCTATGATTTTCGACAAGGAAATTGAATGGCTCGGTATCGTCGAAGAATTGAAACCTCTGATTTCAAATAATACTTTTAAACCAAATAAAATCGTTGACGCAAAAGGTAAAACCGTTTTGCCCGGATTTGTGGATTCACATACACATATTGTTTTCGGAGGAAACCGTTCCCATGAATTTGGAAGACGGCTTCAAGGAGTTACCTATCAGCAAATTGCTGAAGAAGGCGGTGGAATATTAACAACTGTTAAAGGAACAAGAGAAGCATCTTTTGAAGAACTTGTTGAATCCGGGAAGCAGATAGCTTTAAATGCTATTAAGCACGGAACAACGGCTTTCGAAATGAAAAGCGGTTATGGTCTTTCAACTGAAAGCGAATTGAAACTTTTAAAAGCTATAAAGAAATTAAAATCTGAATTACCTGTTCATATAAGTTCAACTTTTCTGGGTGCACACGATTTTCCACCTGAATACAGAAACAATCATACTGGGTATATTGATTTAATTTGCAATGAAATGCTCCCTGCTGTCAGGGAGCAAAATCTGGCAGAATTTTGCGATGCGTTTATTGACAAGGGTTATTATTCACTGGAAGAAGGTGAAAGAATTTTAAAGACAGGATTAGAGCATGATTTAAAATTAAAAGTGCATTGCGATGAACTTGCAGATTTTGGTTCAACCCGGTTAGCATGTAAATTGGGTGCTGTATCTGCAGACCATTTGCTATTTGTTTCGGATGACAGAATTAAGTCATTAAAGGAATCGGGAACAGTAGCATCTTTATTGCCTGGGACTGCTTATTTTATAAGGATGCCTTATGCTCCTGCGAGGAAATTAATTGACAATGGATGTATCGTGGCTTTAGCAACTGATTGTAATCCGGGCTCATGCTTTACTGAAAACATGCAGACAATTTTATCTCTTGCAGTAATCAATATGAATATGAGTGCCGAAGAAGCAATTACTGCTGCTACATTAAACGGAGCCGCAGCAATCTGTCAATCAGACAAAATGGGCAGTCTTGAAGTCGGGAAGCTTGCAAATTTTATTCTCCTTGATACACCTACATATACAGATTTATTCTATCATTTCGGGATTAATCATGTTGAAGAAACATGGGTTAATGGTCAATTGTTAATTGTCAATTGTTAATGAGTTCGGAGAGATATGAGAGTATAAAACTTTCCGAAAGTTTGGAACTTTCGGAAGTTAATTTAATAATTCGAAATATCTTAAAAAATAATGAATATTTAGCATTTATAAGTATAATAATATTTAATAACTTATAAGAATACATGCGTTTTTGTGCATTGGACTGCACAGAATTTGAGAAAAACTCATAATTGCATTATTGTACTATAAGTTATGGCTTATTAAAATGGACGTCTGTTGTTAGAAAATGTAGAAATATATTTCGTAGTTTCGAGCTTAAGTTTAAAAATTATTTCAATTGGTTGTTTTAAACTTTTTTTCATTTATAACATTACCGGAATTATAATACTCATCATTCGATAAGCTCCAGACAGTTCCATATTTTCAGTCAGTTCTAACAACTGATTAGAAAGAAATGTGTGTAAAATAATTATCACACTTTCACATTTATTGTTAATAAAAATTTACACTTTTTTAAAGAGTGGTTTAACCACATAATGTTTAAATCTTTCTAAATCAAGACCTAATAGAATTGTATTTCTTTTGGCATGTTTTCTGCAAATACCTCATATATGCTGTTATTAAATTTATATGCGGAGAAATCATGATATCAAAGCTACAGTTTTTTATTTGGATTGTTTGTATCTTTACCCTTGGCAACCGCCTTGCATCACAAGAATATTGGGAACAGATACCTAATGATTTTGGAGAAAGGATTTATAGCATGATGACAGATAACCAGGGTAACATCTATACAGGAAATAACCTTAATGGTATTTATAGGATATCTGATCAAACAGGGATTTGCAGTAAAAGCTTATTACCGAATAGGTGGGTATATTCATTGGTTATTACAAAATTAGGGAATTACTTGGCAGGAACTAATGAAGGAGTTTACAGGTCAACGAATTCAGGTAAGGACTGGATTAATATGACATTTCAGGAAAATTTCAGTGAGACCAACTCAATTGCTATTGATAAAGATGGCACTATTTACACAGCTAACGGATATCATCATTCAGCTAAAAATGCCGGTTATATACTCAAATCAACAGATGATGGAATATTATGGAATAAAATATTCGAAACCGATTTACCTGTTTTTTGTATAACCATCGCTGAAAATGGATATATTTTTGCAGGTACATCCGGTTTGGGAGTTTACAGGTCTACCGACAGTGGTAAGAGCTGGCATGAAATTAATAATGGACTTAGTGATTTTCATGTCAAATCTCTTTTTGTATCAAATGAGGGTTATCTTTTTATAGGTGCACTTGCCATTGATAGCTTAACATCTCACAATTCTCAAATTTATGTATCAACTGATTATGGTGAAAATTGGAAGCAATGTTATAATACTAACAAACAAATTCTATATTCCTTTATTCAGAACGAACATGGAGATATCCTGGCTTCATGTAGTCAAAGTGTAATGTTTAAATCAACTAACTTGGGAAGTAATTGGGTTGAGATTCCGGGTGAAATTGGAAATCATTCTATAAGTGCTATGAGCAAGTACAACGATATTATTTATGCGGGATCCGATCGAGGAAATGTTTTTAAATCAGTTGATGGTGGAGAAAGTTGGATTAAAATTGGGATGACCGGCTGTGATATTTATGATATGGTGGTTGCCAATAATGACGATTTTTGGGTAAGTGCAGGATGGCAAATAGTTGTTGACATTGCCGAGACCTCCGAAATACATTATAAACAAAAAATAACAGGTTGTGAAATAATTTTTCCAGTTTTGGAAAAAGACAATCAAGATAATATCTATATTTCCTCAGATTGTCTAATAAGTTCATTTAGCTGTGTGAAGTCGTATCAATATAACAGCCCGGATTCCCTTTGTAAGAACATGGAAGTTAAAGCACTTTGCTATAAATATTATCTGGGCAATTCGATTTTAGCCGGTACATTTGATGGAGTTTCTCTTTCAACAGATTACGGTGATACATGGACATCGATTAGTGAATCAAATAAATTATTAAGAAATGTAAAATCAATCACTGTAACTAATAGCAATTCAATTATAATTTTATCAAACCAAGGTGTCTTTGTTTCCGATGATCTTGGTAGCACATGGATAGAAGCAAATAATGGATTAGGTTTTGCAACAATAATTAAATTGATTACATATGAAAATAATATCTTTGCAGCTACTTTACATCAGGGGATATTTAAAACAACAGACAAAGGTAAAAACTGGTTTCAGGTCAATGAAGGTCTTGAAAACAAAATAATTCTGGATTTGGTTGTAAACAGTGTAGGACAACTCTTTGCAGCAACAGATGGCGGAGGAGTTTATATATCACGGGACATGGGACTGAATTGGCAAAAAATAAATTCCGGTTTAAAAAATCTAAATATAAAAACTCTGGCTTTTGATAATGATGAAAACCTTCTTGCCGGTTCATTAGGTAGCGGTATTTTTAGAAGTACGACTAACACTTTAGCAGTAAATGAAACAGTTAATTCCGAATCATATTTTTCTTTTCCAAATCCTTTTGTTTTAACCGATGTGATAAATTATTATTCAGTAAAAAAGGGAGAACAAATCATTGAATTGTATAATTCAACCGGGAATAAAATGGAAACCTTATTCAATGGCAATTTGGATAAAGGGAACCATCACTTTCAATTAAAAAACCGGATTCCTTCTGGTATTTATTTTATAAGACTGGTGAATGAAAATATAATTCACACAAAACCTTTTATTGTGATAAATTGATCGAGTGATCAAATATATATGATATATCTTCCACCAGCTCGATGAGGGTGTTGTTGAGAATCATGGTAGTCGGAACCGCTCCGGGCATTTGTTTTCCCGGACTAAACACAGTATCAAGAATATCATTAAGCAATCACAAACTATTCTGAACAAAGTGAACATCGTTGTACCAAAAACTCTTTCGGTCAACATCTGTTAATACTCAGGTAAAATGATTTTCGTATTTAATGATTGCTCAACAACCTGCAAATCATCTTCTACTAAAATAATTTAAGTTTAATTTATCACTGTGAATCTTTTTGAAATATAATTCCCGGCACTTTTAATTATTATTGAATATATTCCTGATGCCAAATTCAGCGTTGGAATATTGAACAAATGAGGACCCTTGTTCAAGTATCCTAAATGTATTGTGCTGATTTTTCTGCAAAAGTTATCGAATAATTCAATCTCTGTAAATGAATCGTTTAGGATTTCTAAATTTAAATATCCTTTATATCCCTCGATAATCGGATTGGGATATACATTAGCAACTAGATTTTCATTCAAGTTCGGTTCATCAATATAGGTAATATAAGAAGCAACAGTACACAATGTTTTAAAAGTGTCAATTTCCATTGAATCAGGTTTGAATGGCAACCTGAAAATAAAAGTTTCATTCTTTTCATAGTTAACCAAACTGTCAATATAAACCAATCCGTCGGGACCATGAAACTTTAACCAAAGCAATGTATGAAAAACATCGGGTATATCTTCGCCTTCCTGCAACTGTGCAAGGTTGACTGTAACCTCATAATCTTCATTTTCAACAAACATTCTCGTAGAATTCGTAACCAGATAGACAGGATGCCCCGCTTTGTAAATCCACTGATTGAAGAATGTGTCTAAATCAACCGGAGGATTCTCGACTTTTGTTTTCAGGAAATTTTTGAATTCTTCAGTATCCAAAGAATTATAGCCATATACAGAGAACATATCCCTTAATATTTGCAGAAAATTTTCTTTGCCGAACATTACTCCAAGCATGTGATAAACGGAACCGGATTTCATATACGTTGTAGCATAATTAAAAACATTATCTATTGACGGAGCATATATCGGTGGTTGTAAATTTTCATTATTAATATCCAAATATGTTTGCATTTTCCCCCATACAGCCCAATCATAACTTATTTCACTGTTTCTGCCCTGCCAAAGTGTTTCGCTCCAAACAGCTCCGCCTTCGTTTATCCAAATATCATTCCAAGATGCACAGGTTATTAAATCACCCAACCACTGGTGAGACATTTCGTGAGCAATTACCATCTGATTACCATTATCGCCGTTACTTCCCCATCTGGTAATTTTACGCAGAACGTTTCTATGCAAAGTTGTTATAGTTTGATGCTCCATGCCTCCAAACCAACAATCTTGAACAGCAACCATACCATATCTTTCGTAAGGATATTCACCAAATATTGTTGAGTAAAATTCCATCATCTTGACACTATTCCTAAAAGCATAAGTCGCATTGTAAGTCATTCCGTCGCTTGAAGTATCCTGAAAATCTTTTTCCCAAACATAGTATTCGATTTTGATTGAATCTTCCGGGTTAGTTACCCGTTTGTACCAATCATAATAGTAATGATATTTGCTTGCGGCGGCATGCATAAGGTATGTTGCAAGAGGATATTTATGCTCCCAATAAAATGTTGTCGAATCCTCGACAGCAATAGTATTTTTTAAAATACCATTTGAAGTTACAGTGTAGTCCTTTGGAACTTTAACAGTAAAAGTGCTAAGTGCTTTATCATAAGGCCTGTCGTTGCATGGGATCCAGGTACGTGCATCTATCGGTTCAGCCATTGTATATACAATTTTTTCTTCTATAAAAACTGTATCGTAATCCGGAGGAGGACCAAAGTCAATAGCAGTGCCTTTTTCGTAAACATTTATACCGCCTTCATTGTCAGTTGTTGAGAAATTGTAATAAATATTGAGAGAAACAGTATCACCGGCATTAAAAGCTTGATTAAAATCTACCTTTAATATTCCAAATGTTTTTTTATTTGAATTGGCAGATGCTTGTCCATTGATTAAAATTCTTTCAATATTCAGATTCAAAGCATCCAATTCGATAAATTCAGTATTGTCCTCGAGAATGACAAGTTGAATCATATTTACTCCGTAAAACTTAATTAAAGCACCTTCGTGGTAATTATTATTGATTATATCATACCAATCCATATATAAATCATATCTGAGAACATCGTAGTTTCTTCTGTCTAGTTCTACATACTCCTTCAACAATTGAGGATTATATTTTGGTTTATAATTATTACTATAATTTGCTTTATCGAATATTTGTCCGTCCGGCATCAAATAATCCGGAACTTTCTGAGCATTTAAAATATTGGTAAAAACCAATAATAAAATCAATGTATTAAATAATTTCATAAAATTTATTATAAATTTAAAAAATTTTTACTAATTTAGGTTTCAAATATATCAAAAAATATTTAAGTTCCTTAATTAAATATAATTTTAATAATAGTTACCGGGGTACAGCTATGGATTTAAATACAAAATTAAGGTTAAATAATAATGTTGAAATTCCTGCACTCGGTCTTGGCACATACCTAAGCAAACCGGGGAAGGAAACTTATGAAGCAGTCCGTTATGCTCTTGATATGGGATACAGGCATATAGACACTGCATCACTTTATGCCAATGAAGAAGATGTTGGCAGAGCTGTCAGGGAAAGTGGCATCCCACGGGAAGAAGTATTTGTCACAACAAAGGTTTGGAATTCCGACCAGGGATTTGACAATACTATTAATGCATTCCATAAAAGTTTGAGAAAACTGAAATTCGATTATATTGACTTGTATTTGATTCATTGGCCCCAGCCAAAAACCAGATGCGATACATGGAGAGCTTTAATTCAACTTTATGATGACAACAAAGTAAACGCTATTGGTGTAAGTAACTATACTTTGAGGCATATTGAGGAAATTCTTCACGGCTCGCCATTCAAACCTCTTGTTAATCAGGTTGAGTTCAGTCCGTATTTGTATCAAAGAGAAATACTTGCATATTGCACAAGAAGGAATATTTTGGTTGAAGCATATACGCCGCTTGTCAGGGGCAAGAAATTCAATGACCCGAAATTGATTGCTTTAGCTGAACAATATTCAAAAACTCCTGCGCAGATTATGATTAGATGGGCACTGCAGGTCGGAACTATAGTTTTACCAAAATCTGTTAATCCTACCCGGATTAAGGAAAATGCAGATGTATTTGACTTTGAAATATCCGAAGATGATATGGAAATTCTCGAAAGTTTCAATGAAAATTATCGTGTCGCATGGGACCCAAGTCAAATTGAATAAGGATATATGACGAAATAGGAATGGAAATGGGAAAGTCGATTTAAAAAAAATCTCTAAATGATTTTTCAATTAATTTGTGTTTTTTTGTCAAATTATTATTTCCAAATATCTTCAATTCTGTTGACTACAAAATCCAAATTCCTCTATTTATATTCCGTTTTATTTACGGTTGTAATTTGCCTAACTAAATTTATTTTATTTAAAAAATCTATAATATTCAATAAACACTTCCCTTATGTAAGATAGTTTAATATAAAGGATACTATTCCTGCAACAAAAAAGAAATGTGATAAATACAAAAGGAAAACTTAGTCTTCCAATCCAATTATTCATAAGCTTATCCATCGCTGTTTCCTTTCCATAATCTAAAAATTTTTCAAAAAATCTTCTTATGAATAAATACACAAATAAAACAGCTTTGTTCCAAAAAAATAATTTTTTAATCCCTAAACTTGCTCAGTCATTACAATAATAATACTCAGAAAACTTCTAAACTTCAAAAAAATCAATAAATAAACGGAGAAAAGAAATGAAAGTATTATTTAACATTTTCCTGGTTGTAATTTTAGTTGCAATAACTGTAAACACTATGCATAGTCAGGACAGAAGAGTTTTCAACCATCTTGTTTATGTATATAAAGCCAACACCATTGATGGAAAAGAGGTTTCCTTAGAGGATTACAAAGGCAAAGTTTTATTAATAGTTAACGTAGCCAGTAAATGCGGATATACACCCCAGTATAAAGGTTTGCAGGAATTATATGGTAAATACAAAGACAAGGGATTTGTAATCCTGGGTTTTCCATGTAATCAGTTTAGTGGACAGGAACCGGGTACTAACAAAGAAATATATGAATTTTGTACAAAGGAGTTTGCTGTAACTTTTCCGATGTTCTCAAAAATCGAAGTAAATGGTGAAGACGCACACCCATTATTTCAATATTTAACAGGCGATGGAAACGAGCCAATTAGGTGGAATTTCGAAAAATTCCTTATTGACCGCAAAGGTATGCTCTCGAAAAGATTCGGTACAAAAACGGAACCAAAAGACATTGAAGCCGACATCGAAAAACTTTTAGGCAAATAAGCGATTTAATATTTATCTTTCAGAAAGCAGAGGCACATTATTACGATAATATCCGAACGTCAACACTTTATATAAAAAAAATGATTGATACTGCTTTGCTATAAAATGTTAATTTTGTTTAAACAGAATATGCATTATTATTTAATTGTATTTATAATGGAGGATTTTTTTTCATGGAGAAGTATAACAACGAATTGATTTATGAAAACCGCGTAAAAGCCGGCAAACGTACTTATTTTTTTGATGTTAAGAAAACAAACGAAGGTTTCCCTTATCTGGAAATTACCGAAAGCCGTAAGCAGGAGGATGGAAGGTTTCTAAGAACTAATATTATGTTATTTCACGAGGACATCGGAAATTTCAAAGACGAATTGGGCTTTGTTTTTGATAGTTATTTTAGAGATTTACCAATTGAAAGAAGAGAAAGATACGATTCGGATTTAGCATAATTGAATTTGTATTTTATCAAATCGTATCATACACTCTTTAAAAATATTTCAAAACCGATAATGATGAAAAAATTAATAAAAAATCTCTGTTTAGAAGATTTACTGACTTATACTTTGGAGGACTCCCAACCGAAATACAGGGCAGAACAGCTTTTTAAAGAGCTTTATGTAAACAAAGTCAATGATTTTTCGGAGATGACGACGATTCCAAAAACATACAGGGAAATACTTAATAAAGATTTTGCAGTTAATGCAATTACCGGTTACCAAACACAAAAATCTACCGATGGAACTGTCAAGTTTCTTTTCACATTAAGCGATGGAGAAAAAATTGAAACTGTTTTGATTCCCGACGAAAAACGCCCGGAACGTTTCACTCTTTGTGTTTCATCCCAGGTCGGCTGTACTTTAAATTGCACCTTTTGTGCTACTGGGAAAATTGGTTTTAAACGGAATTTGGAAATTTCCGAAATAATTGACCAAATTATTTTTGCAGAAAAAATCGAAAATGTAAAAATAAGCAATATCGTTTTTATGGGAATGGGTGAGCCAATGTATAACCTTAAAAATGTTATTAATGCAATCAAAATTATCACACATCCTTCCGTAAGATTTTTATCACAAAAAAAAATTACTGTTTCAACAGTTGGTATAATTAAAAAAATCGAAGAACTCGCAGAAAGCGGACTGAAAGTCAAACTTGCAGTTTCTCTGCATGCTACGACTGATATAATTAGGCAGCAACTTATACCCTATGCCGAAAAAGTGAGTTTAAGAGCCATTGGTGATGCTATCGAAAATTTCTACAGGAAAACACAAATGCCAATTACTTTCGAATATATTTTTTTGACAGGAGTCAATAATTCGGATGATGATGCAAAAAGACTGTCAAAAATCACAAAGCGGGTTCTTTCAAAAGTCAATCTTATTCCTTATCATGATATATCTTTTTCAGGAAATGAAAAAATTGAATTTAAGGAAGCAACAAAAGATGAAATAAATATTTTTGCAGACAAGCTAAGAGCGTTTGGAGTTAATGTTTTTATTCGCTCATCGAGCGGAAAAGATATTGATGCGGCTTGTGGTCAACTTGCATATTCCAAAAGATATTCTTAATATGCATTCTATATAATTAAATAAATGGAAAAATTGTATTATATGAAATCATTCTTGAAAATAATTGTTTATATAAATATTTTACTCTTTATATTTCCGGTAAATAATTTATTTGCTGAGGAAGGAATTCTCGATGAAATAACACCCGACAGAAATCAGTTATACGTTATCAAACTGGTAAACGGTGATATTCTTTCGGGCTATGTCGTTGAGATGGTCAGCCATCCCGAAGATGGCGAAGGTATCAAATTTTCAACAGAAATCGGAACAGCGACAATATACGAAGACCAGATTTTGGAAATAAAAGCAGTTAGGGATTATTATCGCCACAATCACAGGATTTTTCTTTTGCCGACAGCAAATCCCATCGAAAGCAATCATTTCATCGGCAATTTCGAATTGCTGTTTTTTTATGCAGGAGCAGGTATTAGTGATATAGTCAGTATTACCGCCGGAAGAACTTTTATACCGAGTATCCGTTCAGACCAGCAAATTTCGGTTGCCAATGCTAAAGTAACTTTGCTTAATATGGATTTAAACTCAAAATCTGAAAAGTTAAGTTTGGCTTTGGGGGCTAATCTTGGTTTCGTAAATCATGACAACCGTTTGATACATTATTACGGAGTTGGCACCGTAACACTCAACCGTTCTTCAGTTACTGCCGCTGTCTTTTATAAAGCAGGCAGTGAAGACTACAACAAAGTTAAACTTGGAAACAACTATATTGACCTCAGATATCCTGACGGTTCTTTTGGTATTGGTCTTGGATTGGACACAAAGTTTTCCAATATGCACGACCTGCATTTTATTGGAGAACTTTGGAACAGCGATGTCAGTAAACCTACGAATACTGCCGTAATGCTCGGACTGCGGCTTTGCAGTTCAAAATTTTCAGCCGATTTCGGTTTGTCATTTTTCACCTACCCTTTTGTAGCTCCCTTTTGCAGCTTTGTCTGGACACCGTTCAAATAGCCGGTAGTCAATAGTTGTTAGTCGGCAGTCGTTAATCGGCAGTCAACAGTTAATGGAGAAAGGAAAAAGGATTTTGTCATTCCTGCGCAAGCAGTAATCTATTTCTATTTTCTAAAACCGTCATCCTGAGCTTGTCGAAGGATTGAAGGACGGAAGGACGGAAAGACAGAAGGACGGAAAGACGGAAGGACGGAAGCACGGAAGGACGGAAGCACGGAAGGACGGAAGGACGACAGACAGCAGACGGCAGACGGCAGACGGGAGACGGGAGACGGAAAGACTATAGAACAATAGAACTAAAGAACTAAAATACAAAAAAAGAAGTGAAGAAACCTGTTAAGGATTCTTCACTTCTTTTATTTTGTCATTGCGAGGAACGCAGTGACGAAGCAATCTCAAATTAAAATTTAAAAATTCCAATTTAAAATCAATTTAAAATTTAGAATTTAGAATTTAGAATTCAACACTTAACACCCAACACTCAACACCCAACACTTAACACTACCGAAGAATGAGGATTTTCTCCGTCTGTATCTGCCCGCCGGCTCTTATTGTTGCGAAATAAAGTCCGGATGGCAAATCCAAAACATCAAGTTCTGCTTCGTTTGTCTTTTGTAATACATCAACATTCAAATTAAATTCTTTTACGGTGTTGCCCATATAGTTTGAAAAAGAGATTCTTACATCATTTTCAATAATTGTATGAAAGCTGAGTTTAACTAAATCCTCAGCAGGATTTGGTGTTAAATCCACTCTTAATGGTTCCAATAATTCAATCTGACTCAATTCCGGCTGGCAAACTCCGTAGATTTCCAAACTCCCGTCCTGTGTTTCAATATTTATATCCGAATTTAAAATTTCAAATTTGTTTATTTTTAATGGTGTCTTTGTGTCTTTACCTAACAAAACAAGACCCGAGATTTCGGCAACAATTGTTTCCAGCGTTTCCGGTTTGAACTCGCCTTCCAAAGTTAAAATTCGTTGACCATTGACTACTTTGTTTCCAGTTATAATCGGGCTGAAATATGGATAGAAAAAAGTTGCGTCGTATTCGATTTCGGCTTTATAAAAATAGCCCGAATCATTAACAACACAAGCACAATTAATGTTAATGGTAATTGGTATGGAAATTTCGTTACCGACCTTTGCTATTGTATCTGGTAATGAAACTTGATTTTTTGCGAAATAGGAAGAAATGAAATTTGGGAAACCACCATAAGTTTCATGTTGTAAATTTATGGCATCACTTTTAAAGTTGCAATCAGGACATTTCTCATTTGGTTTTTCAATTATATCAATTGTATATTTTGGTTTCATCCAATATGCTATATATAATTTCCCGTCTGGGCCTAATTGCATTCCTGCACTTGACCAGCATAAATTTTTAACTTTACATTTTGAATTCAATATTTCATCTATGTTTTTATATGAAATATTATATTGATAAATACCAGTTACATCACAATCAGAAAATACATTATAACCATTGTAAATATACAAATATTGACCATCGGGTGAAAATTCAATTCCATAAATATTCTTAAAAAAATCATCTTTGATGATTATACAATTTGATAGTTTTCCGGATTTATTATCAAAATCAAATATTTCTATAAATGCATCACAATTTATAGCAACTGCTACTTTGTTTCCTAAAGAAGAAATCTTCATCAATCCTCCTTTATTTCTACATTGCTGGCAACTATCGTTATTACCATGAATTGAACCAATATTACTTATTATTGGTTCAGATAGACCACTCTTGTTTATCAAATATGCACAAAAAGCATCGTTCTCCCACTCATGCATAATTACCCAATAACTATCACAATTTATATTTTTTACAGCAGCTAGTTTCTCTGTACAATCTGGTAAGAGATTAATATTTTTATTAGTTACTTTACCAAGACCATTATTTTGGTTTATATCAATTATGCTATAATTAAATCCTTTTTCACCGCAATAATTATCAGAGACAAACATACCATCAACTGTGAATAAATAATATAAACCTGGATTATTGTGTAATGGAACTATTAATGTTGATTGAGTAGCTGACTTATGTCCAAAAATACCATCGCCATTTTCCATTATTTCATGATTTCTATTCCAGACCCTTTCACCTTCAGCATAAAATAGTAGTTCTCCATTACTATCTGAAATAGCCGAGAATCCTTCATCAGATGTTAGCTTACCATCATAGATGGGACATGGAGGATTAAGGCAGGTGTCGGATTTATTAAATGTTAATCCGTTTTTATAACCAAAATACCAATTGTTAGCTTCCTTTTGTGCCAGAAGCAAATTACTAAATAGTAAGATTGATAATAATATTTTAATAATGTTTCCCATCTTATATGTAAAGACACATGAGAATGCCAAATGTTACACTTTTTTCCGGAAAAAGTGAAAATAATAAATTTTTGATATCTATTTAATTTCTTTTGACGCTGATGTCTTTCAGTTCCGGTTTAATGGTCACCAAACATAAGAGATAATTGACCTGTGAAAAATCTTCTTTTTTTATGCCCTAACCATATTAGAAATTAACAAGAACGTAAAATTTTTTAATAATGCAAAAAAATTTCGTAATTTTGTGATTTAAAAATGTTTATAAATTATTAAACGTTAGAAAAATATGTTTAAACCTTTAAGTATTCTGTTCGTTACAAGTGAAGTAATTCCGTTTATAAAGGTCGGTGGTATAGCTGATGTATCCTACTCTTTACCTTTAGCTGTCAGGGATTTAGGTCACGATATAAGAGTTATGATACCAAAGTACGGATGTATTTCCGAGCGGCGGAACCGTATCCATGAGATAAACCGTCTGCGTGATATAGCGATTCCAATTGGAAAATCGAGTGATACTGCTACGGTAAAGTCGTCATCCATGAACAATCCGAGAACCAAAGTTCAGGCATATATTACCACAAATAATAAATATTTTGATTCGAAAAAAGGTATTTACGAAAACATGAATACCGGAGAACCTTATCCTGATAACGATGAACGCTTTATGTTCTTTTGCCGTTCGGTAATCGAGACATGTTTGATTTTAAGCTGGTTTCCTGATGTTATACATTGCAATGACTGGCAAACCGCTTTACTTCCTGCTTATGCGAAGATTATGCATCCTGAAGAATTTAAAAAGACCAAATTCGTTTTTACTATTCATAATTTCCATGAGCAAGGTGAGTTCCCTGCAATCAGTTTTTCAAAAACGGGATTACCCGAAAAGGTTAAAAAAGACTTTATTCATAAGAAAAACATGAACTTTGTTAAAGGTGCATTGGCTTTTGCCGATTATGTAACCACCGTCAGCCCGGGTTATGCTAAGGAAATAACAAGTGATACTCAATACACAAATGGTTTAAGTGCGATTTTATCAAAAATGAAAAATTTCAAAGGGATATTGAATGGAATTGACCCATGGTATTGGAATCCTACGAAAGATAAATTATTAAAAAAGAAATATTCAAATGATTTTTGGGACTTTAAGGAAACCAACAAGAGTTTTGTATTGAAGAAATTCAACCTTGAAGAAAAAGAAAATGTTCCTTTAATCGCAATGATAACCCGTTTGGACGACCAAAAAGGAATACCTTTGGTAATCGAGGCGGCTGAAAGTTTTCTGAAGGACGATGTACAGTTTGTGCTTTTGGGCGAAGGCAATCCGGGATTAAAACAAAAGTTAACATCATTAGCAAAGAAATACAATGATAAATTTGCTGTCAGCTTTGGTTACAACGAAGAGTTAGCTCATAGAATAGAAGCAGGAGCAGATATTTACCTGCTTCCTTCCCAGCATGAGCCATGTGGTCTAAATGCTTTGTATTCACTGGCTTACGGAGCTTTACCCATCGTTCGTGAAACGGGTGGTCTTAAAGATATCGTAACGGATATTAATGAGGAAAAACTTACCGGTAATGGTTTTATATTTAAGAATTATAAATCTGCAGACCTTTTAAAAGCAATTAACCGTGCAATTCGTCTATATTCGCGTAAGGAAGACTGGGAAAAAATCGCAGTTAACAACATAAGTCAGGATTACTCATGGAAAAAAAGAGTAGCTGAATATGATGATATTTACAGTTTAATTACAAAATAGTCGTCTATTAATAGTTTATGGTAGATTATAAATAGGTTTGAATTTAAAGATTTGATATTTTTTTATGAATAGAATTGGCAGATTAGGTTTTTTTAATAGAATAATTTTGTATTCTTTTGTTATTGTTACAATCCTTTTTTTGTACTCATGCAATGAAGAGCCGACATTTATGGGTTCGGCTTTGTTGCAGGATACGGTTACTATCTATCCACTAAGCACTTCAACTAATGAATTGATAATTGCTGCTTCGACATTTTTACATCATATAAATACTATTAATAAAGGTGTAATTCACATTGGAAAAGCCAATGGTATCACTGCACTTTCGATGGTTAGGTTTACTGAACCTATCAAAAATCTTTCTTCGGATTATGACTTTTTTGTAAATTATTCTATTGATAAAATTATTTCGTGTAAAGTCAAGCTGTATACAAACAGATATACATTTGGTGATTCAACCAATCCGAATGCTCTGTCCTTCAAAATATATAAAGCGACGGAATGGTGGTCTAATTTGACTACGTATGATTCTTTGGAAACATTCAATATTATTGATTACTCGAATCCTGTTGGTTCTTTTAATGGTTCAGTAACCCAAAAAGATTCGATGGATAATATTGAAATTGATATTGATAAAAATGTGTTTCTTGATTGGGTAAAGCAATGGTATGACACTAAAAATGGGGATACATCAGTAGTATGGGGGTTGGCTTGTGTACCTGATGAAAATTCGATGGTAATCCGGCAGTTTTCAGGTTTGACAAACGATACTATGAATGCAACGGAAATGACTGTAATTTATCTTGACACTGCCGGTTTTCAGGATACATTAATCCTACAGAAGGCAATAGATAAACCATTTTACAAAGTTGATAACTACGATAAAAATGATTTCATTATACAAGGAGCATTATCTTTAAGAGGATTATTATACTTTGATTTGAGTATGATACCGGCAAAGTCATCTATTCATTCAGCGCAGTTTGAGTTGACTTTAAACCGGGAGAATGTTATAAAAGGTAATTATCCCATGGATTCAACATTATTAGCGGAATTGCCTTCTGACACATCTTTGTACGACGGTGATGAATTCTTAAGGTCTTATTATGCTGAATTAGTGGGAGATAAATTCTTTTTCTCAAGTATAACTTCCGCAGTTGAAACATGGAATAGGGGAACGGGCAAAGGAGTATTGGTTTTTCATCCCGAAGGGGCCCAAAATGAAAGATGGGAATTTGATAAATTAACTTTTTACGGACCTAATGAACAGGACAGCACGAAAAGGCCTGTTTTGAAGATTATTTATTCCAGGATTGGGAAGTAGTTAATGGTCAATAGATGTTTGATAAGTTAAAAAAAGGATTGAGTTGAGGAAGAATATTAAAATATTTATATCATGTAAACGGAGAGCTAATCTTGCTTTGCTGATATTTATTTTCATTATTAATACCCAACTTTTAATTTCACAGGGTGGTTCCAACTACTCCATTTTTGGTTTAGGAGATATTGAGATTAGTCCCGGAGCCGCATACGAAGGGCTTGCAGGCACTTCAATTGCATTTCCAACGGAACACTCCATTAATTCACTCAATCCGGCTGTCTGGTCAAAATTATCTAAAACCCGGCTTTTAACGGGATATAAATTTAATCAACATTTTATTCAGGATGAAAAAGACAATGTTCTATTACAGAACAATGGGAAAATCAGTACACTTTCAAGTGTATTTGTCATTGATACAGGTATGGGGCTTGCTGTTAGTTTTGGGATAAATCCATACAGCAATGTTAATTATTTGATTGAAGTTCCCTTGGAAGTAAATTTCGAAGGATTGGAAGTAACCGGTACTTCTTTATATCAAGGTATAGGCGGAATATCCACAGGATATATTGGTGCATCAGTTGAAATAATTGATGAGCTTTCGGTTGGGATTTCAGGATTCGCAACCTTTGGGGTAATCAAATCTTCCATAACTACAGCTTTCAATGACGATAATTTCTTTGTTGTCGAAAATAAAACTGAAAATAAGTTTAACGGATACGGCTTTCGTTTTGGTTTACTTTACGAACCTTTGAGAAATTTTTATGTCGGTTTGTTTACCGAACAGCACGCTAATCTTGAATTTGACCAGGAACAGATATATAATTCAAGTTTCAACACAGATACTACCTACACAAATTCAAATGCAGTATCATCCCCAAATGCTTATGGTGCCGGAGCTTCATATTTGCTCGGTAAATTTAGAATTGGAGCTGATTTAAAGCTGTATCAGTTAGATGGCATAAATTATAATCCGGGACCGGACACAAAATACAAAAACATGTTAGTTTACTCTTTAGGTGTTTCGCGGCTGGGGAATCCAAGTTCAGGTGCAAATTTTGCAGATAAAATTACATACAATTTTGGTATTGGACTCAAACAATTGTATTATCAGGTCAAAGACAATCAGATAAACGATATATATGCTTCGTTTGGTATGAATATTCCGGTTGTTGGTACTTCGATAATAGATGCTACAATAACATTTGGCAACAGGGGAATGTCTTCTTCAGGTTTGGTTAATGAATACTATGGCAGGTTGTCAATTGACATAAGCATAGGTGAAACGTGGTTCAAACCCTTAAGAAGTGAATTTTAATTTTGTTACCGATAGGATAAATTTTCATTTTACTTTCTGATTTTTTCCGATTTCAATTCTTCTTTTATTTTTATCTTTTGGTACAAATAAGAATTTAACTCGAAAAACATTTTCAGGATATGTCGCTTTGTTTTTTTCGGGCCACTCAACTAACTTAATAGAATATTCATCATAAAGAAACTCACTTAATCCAATTTCTTCTATTTCCTTTTGATTTTTAATACGGTATAGGTCAATGTGATAGATTGTAAAATCCCAATCATCTTTAATACCGCTATATTGATTTATAATTGTAAAAGTAGGACTCGTTACTGTGCCTTTCACTTCGAAATATCGGCAAATCCCTTTACAAAATTCGGTTTTTCCTGCCCCTAAATCACCGTATAGCAGAACAATATCTGATAATTCAAGATCTTTTGCAAAATTGTATCCTGCATCAATTGTTTCCTGCTCATTATTAGTTGTAATTTTCATTTTCATCATATTCAAAAATACAAAAAAAGTCAATAGTCGATAGTCGGTAGTCGACAGTCAACAATTGAAAATTATGGTTCTTCGCTAAATGAAGTGGGTATTTCTAGGTTCATGTTTCCAGCAAAAATAAATTCTAATAAGAAAAGTTGTTTTTAGTTTAAACTTCAAATTCACTAAATAACTTAAGATTGCTTCACTTTGTTCGCAATGACGATGTTTGTTGTTGCTGTCCTGCGGACAAAAACCTAAATAACCGGTCATTGCGAGGAATGAAATGACGAAGCAATCTTTTCAATTTTACCCACATTAAATAATGAATAACCATAATTATTAAAGGTATTAGGAAAATAAAAATTCTTCAAAAATATTTGATAATTAAGTAAATTTTCCTATTTTAGTATATGAGTTTATGCTCATGTAGTAAATAAGTCGTAAATGGAACTAAATATATGAAAAAAACAAAAGAAGATATGCAGTCAGAAATTCTTTCTGCAATCAGCCATCCTAATAGAATCAGGATTCTAAAATCCTTACGCAAGAAGATTTTATGCAATTGCGAGCTAATGCCCTTGCTTGGTTTGGAACAGTCAAACCTGTCCCGTCATTTAAAAAGTTTGGAAAATGCAGGAATTATCGTTTCATGGAAGGAAGGTTTACGCGTAAATTACAAAGTAACGGATATAAAAATATTCGATATTCTCGATATTGCGGAAAAAGTTGTCGGTCAAAAAATAAAAAATCTAAGGAAAATTAAGTTTTAATTTAATACAATTACAGAATGTAGATTTAAAGAGATATATATTAATAATGGAAACAGGAAACAAGAAAATCGAATTTAATTACATTGGCATTATCAACACTCCTTTTATTAATCTTGAAAATATGCCAATTCAACCGAAAGCATCTGAAGCAATTGGTAAAATCACGATATTTGATGAATACATCGAAGGATTTGATAGTGTTTCATTATTCAGCCACTTATTTTTGTTGTATCATTTCCATCAGATTCAACAGAAAAAAATTAAAGTTAAGCCATTTCTAGATAATAAGGAAAGGGGAATATTCGCAACACGTGCTCCTTCGAGACCGAATCCTATTGGCTTATCTATTGTGAGATTGCTAGAAGTTAAAGGTAATGAATTAATCGTCGGAAATGTTGATATGTTGGACGGCACACCCTTACTCGATATAAAACCTTATGTTCCAAGGTTTGATATTTTTCAGGATGCAAATAACGGATGGCTCCCTGATGATGTAGATTTAAAAAATATCAAATCGGATACGAGATTTTAAGAAAGGTTAATTATGGATTGGAAAAACGAGTGGAAAATATTGCTGGTAATAGCTATTGTCTTTTTGGGCTTCTTCTACCTGCCAATTGGAAATATACGATTTGACAACGCTGTTTTCGAAGCATTATATTTAACACAATGGTACGCTCAGGAACATGTTATACTATGTTTAATCCCTGCATTTTTTATAGCGGGAGCAATAAGCGTATTTATCAGCCAACAATCCGTAATGAAATACCTAGGAGCAAAGGCAAACAAGATTTTGGCTTATGGAGTTGCTTCCGTTTCAGGAGGGATTCTTGCAGTTTGTTCCTGCACAGTATTACCGTTGTTTGCCGGAATTTACAGAATGGGAGCAGGATTAGGACCAGCAACAACATTTTTATATTCAGGTCCTGCAATTAATGTAATGGCTGTCGTTCTTACTGCAAATGTCTTGGGAATAGAAATGGGTCTTGCCCGCGGAATTGGTGCAATAGTATTCAGCATTATTATTGGTATTCTAATGCAATTCATTTTTCGCAAGGAGGAACTTGAAAAAGCGAACGGTCAAATAGCAATGCCTGAAGAAAAAATTACCCGCCCATTATGGAAAAATGCCGTTTACTTTGGTTTGATGGTTGGGATATTGGTTTTCTCAAATTGGGCAAATCCCGGCAATTCTTCAACAATTATGACTTCAATTTTTTCGGTAAAATGGTTTATAACAGGAATATTTTCAGTTGGATTGCTCATGGCTTTAATATTCTGGTTCGATATTGACAAAAAGAAGTTGATAATAGTTTCGATTCCGGTTATAATTCTTGGAATAATTTTTAATAATCAGCCGATTATTGCTTTTATTGTTGCTATACTTGGATTATCCTATGCGACCTCAACAAGTGAGGGTGAAGGAGAATCTTGGTTTACTGCATCATGGGATTTTGCGAAGCAAATTATGCCATTACTTTTTTATGGTGTTTTGGTGGCAGGTTTTGCCTTGGGCAGACCGGGGAATGAGGGAATCATTCCTTCCGAATGGATAAGTTCGTCAGTTGGTGATAATACCTTGTTTTCAAACCTGTTTGCTTCCATTGTAGGTGCATTTATGTATTTTGCCACTTTGACGGAAATTCCTATATTGCAAGGTTTAATAGGCAGCGGTATGTCGAAAGGTCCTGCATTGGCTTTATTACTTGCAGGTCCGGCTTTATCTTTACCAAATATGCTTGTTATCAAAAGTGTAATTGGATGGAAAAAGACAAGCGTTTATGTTATTTTAGTCATTGTTATGTCAACAATAACCGGTTTAATTTATGGTCATATATTTTAGGAAATTTGTAAAATGAGAGAAATTAAAGTTTTAGGTCCCGGCTGTGCTAAGTGTAAGAAACTTGCAGAAAATGTGCAGGCGGCAATCAATGAAGCCGGTGGTGATTTTGATTATGAATATGTAACTGATATTCAACGAATCATCGGTTATGGTATATTAATGACTCCCGGACTTGTTTTAGACGGTCAGGTAGTCTCAACAGGCAGGGTTTTACCTGTGAGGGATATTTTGAATTTGATTAGATAATAATTAATAGTAACAGAAAGGTCAATATGAGAAAAAGAGTTTTTATTGCAGTTATAATATTGATAGCTGCTGCGGCAGGACTGATTAATTCAATAGTTACATCAGCCAATAAACCAAAAGATTATGTCAAGGTTTATTATTTTCATGGCGATAACAGGTGCCAAACATGCCTGACTATTGAAAAATATACGACTGAAGCTGTCGAACAGTACTATGAAAAAGAGTTGGAGTCGGGTGATGTTTATTTGGAAATAATTAATTTTGACAAAAAGAAAAACAAGGGCTTCGTTGATAAGTATAAGCTTTACAATCAGGCATTGGTAATGGTCAGGTTTGCAAATGACAAACAAGTTGAATGGAAGGATTGTCCAAAAATCTGGGAAACTGTCGGCGATAGAGACAAATTCTTCTCTTATGTAAAAAATGAGGTCAGACAATACCTCAAGAAAAAATAATGGAATTTATCACATCAGGTATTTTAGTGGCATTGTGGTTAGGGATTTTAACCTCAATTAGTCCATGTCCTTTGGCAACAAATATAGCGGCAATTTCTTTTGTCAGCAAGAAAGTAGGCAGTGTGCCTGCGATTTTATTGACAGGTCTTCTTTATACTTTTGGGAGAATGCTTGCTTATACACTTCTTTCAATGGCAATTATTTATAGTATTATTTCTGTTCCAGAAGTAGCACGCTTCCTTCAAAAATATATTAATATTATATTAGGTCCATTGCTAATAATTGTTGGTCTGATATTAATCAATATTATCAAATTTAATTTCAACATCGGAGGAAAACTTTCTGAAAAAATCGGAGTGAAAGCCGAAAAATCAGGTTTCTGGGGTGGGTTGCTTCTCGGATTTATTTTTGCTTTATCATTTTGTCCGGTATCTGCAGGAATATTCTTTGGTAGTTTACTTCCGCTTTCAATTAAATTCAATTCTGCTGTTCTATTGCCTTTCTTTTATGGTATTGGAACTGCTTTGCCTGTTTTGATTTTTGCTGTCGTTATAAGTTTCAGTGCTAATTATGTCGGTAAGATTTACAATTCGCTTCAAAAATTTGAGTGGTGGGCTCAAAGAATCACAGGAGTGTTGTTTATTCTAATAGGATTATATTTTATTTATAAATATTTGTTTTAAGTCTACAGTCGACTGTCGACAGTCATTAGTCATTAGTAGTTAGTCGGCAGTCAACAGCAGACGGTAGACGGAAAACCGTGAAACAGCGAAACGAAAGCCACTGTCTGAACCATTGATTAATCTGATTTATATGATTGGAATGATTTTTTGTCGGAACTGGGATTTGTGGGATTTTTATGATAAAACAAATCCTGTATTCCTAAAAATCCCAGTTCAGACAATTTCCTTCTCGCTTTTTGCTGTCAGATGTTACATCTGACAGAACTGGGAGTAATAGCAAAATAAAACATCCAGATTCCTGCTTTCGCAGGAATGACATCTTTAATTATATGAAAAAATAATTTATACTTTACAAACTTTCTACTTTATAAACTTTATGAACTGTTTAAACTTTTCCTTATATTTGTTTGTCAGATATTATATCAGGTAAAACAAATATGAGTTACTCATTATGAAATATTTAATCGTCATATTTTTAGTGTTAATTTCATTAAAAGTTCAATCGCAAGAATTGTATCTTTCAGATAAAGTTATGAAAATGGAACTTCAGTTCTATAATAGTAATTACAAACAATTATTGGAGCAAAATCGTTTAGATGAAATTGATTTACCTGCTCAGTTAATACTTAATGATACTCTTGTCCTCGATAGTGTCGGAGTCCGCTACAAAGGCAATTCATCTTATAATATTCCGAATGATAAGAAATCCTTCAATATCTCGATTGATGCTTTCAGAGAAGAACAACGCTTGTTGGATTATAAAACTTTGAATCTGAATAATGGCTTTGTTGACCCGACATTTATGCGGGAAAATATTGTTCATAGAATTTACAGCAAGTATTTACCCGCTCTGAAAACAGGATTTGTTTATCTTTATATAAATGGCGAAGAATATGGCTTGTACTCTAATGTTCAGCAAATTAATAAAGATTTTCTCGGAGAGTGGTATGATTATAAATCCGGTAATTTATATAAAGGAGACCCGCGCGGAGAGCTGACATGGAAAGGTTCTGATGCTTCGCTCTACAAAGGCGATTATGAAAAGAAAACAAATGAAGCAGAAGATGATTGGAGTGATTTGGTTACTTTAATTAATGCAATAAATAACTCGGCTAATTTGGAACAGGATCTACCGGAAGTTCTGAATACTGACCGTGCTTTGTGGTATTTTGCTTTATCAAATATATTTGTGAATTTGGATAGTTATATTTTCTCTTCTCATAATTATTACTTATATAATAATCCATCTTCTTCACTTTATGATTTTTTGCCATGGGACCTAAATGAATCTTTTGGTACATTTCCTCCGGATTTACCATTTAAGAAAGAAGAGTTTCCGATAATTGATTTGAAATCTCCTAATCGTAATCCTCTTTTAAAGAATATGATGGCTAATAATAATTATAAACAAATATTCCTTGCTCATTACAGAACCTTATTTAATGAATATTTTAATCAGGATTCAATCGGTGAAATTATTGGAGAAATCAAGCCGGTAATTGACAGCTACGTCCAAAAAGACCCTAAAAAACTTTACAGCTATTCGGACTTTAATAAAAACATAACCGAAGATGTTTCGGCACAGGGCAGAACTGTTTTAGGAATATTAAATTTCGTAAATAACAGAAGATCTTATTTACTCAAACAACCCGATTTTCAAAAGACATCTCCAAAAATAAAATCAGTGAAATGTATTAGTGATAGTTTATTTGCCGGAAATGATGCAGTTTTCAATGTGGAAATGACAAGTACAAATACAAAAAAGGTCAATTTACACTATCGTTTAGGAAAGGGCAATTTCCAGAAAGTTGAAATGTTTGATGACGGCAATCACAACGATTCAAAGGCAGGTGACAAGATTTATGGAGTTTCTGTTGCAATTTCCGAATATTGTAAAGAAAACCAAATTGATTTTTATGCCACTGCAACAAATACTGCTGATGTGATGAAATTTGTGCCGGAAAGAGCTGAGTTTGAGTTTTTATCTAAAGAGATAATAATTAATCAAATCGGTCACTCAATTGTAATTAATGAATTTATGGCGGCAAATACATCAACTATTGCAGATGAGAATGGCGGATATGCCGATTGGATTGAGCTTAGAAATAATGGCGGTGTTATTAAGTCGCTAAATGGCTGGTTTTTAACTGATGACATTAATAAAAAGACCAAGTGGAAATTTCCTCAGGTTACAATAAATCAACGTGGATATATGATACTTTGGGCGGATGAAGATGAAGAGCAGGGAGAGTTGCATACTAATTTCAAATTAAGTAAAAACGGAGAGTATATCGGGCTTTACGATGCAGATACAAATCTGATTGATTGTATAAACTACACTGCACAAACCGAAGATATTTCATTCGGGAGATATCCTAATGGCTACGGGGATTTTAGACTAATGGATATACCTACCCCGGGAGCGGAGAATAAAATTGACTTGAGTAAAGACACATTGCCGCCTGTACCGGTTTGGAAAATGGATTGTTGTGGAAACGTAAATTTAGAAGGGAAGATTAATTTGTGGGATATGCCGCAGGATTCAAACAGGTCGAATCTTTCAACAATAGTAACAATGATAGATAATTACAGGATGGACATTAGCAGTTTTAATCTTTGCGTAGATTCAGCCGCTTCATGGTCGTTGATTACAGAAGATTGTACGAAAGATGCTTCAGCTTGGGTTACATTTCATGACTGTGCCGGGAATGACACAACGATTCATGTCAATTATTATGCCCCGAATTTATCTTTTTCACCGGAACTTATTGATTTTGGAATATGCCAAACTGATATGCTATATGAAAGGCAAATTGTTCTGAGAAATAATTCCGATATGTCTGAACCTGTAATAACGGATATAAGTTTGAAAAACAATATAAGTACGTTTTCCATTCTCGATGAAAATTATAATCAGTTGACTTTTCCAGTAACTATTGCTAGCTTAGATTCTCTGATGCTTATTATTCGATTTTCTGCTTCAGATTTGGGACAGTTTGCGGATTCCATCATAGTTGTTGATACCTGTTTAAATTCGATTTCTGCTTCATATCTGACTGCTGAAACCGGAGGCACAGGAATTGATGATGATGGCTTTCCAGATGGTTTATTAATTGCTCCTAATCCTGCTTCTGATTATATTACTTTAAGAACAAACAGGATTATAGGTGGAATCAGGATATTTGATGTTTTAGGAAATGAAAGACATTGCAAGTTATCGGAAAGCGGAGATTGGATAACAGATAAGTTGACGATAGATACATCTGAATTGAATAATGGGATTTATATTATTCAAATTAAAAATTCCGGAAATATTATTACGAGGAGTTTTGTGATTTGCAGGTGATAAAAAAGTAATATTGTCATATAAAGTCGAATGGATTGCTTCGTCTTTTTTACTGCTAATGACAAATAAGAATTTTGAAAATTGATTTCAAGAGTTTCTTTTGACCGGTAGAAAAAACAAGAAGTGAAGAATCCTGAAGCGGTTTATTCACTTCTTTTTTTAGTATTTTAGTTCTTTTGTTCTTTTGTTCTATTGTTCTTTTGTTCTTTTGTTCTATTGTCTTCCCGTCTGCTGTCTGCCGTCTTCCGTCCTTCTGTCATTCTACATTCTGCATTGTGCATTCTACATTGTACATTCTACATTCTTCCTATTTCCCATACCCTTCCAAAATCTCGATGAAATTTTGAAGCCAACGGTAAGGATAACCCGCCTGGCCGATTATTATGGAATCAACAGATAGATAGACTTCAGGAGTTGTACGTATGTTATACTTTTTATATTCGCCGCTTGGTTCACTTCCGCTTTCGTCCAAGCCGAACAATCGAATCCGGTTATCGGGAATTTGGGCAAGTTCAAAAAGCATAAATAATTTTGGAAGGTTTTCTTCACATTCATCACAATAAGTTGTAGCAAAAACAATAAATTTATAATCCTTTCCCTTAAGCAGTTCTTTCAATTTGTCAAGAGCTTTCTGCTCAGGTTCATAATCGGGAGCTTCATACAAAGCCCAGCCGGCATTAGCTTTCCAGTATTCCCAAGATACCTCGCCGACGATTATATTATCATGCTTTTCTTGTGTCGCTTTTTGTGAAGCACAGAAAGACAACATGATAATCAATAATAAATATATGTTTATATGAATAATTCGCATTGTCAGATATTTATAAATATTTTATAATTCTCTTCCCCCTATTCCTTCATTATTTCATCAATTACACAGAGCTACACAGAGAATTCACAGAGCTACGCAGAGAACTTATATAAGTCAAACTTTAAATTTTCTGTAGTCCGCCTTCAAGCCCGTCAATCAACTCATCAACATTTTCGATACCTACGGAAAGTCTTACAAGACCATCGGTAATCATTGCTTTCTCTCTTGCTTCTTTGGGCATAATGGCATGCGTCATGGAAGCAGGATGTTGAATCAAAGATTCCACACCACCCAAGCTGACGGCTAATTGCCAAATATGTACGTTATTCATAAGAATCTTACCTGCTTCAAGACCACCTTTTAATTCAAATGAAATCATAGCCCCATTACCCATCATTTGCTTTTTACCAATATCATATTGTGGATGGCTTTTCAATCCGGGATACCTTACCCATTCAACTTTAGGGTGTTTTTCAAGAAAATCTGCAATTTTCATGGCATTTTCGCTTTGCCTTTGAATACGAAGTTTCAATGTTTTAATTCCTCGATGAACCAAAAAAGAATTGAAAGGGTCAATAACTCCACCAAGATGATTTAGCGTTTTGCGGAAAACCGGAAATTCTTCGATGTCTTTCAAAACGACCATACCTGCTACCACATCGGCGTGCCCATTCAAAAATTTTGTCATACTGTGTATAACATAATCTGTTCCAAATTTGAATGGTTGTTGCAAAACCGGACTCATAAAAGTATTGTCAACAGCTAATTTTGCTCCTGTTGAGTGAGCAATTTTTGCAATTTCCTCCAAATCGGATATCACAAGTGTGGGATTCCCCGGTGTTTCAACAAAAATTAGTTTAGTATTCTGTTTAATGGCATTTTTTACAGCTTCGATATTCGAGGTATCTACAAATGATGCTTCAATATTATATCTTGAATGAATTGTCGTAAGCAAAGTAGTTGTCGGACCATAAACAGATTCACTGCAAATCACATGGTCGCCTGATTTTAGTAATGCAGTAAACAACAAATGAGATGCCGCCATTCCACTACCGCAACCCAATGCTTTGGCTCCACCTTCCAAAACTGCAACAGCATCTTCACAAGCTTCAACAGTCGGATTTCTCATTCTGGTGTAAATATAACCGTCTTCGGTGCCTTTAAAAAGATTAGCTCCGTGGTCAACGTTTTTAAATTTAAATGTTGATGTCTGATAAATTGGTGTTACAACCGAGCCATAATCATCTTCTTTAGTTCCTGCATGAACACATTTTGTATCAAGCGAATAATTTTCAATCGACTTCACAATTTCCTCCTGTAATTCTAATTTTATTATTTCGTTAACTTAATATTTGCCATTTTAGACAAAAACAAATTTACGATAAAATTTGGAATTAACATTGAGAAGCACGTTGATTAAATCAGTATTTGGAATAGAAAGGATAGGATTAATATGAATTCGCTGAAACAATATTTATACTTCTATCAGTTATGTCAACTGACAATTTACACTCGGAAATATTTCATTAGCAATCAAATCAAAAAAGCAATCAATAGTGATACTATTACCATAAAGACCATTGCTAAAAAAACAGCCATTGGAAGACTTATTCCCTCCGAATCATATTTTTTTGCCTCTTCCATAATTGAACCCAATTATTACAAATTGTAACCCTCTATACTGTAATAACACAGAAACGGCAAAAAAGTTTCAAAAAAAGTGAAAAAAAGTGAAAATAGTTTATTAATTCATAAACTTTATGTTATAAATTAATCCCTAAATGAATTATAATAGCTTCTTCAACTTCAATAATTTTTTTTGAGGTTAACTTGGATATTTTTTTATAAAGTCTTTGTTTGTCTATGGTTCGGATTTGGTTAGCTTTAATTTTTGAATCAGAACTTAAACCGGAGTCATTTTTTTTAATTAGAACTTCAAAAGGATATATTTTTCTTGTAGAAGTAGTTATAGGTAATATGGTAATTGTATTAGAAAAAGTATTGTTAATATCGTTTGAAATAATGAGGACAGGTCTGGTTTTAGAGATTTCAGAACCTATAACAGGGTCTAAATTAGCCCAATAAATATCACCTCTTTTCATGTATTAATCCCAATTTTCCATATCGGACATTGCAAAATCAGCAATTAACTGAGTATCTTCCATATTATTTAACATATATCCTTCTTTTAAAACATCTTTGAAGGATTCGCTTCTGTCCTGAATTTTAAGTTTAATGGCATCAATTACAAATTCATTAATATCACTCTTGATATTTTTCAAGGATAAAGCGTTATATATATCTTCAGGCAAAGATATTTGTAAATTAACTGTATTCATTATTTTAACCTATTAAATTTATTTACTAAGGATTTTCACGAAAATGGATGAAATTTATTTTTTGCAAAATATTTTCTCTGGGATTATCCGTATCATTTAAAACAAATTTAGTTTAAAAAACAGTAACAAAAATAAAAATATTAATTAAAATTCATCAGATTTTATATCATGATTACGTTTATCTAAATCAATTTGTTGATTTAATGTTATAATGATTTTTAGAAATTTGTTAAATCCTTTTAACTACAAATCCTTTATTTGCTCCAATTGGTCTTTTAATTCGGGAATATCGTATTTCACAACCGACCAGACAATTTCATAGTCAACTCCGAAGTATTCATGTATCAATACATCCCTCATTCCTGCTACCTCTTTCCAATTTACATCCTTATGAGATTCCTTTAATTCAGCAGGAAGTTTTTTTACTGCTTCTCCAATTATTTCAAGACTGCGAGTAAAACCCGTTGAAGTGTTTCATCACCTGAATATTCGACTTCTCCTATATCTGAATGTTTTAATAAATATTCAATCTCATCCCAGATATGGTGCAATAAATCGTCAATTGAATGAGACATACACTGCCTCCTTTAAAATTTTATCTTTCATGTATGGTTTCAAGGATTGTTCGGTGAGCAAATCTATTTTACGCTGGAATATCTCTGTTAGATAAAAGTAAAGATTAGCCAAATTCTTATAGTTCTTCTTACCTTCCTCAAACTCGACGATAAAATCAATATCGCTCGAATCAGTTGATTCATTACGGGCGGCTGAACCGAAAATACCTAAACGAGAGACACCATAACTAATAATTTGTCCCTTATTGGATTCAATTTTCCTTATAATATTTTCCCTTAGGTTTTCCATATTTCTATCGTTATAAATAATTAACTCAAAAATAAGATAATTTTGTGAAAAGAAAAAAATACATTCTATTGTTTCACTCATGTTTTTCACTTTAAGGGCGCAAATTGTGACCTCAAAGAAATTGTAACTCACCTAAGCTTATGATTTGTCCCTTGTTCGATTCGATATCCCGAATAATATTTTCCCTCAGATTTTCCATAATTCAATTATCAAAATTTATTAACTCAAAAATAAGATAATTTTGTGAAAAGAAAAATATTACAAAAAACATTTTTCTCCATCTATTAATCAAAATGTGAATCCCAAATTTAACCCAATTAGCATACCAATTTTAGGATAGTCAACAGCATCCGTAACATCAGCTAAAAAATAGTAATCAACATCATCCGGTATATAACCATCATAATAAATTCCAAAATTCAAACCAAAAGAAAAAGCCCCATAACCTTTAGGGCTTGATATCCAATTAATCTCAAAATAAGGTCCAATTCTATTGAGCTTAGTATTAAACATTATTCCTAAATTATACATTTCATAGGAGCTACTCTTTTTTCTTCCATAAGCTCCAATGTCACAACTACAATCATGGACATTTTCAACACTATATTTAGGTATAATAAAATAATCTTTTTCATTAGTTGATATGGCAATAGACTTGCATTCTTTTCTATCTTCTTCCTTAAAATAATACAATTCCCACTCTCTACCGTATGGAAGAATTCTAAAATCAATGATGATCGATTTTCTTTTTAGTAACTCATTGTCAAGATCAACATATTTATATGATCTCTCTAAAGAAGAACCTTCAACAATGTATCGCGTTTTTTCTGTTGTTACCTTCTCGGACAATATTATACCTAAAGAGAAGAAGTAAGCAATAAATTCAGAAGTTTTTTCTGGTTTATAAACCCATGTTTCTGAACCTTCACAATAGGGATTAAAATAAAATAATGGGCTATTCTTACCTGAAATTCTAATTAAGGGTAAATCTATTCCGGCAGCTAAATGTACAGAATTAAATATTTCAGGTGCAAAAAGTTTAGATTCAAAACCTAAAAACTTATTAATCAATCCAGCATTTGTTGTTAAAAACCATTTCTTTCTATTCGATAAATCATATTGTTTGTTACTATAAGGAACCTGAATCTGCGAAAGAAGGTCAATTGTTGCATTATTAAATAGAAAAGTTAAGATACATAAAAAAAATAATAGTTTACTATGTCCTAACTTTCTAACAACGAATTTAATCTGTTTCAGATATAAATTTAAATAATTCTTGTAAGAAAACATGCTCGCCTCCAATAAATTATTAAATTATTTATTTTATTAAGTATTATCCCTTTCCCTCAACTCTTCCAATACTGCCTGTCCAAACTTCTGTATTGTATTGTTTCACAGGTAATATCAATTGTTAATTACCATTTGTTGTAAATCCTATTCTTCTTTTTGGTTTTTCTTCCTGAATCAGAAGTTTTAGGACCAAATCTTTTAATGATTCAAAATTTGATTCCAAGCTCTTCATTCTGTCAAATAATTCCTTATGAAGAAAAGCGAACTGTCTTAATTGAACAAATGTACGCATAATTGCAATATTAACTTCAATTGCCTTATCACTATGAAGAACACCTGAAAGCATTGCAACTCCTTGCTCTGTAAAAGCAAATGGCATATATCTTGAACCACCCCTGTTTGAGGTCACAATTTGTGACCTCAAACTATCAAATTCGGTTTTAGATAACTCAAACATGAAGTCTGTTGGAAATCGTTTCATATTTCTTTTAACAGCTTGTTTCAATACTTTAGTGTTAATTTCATACAGCGATGCCAAATCATAATCAAGTATTACTTTTTCATTACGAATAAAATAAATCTGATTTATCAAATTTTCTTCTTTTATTACAATTTCTTTATTTTCCATAATCCATTTTCCATCATCAATTTTCCATTAAACTATGTCTTCCAATACTGCCTGTCCAGACTTCTGTACTGTATCGCTTCGCTGATGTGCTCAGATCTAATTTCTTCAGTTCCGGAAAGGTCGGCTATTGTTCTTGCCACTTTTTGTATTCTGTCGTAGGCACGAGCAGAAAGTCCAAGCTTGTTCATTGCCATTTCTAATAATGCCTTTGATGCAGAATCCAAAATGCAATACTTGCGAATATCTTTTGAACCCATATCTGCATTCTTGAATACTTTCTTGCTTTTTTGGTATCTATCGGCTTGTATTTTCCTTGCTTCCAAAACACGCTGACGGACAATTTCAGAAGTCTCTCCTGTTCGCTCAGAGCTTAATTCCTGATATGGTATCGAAGGAACTTCTACCTGAATGTCAATCCTGTCGAGAAGCGGACCTGAGATTTTGCTAAGATACTTCTGTATTAGCGGAGGTGAGCATGTACAATTCTTTTTAGGGTTGCCGAAATTACCGCATGGACAGGGATTCATAGAGCATACAAGCATGAAGTTAGCGGGATACTCGACTATCACTCTTGTTCTTGAAATCGTTATTGTCTTTTCTTCTAATGGTTGCCTCAATACTTCCAGAACATTCCTTGCAAATTCAGGAAGTTCATCTAAAAATAAAACACCATGATGAGCCAGCGAAATTTCTCCGGGGCGAATCTTTGCCATACCACCACCGACAAGTGCCGCATCGGAGATTGTGTGATGAGGTGAACGGAAAGGTCTGACCGTTAGTAACGCATCGTTGGGTGGAAGCATTCCTGCAACAGAATGTATCTTGGTTGTTTCGAGCGATTCCGCAACTGACAAAGGTGGAAGAATGGAAGGAATTCTTTTTGCAAGCATTGTCTTACCGGAACCGGGAGGTCCGAGCATTAACATGTTGTGTCCACCTGCGGCGGCTACTTCCAAAGCACGCTTAACATTTTCCTGTCCCCTTACATCAGACATATTGAACTGGTAATTACTCTGGCTTTCTTCAAATAATCTGTTTAAATCAACAACCGTAGGGGCAATTTCGAGTGTTCCGTTCAAATAATTTACAGCATCGGTCAATGTTTCCACTGCGATTACTTCAATATCTTCAACCAATGCCGCTTCTTCTGCATTTTGTTTTGGCAGAATTATCTTATTGAATCCTTTGTCCCTTGCTTCTATGGCAATAGATAAAGCACCGTGAATATTCCGCAAACTTCCTTCGAGAGATAGTTCTCCCAAAGCGAGAATTTTGTTTAGCGAATCTGGATTAATATCCCCTTCTGCTGCCAGAATACCAAGAGCAATAGGCAGGTCGAAAGCACTGCCTTCTTTCCGGACATCCGCCGGTGCAAGATTGATGATTATTCGCTTCGAGGGATAATTTAGATTCGAATTTTTGATTGCCGCCATCACTCTTTCTTTGGATTCTTTGACTGCTGAATCCGGCAGACCAACCATGAAATAATTCGGTACAGCTTTTTCAATATGAGTTTCTATCTCAACAATAAACGCACTAATACCAAGCGTCGAAGCCGAACAAATCAATGAATACATAAACCTTGCCTTTTTCTAATTACGAATTACAAATTATGAATTACAAATTACGAAAATTTTTTAATATCCATAACTTGTAAAAAAGGGTTGGAGTTAAAATTATGGGATGGATTATTAAACTTACTTGACATTCGGTAAAATACAATTCAACAGATTATTCCTGCAATAATGATACGGTGACCACCCGTAATAATTCTCCCAGAGCGAGTCAGGCGAAGTAAAGCGACCGGAGAAGTCTTCGTATTTGCAGACACCAAAATTGGCTTGACTACAACTCACTTTCATTGTTAACAAGAACTATTTTGATTGATTAAAGTTTACCGATAAACATCCCTCAACAGCTTCATAAATATTAGGTATAAGTTCATCATAGCTTTCTGCTTGTGTTACACACCCGGGAATAGATGGAACTTCAGCCCAAAAACCACCTTCTTCCGCATTATGTATTATAACTTTTAATTTCATTTTATCCTCATATATATATTTAATTAATTAACGCTTGTATGAGTATTTTATTTAATAAACTTTAATTAAATAAATGGCGACCACCCGTAATACTTCTCCCAGAGCGGGTCGCGATTAATTGAGAATTGAGAATGGAAAATGGAAAATGATTGCGTAACATTCTCCGATTTAATTTTTGTTAACATTTTCATTTCGAATTTTCTTTAGCTGTTTTTATTATTGATGCAATAATCTTTTTTTATTTCGTCGCAGTCATTGAGAATAGATTCGGCATCTTTATCTTTTATATAATTTGAATCTCTCAATAACCTTATCCAGTAATGCGCTTCATTCGCTTCTTTATTTGCAATACTCATTTTATGTATAAAATCTGCTTTTGATTCAGTTTGTTCAGCTTCCTCGACCATAGCTCCTATTGACGTACCACTTCTCAAAATCTGCTTTGAAAGAATATATTCGTTCTTTTTCACCAGATATTGAAATAATTTAATAATTCTTAAGGAAAAATTATAAGTTTTTGTTTTAATAATGTTCTCTTTCTTCATTAAATTCTCCATTCTCCATTCTCAATTTTCCATTAAAAAGATTTATCTTTTTAAAAAATCTTATTCAAAATATATAAATAAATATCAGTTGAAGTTACTATACCCACAAGATTGTTCTTCCAGTCAACAACCGGCAAACAATCAACCCTTTTCTTTGCCATTTTTTCGACAGCTTTTCTAACACTGTCTTCCGGATAAACAATTATCACATTTTTTTCCATAATTGTCCGGAAATCTGTGATTTTGTTATGACCTTCCTCACCGTACTCATCGTCGAAATCATAGAGTTTACGCAACGTAAATTCCATAATCGTTCTTTCTGTTATTAATCCGACAAGTTTTCTTCCGTCCAGTACAGGCAAGAATCTGAGTTTTTCATTTCTCATCAGTTCGTCAGCATTGTGTACAGTATCATCGAGACCAATACTGAAGACATTTTTGGTCATTATCTCTTCAATTTTTGTTGCTGTTAGCATAAAACCTCCTTATTGTTCATAACACAAATATAATAAAGTTTCATTACAAAACAACCTAATAATTTCCGTATCTTGTTTTTTCATTAAATATTTCTTATGCACACTCTTTTACAAATCTATTAACTTTTTCCTGCCCGATAGATAATATTACTCTATTAATTTAAATTTTTTTAGTATTTTATTATTTTTAAAAATTGGGATATGAAAATGAATTATAAACAATACTCCAAAAGAATATTTTTTATCGTACTCTGTTTATTGATATGTTCAAGCAGCATTTATCCTCAGGATACTGTTTCTATTCAAACCTTGAAATTCAGTGACATAAACAACCGCCGCTACATTTGGAAATTCCCCGATGAATCAGAGAATTTCAGAAAAATACTGATGTACGTAACTCTTAAGTGCGACAGGCAAACAGCTCACGATATTTTTGATTGTGGAGAGTGGGATTATTTAGCTCATTTAATGGTTCATAAACATACCGGTGTTATGGATTCGTCTTTGTACAAAGTCCCGAAATATAATTGGGGAAGCGGTTTTCCGGATACACTTAAATATATTACTACCCCCACAAAAAATACATACAGCAAAGTTAGTACAAAAAAAATAATTGATAATGTATTATCCGAATCAGCACATGAATTGCTTGACGGTACTGAAGAGATTATTTTCGAAAATAAACCAACTAAAATCCAGATTTTATTTTCAAAAGACTATTTAAAAGATAAAAATCTTTTAAGTAAAACATTTAAAAGATTGAAAATTATAGTTAACACAACCGGGGTAACTTTAAAAAATTTCACACTTAAATATAAATTTTCGGGCAAAAAGACACTTAGTGAATTTGAGATAGGAACATTTACATCTCTTTACGATGGTGATATTAGTTTTGTCCAAGCCGGGGATAATTTTATTAACTTTTCTGATGATTTTAAAATTGGCACTTTGCAAGGATTTGTTCTTCAAATAAGTTATGATTCAATAGAAAATGGAGAAAGCATTTCTCTTGCTGCCGGAAATTATTCTGATATTGTTATATCGGATACTAAAGATTCTTTTCTCGAATTCGACGGAAGACATGACCACGTCAACTGCGGGATTATTGACAAACTAAAAGGAGCAAAAAAATATACGGTTGAAATGTGGCTTAAACTCGATTCGTGGCGTAATCACGGATTCTTTTTCAAAATTGACGATGCTTTACAATTCAAAACAGCTGAAGAATACCAACAACCTCAAAGATATTATTGGTATTCGGGAGATAGTTCCGGATATGGGATTATGGTAGCCGGCAATGTTGATTACTCGGGTGCATGGAAACATTTTGCATTCGTTTATGATGCAACAAAAGAGCAATATGATGGCAGGATAAAATTTTATATCAATGGGTCAGAAGTACAGGGAAATATCAGGGGCAGGTTTCCCGATGCTTTTCCGGATGCAGATAAATTCCTGAAACTTGTTTCAGAAAGCAGTACTATGGATTGCGACATCGATGAATTCCGTATATGGACTGATGCTTTAGACAGAAATACAATTTTTGATTGGATGAACAAGACTATTGATGAAAGCCATCCTAATTACAACAGCATTGCTGCTTATTACACTATGGACAAAGTCGAAAATAATATTTTAAAGGATGAATCTGGTAATGGTTACGATGGTACTATGATTGGTGCTCCTATTCAAAGAACATTTCCTATTGCTGATTTCAATAAAAATCAAACAAACCTCAGTAAAAGCCCACAACTATTTTTAGTTGACGGTCAATATGAATATAGTATTACAGATGATACTTTACAATATGAAATTGAAAATTCTCCAATGTCAATAGTAACTTATGAATTGGATAACAAGAAAGCGGTTATTTCAAACATGCAATACGTATGGGAACCCGGCACTTTTTATACTTATGATGTTGCGGGTAATAAAATTGATTCAGTGATTTATACTGCAACAGATACATTAATTCAAGACACGATTTCATATTACGGCAATCCTTACGAAAAAACCGAACCTTATGAAATCGGAAGATATATTACTCCTTACGGCAAAGGGCTTGATTTGGGACAAGATGGTTTCACATGGATTTATGATGTTACCGATTACAGACCATTACTAACAGGGGATGTTGACTTTGAAGCAGGAAACCAGCAGGAATTAATTGACGTAAGATTCGATTTTATTAAGGGAACTCCACCAAGGGATGTTTTAAAAATTAATCGGATTTGGGGACCTATGGGTTCTTTCTCTTATAAGAATTTGGACAGCGATATTAGTTTCCCTGCAAAATCAATACAATTATCACCTGAAGCAAAACAATTCAAAGTACGGGCAAGATTAACAGGACATGGACATAACAGTAACGATGGAGAATATCCTCATTGTTGCGAATGGAAAGATAATGCTCACTATTTATTTGTTAACAGTGAACAGATTGCAGAATGGAAAATATGGAGATATACACAATGCGGTTTGAATGCGATTTATCCTCAAGGCGGGACTTGGCCCGGTCAAAGAGAAGGATGGTGTCCGGGGGATATGGTCTATGATTACGATTATGAAATTACCGATTATGTCAGTGTTAATTCTGTTACAATAGATTATGATATAACTGATGTCCCGGCGAATAATCAGGGGATGGGTAACGGAAATTATATCGCTAATATGGAACTTTTCGAATATTCTGACTTCAATCACGATGTTGATGCAGAAGTTTATAGAGTAATGTCACCGAGCAATGAACCTTACTATTCAAGATTTATCACGACCTGTTATCCTCCTTCCATAATTATTAGAAATAACGGAAAAAATCCATTGACGTCCTTAACATTGAATTACTCTGTTTCCGGTGGTGTTGCTCAAAACTACAACTGGGCAGGAAATATACAACCAAATACTTTTGATACTTTGATGATTCCTGTTGAAAACAATGCTTATCTTATCGGGGATGACATGCATGAATTTACTGTTTCAGTAAGCGAACCGAATGGAACTGCGGATAAATATACTGTTAATGATTCATATACAACCCAATTTGATATGCCTGATATGTACAAAGAAATGGTAATATGGTACAGGACAAACAACGAGCCACAGTACTATGAATACAATATTAGGGATGTCCAAGGCAATGTTGTTTTCAACAGAGCAGGATTAAATTCAAATACATTATATAAAGATGAAATTATATTACCAAGCGCTTGTTACATGCTCGAATTTTTGTCAATGAGAAATACCGGATTATCATATTGGGCTTATGCCGGACAAGGTCAAGGGTATATTAGAATATATGATAAAAATGAGCAATTACTTAAATCATTCAACTCTGACTTCGGATACGGAATCTATTATTCATTTGATTTAGGCGGTATTTTATATGTACAAGAACCCGGTTATGAAAACCTAATGACAATTTACCCAAATCCTGCAGAGGATTTCGTAAATATTTCACTTGATTATTACAGTGGTGATGCTGTTATGGAACTTTACAATTACAAAGGAGAATTATTACAGAAAGAACACGTAACAGTTGATGAGAAATTTTCAAAAAGGATAAATGTTGCCGGATATGCAAGCGGAACTTATTTTATCAGAATATATAATGATAAATTTGATGTAACAAATAAATTTGTTAAGAAAGGAAAGTGACAAGTTAAAGGGCGGTTGAAAGTTGCCTAAAATTCATTATTATTGAAAGAAAAAGTGAAAATTTGATAATATCAATTTTTCACTTTTCACTTTTCACTAAATTCACTACCGCTTTAAAAATCTTTTCGGCACTTAAATGCTCCATACAGAAATATTCAGTATTCTTGCAATTCGGACTAAAAAAGCATTGGCAGGGTTTATCCGGTTCAACGATTTCTCCCCTGCCGTAAAGTTCAAATTCATGTCTGTTAAAGATATTATTCATAAGCACTAAAGGTTTTTTCAAACCAATTGCAATGTGCATAGCCATTGTAACAGCAGACACGACAACATCACATTGGTTCATCAAGGAAATGAAATTGTCGAAAGAAAAATGTCCGGGATAAAATGCACTGGTTTTACCGGCTAATCTTATGTTTTTTTCGTCCTCTTGTTCTCCGCCTAAAAGCATAGGGAAATATCCCGCCTGTTTCAAAAGCAAAATCAGCTTTTCCCAGTTTTCCTCTGCCCAAAGCCGTGAAACCCATCTGCCGCCGCAACCCGTATTCAAGCCAATTATCTTTTTACCTTCGTTAGAAATTTCCCACTTGATTGAATCGTTGCAATCCAAAATATATTCTTCACCATTAAATTCCCATCCGCAAATCTCGAACATCTCGTGAAGATAAGATTTTGTGTTTGCCTGATTGACGTCGTCAAACAAACCCGATAGAAACTTCCATTCGGCTTTCTCATCAACCGGTGCAGGTTTGCCGGCTTTAAGTATAAACCCAAATTTTTCTTTTGAAGATATTTGCTTTGCCAAAGCACATGCCTGCAAATCCTTGTCCAAATTAATAAGCAATTTAAAATCGGTAGCACGTAAAGTTAGAATTGATTCCAAATCAAAGGGAAATACTTTGTCTATGCTTTCCGGTAAAACATCAGGAGTATAAGTTAGCCACCATACCAAAGAATCTGGATGTTCCTCCCAAATTTTATACAGTAAAGGTGTAGTCCGGATAACATCCCCAACTGCACCTAATTTAATGATTAGAATAATATCTTTCTTCGGTTCGTAGTATTTGCAATTCTCACAGTGAACTCCTTCTTCCTTGTGCTGGCGGCAGGGAATATCACCTCTAAAATATTTGCAATCCCTAAAATACTTAGCTTGGCTCATCTAACTAAATTCTAAATTGAATTAACATAGAAAAATGGAAATTATAAATAATGCTTTCTCCAGCTTCTTCGTAATCTCCTGTCTTTTTTCTTGGAGTTAATAATTCACCTCTTTCATCATCCTGACCAAGAAGATTCAAAATACCCAAGCCACCCCGAAAATCTACTGAAACATCTTCGTTTATGTCGCCGGTCATTCCCAACATTAGCGCAGCCCCAAACCTGACTGCAAACTCCTTTGTATTGTATGCAATAACATCAGGTTTATCAATGCTGTAATTAATCGAAGACTCATACCTGCCTTGAAAAACAAATGAAGTCCTTGTATCAATCCCTGAATAAAACCTTGCACGCAGTTGGAATGGACGAATTTCATAAAAGTTATAAAACATTCCTAAAGTAAAAGTAGCCACACCAACATCATGTTTGAATTTAATATCCGACGAATCGGATAAAGGTAGTTTTTCTCTACCACTATAAAAATTATATTCCACACCAACAGGTATTTCGAAAATCTCGTTAGTGTCCAATGCAAAAATTGATTCCAACCTAAATCCATTTTGTGATTGGTCAAAGCTTCCGCCATATATTTTTCCTTTAGGCGTATCCCATATTAAAGGATATCGGGCAATATTGTTGCCGAGTATCTCTATTGTCGAAAGCCCTGCGGAAACTTTAAATCCGGATAATTGAGCCGGTAAATTGATACTTAATAATATTGCTATTATCAAAATCACCAATAAACCACGAAAGATTTTCAAAAACTGCATAGTCTTCCCTTTATTAAATTCTTTCTTTAATATTATAGTTTTGCTGTTCGAGTGTATTTTTAGCAATCATCTCACCTAACAGACCCATAGAGATTAATTGAACTCCAACAATTATCAAAGCAACTCCGAACAACGCCAGGGGCCTGTTCGTCAAATAAGTATTTCCCAAAAACCACTCGATAGTCAAATAAAGATTAATTCCAAATCCTGATAATCCTATCAAAGTACCAAGTGTACCAAAGAAATGTAAAGGTCTTTTCAAATATCTGTTAGTAAACCAAACAGTCAACAAATCGAGAAAACCCTTTATAAATCTTGAATATCCAAACTTTGATTTACCGTATCTTCTTGGTTGATGTTGAACCGGTATTTCGGTAACCTTAAAACCTCCCCATTTAGCTAAAGCAGGTAAATACCTGTGCATTTCACCATAGACCTGCAAATACTTCACTACGTCTCTCCTATAAAGCTTTATTCCGCAATTAAAATCATGCAACTTAAGCCCGCTGACACAAGAAGTAACAAAATTGAATAATTTTGATGGTATTGTCTTGGTAATCGGGTCGTGGCGTTTTTTCTTCCAGCCACTAACCAAATCGTAACCTTCGTTGATTTTTTCAAGCATTTTCCCAAATTCAGCAGGGTCATCCTGTAAATCGGCATCCATTGTAGCAACAAAATGACCTCTCGCTTTTTCAAATCCTACAGCTAAAGCAGCTGATTTTCCGTAATTCCTCCTAAATCTTATTGCTCTGACATTTTGATTTCTGCTTTTAATAGATTTTATTACTTCAAAGGATTTATCCTTTGAGCCATCATCAACAAATATAACTTCATAGCTGTTCCTCGCCTGAGGAATATTCTTCATTTCACTTTCAAGCTGTAATATTAACTCCGGTAAAGAATCCTCCTCATTATATAAAGGAATTACTACCGATAAAAAAATATTCCTGCCCTGAGGTTTTTGCTGGTAAACCTTCTTTTGTCTTAAAGGATTACTCTTGGTTTGCGGTTTTACATTATTACTATTATTTGACTTTTTCAAGTCTTTATCATTCATTATTTATTTCCTGAATTATTAATATTTTATAAATTTTTTAACTGTAATTAGCCCATTATCATCCTCAACATAAAGAAAATACAATCCGGGTGAATAAGATGTCATATCAATTGAGTTCTGTACCTTGGTTTCAGCCCCTAATATTTCAATACCTGCTGAATTGAGCAGCTTATATTTCTTATGTTCACCATCGCAAAAAAATTTCAATTCAGAACTCACCGGATTTGGATACAAAGCTACATTTTCCTTAACGTTATTGTTGGAATTTTCATTTACATCAACATAATTTTTATTATAATAGACTACTATATTAAATTGGTCCATACCAAAGTTTTCAACATAAAAGCTCTCCTGTGCTTTCATATCAACATTGACATAACTTCCATTCACAATATCTCTTACAAATGCGGAATCAATATAATTCCCAATTTTAGACCAGGAAATTGTATAGGATGTAGATAAATTTTCAACCTTAAATCTATAATATTTTAGGAATTGAGTTTCTTCAGGTATAGGCCGAAAATCTACATAAGATTGATACCTTTTCATATCCGATGAATCTGTTATAAAAAATATCACATATATATCACCTGGGGGTGGCATTTCAGGTAACATCCTCTCACCCAATGCAGTATCAACATTATTTGTAGCATCTTTGTGAATTCCGAATAATAAATCTTTGGAACTTACACCATAATCATCAATAAAGCTCAACTTGATTGAGAGTGAATCCACAGCAAAAAGCGGACTGCAAAAACCTATAATCATTAAAGATAAAAGTAATATTTTTTTCATAAACTTCCCATCCCTACTTTGTTTATAACTCTTCAATAAAAAATCTCAAATTATTTTAAACTAACAATATGATTTCTAAGAAAAAATCACATTATATTCCGATTTATCAAATCCCCTCAACTATCAATTGACGTTAGTCTTAATAAACAAATGGGCAACATAAGTGCATCATGTTGCCCATTCGATATCTATTCCTTTTCAGGAAAAAATTTACTTAACAACTGTAATCATGACAGTCGAAGTATTTGAACCTGAAGTTAACTTGCACAAATAACTGCCTGAAGCAAGCTTTGAAGCATCAAGATTCTCACTGTAAGCACCGGCAGTCCTGTTGCCTTCGAACAAAGCAATTACATTTCCAATTGCATCGTAAAGTTTCAAACTTACGAAACCGTCTGATGGAACCGAATAGTTAATTGTCGAACTGATAACAACCGGATTTGGATAGTTGGTTACACTTAATCCGCCTGTAATAATCTCTGATTTCAATACTTTAATAGAATTGGAAACCGTTCCTTCAATCTCGATGTTCTTGGTTTCACCTTTGTTGATTGAACCCAAAATTTCATTTGTATATGAATCGAGGAAAGTATAATTAGCATCTGCTTTATTGATTGCTATAGATACCGGATATTGAATACCCTGTAATTTTATTATACTATTGTCCTTGTTTTCGAGAATAGTATTTGTATAGAATCTTGCATCAAACAAACCTTCCATAGGAACAGGTGGTAATTCATAATAAGTAATGTCTGTATTAACATTGCCACTCATAAATAAACTTGTTTCATGTTGAGCATTGTCACGAATAACCAATTCGGTACTTGTTTTCAAAATGTTATGTTTGGCAAAATCAAGCTGCTCATCAACTCTTTGAATATCCGGATGAATTAACTTCAAGAATCCATGTTTACCGTCAGTCGCTTTCATCCAATAACCCAATCCAGGATCGAGAATTGAAACTTCGAAGTATCCGACATTAGTTTTGTATCCCCAAAATCCATGAGCGAATACTTTGTTCTTGTCAATATTTTGCCCTGGTATAAACTGGTCAAATGCGACATCTTTGGTATTCATTGGGAACGTAAGTGCACCTATAGTATTCCACCCGGGAAACAATTTGACTTCATCTTTGAAACCATCGTCAGTTATATCCTTGGTAATCCTCTTAATAGGAACACCTTTGAACTTATAATCAACACTATCGCTGTATTTAATAAAATAACCGATACCGGGAGTTACAAGTTCTTGGTCTTGATAGCCATTACCAAAGAAACTAAAAGGTCTGTTCAATGCATTTGGATACACAACATTCCATTTATAGTTATAAGGTCTTACAGGTAATGAAAGTAAATTCCATCCTTTTTTAATCTTTGGATTACCGTATGCATCAACATAGTTGATTATTCTCGGTAAAGTATATTCTATCTTAAATGATTTAATACTTGGGTCTTGGAATGCATAAGAAAGCATATTTCCGGCAACGTGAGTACTTTGTCTCATGTTGACACTTGGGAACAAGGCACCGGCAAGAGTATCACTTAAGAACAACTGGGCTCCTTCAGGAAAATCAGTTGTATCCCATTCGACAACAACCGGATAGTTATTCACACCATCGGCATCAAATCTACATAAGAAAATATGCGAAAAATTAGTATCGTTAATATCTCTAATATCCCTTGATTCCGAGAATGGAAATGTCCTGTTTGGCAACATATCGCCAAATCCGAAAGGCATACCTTTTTCTAGTCTAAAAGCTTCGTCGGGATGATAAAGTCTTGCACCAAATCCTGTCATTGCGGTTGGATACGGAAATTCTCCAAACAAAGTATCAAAACTTTCCGTTGCTCTATGTCCTGTACCGAAAACTACTTTGGTTTCATCGCCAATTAATCCTCTGGAGTTTCTCAATGTCAAGGTTACACCTCTGTGTTGTTTCCTGAAACCGCCACCTGGAACAACAGTACCATCATCAGGTTCAAATGGATTTCTGAAGTTCACGAATGTTACGAAGAATCTAACAGGATTAATATCAGCTGTATGAGACCTAAACGTAATATAACCCTCATAAATACCTGCTTTTTCACCATTGTGAGGTATTACTCTGTCAGGGTCACAATTTATAGTAACTTCAACAATATCATCAGGTTCTGTTTCATTACCCAATGGATCGGGAGCATCAGAACCCTGCCCTAAAATACCATTGTCTATGTAATAAACATATGCTTGAGTTGGACCCATCTGAACAATTTTACCTCTGTTGGGTGAATCAACTCTAAACGTCAGCCAAGGTGCATCAGCTTCAATATATACATCCAGCAATCTTGTTGTTGGTGTGGAATTTTGCAGAACAAATTTTACAGAACCATATACATAGTCGGGTTTATGTACCTTGCCCGAATCAACTGTTAATGGGTCTCTTAACACCCACATACCTTCGGAAGCCACACCTGGATTATTTTCACTATCCCAGACAGGTGGGTCGGAAAATCCGGGTCGAGACATATTATACCAGATTTTTGGCAAATCGTCTGTCAACTGCAACCAAATTGCACCCGGAAGAGAAGGTTCTTGTGCCCATCTCGAAGGAACAGTCCGGTTAATCATACCTGCTAAACCAACATAGGTTTGTGGAATAGTTGGGTCAGGATACAAAGCGTCAACGACAATTCCGATACTCGGATGATTAATCAAATAATTGAATGCCCTGACTTTCCTTACGTTCCAATCATTGTAATAAATCGAATCAGGCGAAATATAAACGGGTGATAATAAAGAAGGCACTTCATCAGGACCAATTTTACCCTTTTCCAAATTAACTCTGAATTTTACATATAATAATATGTTGAAATCCGGAGCTGCAGTATCAGTACAAGGTAAAGGTTTGTTCCCACCGGAGCCGCTTATAGTAATTACCCTGCCTCTAAGTTTGGTTGCCGGATTAACCGGTGCTTCACCGGGATCGACAAAATATTCATGGAATGTTTCATCTTTGTGAATCTTCCATGTTATACTCCAATCCTTAGCCAAAGGCGGAACATATGTACCTCTGATATTCGTTGCCCTAGCATCATCCTCCGGAAATGGATGAGTTGTTACTATATCCACCGGAGTTATTGCAACTCCATCATATAAAATCTTGAACCTAAAACTGTAAATAGGTTCGGGAACCAAATACTCTGCAGTACTTGTTGACTTGTAATGCCACCATTTATTATCAATAAATACAGGCATTAAAAACTCGCGTGGAGCGCCATCTCTTTTAGTCGGCGGTAGCCAGATCCTACCATCAGGATACCAATCTGTATTGTAACCGTCATCTGCGCCGGTTAAACTCAACTTTGGTATCTGAGGTGTTGTAAAGCTCTGACTCCAAGCATTTTCCGTTGCTAATGTTATCAACAAGAACAACAGCACCGTGCTTAGAAAAATACGGTAACCCCGTAATTGTAAAGAATGTTTGTTCATGAGTACCCCCAAATGTTTATTAAACACTAAATCTTTAATTTTTTATCAAAACAATATTTTTTTCTATACCATTCAATAGTTTTATATTTACCAAATATATACCATTTTCATACTTATCACCTGTAATTCTGATTTCATCATTATTACCTGTGTTTTCTCTGTCTTCTATCAATTTTCCCATAATATCATATAAAACTATCTTTTTAAATCTTCCTAGTGATGTTTTTATAACAAATTCATCACTTATGTAATTATAATAACCATATATATTTTTATTTTCATTTTCAAATTCATTGGATACTACCTCCGTACTTGTATCTTTTTCGCTTACGACAAACAATTTATCGCCTTTGAAACTTGTTGCACAAGAACAATCATTTATTCGGATAACGTTCATGTCAACCCTGATAGTATCATCTACTTTATTCAATCTCTTGAATTTTAATTTCATAATTGATTCATCCAATATCTCTTCAAATATCCTGCTATGTATTTTGATTCTTATAGTATCCGTATCATCAACGGTATATAATGAATCAATGACAAATTTTAATCCGGTTGAATCAATTGCTTCGATATCAATTAATTGAATATTTTCACTTTTTTTAAAGCTAATCTCGAAATCAAGACTGTCAACCCTTGCCAAACCATTTGTATTCAATTTTATATTAGCAATTGCCAAAGAATCTTCGTCGAAATCTTTTAAAGTATCTTGGCTAATGCTGACTTCAATAAAACTATTTGCAGTTTCCTTTGTCTTAAAATCAATTATTACACTTTTATTTTTATAGTTCAATTTATCTAAAAAGTTTTGAGATATATCTAACTCAATATCATCAAAATTAATGTGAGCGGTATCTGGACAATCTCCTAAATACTTTACTTCAAATGCCATTAACGGTTTGTTACCCGTTACGCGGTTCATAGTCATCGTCGTAGCATAGGCAGTGTAAAGTCCTGAATCCAACACATTAGAACCTTTAATTTCAAAGAACTCTGAAAGAGTATTTTTATCCAACAAATTTAAAAATAATAATTTGTTAGGATTATAGGTGAAATACACCTGAACCGCCAAGAACTCATCTTCATATTTAATTTCGCCGACATTCACTGATATAATAAATTTTTTCTCGGTTTCACTGCCGCAAACCCAGCCGTCGCTGTGTTTTTTAAATTCCAATTCAATTGTTTCATCGTCAGCTTTTAATTTCTGACTGCTGCAGCAAAGCAGCAGCCAGAATAAAAGCATAATAAAACTACATTTCATCTTACTTTGATAATACCAGTTTCTTGGAAACCGATAAATTATCACCTGTCAACCTGTAAATATAAACGCCTTGAGCTAATTTATTGCCAAGGTCATCAAGTCCGTCCCATTTAATATCGCCGGAACTTACATTATTCCAAGTTTTTACGACATTGCCTAATGCATCATAAACTCTTAATGTGTAGTTACTGTTATCAACTAAATTTAGAGATATAACAGTATTATCAACAAATGGGTTTGGTACATTTTGCAACAATATTTCATTCTCACCGGTTTCTTCGACACTAACAAGATTCACAGACATAGATGATTTTTCTTTGTCGTTGAATCTAATTTCATTTACTCTCAATGTATTTTCATCTGTTTTGAGAGTAACAAAACAAATTGGTGATTCAGGATTGAAATCATCAGTTCCTGCAAGTACCATCATATCGCCTTCGTATGATGAGGCAATCTCATTAAGAACCGTTATATTTTCAATTGTACCGTTGAAACTTGCTTTAGCTGCCAAAGGACCATTTAAATAACCGTTCAAATAAACAGGTATCTTATATGTATTATTACCTAAAGCAGTTATTGAACCTATCGAGAAATTGTCTGCCAATTTTCCATTTTCCGTTATTTTGCCATGAGTCAAAACTGTATCCGGCAAGTAAGGTAATTTAGGAATTCTACCGCCAATATAATGCAATATCAAAGCGGCATCATATTCGGTAGCTTCAAAGAATATCTGCGACAAGGAATTTACTCCCGATGTGATAACTTTATCATAAGTCCAAAAACCCGGAACTGCCGGAGGTCCTACAACTGCAGGAGTCCAAACATCATGGAGAATGTACTGAACACTATCACCGTAATAATCGTTTTTCCAGTCCATCAATTTTTTGAAAATCGTGTCTTTGGGATAAACTTGAACTGTACCTGCAGTATTCCATCCGTTCCAATTCAAATCGTTGTATAGAATATACCTTCCATTATGATTGACATCAGCATGATATGCTTCTCTTCTTCTTTCTTTTGGTAAAGGCATCCTTGTTACTATAGAGCGAAGAATATTTCTTGCATCGGTTACGGTAACGTATCTTGATTGAGACATATTGGCATGTTTTTGTCCTTCAAGTTTTGACAAATTAACATCGCCGTCACCCCAATAATTTTCCGCTTGATTTCTTCCTAATGCAATATGCACTACCCTATAATCAGAACCGCCTGATGGTTGCCAAAGAACAGTTGTTGTTGTAACATTCCTGGATACATTCTTGTCATAGTTTTGCAAGTCTTCCGGTTCCCAATCACGTACATTGTAAAGTCCGTTTATGAAATCCGCAAATTCACCGTCTTTACCGCTATTGCCTTTTAAGCCAATGGCAGCTCCTTTAGTTATAACTCGTGTATCGGATGTCTGAGTATTACCACCGATTTGTCCGTAGCAAAATTCAATATTTCCCTGTTTTGAAAAAACATCTTCGGATTTATACAATTTAACCTGAAAGTTACCTACACTTGACTTGATTCCCAAATAATCGAGCGGTGAATCAGGGTCATCATAGTTAATATTCAAATTCTTCCATTGAACCGTGAAAACGTCAGCTTCATTATCTCCATCTAAATCAGTTGCTCCGGTCGATATCTCGGACAACATATATTTATCACCGGGAGCTGTATTGTCATTTCCATCTCTATAGAAATGGTCACCCATAAACGGTGCAACAATGTTTTTTGGATAAGAAGCATTGTAATAGAAGAAGAAATTATAAAAATCAAACGCGCCGTGTTTGGGCACAAGTGAAGTAGGTAATTGCTCTGTTGGAGGCAAAAACACTATATACCCATTAACACAAATCCAGACTGAAGTATAAACTTCACCATTGTACTCATACGGGAATGGAAGGTCAACTTCGTAAAACCCGTCATCTCTTGCCCTAACACCGGTTTCACCCGGAGTCATCGGAGGCAATCTGAAAGTAGAAGCCGGAAGAACATCTTTGTTATCAGATGACCCGAGCTCGGCGTATGGAATCCCCCTGACAACAGTCGTAACTCCATACTCGTCATAAACCTGAGCTTTTAATGGCTGTGTAATTATTGCTAAATTAAAAAAGACAGCAACACTGACAGCAATTAATAAAATTCGATTCATTTTTAACTCCTTATATATTTTATTAATAATTTTCATTCGTATTTTTTTATGGAGCAGACTCATACCCTAAGTATGAGTCTGCATTCCAAAAATTTATTTAACAATTAATAATGGATGAGTTAATACAGCTGTACCGGTTACCATACGGCAAACATAACTACCACTTGAACACTCATTACCAAAATTGTCCTTACCATTCCATTGTACGGAATAGTTACCCGGAGCTACGGTTTCATCAACCAAGACTTTAACTGTCTTACCTAACTGGTCAACAACTTCTATTCTAACGGGTTCACGATATTGAGTACTATATTCAATATTCGTAAAGTTGCTAAATGGATTAGGCGTTACATTTGCTATACGGGTTGACAATCCTGCTACAGGTTCGTTAACATCTGTTGGATGAGCATACAGTATCTGGAATTTGTCAATAGCATCACTGTATATTGTCAATATGAAATTGTCTCCATCCCTGTTAAAGCCAACATCCGATGTTGATACACCCGAACCATCGAGCATATTGAACCAGAATAATCCACCGCTTGAAAAAGCATCCCTTATGTACCAGCTTGCACCTGCAGGATTTTTATCTTGGTCATCGGTAGCAGGAATTTGCATACTATTCCATGTTATTGTCAATGGATAGTGGTTTGAAGTATTTCCAGCTTCTCCACCGGATTGCAATCTTCCTCTGTAGATTATCTGCTCACCTAATTTATCAGGTGATATTGTCAGGAATATATTCCTGTAAACACCGTTTGAATTTGGTATTGTCCATCTGACATCAAATATATCCTGATGTGGCAATGGCGGTAACTCATACTCACAGTATTCAGGGTCAAGCTGACCTAATGTATCGGCTTCACTTAATCCATATCCTGAAGTAGCTACATCACCTGTACCAAATTGTAATGTGTTTTCAGCACCTTTGTTGTTTTTAATTGTTAAATCGCATACAAAATCGGTTTCTGACGAATATTTAACTTTATAAATTAAAGTATATTCCAATCCATCCTTATCTACGACTTTGATTCTTATAGTTACTCTGCCGTCTACATCAGGTATAGCAATGAAGTTATCTGTAGATATTCTTACCTGTACCGTATCTGATGCTCTTATACCTGTGATTGTGTTTGATTCTACCCAATTTCCCGACTCATCAAGATATTCGATAGTTAATCCGGTTGGCATAAGCACTGTAATAGTCAATTCTTCAGTTGGATCACCTGCTACACGTCCTCTCATCAAATCTTTATCATAGATATATATTATATCTTCGTAACGTGTACCTTGGTCAATACATCTTACTGCCGGTGCGGCTGTAATACCGGGTTGATGATTTATCGAGTCAACTCTTAATGTAAATGTTTTAATTGCTGCTAACGAATCTTCGTCAAATACGAGAACCGTTACTTGCTCTAAATTATCTAAATCAGGAGTTCTCGGAGCATCTTTAACACCGGGAGTACCATAAAGCAATCCGCTTTCCTTATTTATTCTTAACCACGTTGGAGTAGTTTTTAAGTCTAATATCAAATTATTATCGATATCGTATTGCCTGAGATAATGCTTGCCTGCTTCAGGGAAGCATGGGTCACGGTCAAATTCATCCGGTAAAATCAAATCGTCAAGACCTGCATCAGATAATGCGTCGTCGTCATAAGCAAGCATGAACCAATGGTCTTGGTAGAAGTTCGGATCGAATATCTGTATCATCTTAGTGTCATCACGCAATTCAGGATTATAATCAATATCTTCCTGAGCCGAAGGCAATGTGTTAGTCAAAATTGTAGGTTCTACGTTTATCATAACAGGAACCTCAACACTGTTGATTCCACCATGACCATCGTTTACGACTACTGTAAACAATGTGTCAAGATTCAATGCATCATTGTATTGAACTTGTGGAGTCAATAAACTAATTGCTGTATCAGCATCTATTCTGATATTAATCTTACCGTATGTAGTAAAGTCTGCCAAAAATTCGTCAACTTCGGTTTCACTGTCGAACTTATGAATGAATTGAGTATCCATCCAAATAGGTCTTTGCTGAACCAAAACCATCTCACCATTGTACATAGTTGTATCTATTACGTATGGGTCAATGATAACTGTATCGGCACCATTACCGTCTCTGTCATTAGTTCTTATCGCGGTGCTTTTGAAACCATAAGCTGTACGTCCATATCTGAAATTCCAGTTTATATCTTCAGCCCATTGGTCTTCCAATTCATCATTCGTATTGAAGTCAGCTTGGAATCTCAATTTATTAGTAAGATTACCCATTAATCTTCCGTCTCTTGCCCTGCGGCATGGGAATGCAGAAGGTTCATAAGTTCCAATGCTTTTCTCGTCACCGTCAATATTTGTTTCAACAATTACATCCTTTGGCCAGATAGCTTCATCATTATTATCTACATCATCAGGATGTAAGAATATTGGAATACTATCTACTACATATACCTTGCATGTATATTCTCTGAAGTATTGTCTTCCTAAGTCAATCGTATCCTGTTGCAAATATCTTGCATTGGTTGCATCGTAAACAGGAGTGTTCAGGTAACTCGGGAAGATTTCCATAAATTTATCAATTGTGTCTTGAGCAGGTCTGACATCCTCAGGTAAAGCCATTAACGAATCAATTGTCCTGTAGTGAGGCGGGAAGTTATGAACTCTAACTGTTAAGTTCTCACCGCCAGGTACGACGTAAGGATTCGTAGGACGACCTCTCATAATCATAAATCCAAATACACTATCCGGTGTTGGATTTTCAAATCCCCATTTAGTTGCGTCAATCACTTTGCCTGCATGTACATATTCCTTGAATATCCACTTGTTTAATGCAGAGCTTGGATCTACAACATAATCAAAATATAGATTTGAATAATTATCCGGTGCATACATTGACCGTGGGTCATAAAATCTGTTGGTATCCTTACCACTTACATTCATGATTCTGTCACGTCCTTTAGCATTGCTTGCTCCATCGGCTGCATAAACTATCGTTGAGTTAATCAAAGAGTTTCCATATTTTTGAACATATTGATTAAATCTGTTTTGTCCATGAATCGTTCTTGCACCGAGAGGATCGCTGTACATCATTTGAGGTACGGGATACATCCTGTCTTCAGTTATAAAAATTGTGTTTTGGAATTCATCAATTATTATATCATCCAATCTACCTTCGGTAAATCCCCAAGGATACCTGGATAATTCTTCTTTTGTAATAATTTTGTCTCTTGTTTCTACAACATCACCTGTAAATACCGGTGGTTCTGTCGAATTAGTAATTTCGAATAATATTCCGTCTTCAAGAGCTACATTGACACCCTCTCTCCAAAGTACGGTTCTTGAGATAATGCGTACCATATCGCCTGTATTAACCGGCAATGCACGGAATCTTTCACCTGCAAAGAAGGTTGCCCAAGGTTGTACCGGATTACTATTTTTATTTGATTCGGGCCAATGTGTCCTGTTGATAAATAAATCAAGAATTCGTTGACCTGCCGTACCACCAAAATATTCATTATGATGTTCGTATTTTCTGCCTTGAAGAGTAGCTCTGTCCTCATTATAAGGATTATGTCTCAAAGCCTTCAACAATTTAGGATCGCCGCCGGGTGCATCAGTTCCAAGATTCAATAATCCTTCATAAGTTCTCCTTATAAACGGATTCAAATTCCTGTTGGATGAATCGGGTACGAGTTCAACTCTTGCCCTAAATACCGGTGAAGTTGTTGTCAATTGTTTCAAATTAACTCTTATAAAGTCACCTGTAGTTTCGTTAATTACGAAAAATACAGTCTCATTTAAAGTTCTCGGATCCAAATTGTATCTGTCAGAAAGACCTGTTTCGTATTTAGCCATTGTCTCTAAGAACAGAGGATAACCGATTGGATGGTAAAATTCCCCGGTTTCTTTTGCTTTGAATTCACTTTGCAATGCATGCAACTCGGGATAAATCCAATTGTATGCTTCATCAACGCTATCGGCAAAGAATGGGTCTCTTACATATCTTTTTACGTACTTACCATAAGAAGGCAAAGTAACATCAGTAGGTACAAATCTGTCAATCTGTGTAGGTACACCTACAGCAAAATCTTCAATTGGACTCATTCTGCGTTTTGAATAATCGGCTACCTTTATATCAGTACCTTTATCATAAATATCATATACTCTTCCTGATTGCAATAATTTATCAGGAATACTTGTGTTATAATCAGGCGTATTTTCATCAACCGAGTTTCTTAACGGAATTGCTTTATATGGGAATTCGTTAATTGCCTCGAATGGTCCTTGGAATAAATAGCTACCCAATTGACTTGCCAATTCTTCTCTTTCGGATAAAAGTCTCCAGAAAGAAAAGTCCAATCTTCTTTCACCATCACTGTCAACAAAGAATGTTTCCATCTTTGCCTGCGAAATAATGTGAAGATTCTCAATTTCCATTGTAACATTGGCTTCGGTTCTGCCCCAATAGTTTGAGCGTAATGTGTCTGTACCGCCCATACCAACACCGGTTGAACCGGCAAGAACACCCTTGGAATTTGGAGCATCCGGTAATCTGATTAAAAATCTGGCATTGTTGTCATACATCGAGTTAGCTGCCCATGGACCAATTGCCGATGGCAAAGGACCTTGAATTTCACCATAAATTATTGCTCCTGCTAAATCGCTCGAAGCTTTGTTAAATGTATGATTAATTGATTCTTCAACTAAATAAGGTCCGGTAATCAAATTTTGCTCTGCTCCTAAGTCGGATAAAGCATTGTTACCTGTTACCAAAGACCTGTCAAAGATTAATTTCAAATCAAAGTTATCAGAATAAATAGCTGCACCTGTGTAAGATTCATTATTTTGGAATCTAACGCGGTTAAACTTAATCGTATCTTGTCTGGTTGTAGCTCTGTCAATGCTTGCTATATCGAGCACATACATTGCACCACCCAAACCAACACCGTTTTCAGGTATAACTGTTTCACCGTTAGCATGAAATCTCTTAGCGTCAATTTCGCTTTGATTTGCCTGCTCAACTGTCAACCATGTAGTTCCACCGTCAGTTGTTTTGATTATTGTACCCAAATCACCAACAACATAACCCGAACTATTTGTATGGAAGAACAAACCGTTCAAACTATTGGATGAAAGAGCAGTATTAATCGGAGTCCAAATTTCACCTGCATTTGTGGTTTTGATAATCTTGCCATCATCAGCTGAAATATAACTTGTGTTTTGGTCGGAAAATACAAATGAATTCAAGTTGGCATCGGTATTTGACTGCATGGGGAACCAGCTGTTTCCTGCATCCAATGTCTTCAATATAGTCCCATTTGTACCTATTACATAACCGACATTCTGGCTTGTAAACTTAATATTATTCAAATCTTGCAATGTACTCGATACTTTAGTACTCCAAATTACATTTAGCGGATTTGCTTCATTACCATTAATTGTCTTTAATATCAAACCTCTTTCACCGGAAATATACCCATAATTTAAGTCGGTAAAGTCAACCGAGAATAAGTCATTTAATATTCCGTAGTCATATTTTGTCCATGTGTCACCACCGTCGAGGGTTTTCAAAATTGCACCATCTTCACCGACTGTCCAACCAATACTGGAGGTAGTAAATACCATATCAAACAATATTTTATCGTTCATCATCGGATCTTCATATTTTTTAATCCATGTTTCACCGCCATCGGTTGTTTTCAAAATAACGTGGTTTTTACCAATAATGAAACCAACATTGGTTGTAAGGAATTTAACTTTAATCAAGTTTTTACTTGTGTTTCCTTTTTTGAACTGCCATTCGGTTCCGCTGTTGATTAACTTTATTATGATACCGTTATCACCGACAATAAAACCTGTTTTAGCATCCGTAAAGTTAACACCATTTAAATTTTCGGATGTACCGATAGCACCTGCACCAACTTGAGTTGTACCGCTACCGCTTTGGTCAGCTAAAAATTCATCATCCCATTCTATTGTATTATCCAAAAACCTTGTTAACATTCTTGCATCAGGTGGATATTTTATTATTGTTTGTTCACCGTTCAACCAAAATGTTGTAAATACTGAATCAGTTGATAAAACTCTTGCAGCTAATCCTGCTGCATCGTATTCAACAACATCGACGTCAGTTACAAAGAAGCGTCTTGTATTGGATTGAGGATTAATCATAGCTACGGCACCGCCGTTTCCATTTTTAACCATATTGGCTTTAAACTCAACACCTTTAACAACGTTGAGACTACCATTTATAATATAAACAGCACCACCACCTCTAATATCTTTTTTCAACTCAAGACTGTCAAAAACCGTATAACCTACTTGGTTGTTTACGAATTGAGCCCTGACTAATTCGACTGCCCGGTTTCTTTCAGATAGTGTTGAACCTATAGGTAATCTTACATCTATAGCACCACCAACATAACCGGCTGAGTTGTTTTCAAACAATACAGGATAAATACCTCCATAACCGATTAAGGCATTTGATAACATATCGATACCACCCGCTCCGTTTATTGTGAAGTTTCTTCTCGAAAAGATAGCTCCACCAAAAGATAAAGCAACGTTATCCATAAAATGAATATTGTAGCCATATTCTCTTGTCATCATATTGTCATCGGTTCCACCAATGACAGGAGACATGAAATTATTGTTATCATTTAAATTATTGTCAACAAAGATTGCGCCACCGGCTCCGGCTTGGTTGCCAATAAATATTGTCGGATTGTCATTTGGAGATAAAGTTCTGTTTGGACCTCCTCTTACTTGCAATCTACCTCTTGTTTTTTCCGAGAAAATGGCACCACCCATAGCATAATAGCCACGGTTAGCTGGTGTTTTTTCGGTTTGGATCCAAGGTGCTTCTGCCAAATTCTCAATAAATTCTCCTGCTACGATAAGCGAAGTATTATTACCGGCATAAATAGCACCACCTCTTGCACCCTTTGAACCTCTAATACCGGCTGATTGCAATTGGTTTTGGAAATTCTTGGCTTGGTTGCCTTCGCATTTGAAAGCATCATTAACCGGAAACTCCAATAATGTAGCTCCATCGTTAATTTCAACTGAATTGTTAACACCAAAGCCAACTTCTATTTGTCTAATCATCGGGTCATTTTCATCGCCTGCAATGTAAACAGCACCACCAAAAGCTATATCATCATATTCTCTGGGGTATTCTGCCGGAATTGCATTTTCACCTTCTAATTCGTAACAATCTTCAACGATAAATGAAGGAGGCGTTGTTGGTAATATTTTAGTTTTTACATGAGCTAACTGAACCAGGTTATTTGTGAAGGTCAGGTTTCTCATACGGCCCAAATATAATGCTATACGACCATCGTCAAATGCTTGACGATAAAAGTCTGCTTGTGTAGGATCGGCACCAAAATTAAATGTTGGTTCAGGATCGTCTTCGTCAATTAAGTCAATTGCAGGAATTATACTTAATTCAATCGTAGTAGGATCGCCATCAGCGGCTACCACAGGTCTGCCGTTACCATCTAATAAAGGAATACCGGGAATAAATGGGTCTAAGTCATACTGCTCTCTGTTGATTGAAGACATATCACCATTTTTATCAGTTATATTCGGATTTTTCTCGATTGGATACCTTCCCATCAAATTATAATTATAAATGTCGAAGTATCTAAAACCATCCCAATCCTTCGGGAAATTATTCGGAGTGTTCAGGTGTGGCACTTGCAATATAGCCAAAGCTCCACCTTTATGACGAGCTCTATTATCCTTAAATTCGCAGTCAATCAACCATGTTCTCGATGACAAAGTTGTTATTGCACCACCTGTTCCGTTTGTCAATAGACGTAATCTATTATTTATATATGCCCAGTTATGACTGTCATAAAACGGATCGGCACCTTCGGTCGTTTCAGCGTACAATGGAGTACGGTCAACCGTTGTATCTTTTTTGAAATTTTCAAATGTACAGTTTCTGAAAAATGCGGTTCTTGCACCTGGCATAACCAGTATATGTCCCCATTCTCTGGATACGTTGTTTTCAGGTTGCCCCATAAACATAATTCTGTCGCTAACGGCGTTTCCTGTACCAATATTTACTGATGCAGAACCTGATTCGCTTTCGACTCTAGTCCACGGATATCTTCTTAAGTCAATATCATCTGCAGGATCTCTACTCAATCTTGCGGCGATAAACATCATGGCTTGTTCGAATGGAATTACAACATTATTCATTGTCCCATCATTTACATACCATAAACCGTCCGGACCTAAAATAACATTGTTAGGATTTTGCAAATTTTTGATAGCTCTTTCTGCTTTATCCAAAACAACATTAAATATTAGATGATACTTTGCACTGTTAACAGTAAGGTCTCTTACTGTTTGAACGTTTATTACTCTTTGTCTGGTGTTGTCACCTACCAAATATGCAGTATTATATAAAAAATAGTTCACATCTGCATAATCCTCATAATCATACCTGTTGTTTTTACCCAATGGATAATCAGGGTAAAGCGGATCAGCAGTTGTCCAACCTGCATTCGGCACACCGGCTGGAACAATTGGATTTGGTACGTATGTAGCTTTGGCGAAGCCATCAGCTATAATCCTACCGCCAACTGAGTCAATTAACCGACCGTTAGCATAAAACAAGACAGTAGTACCCGGCTCTATCAATAGGGTACCACCGATTACGTAGTCTCTGTTAACTATATAAACAGAGTCCTTCACGAATACTCTTACGTCATCAGGAGCGACCCGCCCTGATACTTTTACTGACGGTTTTTCCTGTGCAAACACCTGACTAAAGGCGAGTATGCAGAATAAAACCATTAGAAAACTCAAACGAAGCAATCGATGCATGTTACCTCCTAAAAAATTATTATTTATAACGAAAAATCTATTTATTAATCTTTTTTGCATTCATTTTCCTTAAATTTTTTCCTAATATATATAAACAAATTCAACTAATCAATTTTCATGCCAAGTCTAACCAAACCGGATCTTGAATAATTCGAAAATTCTGAAAATTTATCTTTTGCAATTATTTCCCTGTATATTTTTGCCGCCGATTCTTTGTCTCCCGATTTCTCGTAAATCTTTGCGGCGTAATAATTATAACGAGCTTTTGTTGATTCAGCTATTGCAATTTCTGCAGATTTTACATAATATTCAGCAGCTTTGTCATTGTCATTTAACAATTCATAGCAAGCTCCCAAGCCTGCATAAGCTCCGGTCAAAACAACTTTTGATTGTGAATCCGTTGCAATTTCAAAAAATTCAACGGCTTCCTGAGCTTTATTTAATGCAAGGTAAGATGTACCTGCATATAAAGCCGCTAATTTACCTTGGTCTGTACTCTCGTATTTATCAACAATTTCCAACAAACCAATTACTCTTTCTCCTCTAACGGTTGCTGAAGAATCCCCAAATAATGCTTTTTTGTAATCAGGGGCATCATATAAGGGCATTATCCGCGTTAATGCAACCATTGCTTTTTCTTTGTCTTCAGCAGATGATTTTTCTAAGTAACTGCTCAAGAAAAATGCAAGAGCTACAATGACAATCAAACCAATCAAGCCATAGCTGATTGCTTTACTGTTTTCATAAATAAATTGCTGTACTCTTTCAATCGTATTACCCGATTGAACATCAGCGGTTTCCCTATCTTTTGACTTGGAAATCTTCTGTTCCTTACCCGTTTTGTCGTTCAAATTTGCCATTTATATAATCAATTTTTCCTTTTTTAAACTCTCTTTAGTCTTTTTCTTCCCTCGTACGCCCGAAGGGAATCGAACCCCCAGCCTTTGGAACCGGAATCCAACACTCTATCCAGTTGAGCTACGGGCGCTTTTCGCAAAAAGACTTTTTTCGCGAATACAAATTTACATAACTATTGTTTACCTGCAATAAAAAAATCCCATTTTTGATGGCAATTCAATGTATTGATATATTTTTTTATATATTTTCTATATTTTGTGTCAAGATAATTACACACTTTTACGCTTTGATTAAAACTGTTTCATTTTTTCCACAATATCTGTTAATAGTGATAAACTTTCCTGACACTTTCTATTATATCTGTTTTATTTAATAAAGTCTCGTCTTCATAGCTCTTTGCAAAGCCGACCGGAGCATCTTTTGAGCATACTCTAAGTACAGGTGCATCAAGATATTTAAACAATTCACTTGAGATTTCTGAAACTATCTCTCCACCAAACCCTCCGGTCTTTTTATCTTCGTGTACAACCAGTACTCTGTTTGTCTTCCTGACACTATTTCTGACAATCTCTTTATCCCATGGTATCAGTGAACGTAAATCCACTATTTCAACCGATATTCCTTCATTCTCTAAATCCTTGGCTGCTAATAGACTTAAATGTACTCCCGAGCCATAACTTACAATAGTAACATCCTTGCCAACTAGCCTGATTTTACCCTTTCCGAAGGGTACTATGTGTTCGGCATCAGGTATGTAAGTTGATGCCTGTTTGAAATTGTATAAGAACTTGGGCTCTAAGTACATAGTAACTCCTTTTGAACGCATGGCATTCCTCATCAGACCAAGTGCGTCGTCTGCAAATGCAGGGCTGACTATTCTGATACCGGGCAGTGTCGTAAATGTTCCTTCCAGGTTCTGAGAGTGATATAAGCCGCCCTGAATATAGCCCCCGCTTGCTAACCTGATTACAACATTTGGTGCATATTGTCCTTTGGTCCTCCAATATTCGTGTGAGTGTTCTACAAGCTGGTCCATTGCAGGCCAAAAGTAGTCGGCAAACTCTGCACCCTCAATAACTACCCATATATCCTTGCTGAATCTGCAAAACCCATTTGCTGTTCCAACGATATTATTTTCGGCTATCGGGGCATTGAATATTCTTTCTTTTCCAAATTCATCAAGCATTCCTTTACAGACATTAAACACTCCCTGTTTTTGTACTGAAGCTACGTCCTGCCCCCATAAAAATGTATTTGGATTCCGTCTAAATTCCTCCTTTAAACCCAAATTTATTCCCTGTAAATACGATATAACCTCATCACCTTCCTTGCCTTCTTTTTCAGTGTTATCTTCCGGCTTTACAAAGGATTCGGGCAAAACAAACTGACCGTATGACTTCCCGTTAGCATCGGGCATTTTCTCAACTTTATCAGCCATTTCGAATATATATTCCTGGTTTTCTTTTTCAATTTTCAACAATTCTTCTTCTGTTGTTATGCCATTATCCAGCAAACTGAATCTCAGTTGAAGCATCGGGTCACGTTTCATAGATTCGGCTATCTCCCCTTCTGTTCTGTAAAGCATGTGCGGGTCAGAGTTTGAATGTGCCCCAATTCTGTCGCAGTCGGCATGAACCATAGCGGGTCCCTTGCCTGAAAGAACATATTCTCTTGCTTCGACAAGTGTGTTGAATGAGTTGAAAGGGCATCTTCCGTTACAGTTGAAAATCATAAGGTTTTTCATTCCGCTGTAATTATCTGATATTTGAGCATTTGCAGTTTGTTCGTATATAGGTACAGATATCCCGTATTTATTGTTTTGAATGACGAAAATCACAGGCAGTTTCTCTAAAGTAGCGCAGTTTACCGCCTCCCAAAAATAGCCCTCAGAGCAAGCTGATTCACCGCTTGAATAAATCGCAATAGCATCACTTTTGTATTTCTTTATTGCTCTTGCAACTCCTGCCGCATGCTGTGCATGGTTACCTGTACATGACGATACATTTTGAATTCCTATTGAAGGTTTTGCAAAATGGTTGCTCATGTGCCTGCCTCCGCCTGCAACGTCTGCTTCCTTACTCAAGCCGTTCAACAAAATCTCCTCTACTGTAATTCCTGATGATAGCGAAGTCATCATGTCACGATAATACGGAAATAAAAAGTCTTTGCCTTGTCTGAAAATCTTACCGATTGCAAGCTGAATTCCGTCATGTCCGGCAAAAGAAGCATGATACGACCATCCCTTAGCCATTTTTACGTATAGTCCGGCTTTTTCGTCCAAACGTCTGCCGAGATGAATTTCCCTGTACCATTGGAACATTGTTTCTTTCGTGAAATTTCTGCCGTCGAAGGGGCAGTTTAATAGCAATTCCCTTTCCACGCCCATATAATTCATCTTAACATGTTTCGGCTCGAGATAATGGTTCAAAACCTTACCGACCGACTCATCTTTTGTTGCTTTTGCAGTTGTTTTTGGTTTCGAAGTTTTTAATTTATTAACACTCGTATTTTTCTTTGCCATATTAACCTCATAATCTTTATATGAATTTATATAAGTTTATATAAACGATTAGTCTTAATTTTTAATGTTTGAGCGTTAGTAGTTTAGGGGTTTAGACATTTAGGCTTTTAGGAGTGATGAGTAAAAAAAAACCAATTAACAATTGACAATTATCAATTAGTTTTCCACTTTTCCTTTCTTCCCATCACTTTCCAGTTCGGTCATTGCGAACGAAGTGAAGCAATCTCGAATTTTTATAGTTTGTTAAGAAAAATTTCTCGCAAAGTGGCAAAGACGCAAAGTTTTTTTGTCGGAACTGGGATTTTTGGGATTTATATGATTAACCGGAAAATGGAAATCCTGTACTCCCGCAAATCCCATAAATCCCCGTTCAGACAATTTTTCAGCCCATACAACTCATAAACCAGCTTGTCTATTTTTATTTCCATTCGATTGGCTTGTGCAGAACAAAACCATCAGGTTTGATTATTTCATCCGGAAATAGACTACCTTTAATTTTACTTTCAGATAGAACAAAATATCCATCGGCACTATTTTGTAATTCAATAGATACTCGGTTTGGAGGAAATACTGATATTATTTTTTTCCCGGGACATAATTGTTTTGTTCTTCTGATTGCCGGAGACAAATCACTATCTCCGGATATTATCAATGCTGTGTCAAAGCTATCTTTAATTGCATCCGTTAATAGTTCAATTGCAATATTAACATCGGTTTCTTTTTCGTTCGATTTAATCCAATTAGCTCCGCAATTCCTACATTGCATTGTTGTTGTCAAATATTTACCAAAAAACATTTCAATTTTATCTAAAGTTTCAAGGGCTTCCAAGAATTGTAGTTGCCGTTTTCTTTTATCCTCAGGCATTTCAATTCTTGCAGTAAAATATTTTACACTCACCAATGTTTGATCTTCTTTTAGAATCTTTTTTGATAATTCAATAAGATTCAACCAATAGTATTTTCGCCACCCTTTTTATTTTAATCCAAAATATAAATTAAAACCATCAATATAAGTTATTACTCTGTTTTTCATAAAAAATAAAATTTTCCTTGTTTCGTATTTCAAAATAAATTATATTTGAAAAAATTTTACACCGCTAAGGATAGAATCCTTAGTCCGACGCTTTCGGATTGAATCCGGAAGCGTTTCTTTTTATTCCTATAATCATCCACAGTTAATTGTTCGTCTTACATTCTACATTCTATATTTTACATTATAAATTATACATTATACATTTTCCACAATCCTAATCTCCTCCTCCGTCAACCCATTCAGCTCATAGACCAGCTTGTCTGTTTTTCTGTCGGTGATTACCAATTTTTTAATCTTATCCGGTGCATCCATAAATAACAATTTAATAATAAAAAATAAGAATAATAAATTTACCAAAAAATATCAGATAAACCAATCCCGAATTCTCTCCCTTCTCCTTTTTCCCTTCTCCCCTCTGCCGTCTACAAAAAAAAATTAATTACAATCGTCCAATGTCAATTATTAATTAACGAATTTTCCACTTTTCCTTTCTTCCACGCACTTTTCGTCTATGTCATACTGAGCTTGTCGAAGCTTGTCATTGCGAACGAAGTTAAGAATCCGGTATTCTATTTTCTATTTTCTATTTTCTATTTTCTATTTTCTATTTTCTATTTTCTATAACCCCTTTCTTCCACGCACTTTTCGCATATGTCATACTGAGCTTGTCGAAGTATGTCTTTGCAAACGAAGTAAAGAATCCGGTATTCTATTTTCTATTTTCTATTTTCTATTTTCTATTTTCTATTTTCTATAACCCCTTCCTTCCACGCATTTTACTAAATGGAAAAAATATTTTGTTTATTTCAAACAATCATCGTAATTTTACGATATACGATAAGGAAATATCATGAAAAAAGAAAAAAGTGAATATTCGGATGAGGAAATCAAGCTGGCAAGATTTGCCAAAGCGCTTGGGCATCCTGCAAGGGTGCAGATATTAAAACTGCTTGCTTCGCAAGACGCCTGCTTTTGCGGAAATATCGTTGATTTTATTCCACTTTCGCAATCAACTGTATCCCAGCACCTCAAGGAGTTGAAGGATGCAGGGTTGATTACTCAGCAAGTCAAGCAACCGAAGGTGTATTATTGCATTTGCCGGGAAAACTGGGAAATTGCAAAGAAGTATCTGGATAAATTATTCACGAAAAAAGTTTGTAAAATCTGTTAGGCATAGAAAATGAAAGCAAAAATCTTAGTATTGTGTACAGGGAATTCATGCAGGAGCCAAATGGCAGAAGGCATTTTAAAATCCTTTGACTCTGAACTTGAAGTTTACTCGGCAGGAACTCAGCCCGCAGGAATGGTAAGCTCCAAAGCTGTAAAAGTGATGGAGGAAATCGGCATTGATATTTCGGACAACTATCCTAAGAATGCAGACAGCTTTAAAGATGATGAATTTGATTATGTAATCACAGTTTGCGACAATGCTAAGCAAAAATGCCCTGTGTTTACGGGTAATGTGAAAAACAGACTTCATATCGGATTTGAAGACCCTTATGAAGCAAAAGGAACTGAAGAAGAGGTTTTGGATTTTTACAGAAAAATCAGAGATGAAATTCGTGAAGAGTTCACGAAGTTTTATCAAACAATTGACAATTAAAAATTTACAATTAATATTTAGAAAATTTAAACTTATAATAAAGGAATATAAATATGACAACATCAGATATGATGAAAGAAACAGTAAAGGAAAAATACGGCAAAATCGCAATGTATGGAACTGGTGGATGTGGTTGCAACTGCGGATGTAGTGACAATCAGGAATTCAATATGATGGCTGACGATTACAACACAGTGGAAGGATATGTGCCGGATGCTGATTTGAATCTTGGATGCGGAATACCTACGGAATTTGCTAATATCAAGCAAGGACACACTGTCTTGGATTTAGGTTCAGGTGCAGGCAACGATGCTTTCATTGCATCAAAGTTAGTGGGAGCTACAGGGAAAGTAATTGGTCTGGATATGACCGAGGAAATGATTGACAAAGCGAATTATAATAAAGATAGTTTAAAGGCGGACAATGTTGATTTTATACTTGGCGAAATTGAAAACATGCCCTTGAGTAATGATACAGTTGATGTTGTTGTAAGCAACTGCGTTTTGAACTTGGTACCTGATAAAGTAAAAGCTTTCGGCGAAATTCACAGAGTATTGAAGCCCGGTGGAAACTTCTGCATATCTGATATAGTTTTGGATGGAGAATTGCCTGACAGATTGATGTCAATAGCAAAATTTTATACCGGATGCGTAACAGGTGCCGAGCAGATAGCTGATTATCTCAGCATAATTAAGGAAGCAGGATTGAGTAAAATCGATATTCACAAGAAAAACGAGGTCATTTTACCTGAAGAATTGCTTAATGATTATCTCGAAGCTCATGAGATTGAAAGTTATATTAACTCTGGTACGGCAATTTACAGCATTACTATTTCGGGAGTAAAATAAATTTTGAAATTATGGCAAAACTAACAAAGCAACTCAGTTTTTTAGATAGATACTTAACATTGTGGATATTTCTTGCAATGTTTGTAGGAGTATTTTCGGGATATTTGTTTCCGGGAATTGTTGATTTTTGGAATCAATTTAATTCAGGCACAACAAATGTCCCGATTGCCATTGGGTTAATATTAATGATGTATCCACCTCTTGCAAAAGTGAAGTATGAGGAGTTGGGTGATGTATTTAAAAACTACAAGATTCTTAGTTTATCTCTTGTGCAAAACTGGCTCATTGGTCCAATATTAATGTTCGTGCTTGCGATTGTCTTTTTGCAGGACTACCCGCATTATATGGCAGGACTAATTTTAATCGGATTGGCAAGATGTATAGCCATGGTTATAGTATGGAATGACCTTGCAAAAGGAGATACTGAATATGCCGCAGGATTAGTGGCATTCAATTCAATTTTTCAGGTTTTATTTTTCTCAATTTATGCTTATGTTTTCATAACCGTTTTACCGGAGTGGCTTGGACTGCAGGGATTCAAGGTTGATATAACAATCGGGCAGATAGCAGAAAGTGTATTTATCTATTTAGGAATACCGTTTATTGCGGGAATCATAACAAGATTCACTTTAATTAAATTGAAAAACAAGGAATGGTATCATAAAAAGTTCATACCGAAAATAAGTCCGATAACATTGATAGCATTGCTATTCACTATTGTTGTAATGTTTTCGCTCAAGGGAGAATACATAGTAAAAATACCATTGGATGTTGTGAGAATAGCAATACCATTGTTGTTGTATTTTGTGATAATGTTCTTGGTTTCGTTTTGGCTTGGAAAAAAGTTTGGAGCGAATTATCCGAAGACAGCGACATTGTCATTCACAGCGGCGAGCAATAACTTTGAATTGGCAATAGCAGTAGCTGTGGCAGTTTTCACAATACATTCAGATGAGGCATTCACAGCAGTAATTGGACCATTGGTTGAAGTACCTGTAATGATAGGTTTGGTTAACGTAGCGTTGTGGTTTAAGAAAAAGTATTTTGCCGTAGAACAGGTAAATTTTTGATATAGGAGTTAAAAATGATAATAACGGAAAAAGCAATGGTACAGTTGAAAGCGTTAGTAACACCGGAATCGGGATTATCCGAGGGAATTAGAATATCTAAAGGAAACAGTTGTTGCGGTCCGTCCTACAAAATTGGTATTGTTAAACAACCATATCCAAGTGATATTATTGAAAAGCAATCAGGACTTAATATTTATTTGGATTTTAGATTTGCGGAATTTCAAAATGAAATGACAATTGATTACAATTATGATTATTTTGAGATTAATGGAATAATTGATTTACCGATATCAGAGTGTTGCAAACATTAAAATTTAAAGAAAATCAAGGAGTCAAACATGAGAATTCTGACAATAATAATTATACTTTTAGGATATGCAATCGCATATTCACAGCCACAAATACAAATTGAGGGTAATGACGTTTATGACTGGGGTAAAATTGACCCTAAAGGAAAATCCTTAACAGCAAAGGTTAAAATTTTCAATAAAGGAAATGAAACACTAAAAATTACCGAAGTAAAACCGGGTTGTGGCTGCACGACTGCACCTCTCGACAAAAACGATATTGAGCCAAACGGATTTGCAACACTAAGTATCACTTTGAATGTTAGTAATGACGGACCGGTTCAAAAATCCATTAGAATTAATTCTAACGACCCAAAAGCACCTATTAAGCATCTTACTTTGAAAGCCGACATTGTCCGTCCAATTGGACTTTCAAGAAAATTTTTGAACTTTGGGAATTTGGAACTTGACAAGGAAACTCAATCAAGTGTTACAATAAATAATAATACTAATAAAGATATTCATATTAAAGACATAATTACTGAACCGAAAGATTTAGTTTTGAATATTAATAAGAATTCTGTAATTAAAGCTCAAAAAGAACTAATCCTTGAAATTAAATATACTCCCAAGAATTCAAATAATTTATCAGGTAAAGTTTCAATTAAGACAGATAATAAGGAGATGGAATCCTTTGAAATTTCGATTTGGGGTAGATTTCCAAAAGAAAAAAAATAGCTAAATAATTTAAATGTATTTTAATAAAAAATGGAGTGAATAATGAAAAACTTAATAATATTAATTTTATTGATAGTAATATCAATACCAGTCGTATCAAATGCTGATACTAAACAGGATATCGATAAAGCTAACAAAACCGGTAATGTGGTTTTTTTAGTTGTTACCGAAAAAGGTAATAAAGAAAATAAAGATGCCTTTAATTTAGCCAAAAAAGCTCAAAAATTATATAAAAAATCTACTGTTATAGAATTAGATCGTGGAAATCCATCAAATTCGTCACTTATACAAGAATATCGTCTATCCGGAGCTCCGTCACCTTTGATACTTGTAGTAGCTAAAAGTGGCACTGTTGTTGGCGGCTCACAATTACAAGGATTAACTGTAGAAAACCTTGTTTCGATGATACCCTCACCAAAACTTGAAGAGGTTTACGCTTCTGTAGCTGACAGTAAGCCTGCTATTTTGATGTTCACAAAAAAAACATTAAAAGATTATTCTGAGGTTTACTCAGAGTGTAAAAAAGCATCTTCAATATTAAAAAAGGACGGAGTGACTGCTACAATAATTGAAGTGAATATTGATGATAGAAAGGAAGCAAATTTTTTAGAGCAACTTAGAATTGATAAATCAACAAAATCTTCTGTTGTTTTAGTAATCAATAAACAGGGACAAGTTTCAGGCACTGCAACAACTGTACCTGATGCAAAAAAATTGGCTACTGCCGCTACTGCAATTCCAAAAGGTGGATGTGGACCGGGTTGTGGACCCTCTGGTTGTGGTAAATAGTTATGTTAAATATATGGATAATTAGATTATGAAAATATACAAATTAGTGTTAATTGAGCTTTGGCATCGAAAGTCTCAGTTGATTACTGCATTATTGGCTATTACATTAGGCATAGGTGTAATTGTAGGAATACGTTCAGTAGCAGTTGTTTCCGAAAAAGCCGTAGCTGTTAATTTAGATAATCTTGGGGCGAATATCATGGTTCTACCTCAAGGAGCAAGCGTGGATAATTACTATTCTGCCGATATTGATGCTCCTACTTTTCCGGAAGAATATGTAGAAAGAATTGTAACTTCCACTATTGCAGGAGTTGATAATCTTTCCCCTAAAGTAACAAGGAGAGTAAAAGTTGGAGAAACAAGTGTAGTATTAACAGGTATTCTACCAAAGAATGAATTGGCATCAAAACCTATATGGCAAAATGCCGGACTTTCCGGAAGTGAACTTCAGGCGTCTTGCGGTGCAAATCCTGCGAATCAATCCTCTGGTTATGAAGATGAAAAATTGCAGCGTAAAGCAATTGATTCAATTGGAAACGATGATTGTCTTGTAGGTTCAAATATCGCTCAGAAATTGAAACTTAAAGAAAACAGTATAGTTAAAATTCAGGAAAAGGACTTTCATGTCGCAAAAGTTCTTCCTGAAACAGGCACAATTGACGATGACAGAATATTTGCACATCTACATACCGTTCAAGCATTATTAGGTATTGAAAATCAAATCAGCGCTATTGAAATAATGGGCTGTTGCAATGCTATTTCTGATGGTTTACTCGGAAAACTCAGAAATATTTTACCCGATACAAAAATTTCAACAATCGGTCAGATAGTTTCAACTCAAATAAAAACAAACCAATTGATGAATAAAATTTCGATAATTTTTCTAATCATTATTTTGTTCGTTGGTGCAATCTCAATTGGAAACTCAATTTGGGCAAATGTAAATGAACGTAAAAAAGAGTTGGGTACGCTAAGGATGATTGGCTTTACAAAAAGTAAAATTTATCAATTGTTATTACTTAAAGCTTCATTGCTTGGAATAATAGGTGGTATATTAGGTTATATTGTTGGTACTTTATCGGGTGTTGTACTTGGTCCACAATTAGCCGGATTGAATATTGAACCAATCTATATCTATTTGCTTTGGTCTGTTTTAATATCTTTACTAATTTCTCTTTTAGGTTCACTTATCCCTGCCTATTTAGCCGGTAAAATTGAACCATATAAAATAATGCAGGAGGCGTAACATGTTAATAGAAACAAAAGGACTATCGAAATTTTATCAACATAAAGATGGTTTGGTAGAAGCAATAAAAGATGTGAATATCAATTTTAGCGAGGGAGATTTTATTACAATAACAGGACCATCGGGTTCGGGTAAAACTACATTACTCTTACTTCTTGCCGGATTAATTCGACCTACATCGGGAACAATAAAATTCCAGGATTACAAACTACATTCAGCAACTGATAATCAGTTAGCGGGTATAAGAAGCAAACACATAGGTTTTATCATGCAAAATTTCAGTCTTATTCCATATTTGTCCGTCCTGAACAATGTTCTCATACCTTTATCCTTAAATAAGAACGGCGAAAGCAAAAGGGACGATTACGCAACTCACTTACTCGAAAAAGTTGGTTTGAAGGATAGAATTAATCATTTACCTAAAGAACTATCAGCCGGACAGCAACAGAGAGTTGCAATTGCAAGGGCGTTAGTTAATAAGCCTAACCTGATTTTAGCCGATGAGCCGACAGGTAATCTCGATCCTGCATTAGCAGTCGAAATATTGGAAGTGTTGAAACAAATCAATATGGAGGATAAAATTACAATTGCTATGGTTACACACAGTCCAACTGCTTCTGAGTATGGGAATATTAGGATTCATATTGAAAATGGGAGAATTATAAATTAGTCGAAATTTTATTTCTCCATTTGCGGGATTAAGTCGAATAAGACGAAGCCGTAGTTTGGTTCCAGTTTGAGAGCTTTATCAATGAAAAGTTTGGCTTTACTCTTATTCTCTTTTAAAATTTCAAGCTGAGCAAAGTAAGCGTAAATCTCTGCTTCGTTAGCCCAATTCACTGAAAGGTCATCTTCTCTGTTTTGTTTGTAAAGCAATTTTAATGCACGATTGAGTAACTCTTCAGCCCACTTTTTGTCACCACCAAAACTCTCCGGTGTGTGCATTAAATGAATCGCAGCTATAAGCAGTACCTTTGGATTCAATTTTTCAATTTCATTTGCATCATAAATATAATCCCTTGCTTTTATGCCGTAATAAATTGCTTTTAATGTTGACAGAGAAGATTTTTTACCATATGCCGAAGAAAGCAGAGCCGCAGTTTCTGCATTGTAATTTCTCTTTTTGGCTTCAAGTAAATAATCAACTGATTTGTCAAAATAATTGTATGCATTGTCTGCATCGGGTAGATAAAGAATCTTGCCGATTTGATGACAAATCAAGCCGGAATAATAGTAAGGTCTCCAATCATTTGGAAATTCTTTTTTTAAAGCAATTGAAGTTTTCAGTAAGGATTTCCATTTATTAACATCGAAAGAAAAATAGGATTCATCAATTTTATCTCTTACTTTTCTTAATTCGTTTTCAAGTTCATCAGCATTACAAAAGAACTGAACAAACAGTAGGGCAATCGTAAATACTAAAATATTTTTCTTAATTATTATCATTAAATTTCTTAATACACTATTATTTTTTCAATAATACGATTATAAGTGGTTTTTAATTCGACGAAATAAACACCTGATGGAAAATCTGTTATATCGGGGTATATATGAGTTAAATTACTTCCGGATTTTTCATGCAATTCATAATGCCATACTTCAATACCCTGCTGATTAAAAATAGTTAGGTCTCTTGGTTCGTTATTTGAAGATTTTATAGTAATCTCAATAAAATCTTCAGCCGGATTTGGATTAATAATCAAAGATTCTTCTTCGATTTTTTTAATTTTTCTAATGTCCTGAACACAAACTCCGTAAGCCAGAATTTTGCCGTTTTGTTTTTCAGTATGAATAGTATTTCCGGTCCAATTGAAATCAACAATATCAAGGATGCTTGTATCGCTATCCATACTAAGCAATACATCTCCCCTAAGAGTTGCTAAAACCTGAGGTTCAGATGTAATCTGCAAACTCTCAGCAGAAAGATGAAGAGTCATGAAACCGTCTCTATCCATTGTTTTACTTATTAAATTACAGTTTTCGACAGACTTAATATAATAAACTTTTGCATCAATTCTGACAGTAGCATCAAACCCTGCTTTCAAAGTATCAGTATTACCACAATTTAGATTTGCAATCAATTTAACAGGTACATTTTTGTTGCCAACTTTAGACCTGATTTCCGGAAAGGAGATATAGCTGTTATTATAAAAATAACTTTGTATAAAAAAAGGCAAGCCCCATACGCATGTTCGACCTTCGAGGAAAACATCATTATTCACATAGTTACAATTACTCCCCAATTCATCAGGATTTTGTACTGCTCCAACAGTTCCGGAATTTTGGCGGGCAACATAGATTTTTCCATTCGTAGCAAGTTGTAATGCTCCGTATTGATTAGAATAATTCTGAGTTGCAATGGTTCTTTTTGAGTTAAGTATTTGCGACTGGTTTCCTGATTCAATGTTAAACTGCCATAATTCATTTTCAGACCACCACCAAAAAGAACGAGTATTTGCGGAAGCATAGAGCTTTTTACTATCGGGAGAAAATTCAACTCCATAAGCTTCCCAGTCTGAATATTCAAGCTTGACAGGATTGGAAAGTTCGCCGGTTACATTGTCAAAGTCAAACAATTCAAAAGTAGCAGTATATCCCGATGCGGTGGCAATTTTTGTACCATCGGTATTTGCTTTTAAGTAACCTTTTTTGTTATGCACACTGCCTTCATATTTAATTCCAACTTTACTTATTACGGGCATAGTATCAATACCTGATGAAGTAACAAGATATGCTCTGTAAACATTGCTGTTCCATTCGTGGGACATTACCCAAACACCGGAGCAGTCGAAATTGTTAACAGCGGCTATTTTCTCGGCAGAAGGAGCAAAAAGTAAAACGTTTTTAGTTGCAGCAATAACATCGCCAAGACCATTATCAAGACTCATATCTACAAGAGAATATCTGAAACCACCTGATCTGTCTTTATCATCAACTGTGAAAATGTAAAAAAGATTACCGGATTCGGGAACAGGTACAATAACTGCTGATTGAGTTGAACTGTTATGCCCCATTAAACCGCTGCCATTTGGCATTACAGCATGATTACGATTCCAAACAGTTACGCCATCAGTATAAAATATGAGATTCCCGTTTTTGTCTGAGATTGTTGCACAACCTTCATTTGAATTTAATTTACCATCTAATAAAGCCACCGGTTGACCGCTATTGAAATCTAAACCTGCATTATTACCAAAATACCAGATATTCGCTTCTTTACGTGAAAATACTGTAAATGGGAGAAGAAAAAAAAATATTATGGCAATAAACTTCATGGCAAATATCCACTAAGTACCGTTTAAAGAGTCTTTTGGCAGTTCAACCTCGTTTAAAGGAATTTTCTTTACATTTTCACGCATAAAGAATAAACCGCCGACTATTACCTGTATCAAATAATTTACACCATGAGTCAATGTAGCGTAAGCCAGTGCTTCTTCTTTCTGCATTCCGTAAAGCATTACCATAGCTGTTTGAATGAGGTAATGGTAAATACCAACAGCACCGGGAGTTGGAGCTATTGTTGTTCCAATACCGGATATTACAATTAGAAGTATAGCATCAGAAAAGCCCAGATTTGCAGTTGTATGCAAGTTAAAAGAAAAGAACATCAAATACATTGGCACTGTATAGCAAAACCAAATGGCAAAAGATTCGAAGCTCAATTGCAAATATTTTGAGGGTGATTTAATAATCGCAAATCCTTTTAAAAATTTCTCAAAAAGCTGGCTTATTTTATCATAGAAATTTTTCGAAATTGGTTTTAGGACAATTCTTATTAAAAAACGAAAAACCGGAGGATAAAAACTCGCAATTACAACAAATAAAATCATTCCAGTAACATAAATAACTTTTACGACATCAACCTTCTCTTCAAAGGCTTGAACAATCTGGTCGCTAAGAAAAAAGAATACAAAAGCAAATAATAAAACCAAAATAATAACATCAATTACTCTTTCAACGATAATAGTTGCAAAAGTACTTGTAAAGGATACTTTTTCTCTTCGAGCATAAACATAAGGTCTGATTAATTCACCTCCCCGTGGTAAAACACAGTTAAATAGATATCCAATCATAACAGCAGAAAAAAGATTCCATGTAGAAGCCGACTTGACTTTTAATGCCGGTTCAAGCATTGTCTTCCATCTCATTGCACGTATCCAATGCGAAAGGAGTATAACGGGTATTGATAATAATACCCAAAGATAATCAGCATTCAAAAGGATATGCCAAAGGTTCGTGAAATTAATATCACGAGTGGCATACCATACCGATACAATTATCAAAATTGAAGATATGGAGAATCTAATTATTTTTTTTGTATTATCGCTCATTAAAATTTTTCATATACTTATTCAATCGTTATGCGATTATTCCTAATTTAAAATTTTCAATTTAAAATTTAAAATCAAATTTTAAAGTTACAATTTTTAAAACTTATTTTTACCCAAAACTTAATTGAATAAAAAAAGTCCAAAATATTTCCTTAAAAATAAATATTTTATCCCTGAATGGTTGATCAACCCATTCAATTCGTTTTGTTACAAATATTCAATCGCTATGCGATTATCTCTAATTTCTCTATCCTCCTATACGGTTTTTCGACATTTAGAGTTTCATGAAATCATTTTCTTTATATCTAAATTTAAAGACCTCTATCTTTTTTTCCTATTTATTCATTCTCCGGTTTTGCTTTCATAATATGCCAAATCATATAAACCATAAGAACAGCAAACATTACAATAGCAAGTACCTCAGCACCCCAGGTTTCGGGCCATAAATCTGTACCTAATGCTACCCTGATATCAGTCATATTCAGACCTTTCAGGGAAAATTTAATTAATGCTCCAAGAACTCCAAATATCGCCGCACCCGCAATAAATCCCGATGCAATCAGTGTTCCTCTCTGGTCTCTTGCTTTAACTAATCCTTCATCCTTACTACTTCTCTTAATAAAATAAGAAATTATACCGCCTAAAAGCAAAGGAGAGTTCAATTCTAATGGGAGATACATACCTAAAGCAAAAGCCAATGGAGAAATACCAAGAAAATTAACTAAAATAGCTATTACCGCACCGACAATATAAAGCATCCAATGTACCTGAGCACCGGGTGACATCAATGGCTGAATAACAGCAGCCATAGCATTTGCCTGTGGAGCAATCATCGGGTCGGGAGTTAAAGCAGTTTTGGTAAATCCATATGTGTCATTCAATATATAAATGACAATACCTACTGTTGCAGCTGAAACCAACGTTCCTAAAAATTTCCAACTTTGCTGTTTTACAGGTGTAGAACCCAACCAGTAACCAATTTTTAAATCTGTGATAAAGCCACCCGACATTGAAAGTGCTGTACAAACAACTCCACCAATAACAATAGCCGCCAGCATACCGGAATTACCCTGCAAACCAACACTTGTCAAAATAAATGATGATAAAATCAATGTCATTAAAGTCATGCCTGAAACAGGATTTGTACCTACAATTGCAATTGCATTAGCTGCAACCGAAGTGAATAGAAACGCAATGATAAATACCGTAAAGAAAGCAACAATTGCCTGCCAGGCAGTAATATTCAAACCGAGTATAAAGAAAATAAATATTGCTATTGCTGTAAGCAATATAAACAGAACATTGAATGTGATTTTAATATCTTTATCCGTCCTCAATTGGTCGCCCGATTTTCCTTTTTTACTGCCGAATATACTACTAAAAGCAAGTGCAAATGCCCCACCGATTATTTTTGAGGATTTCAAAATACCGATGATACCTGCCATAGCAATACCGCCAATACCAATGTGCCTAACGTAGTTTCTGAATATATCTTCAGCAGGCATAGATGCAAAAAAGTTTGTACCGTCTGGTCCTGCAACTATTCCGCCAACAGCATTTAAAAGCGGTACCAAAACAAACCAAGATAAAAATGAGCCAACCGCTATTATTAATGAAAATTTTAAGCCGACCAGATATCCGAATCCAACAATCAATGCACTAACATTAAAAGTAAATAATATTTTTGCTTTTTCTGCAATGTATTCACCTATAGGAATCACAATATTGCTAATCTTTATATGAAGTATCTTAGATGTTATTGTCTCTTTCCACAAACCAAGAGATTGAAACATAAAATCATATATTCCGCCAACCAAGCCACTGGCAATTAAAACACCTGCCTGAGAACCACCTTTTTCACCTGTTATTAAAATTTCAGTAGTTGCCGTAGCTTCAGGGAAAGGAAATTTTCCGTGCATCTCTTTGACAAAATATTTTCTGTAAGGAATCAAAAATAAAATCCCAAGAAAACCACCAAGGAGGGATGAAAAGAAAATTTGAAAAAAGTTTACATCCAACCCAAGGATATACAATGCCGGTATCGTAAATATTGCACCTGCAACAACTACCCCTGAACTCGCACCAATTGACTGGATAATAACATTTTGCCCAAGCGCTTTCTTTTTATTAAAAAAAGTTGATGCACCAACAGCAATAATTGAAATTGGTATAGCAGCTTCCAGCACCTGCCCGATTTTCAATCCTGAATAAGCAGCTGCGGCAGAAAATAAAACAGCCATAAACAAGCCCCAAACCACTGACCATGGGGTTACTTCTTTGAATTTGAATTCAGCAGACATTACCGGACGATAGGATTCGCCATGAGCCAATTCTCTATATGCGTTTTCCGGTAAACTGCTTTTTGTTACCATTTGTTCCATTATTTCTCCATCTATATTATAATTTTCAATCTTACAATTTTCTATTTTCATGCGTTCAACCTCTTCGATATGGTAAAACCGAAGAGGATAATTTTCTCTTACTAACATTCAATCGCCAAGCGATTGTCTTCCTTGCTGTCTCCCTGAGCATCTCGAAGAATGTTATTTATTATCAATTTTCCAAATACTCAATCATTAATAGAATTGTTCTCTCTATTGTCATCCTGAGCATCTCGAAGAATGTTATTTATTATCAATTTTCCAAATATTCAATCCTTAACAGGATTGTTCTCTCTACTGTCATCCTGAGCTTGTCGAAGGATGTTTTATATTTTTTTTATTTAAAATTGATTTGAAATTTACCTACAAAGTACGTTTTCACGTTTTTACGTTTTCACCTTTTAACTATCAACTAACGACTGTTGACTAACGACTGTTGACTAATAACTATTGACTCTTCTTCACCCAAATCTGAACAAGATTAATTAAAGTAATCACTGTCAAATTCATTGAATCAACAGAAAGCCATTCATTAACACTATGGAAATTCTGACCGCCTGCATAAATATTCGGTGTAGGCAAACCCATTTCTGTTAGCCGCGAACCATCGGTTCCTCCCCTAATTGGTTCCCAAAAGGGATTGGCACCTGCTTGCTCAGCCGCTTCCCAAAGACAATCGAGTACTAGCGGATTTTCATCAAGCTTTTCTCTCATGTTGCGATACATTTCAATTATTTCTAAATTAATTTTAGCTTTTGGGTGTAATGGCTGAACTTCATTGATAATAGCTTCCAAAATTTTCTTCTGGTCATCTAATCCTGCTGTTTTAAAATCCCTGAATAAAAACTTGATTGTTGATTTAGAGACTGAACCTTCTGCAGTATGTGGATGAATATATGGCTCATACTTTTCTGTCGTTTCAGGAGCCATATCTCTGGGTAATCTTGCAATAATATCAGCCATCGCTCTAATTGAATTAACCATAATATCTTTTGCAGTTCCGGGATGAATATCCCTACCTTCAATCGTTATTATTGCAGAATTAGCGCTGAAAGTTTCCTTATTCAATTCTCCGGGCATTTCTCCATCTATGGTATAAGCATACTTTGCACCGAATTTTTTTATATCGAAATATTTTGTTCCCTGTCCTATTTCTTCGTCTGGTGTAAAAGCAATTCTTATGTCTCCATGTAAAATATCTTTCTCATTAGCCAATGTTTGAGTTAATGTCATTATTGCTGCCACTCCTGCTTTATCGTCGGCACCAAGAAGTGTTGTTCCATCACTTGTAACAATTGTATGTCCAATACAGTCTTTCAGCTTTTTATTCTCTGACATTTTGATTGTTTTGCTTGGGTCACCGGGTAAATTTATATCTCCACCCTGATAGTTCTCGATAATTTGAGGCATAACATCTTTACCGCTTGAATCTGGAGATGTATCCACATGAGCCAAAAAACCTATTACCGGTACTCTGCCATAAGCCGGATGAGAATCCGGAAGATTGGCAGGTATTGTAGCAAATACGTATCCGTATTCATCAATAATAACTTCATTGTATCCTAATTCTTTAAGTTCTATTGCAAGAAGATTTAATAAGTTAAATTGTTTTTGTGTACTTGGATAGCTGTCGGAACCATCTTGAGACTGTGTGTCAATTTTTGCATAACGTAAAAATCTTTCAAGTGCTGTTTCATTCATAAAAAAATTTCCATATTATTTATCAATTATTATATTTTCCTTAATTTCATATAAAAAATTAACAAAATACTGATTTTAACTAATTTTGAAAAATTATTTTTTTATTAAGAAACCGTTTTTTTTCGTATGTATATGTAAAATTGAATGTTACAAAAAAAAAATATTAAAATAAATTTTTACAATACGATTAAGATTCTTAATCAGTCATTCAGAAATTTTTTTGTTCTGAAAAAATCAATATATTTGTAGTTTTATTATTGTTTAGCTTTATAATATATGATTATTGACAGGAGCGTTGGCGATGAATCTTAACAGCAAGATAGAAATTGAAAGGATGCACAAAATAAGAAACAGTAAAATCCTTAAAGAGTTGATGGACAAGGATATTTCTGTGATTTTTGACGACCCTTTAGAAAATGATATGATTCTTAATATGGGACCTCAACATCCTGCTACTCATGGTGTTTTACGTTGTGTTTTACGTTTAAACGGCGAAACAATTATCAAGCTTGTTCCTGAATTAGGATATCTACACAGAGGATATGAAAAGCTTGCCGAGAATATGACATATCATGATTTCATTCCATTTACAGACAGAAATGATTATCTTGCTCCTCTTTCAAACAACGTAGGAATTGCTTTGGCAATTGACAACTCATTAGGAATTGAAGCTCCTCCAAGAGCTCAATGGATTCGCACTCTCGTTTCTGAGATAGCAAGAATTTCTTCCCATCTAATGGCGATGGGTTCAACATGTCTTGATGTCGGAGCAGTAACAATGCTGTTATGGACATTTACTGAAAGAGAAAAACTTTATGACATTATCGAGCTTATTACCGGTGCCAGATTCACAACAAGCTATACACGAATCGGTGGAGTTGCAAATGATATTGACGATGCTACAATAGCAAAGCTAAAAGTATGGCTTGACCAGTTTCCTCACGAAATGAAATACTTCGAGAAACTCGTACATAAAAACCGAATCTTCGTTGACAGAATCGCCGGTATTGGAATACTGGAACCGGAAAAAGCTATAGCATTGGGATTAACAGGTCCAGTTCTCAGAGGTTCAGGAATTCCGAGAGATTTAAGAAAAGACACTCCTTATCTTGTTTATGACCAGCTTGATTTCAATGTTATTACTTTTAATGACTGCGATGTGTGGTCAAGGTACATGGTAAGAATTGAAGAAATGAAAGAAAGTGCAAAGCTAATAAGACAAATTCTTGAAAAAATGCCTCAGGGCAGAGTAAAACTTGTTGAACCAAAAGCAGTACTTCCCGACAAACAAGATGTCTATACAAAAATGGAAGACCTTATAAATGATTTCATGCTTACAAACTTTGGAGCTTCGCCTGAACCCGGAGAAACTTACACAGCTATAGAAGGACCAAAAGGTGAGTTAGGTTATTTCATCGTATCTGACGGAACAGGCAACCCATGGAAACTGAAAATTCGCGCTACATCTTCTGCTAACCTTCAAGGTCTCTCAACAATGGCAGAAGGTTCAATGATAGCCGATGTCGTTGCTATTATCGGTTCGATTGACCCGATTATGGGCGAAGCGGACAAGTAAGTAGAAAGTTTATAAAGTAAAAAGTTTGTAAAGTTTTCTACTCAATATCAGAACTTAACAACTTGACATCACAAATTGTGATGTCAGTTTTTTTACTTGCTTTAAATACTTCTATTGATTAAGTTTGTATAATAATATTTAATGAACAAGAGGTTGCCATGAAAGCTCAAAATATTTTGATAGCGATAACATTCATGTTTTTGTTATGGAACTTCTCTTTTGGAAAAACAATAAACATACCTAATGATTACCCGACAATACAACAGGGCATAACAGCAGCAGATTCAAATGATACAATTATTATCGAAAATGGAACCTATCATGAAAATCTATGGATAAATAAGCCGCTCACGATGAAAGGGCAGGACAGTTCCAATACAATTATTGACGGAGATTCTCTTGATAATGTAATTAAGATTATTTCCGATAGTGTTTACATTTCTTATTTGCAAATAAAAAATAGCACTAGTGATTATGAAGGTTCAGGGATAATGTTATTTGTAGCTAATTATTGCGAAATAAATCGTTGCTTATTGAGTACCAACAATTGTGCAATTTCATTTTTTGCTACTAAAAAGAATATTATTCAAAATTGCAGAATAATGAATAATAAAAGCGGAATATATTTTTGCGAAAAGGTCAACGACAGTATAGCAAGATTTAAAGATAATTCTGAAAACCTTATAATTAATAATATCATTGATGTTAATGGTATTGGTATAAATTTTGCCCATACACTAGCAGCACACCACAGGAATAATACGATTAGGGGAAATCTTATTACAAATGATTCGATTGGAATAACTATTATCATGTCTTATGCAAATGATTTTTCTTATAATCAATTCAAAGATAATATTCATGAGGGAGTAATAACTGCTGTTTGTTCCGGGGGAGGAGGAGGAAATGTGTTTCACCATAATTCATTTATAAGTAACAATAATGATTCTGTCCATGTTAAAACTAATGAAATGGATAATTGGTATTTAAACGGGGAAGGCAATTTTTGGGATGATTATACCGGACATGATGTTAACGGAGATGGCATTGGTGAAGAGCCCTATATTATTGACATTTGGAACAAAGATACCATCGCAGATTTTTACCCTATAACTAAATTGAGAAATGGACCGATATTAAATTTCCCAAGTAATAATTCTAATTGCCAAAAAGCAAATATGACTTTTAATTGGGATGAAGTTGAAGGTGCCTTAGGCTATATTATTGAAATAAGCAAAGATAGGATTTTTAGTCAGGATTCAATGGTTTACTCAGGTGTTTCAAATCTTGGAAACAGTCATTCCATTACTTTGGAATTCGGTAAAACTTACTTTTGGAGAGTTCGTGAAGCCGGTGATGAAAACACTGATATTTGGTCATATCTTTGGAAATTCACCACCGGAATTCCTGCACCTTTATTATTATCACCCGAAAATAATTTTTCTGAAATGGATACAGCCGTTACTTTAGAATGGTACCCATATGAATATGCTGAAAAATACATTATAGAAATTTCTAAGGATAGCATTTTTTGGAATATTGTATATAGGGATTCAATTGCAAACTCAACAGTGTTAAGTTATAATAAATTAGAATATAATTCGAAATATTTCTGGCGGGTAAGGGTAAAAATGGGGGATATTTTGAGTTATTGGTCTGATATCTGGTCTTTCAGGACTTCTACGGAACCTATAATTTTAGAAAGCCCTTCTAATAATTCGTTCCCGACAATTCATGTAGGCGGTCAATTCATTCGATTGTATTGGAAAGCAAAAAATGATATTGATTTCTATATAATTGAGTTGGCAAAAGACCGTTTTTTTAATCAAATGATTATCAGGGATACCAATTATTCATATTTTTATAGATTTGAAAATCCAAAGCCGGAACTTGATGCGACGTATTATTGGCATGTACGTGCGTTTAGGGATTGCATCGAAATCCCCATGTCGGAAACATGGAAATTTACCGTTCAATTCAGTGGTTCATTAGTTAGGCCAAAGTTTATTTTCCCGCAGGATAGTTCTATGCTTCCGTGTAATAAAGCTGTATTTATTTGGAATAGTTCTTTTGGAGCCCAAAATTATATCTTGAAGATTTATACGGATGATAAAGCAAATAAATTGGTATATGAAAATCTTTATATCACTGATACAACAATAACAGTTGACTGCCTTGTTCCTTACACCAAGTATTATGCATATCTTCAGGCATCAAGGGAAACAATTAATAGTGATTATTCTTTGAGAAAGTATTTTTCTACGGGTAGCGAAACTTCCGTGAATGATGGTTTGTTCACTAAAACAAAAATGCTTTGGGTAATTCCAAACCCTTTTAGCGATTATACCGAAATAAAATATTTTATCAAAAAAGACGGATTAATAAACATCAGTATGTTTAACTTACTTGGTCAAAAATTTCGAGAAATCTTCAATGGTATTGCTTTTAAAGGAGAATATACTATTAATTTTTATCCGGAAAATATTGCTCCCGGAATATATTTTGTTGTTTTTGAATCAGTTCATACAAAAGAAACCTTGCCTATTTTAAAATATTAATAATCACACAAAAAAGTCAAAGTAGATATATCTTTCCTTAAAATAAGGAAAATATTATAATTTATTTCCTTATTTCAAGGAAAGTTATTATATTTGTAATTATGAATATGAAAGATATAATAAAGGAATTGGTTTCGGATTTCCATCAAAGAAAATTTGAGGATATAATGCCGAGGGAACTCGTTTTGCCTTTGAATACCGGGAAGATAATAAGTGTTCTTGGTGTAAGGAGAAGCGGTAAGACTTATTTATTGCTCGATACTGTCAAAAAGCTTTTGTCCAAAGGAAAAAAAATAGAGCAGGTATTATATCTTAATTTCGAAGATGAACGATTGTCATTAAAAACCAGCGAGCTTGATTTAATACTCCAGGCATACCGAGAGCTCTTTCCTGATGCAAATCTATCGAAAACTTATTTCTTTTTCGATGAGATACAAAATGTAGATGGTTGGGAAAAATTTATACGCAGGGTTTACGACACCATAACAAAAAACATATATCTGACCGGCTCAAACTCAAAATTCCTTGGTAAAGAAATAGCTTCTTCTTTGCGTGGAAGGACTGTGACTTATGAGGTATTCCCTTTGAGTTATCTTGAGTATTTGTCTTTCGAGGGATTGAAAGCTGATAATATAAGTTCGAGAAATAAAGCAAAACTAGTAAATGCATTTGATGTGTATTTAAAAAATGGCGGTTTTCCCGAAACGATAAAAATGAATGATGTTTTCAGGGATAAAACACTCCAAGAATATTTTAATATAATGCTGTATAAAGATATGGTTGAAAGGTATAATATATCCAATACAAACATATTGAAATATTTTCTTGAACGCCTACTGCTTAATTTAGGCAAGCCGACATCAGTTAATAAAATATACAATGAGCTAAAGTCAAATAATTATAAAACAACAAAAAACATATTGTACGATATGCTGGATTGGGCTGAGTCAATATATTATTTGTTTCGTGTTTATAAATTCAATTATTCAAGAATAGACCGGGAGAAAAGCGATAAGAAAGTATATATAGTTGATAATGGTTTGGTGAACTCGCTGACATTTCGCTTTTCCGAAGATTACGGACAATTGCTTGAAAATCTTGTTGCCGTTCATTTAAAGCGTAAATATGAAGAAAAACTCTTTTATTTCAAGAATGGCAGTGAATGTGATTTTGTTACTTTTGAGAAAACCAAACCGGATAATGTTGTACAGGTTTCCTATGATGTTTCGGACAAGGATACTTTGGCAAGAGAGCTTAGAGGGCTTTACGATGCCTGCGAATATTTGAAAATTAAAAGAGCAACAATAGTTACTCAAAGCATGGAAAAACAAATGAAACACAAGGGTATAAGTGTGAATATAATACCGGCATATAAATATTTACTTTTATAAACTTTCCTTAATTTAAGGAAAATATATTAATAATTTTCCTTATTTTAAGGAAAGTATAATATTTTATAATTCATTCTTTAAAGCATTTATCAAGGTTGAATACTCTTCTTCTCTGTTATATATCTGTGATGATATCCTTAGAACTAATCTATCTTTGAAGGGATTCATGAAGACTTCAATTTTGTATTTATTTAATAGCTTGTTTCGTAATTCAACTACATCATCAATAGTAGTTCCTGCTGAGGTCGGTAGCCAGAAACTCTGCATAAGTCCTGTCAGATTTTCATGTGCCATGGGTTCTAACCCGAGCTTATTAATAATTAAATGCCGGGCAAATAAACTTAGCTCTCTGCAATAATTGTAATTAAAATTTTCCTTGTAAAATTTCAAGCACTCCGGTGCAGTAAGCCATGAACAAAAATTTCTTGTACCAACCCAATCGAACTCTTTTGTAAAACCTTTTCCAAAATCATTTGAAATTACTGTAGGATGTATAGGGACTTTCTGCGTATCTGATGAATACAGTATTGCCGTTCCTTTTGGTGCAAAAAACCATTTATGAAGGTTACTAGTGTACCAATCAGCATTAAGTTCAGATAAATCCAATGAAACTGAACCCGGAGCATGAGCGCCATCAATTAAAGTTAGTATTCCTTTTGTTTTGCAATGTTGAACTATTTCATTAATTGGAATGATTAAACCTGATATTGAAGTGATATGGTCAATAACTAACAATTTTGTTTTGCTTGTAATCTCGGATAGAATAATCTTTTTTATTTGTTCTTCCGACTCGACGTAATCAGGCAAATCAGCTACTTTGATTTTACATCCTGTAATAGTGTTTATATGATTGAGAGTATTCTTGACGGCAGGATAGTAATGTGATGCAGTCAGGATTTCTGATTCATTATTTAGCTCATTTATTAATGAAAATAAAACTGCATTTACCCCTGTTGTTGCATTGTCAACAAAAGCAAGATTATCAGGTTCAACATTGAGGAATGACGAAATTGCTTTTCGGGATTCATCCATTAAAACAGGATAATCCTCAAGATAAAATTTCATTGGATTTTTATCTATTTGTTCTGTAAGTTCTATAAATCGCTGTAAAACAGCTTTTGGAGTAGCTCCAAAAGAACCATGATTCAGATAAATTAGATTCTTATCTAAATAAAAGAGTTCTTTATCTACCGGGTATTTTCTATCAACCATTTTGTAAGTTCTTTTGTTTTATAGTTCCTTAGTTCTTCTCCCTTTTCCCTTCTCCCTTCTCCCTTACTCAACAATTAGTAATTAGTAATTAAATTAAAGCCATTTATCAATTCCTGATTCCCTTATTTCTTCTACGCATTTTTTTACTTCCTGAACTCTGTCTTTTGGGCAGACAAGAACTGCATCATCAGTTACAACAATAACCATATTATCCAGTCCTAATCCTGCGATTATTGTTTTCCCTTCTGTACTTGAATTAACTATCACAGAATCCTTTGAGTCAATAATGACAGCTTGTCCTTCAAGTATATTATTATTTTCGTCAGCAGATTTCACTCTGTGCAAAGAATCCCAGGAACCTACGTCGTCCCAATTAAAGAGTGCTTTGGCTACAACAACATTTTCTGCCTTTTCCATCAATCCATAGTCAATTGATATATCAGGAAATTTTTCATAAGTATTATCAATTGTTCTCAACGCTTCAGGAAGTGAAAGTTCTGTCCTGCCTTTGTATCGATTCGACATTGATTCAATTTCATTCCCGACAGAGGGAAGGCATTTTATCATATTTTCAATGAAAGTATCCAAACGCCAAAAGAACATACCGCTGTTCCATAAATAGTTCCCGCTGATGACATATTTTTCTGCTGTATTGATATCAGGTTTTTCATGAAATGCTTTAACAGGTTTTATTTCATTAAAATTATTATCGTAGTTGAATTTATCTGCTGTTTCTATGTATCCGTAACCGGTTTCAGGTCTTGAAGGACGAATTCCAATAGTACATAAAACTTTATTGTTTTCTACATATTCCAATGCGGAATTAATTGTTTTTATGAAACTTTCGTCGGGCTGAATTCTTTGGTCTGCTGTCAAAACAGCAATTGAAATTTCATCGGATCCAAAAAAATCAGCATATTTGGTTTTTATAAACGCAGCAGACAAAGCCAGGCAAGGTGCAGTATTCCTTTTATGTGGTTCTGCAATAACATTTTCAGCAGGGAAAAATTCTAATGCTTTTCGAATTGGTTCAAGCAATACTTCACTTGTAATTATAAAAATATCTTCCGGAGGAATCAATGGAGCTATTCTTAGAATTGATTCTTCGAGCATTGTTCTATCGGTTATTAATGGTAAAAGCTGTTTGGGCTTTTTCTTCCTGCTGAGGGGCCAAAACCTTTCACCTGAACCGCCTGCCATGATTACTGCTGTTCGTTTCATATTTTACTTTATTTGAATAAAAATATTAAAATACAAATATAAGGAAAACGAGTGGAACAAATTTTCAATCAATTTTAAATATTCAATATTTAATTTTAAAAATTTCAGTTACAAATATTTGAACGGTTCGCGATTAAATTTATCCTTCTTTCTTTCGATAACTGGACTTTTAGTAATTCTATTTAATTTGATTACAGACAAAGTTTTATTTATTTTGTAATTTTGAATGATTATTATATTTAAAGGAAATTTATGGATTGTAAACAAGATAAGAATTTAAATAAGTGCAATTGTACTTATGACCCTTGCCTACGAAAAGGGATATGCTGTGATTGCCTCACTTATCATTTAAGAATGAGAGAATTGCCGGGTTGTTGTTTTACTAAAGAAGCAGAACGTACTTATGACAGGTCATTTGAACATTTTGTGAAATTGGTTCAGCTGGGTAAGTTGTAGCATATAATTGACAATTAACAGTTAATAATTGAAAGACCGAAAAACGTGCAGAAGGATGGAAAAGTAGAAAAAATTGTCAATTATTAGTTAATTTTGGATGAAACAGCAGAATTTAAATTATAAAAAAAATAAGCTATGAAAAAAGTAACCTTAATATTGTTTCTGATTTTCTTAATTAATGCAGGCACATTTTCGCAAACACCGGAAATATATTGCAAGCATTTTTTCTATGGATACCCAACAGGCACTCCTGCAAGCAATGATATGATAATCAGGGACATTTATGCTCTTAGCAGTAATGACAATACGAAATTTGCCGACTGGGTTTGCTATCGTCTTGATAAAGAGACGATTGGAGGCAATAACAAAGCACCTGACAGAAAATGGAAAGCTGACCCATGGCTCGATGAAAACGAAACATTAGAACCGGATGATTACAAAAATGCACCGGAAAAGCTCGGCATTGACAGAGGTCATCAGGCACCTCTTGCATCATTCAAAGGTTGGGAAAGCTGTTATGAAACAAACTATTTATCTAATATCACACCTCAGAATACGGAACTCAATAGGGGACTTTGGAAACAACTGGAAGACAAAGAGCGAAAATTAACAGATACATTTGATGTTATTTACGTTATGACAGGTCCCTTATATGAAAAAAATATGGAAAAACTCCCTAAAGCAGACGAACCTCACAAAGTACCAAGCGCTTACTGGAAAATTATCTGTATTCCGGTTGATAAAAACAGATTTGAATATGCTGCATTTATTTTCAATCAGATTGTTGATAAAAACGGCAAGTTAATAAATCACTTAGTAACTATTGACGAAATTGAAAAACGTAGCGGACTGAATTTTTTGTGGATTCTTGATGACAAAATTGAAAATAAAATAGAAAAGGACAATAATATAAAATGGGCAATCAAAATATTTTGACATTTTAATCTATAAATAATTTGAGGATTTTTTTTCTTACAGTGTTAGTCTTATTAACTTATATAAATTTTACTATAATAATTGTTAAATTTTAGTTAAATTTATATCTTTGTATAAGTAAATTAAAAAATAATATATATTAAATTATGCCTTGGCATTCAAAAAGCGTTCAGGAAACATTGGATAATTTCAGTACTTCTCTTAAAGATGGACTCAAATCTGATATTGTCCCAAAAATGAGAGAGAAATACGGAATTAACGATTTAATTGTCGAAAAACCAAAACCGGCAATTTTACTATTATTGGAACAATTCCATAATCCGGTTCTTTATATATTAATGGTAGCGGCAATCCTTAATGCTTTTTTAGCCGAATTAAAAGATACTTTCGTTATAGCTGCTGTCGTTATTTTGAATTCGGTAATAGGTTTTATTCAGGAAAGAAGAGCATCGGATGCCTTGAATGCCCTTAGACAAATGGCAGCTCCGACTGCAAAAGTCATACGCGACGGTGAACATATTTCCATACCTACAAACGAAGTTGTTGTTGGCGATATTATTCTTCTCGAAAGCGGTGTCCGTTCTCCCGCAGATGCAAGATTGGTTGAGACACAAAATCTAATTGTTGACGAATCCATGTTAACTGGTGAATCATTCGCTATCGTTAAAGATGCTAGCGAGCAAATACCGGAAAAATGTCCTTTGGGTGACAGGGTAACAATGATATATTCCGGTACTATCGTTCAAAAAGGACGCGGTATTGGAATTGTTACGAATGTTGGTTCAAGTACCGAGTTCGGTAAAATTTCAAAACGAGTAGCCGAAGCCGATGAAACAATTTCTCCTTTGCAGATACAAATTGCCCGGTTCAGTAAAATTCTCAGTATCGGCATTATGTCAACCGTTGCCGCCATCTTTTTAATAGGATTCCTGAGAGATATTAACTGGTTAACAATGTTCCTTACTTCCGTTGGATTAGCTGTCTCGGCTATTCCCGAAGGTCTTCCGGTTGCCGTTACAATCACCTTATCTATCGGTATTTCTCAAATGGCAAAAAATAACGCTATCGTAAAAAAACTTGCCGCTGTCGAAACTTTAGGTTCATGTAATGTCATTTGCACCGACAAAACCGGTACTCTGACAAAAAATCAAATGACAGTAACCCGCATTTTCTGCGGTGATAGTACCTTCAAAGTAATTGGAAGCGGTTACTCAAAAGAAGGTTCGGTTATAGAACGTGATACCGGTAAACCCGTAAAATTTGGTGAATTTCCTGCTATGGACAATTTTGCAAAAATATCTGCATTATGTACCGAATCTACAATAACCGAAAACGGAACTGAGTGGAAAGTTGACGGAGACCCGACCGAAGCCGCATTGATGATTACCGCAGAAAAACTTGGATATAAATGCTCCGAATGTCAGGTATCTGTTGATATTCCCTTTGAATCTGAAAACCAAATGATGGCTGTCCGGGCTATTCACAACAATGAAGATTGTATTTATGTAAAAGGCGCTCCGGAAAATATCCTGGCTCGTTGCAAAAGCATGACGGCTTTGGACGAAACATTAAAACCAATTGATATTGAATACTTACGCAAAAAGATTGTCGAATTTTCCAAAGACGGACTTAGAGTTTTAGCACTGGCTGGTATTGAAAAATCAAATATAGATAAAATTGATATTGATAACCTTCAGGATTTGAATTTCGTTGGTTTTGCCGGTATTGAAGATGCTATAAGGCCCGAAGCCGCTATTGCCGTTAAAAAATGCCACCATGCAGGTATTAGAGTCGTTATGATAAAGGGAGACCATTCACGTACTGCACAAGCCGTTGCAAAATCCGTAGGTATCGGAAAAGGCAAAAAACTTCCTGCGGCTATCAACGGTATGGAAATTGACGAACTAACCGACGACGAGTTATTTGAAAAAGTACCGGATATTGATGTCTATGCCCGGGTTGCACCACATCATAAATTCAGAATCGTCAAACAATTGCAAAGACATAACTACACTGTTGCCATGACCGGTGACGGGGTTAACGATGCACCTGCATTAAAACAGGCAGATATTGGCGTTGCTATGGGTAGCGGGACGGATGTTGCAAAGGAATCTTCACACATGATTCTTATGGATGATAATTTCGCTACAATTGTAAAAGCTGTCAGAAGGGGTAGAGTCGTCCTACAAAATTTACAGCATATTGTAATGTATATTCTTGCAACAAGTTTTGGAGGTCTTCTAACCATTGCAGCTTCTGTCTTGGTCGGCTTACCTTTACCTGTCTTACCTGCCCAGTTGCTATGGATTAATTTAGTAACTGATGGCACTTCAACATTTCCTTTGGCTTTTGAAAAAGAACATGGCGATGTGATGGTGTTCCTTCCCCGTAAAAAGGAAGAACCTCTAATATCAAAAAAAATGTGGTATCGTATGTTAGCTGCAGGTTTCATTATGATGCTCGGAACCCTTGGTGTCTTTTATTTCTCGGTTCCGGACATATTCAATGCTTCTCCCGAGGAATTAGCTTACTCAAGAACTTTGGCTTTTTGTGTTTTGGCTTTCTTTCAAATTTGGAATGTTCAAAATTCGAGGTCAATTGACAGGTCTTTGTTAATCACTCTGCCTTATACCGGCGGTGAAAAAATAGATAAAGCAAGCATTGGAAAAAACCCTATATTATTAGCTGTGATGCTTTTGGCTATCGGTCTTCAGGTTTCTGCTGTTGTATTACCATTTATGAATACTTTACTCGATACTGTGCCTTTGACATTCTTTGACTGGCTAACCGTATTTGGATTAACTTTCTCTATTATTATCATAGTAGAGATTATTAAAATATCTCATGCGCTTTATGACAATGCAAAAGGAAAAGTTCGCGAAGACATCAATCAAGCGGCTATGAAAAAGCCCGGCAGGGACTTTTAATAGAAAATAGAAGATAGAAAATAGAAAATAGAAATTAGAATGTAAATCAGGAATCCTGCTTTCCCAATGACATGAGGGTGTTGATGCTGTCCTTCGGACTATAACCGCTATATCGTCATTGCGAGGAGCGCAGCGACGAAGCAATCCCTTGCGGTCATTGCGAGAAACGCAGCGACGAAGCAATCCCCCTTGCCGTCATTGCGAGGAGCACAGCGACGAAGCAATCCCTTGCCGTCATTGCGAGGAGCGCAGCGACGAAGCAATCTCTTACTACCCTCTTTTTTTTGTTCTTTGTAGTAATTTTAACTATTTTTCAATAAAATCGCTATATTTTACAAAATTTTTTTGAAATTATTAAAATTTAATTGTAATTTATTCGGTTAATAAGTTAGTTAGTATTTTATAAAATGGACAATTAGTTTTAATTATATATAAATTGGAGTTGTCATGAAACTTAAATACACGATTTTGACATTGGTTTTGTTCTTCATCACTGCCAACATTGTCGCACAAGAAAGAACCTATGTTTTTTTCAAAGACATAGATAATGTGTATAATACAGAAGGTACCATTATTTCGAACGGTATTGACGACGGATATTGGGCGCCATTAAATACCAATGGTTTTTTTACTGAAAATCTGTTAAAATCCGGCTATGACGCTTTTTTCGCTTCGGGTAAAAGCTTGACCAATTTCGAAGTGGCAGTATTTTACATGGGTAACCAACCTTTGCAATACAGTGGAGTATCATCAGGCAGGAGAATTGTTACTGAAATTAAAAATATGCTCGATATTGGTAAAAGAGTGATTTTAATAGGAAACTTTTTATTGTATTGGGCTTTTGACCCGGGTTCAAATCAGCGAGACCCCGAAGTCCAGCAATTCTTTGCAGACTATCTCGGCATTGACCAAAATGCTTATTTGGGAATGTTACAAACCTGCACGATATCCGGTAATTCCTGGACGCCAAAGCACTTTACAATAAAAGCTTTTGATGCAGACGAAGTAACCAAGGGGTATCCAAAAAGATGCAATATAGCTGCTTCTGAAAATAATGTAGACCCTATGTTTCCCTGGAGGTCCCGCCCCTATATTGAAGCCATAGACGGCACAAGACTTCCCGAAACAACAATCCCCTGTGAGTTTTTTACATGGAAGTGTGATTATCCTGACATATACGTTTATGAACCGACTGATACTATTATTGGCGTACGCGTTCAAAAGCCAAGTTCCAATCCTGCACAGGATTCTAAAATTATGTTTTGGAGTACCGGATTCGAAGTAGCCGCTGCTTCAACTTATATGCCCTACTTCATGGAGGAACTTTGGTATGCTATGATTTGGTGTACTTCCGATTTGCCGCAACCGGGACCGCGACTTGAATTCAATGTGAATCCATTGGAATTTGGAACCATTGCCGTTTCCGACAGTTTAACCAAGGAAGTTAAAATAACCAATAAAGGTACGGAAACCTTGGAGATTTACGATATGTACTTGGACGACCCCTCTTATTCGGGATTCACTGTTGAAACAGATGAGCTCGAGGTTACTTTGGAACCCGGAGAATACGTATATGTACCGATAAAATTCAAACCGGAAGCAGAAGAGTACCTCGAGGATTATTTCAACGTAGTATCCAATGCTTTCGAAGGTGACTTGCTGAGCATAGAAGTCAACGGTTACGGAGGCAAAAAACCCGAAGCAGGTCCGCGTCTTGCAGTTATCAGCAATGTTTTGGATTTCGGTACGATTGCACCAAACGAAAAAGATACTTTGGATATTGAAATGATTAATCCGGGTGTAGCACCATTATTTATTATGCAAAAATTCTATTGGCCCCGCGAAAATCAGCCGCCATTCATGTATGCCACAGGATACGAATGGTCAATTACCATACAACCAGGCACTGATACCATAAGACGGTCAATCAAATTTGCTCCTACCGGTGCTGTCGGCACATTCTATGATACTATTGGAATCGTCCCTTACAATGCAGTTAACTATAAGGAAGATACTTTGTGGATTTATCTTAAAGGTATATCGAGAGGAGGCGATACAGATGCCGCTATAACTCTTACCAGCACAGATTTGATGATTGATTCAACAGAATTGGGACAGCAAAGCAGTTCCGATTTTACAATTGAAAATATGGGGACAAAGTTACTCTATATTTATAAGCTTGAACTTGAAGATAATTTTGGAGGAGTTTTCAAACTGCTCGATAAAAATGATGAAGATTTCAGTGAACAACTGCCTTGGGCTTTATGGCTAAACGGACCTCAGAAAAAACGAAAAGTAAAAGTTGAGTTCACTCCAAAAGAAGCCAAAACTTATAACGGAAAAGTTTTAATCGAGTTAATGGATGAAATGGATAATCCTATCACAGAATTGAATTCGGAAGTATCTATCACTGCAATTGCGAAAGATACTGCACAGGGAATTGGAGTAGTTGAAGAAGGAACAAGCCAAAACGGAATTCTATCGGTCAAAGCAATACCTAATCCTATTACCGGAGCTTCTACATTATTCTTTACTATTAATTCGTTTTCGGAAGTAAATCTTCAACTTTACCTTGTTGATTTGTTAGGTAACAAGATTAAAGAATTTAAAACCGGCAGAGTTTCTTCCGGTGATTACGGCATTCCGTTCAAGACAGACGATTTGTCATCGGGCATGTATTATATCGTCGGCTCTGCAAACGGGGATATTGTCAGGTTACCATTAGCGGTTATCAAGTAGTTCGGACTGTTAGTTAGTTAGACTGTTATTTTTTGAGAATAAGAAACTCTTCATCTTTTCGTTAGATGAAGAGTTTTTTGGGTTCTTCATTATTAATAGTGGGTAAAATTGAAAAGATTGCTCGTCACTTCGTTCCTCGCAATGACGTTCTCAATCGTGTCATTGCGAACGCAGTGAAGCAATCTCCTGAAGGGTATGGAAGGTTTCTATGGATAATCAATATTATATTTATATCATGACAAACAAGAATAATACTGTTCTATACACAGGAGTTACTAATGATTTAGGGAGGCGAATGTATGAGCACAAAAATAAATTGCATGAAGGATTTACAAAAAAATATAACATTAATAAACTGGTTTATTTTGAAATATTCGAAAGAATTGATGATGCTATTGCACGTGAAAAACAAATTAAGGCAGGATCAAGAAAGAAAAAGGAGGAGTTGATAAATTGTATAAATTCAGAGTGGAAGGACTTAAGTGAATTGTAGCAAACTTGCACAGAGATTGCTTCGTCACTTCGTTCCTCGCAATGACGTTCTCAATCGTGTCATTGCGAACGCAGTGAAGCAATCTCCTGATGACGAAAGATTGCTTCGTCGCTTCGCTCCTCGCAATGACGGATTATATATGTTTACTGTCCGCAGGACAGCAACAATCCGCACAAGTCATTGCGAATCCCGATTCATCGGGATGAAGCAATCTTTAGTTATTAAGTGAATTTGTATTAACTTAAAATTACCCACTTCATTTAGCGAAGAACCGTTTCTTGCTAGGGAATATATCATTGGAACTTAATTGCTATGGGGCTGTCTCAACAGTTCATTGCAAGGAAAAAAACAACAGGTCATTGCAATGAACCTAGTGACGAAGCAATCTATTCTATTTTACCCTTCATAAATAATTAAGAAACAGTTTTTTTTATAACTTTGGTTCAACTATTTTCCCGATGAACAATATCGTCCCTGAATGATTTTCACGTATTGCAAAAACGAAAGGGCGGTTTACAAGCATACCAAATCCATGTGGGGAAGTATAACCAACCTCCACAGAAGTAACAGCAGCAGCTTCTGTGCCTTCCTCGTTAACATCAACGTATGTTTTATGTTTGACTTCACTGACAGATAATCCCCCGGGCTTAAACATCCTCGTAAAATCTGCTTTATCAGTAAAAGCAGATTCCATACCTAAAGCTTTCAGTACTTCATTTAACGAAATTTCATATTCGAGCTTAAATTTTGGTAAATACAACAGCCCTTCCTGTTCGGTAAAACTGCTCATCCATTTGCTCCAATCAGCATTATTAAATTCCTCGATAAAGCTATCAATATCTTTTGTTTCGCGAGGTAAAAACACAGTCATTCTGTAAAGCCCGTCTCCATAAGGTAAATCAACTGCCTGAAAATCTTCGTTATAGAAATACTGGAACTTACCTTTCTGCTCCATCAGTTTGCATAGCACCTTTGAGCCATCAGGTTTATTGAAATCTCCATCTTGGGTTAATTTCTTATCAAACTCATAAGTCCAGTCGCCTTTAAAATAAATTGCATTAATCAGGAACATTACTGTAAGAGGATTAATTGGTGGCTTAACAATTTCCTTGATTTTCCCATTGGTATTGTCTTCAACCCATTTGTTAATAATGACAGGTGCCTGTGGGTCATCGAAATCCAAACCACTAATCTTAGCTCCGAAGTATGTTTTATTAATATTCAAAAAATCTTCTTCGAATTGCCACCCCAATCGGTACCAAATAGAATTTGCAATTTGAAAAATCACCTTATCATCGAGTCCCCTTAAAAGATTGATGAGATTTTTGTATGATTCATTTATTTCTTTATCACTTAAACCAATAAACTCGAGAGTCTTTTGCATTTCTTCTCGTGTAATTCCGTCAGCACCGTTATATGTCATGCCCAGTGCCATTGAAACACTCAAAGGTGAAATAAATACATTATTATTACCTTCCTCTTTATTAACTTCCCTGAATAAGTTGAGACCAAAATTCTGGGATGAACTAACGATTGCTTTTTCGGAAATGCTTAATTCCCTCGGTGGATTTTTAACAACGGGTGCAGAACTGTCCGTACATTCAATAAAACAACAGACAATCAGTATCAACAAAAATAAACTTAGTATTTTTTTCATAACTATTTCCTTTCAAATAGTAAATATTAACCAAATTAAAGGAATTATTTTAATATAAACAAACTTATTTTTTAAGAGAACTTTTTTGCATCCTTCGACAAGCTCTGGATGACTTTTTAAAATTTATAGCTCAATCCAATAGAAGCTGTTCCCTTAAATGCAAATCCTGAAACAAAGCTTAAATCAACACATCTCAAAATTATATTTTTATATTCAATATCGAAGCCGATTCTGCCTATTACTCCTGCATTGTCCTTATCATTTAGTCCGGCAGCTATTCCTGAACCTAAATCCATAGAGAATAGCAAGCCACGGCGAACTAAAAAATTCTTTCTCATGCCGAACAATACGGTATAAAATAAATTGGGTTTTTCTTTAGACAAGCCAATAAACAGATTTGGTTCAAAATATGGAATTATCGGGAAATCATTTATTTCATAACATATTTGGTCTCTTAATTCAATAAAATTTACCATTTTATTGTCAATCTGAGTAATGCTATAAGATAATCCGGCAATATTTTTGACATTGTAATTCGCATCACTATTATCGGAAGCTGCTAAAGTATCAGAAAAAAAAGATGTAATTACAAATACAATTGCAAATAGAGAACAATTTGCCTTCGAAAAAAAAGCCATGTACATGTCTGTACTCCTTTATAAAATTTAACATTCTGTATCTATTTTAGTATATATTTATATGTACAAAGGCAATGTTCAATAAATTTAAAGAAAATTAAAAACAACAAATACTAGCAATAAGACATCTAAGGTTTTCAAATATTTTATGTAAAATTTAATAAAAAAAAAGAACCTATAAAATCAGTTTAATAAACCGGATTATTTATTTAGGTAAATAGTAAAACAAGATTATTTACGTCATTAGCTTTTTAATAAAAATATTGGTTCTTCATTATTCATAGTGGGTAAAATTGAAAAGATTGCTCCGTCACTTCGTTCCTCGCAATGACAGCATACGTGCTTTTTTGTCCAAAAACGGAGTTTTTGGACTTGAGCCTACACGAAACGTCATTGCGAACGCAGTGAAGCAATCTCCTTATGACGAAAGATTGCTTCGTCGCTTCGCTCCTCGCAATGACGGATTATATATGTTTACTGTCCGCAGGACAGCAACAATCCGCACAAGTCATTGCGAATCCCGATTCATCGGGATGAAGCAATCTTTAGTATTTAAGTGAATTTGAATATTAACTTAAAATTACCCATTTCATTTAGCGAAGAACCAAAATATGCTCTTTTTATGATTCTTCATTATTCATAGTGGGTAAAATTGAAAAGATTGCTTCGTCACTTCGTTCCTTGCAATGACGTTCTCAATCGTGTCATTGCGAACGCAGTGAAGCAATCTCCTTATGACGAAAGATTGCTTCGTCATTTCATTCCTCGCAATGACGGATTATATCGGTTTACTGTCCGCAGGACAGCAACAATCCGCACAAGTCATTGCGAATCCCGATTCATCGGGATGAAGCAATCTTTAGTATTTAAGTGAATTTGAATATTAACTTAAAATTACCCACTTCATTTAGCGAAGAACCAAAATATGGTCTTTTTATTATCAAAAACTTTTAGTAAATTTGTTAAATAAAATATATTTCTCCGAGTCATTTTGCCTAAGTCTTATGATATGGCGGATGTACCGATAGGGTGTAAGCGGAAACCTTTATGCCTGCCGATTTGCAAAGGAGAACAAAAACGAGTTTGAATTATTATCGAACCTTGTTGTTTGTTCAACAAGGTTTTTTTATTAAAGGAGTATGATTATGTCAAAATTACCAAAACGCTATCAGCGTTTTCATGATGAGTTTCCTGATGTTGCAAATGCTTATGAATCAATGGGCGAAGCAGTGCACAAGGCCGGACCTCTGGATGAAAAGACCAGGGCATTGATTAAATTATCAATTTCAACAGGCGCAAGACTCGAGGGTGCTGTACATTCGCATACACGCAAAGCTTTGAAAGTAGGTTGCACTACTGAAGAAATCAGGCATGCAGTAATGCTTGCTCTTCCTACGCTTGGTTTGCCTGCTACAATGGCTGCATTTAGTTGGGTTGATGATGTATTGGAAGGCAAATAATGCTCCAAGTCTGGCAATTATTTATATCTTTTCTTAAAGTTGGTATGCTTTCCTTTGGTGGAGCATATTCTCTTATTCCTGTGATTGAAACAGAAGTGGTTAAGAATCACCATTGGTTGTCTAATGATGAGTTTATGCGTATTCTTGGGATAGTCGAGTTCATACCGGGTGCCATTTCGATTAAATTTGCGACATATACCGGATACAAGACTGCAGGAATTGCAGGTGCTATAGCGGCAAATTTAGGCAATTTGATTTTTCCGGCATTTTTGATGATAATTGTATATTATACTTTATTACATTTTGAAAAAAATCCCTATGTCATCAAAATTTTTCAAGCTATCAAATATGCAGTAATAGGAATGATAGTTGTTATTATGTTCCAATATTTGTTTAAAGGGACATTTAACAATAAATTGATAATTTTTTTACTGATTGGCGGACTTCTTATTTTCTTTAAAGTGCATCCTGCAATTATCGTAGCTATTTCAGCATTTATTGGAGTTTTAATACTTTAATATGAAACTATTCGATAAATATGGAAGGATTCACAATTATCTCAGACTATCGGTTACTGACAAGTGTAACCTTAACTGTGTTTATTGCAATCCTGACAAAAACTATCTTCACAATTTAAATAATAAGAGTATAATTAGTTTTGAAAAAATCGAGAGAATTGTAAGAATTTTTGTTGAAAAGTTTGAATTCAAAAAAATCAGGTTAACAGGTGGAGAACCCTTTGCAAGAAAAGATATTGAGAAATTGGTGCAAAGTTTAAATGACTTAAAGAGTACTTCAGAATATGAACTATCTGCCACAAGTAATGGTATTTTGTTAAAGAATAGAATTGCAGATTTTATTAATAGGGGTATTGACAGATTCAACTTCAGTCTTGACACTCTTCAAAAAGCAAAATTTATTTCGATTACCGGTTCTGGCTTATTCGGCTCTGCAATTAATTCAATAATGGAAGGAATAAGTATATCTCCCAAAAAAGTCAAAATAAATATGGTTGTCATGAAAGGAATCAATGATGATGAGTTGTTGGATTTTGTGGATTTTTCAATCAGGCACAAAGTAACAGTCAGGTTTATCGAGTATATGCCTTTTTCTAATAATGGGTACGATAGAAATCAGTTTGTAAGTTATAAAGATATGATAAAAATTATCTCAAAAAAATACAAACTTATTAATGCTAACAATCTTGAATCTGTTAGCAAGGATTATACTGTTGCGGATTATGACGGAAAAATCAGCTTCATCACATCATTATCAGAACATTTTTGTAATACCTGCAACCGGCTAAGAGTAACATCTGACGGCAAACTAAAACTTTGTCTTTTTTCGACGATTGATGAAGATTTGGATATTAAAGATTTGATTCGTTCCGGTGCAACCGATAAAGAGATAATGGATAACATTACCGGATTTATTGGTAATAAAAAAGGAATGCATGATGAGCTGGAGAAATTAATTCAATTAAAAAGTAATAGCATGATTTCAATAGGGGGCTGATTAATGGGACTAAGTCATACGGATAATAATGGAAAAGCCAAAATGGTAGATATAAGCAATAAACCAAAAACAGAGAGATTGGCAACTGCTAAAGGTAAGGTGTTCCTTAATGAGGAAGCTTTCAAGGCGGTGAAAAATAATACAGTATCCAAGGGTGATGTATTATCTGTTGCAAAAATAGGGGCAATTCAGGGAGCTAAAAGGACTTCCGAACTTATTCCACTTTGCCATAATATTTTTATAACTTTTTTAGATGTTTCATTTGAATTATCAAGTGAAGAAAATTCAATAGAAATTACTTCCACCGCGAAAACGAATTCTTCTACAGGAATTGAAATGGAAGCTATTACGGCAGTTAGCATTGCCGGAATAATTATTTACGATATGTGCAAAGCCATTGATAAAAATATCAGGATTACGGATATACGGCTGATAAGTAAAACAGGCGGAAAAAGCGGAGATTTTTTTAATGAAATTTTAAAAAATGAGAATGAATAATTTGATTTCAAATAAAGGAAAAATAAGAGCTATCTCAGTTAGTAAAAAGAAAGGAACGCCAAAAATGAATATTGATTCAGCTGTCCTTATTGAAAACCGGGGAATCGAAGGAGATGCTCATGCAGGTGATTGGCACAGACAAATATCATTACTTGCAATCGAGAGTATTGATAAGATGAGGCAAAAAGATTTAATAAAATTGAGACCGGGTATATTTGCAGAAAACCTGACAACAGAATTTATCAATCTTCCAAAACTTCCAATAGGGACACAATTATTAATCGGTGAAAACTCTTTACTGGAAATAACTCAAATAGGCAAGGAATGCCATACAAGATGTGCTATTTTTGAAACAGTGGGTGATTGTGTAATGCCGCGGGAAGGGATTTTTGCAAAAGTGATTAAAGGAGGTATTATAAAAGTAAATGATGATGTCAGAATATTAAATAAGGATTAAAATGTTAAAATACAAAGAAGCAGTAAATAAAATATTAGAGAATATATCTTTAATTCCAAAGGTTAAGGAACAAATAAAACTGGCTGATTCTCTTGGTAGAATATTAGCTGAAGATATAATTTCAGATATTAACCTACCCCCATTCACTAACTCTGCAATGGATGGATATGCTATTAAATACCATCCGGAAATTCGTAAATGGAAGAACATTGCAGAAATATCAGCAGGCAATTACCGTTCAATAGAAACGGATTTTAACAGTGCTGTTAGAATAATGACCGGTGCAAAACTTCCGGAAGAAGCCGATACTGTAATTCCCGTAGAAGACTGTATTCAATCTGATAATTCAATTACAGTACCTGATGATTTTAAATTAAAAAAATTCAATAACACACGGATAATGGGCGAAGACCTCAAAATAAATTCAGTAGCAATAAGTTCAGGTACAATAATAGAAAAAAATAATATAAATTTGGCTGCTGCCTGCGGTAAATCGGAGATATCTGTTTACGGAAAATTAACAATTGGAGTTATTGCCTCCGGTGATGAGTTGATTCCTATTGAACAGCTGCCCGTTAATGACCAGATACGTTCATCAAATGCCGCTTCGATTATTGCTTCAATTAAGGATATGCAAATGAAACCGGTTGATTTCGGAATAGTCGCTGACAAACCTGAACTAATGTCGAAAAAAATAAAAGATGCACTAAATTCCGGCATTGATATCTTGATTACTACCGGTGGTGTTTCGGTTGGGAAGTATGATTTTATGCAGGATGCAATTAAATCGGCAGGTGCAGAAATTCAGTTCTGGAAAGTAAATATAAAACCGGGAAAACCATTGTTGTTTAGTACGTATAATAATGGTAAAAAGGTAATCCCTATATTCGGTCTTCCGGGAAATCCCGTCTCATGTTTCGTTAATTTCAAATTATTTGTCAAAAATATATTATTAATGCATTACGGTGTAAAATCATCTCCCGGTTTTCAAGCTAAATTAAAATCACCTATTAAAAAACATGACAACAGGTTACATTTTGTTATGGCTAAAATGAATTTTAACGGAGAAGACAGATGTTTCGAAATTGAAAGTGCAGGTTCCCAATCATCGGGAACAATGTCAACAATGAGCAACTCTGACTGTATGTTTTTATTTCCCGAAGAATTGACATTGCTCAACAAAGGAGAATGGGTAGAATGTATCAGGATATAACCGGAATAATACTTTCAGGTGGCAAAAGCACAAGAATGGGTGAGAATAAATCTTTTCTGAAAATCGGGGATGTAAAAATTATTGAGATTGTGAGTATTCTTATGAAATCCTTATTCAGGGAACTTATCATAATAACTAATGAACCTGAATTATATAAATTCCTGAATATTAAAACTTACTGTGATATACATAAAAACGTTGGACCGATTGCAGGAATTCACTCTGGTTTGATTAACAGTAAAACTGAAAGGAATTTTATTATTTCCTGCGATATGCCATTGATGACTTCCGGGATGATATGCAGTATTGTTGATTATCCTTCAGATGCTTTGATAACCGTTCCCAAAGCCGATGGATTTATTCAACAGTTGTGTGGTATTTACAGCAAATCATTAATCCCTGTAATCGGGAAAATAATTGAAGAAGATAATAGCCAGGAGAATAGAGACTTGAACCAAACGAAGAGAAAATGCAAGGTTCATCAGCTGATTAATTCAGTACCTGCAACAATTATTGACAAGGTCGAAAATCTTCAAGGATATGAAAAAAATATTTTTCTTAACATGAATAATCCCGAGAACTTTAAATCAATAGTTGAAATAGTTAATTCAAATAAATGTAAACTGTAATTTTCAAAGCACAATTACAAAATAAAAAATATTTGTCATTTTGCGAAATTAGCCAAGAATAATCTTATAAAAAGGAAGTCCTGTTGGCGTTGTCTCAAAAGAGACCTTCCTTACGGGACGAAGTATAATGTTATCCTTCAATAAGCCCACAATGACATTTTGAATGCCGGATTCCTCTCTGCATTCAGAATCACATTCATAATAATTTCTTACTTATAAGACAATCCCTTACACTTTAAATCCATTCAACCGCAACTATTTAATTATTACCGGATTCCTGCTTAACTTTAAGGCATCGGTTGCCCAACTCACCTGCTTCATAGCATTTATTGCCTGTGTTGTTTCAGAATAGCATCCGGAATAAAGTTCGTAGGTTCTGTTTGAACCAAAGTTATCAATTATTTCAACCACCCTGACATCCTCGATACCGGCTGCTGATAAAATTTGCTTTGCTTTTAAAGCTTCCTCAAAATCAGTGTATGCCTGATAATAAATCTTATAACAAAATCTTTCAGCTTCCGCTTTCTGTATTCTTGGGTCATCCTTTGCAGGAGGCAGGGGTTGTGTTATATGAACGGATTTTACATCTCCGTATTTTTCTGCTATCTCATCTTCATCAGTATATTCATCCTCAGTTTCAAAAACCGGTGACGGTTCGGATTTCGTATCCTCTTCCAATATTTCTTTTAATTCCGGGGTAGTTTCCGGTACACTTTTAGTTGTTTCCTCAACCGTTTCGATTTTATCTTTATCCTTTGGAACTGATTCAACCGGTGTTGATTCTTTAATAGTTATTGGTATCATTTTCAACTGACCTCCGGGAAGACGCTTGTGATAAGCTAATTCTTCAGGTCTGAGTATATCGAGATAAATTTCAATCCTTCTGCTTTGCGGGTCATCTCTGAGATTCCTTGCTTTGAAACCTTCCTTGTCAATACCAAAACCTTCGGCATCGAGTATTACTCTCCCATTGTTCCTTACCTGCTCGTAAATTGGAGATAATTCCGTCATCTTACGGTCGAATGTAACGAAAGTGAAATATGCCCTAAGTTTTGATAGCAGAATATTTCCTTTTTCACCTTCATTTGGAAGCTTAATCCATTTGCCTTCTTTGTCATCAGGGTTTACAGGCCAGTTATAATTCCACATGTTTATACCTGACGGGATTCTTACTTCTTGTCCTCTTTCATCTACTCCTACGGTTATTGTTTCATCGGGATATATTCTTTGATATTTGGATTCGGGACGATAAGGATGCTCTTCACCGCCGGACAAACCTCTTGGGTCAGTATATCCGTGAATTGTTACTTTTAGGTAAAGCGTGTCACGGCAAAAATCCTGAAATGCTGGAAGCAATTCTTCAAGTGGTTCATATATCTTTTTTTTGAAATTATTGTCAATTTGTTGTGTAATTCTATGGTAGTCATATCCGGTAGAATCTACAAATCCTGTGCGATTAAAAAAGCCCTTTGATTCTCTGTCTCTGTATTCCCGGAGATTTTCAGTTGTATTAGGATACCAGTAACCGGTTATAAAATATGGCAAAGTATCCGTTGAGTTAAACACAACAGGAGGAATCTCGACTTTTTGCCTTACAATTAAAACATTTTCAATAAATAAAGTGTCCCTGCCAAATGGCTGGACAGTTTTGATAGTAAGGTTATCTGGTCCTTCGATTCTGTTGGTGTAGCACTCTTCTTCGACAAATTTGGAGAATTGGATAAAGTATTCTTTGTCCACATCAACTTCATAAGGAGCCCCGGAGGTAATATCCTTAGTAACTCCGGTTTCCCTGTCAACCAAAGTCAGATTAAGTCCTACTTTCGGGGTGGCATCCCTAACAATAAATCCGTTAGCATCTAATATTTTTTCACTAACGTTCACCTGCAAACGAATCCTCGATTTTGGCAGTGAGTATGCAAAAATATTTCTTTTATCAAAATCTTCCTTGCGGTTGGAAGTGATAAATATTGCTTTTCTGTCTTCGCTTATATAAGGAAATTCATCATCTTTGTCAGAATTATATTTTATACTCCCGGGAAGTTCGAGCCCATATTTTTCTGCATCATTCGCTATTGCTTCATCCAAAGAAATCGGATTAACAGGCAAGGTTATACCCTGTGATTTGGAATAATCAGCCCTGTAAATATCTCTTCCGGTTCTGCCTTTTGCATTATTTTTATAATCCCAGTTTGTCGAGAAATAAAAGTAACCATCAGAGCCGCAATGTGGAGAATATTCGTCTCCGGCTGTATTTATATTTGGCACTACCTGGGGTTTTGACCACATACCTTTATAATCCGTAACGGAATACCAGATGTCAAGGCCACCGGAACCTCCATCTCTGTTTGAAACAAAGAAAAGAATCTTGCCATCAGGTGATAGAGCGGGTTGGGAATCCCAGTAATCCGGTTCATTGACTTCAGATAAGGGTTTCGGTTGTGAAAATCCTTTCAAATCCTTATACATCTCGTACAGGTCGAAAAGATAACTCGAACCCTGTGCTTTTGAATTAGTTAAATCCCGTTCAGCGGCAAAAATAATTTTGCTTTTCGATGCATTTAAAGCAATGGAACCACGCGTGAATTCCGCAATTTTGGACGCTTCCGCAACAATTTGCTTTGCTTTTGACCATCCTTCATTTATCTGCTTTGTGTGTCTTTGATTAGCAGGTCTTGTGCTGAAAAACATTTCTGCCGTGACAGCAATTTTTCTTTTTTTATCCACAGGTCTTGAGCTTGTAAAAAACAAAGTATCCATCTCTGTCCCATAAATGACATAAGCACCATAATCCTCATGTTCCGAATTTACATTTTTATCCAAAACACCACCGCTCAAATCATCATCATTCGCAAATAAGATTGTAGCAGTAAAAAACAATCCAATAATAAATACCAAAAAGAAACCACCGACTGACGACTGTCGACTGACGAATATTAAATTCTTCATTCGTAATTCGTAATTAGTAATTAGTAATTGATTCACGTCTGCCGTCTGCTGTCTGCCGTCTGCTTTATATTCAACCATCTTTTTCTCCTAAATAAACATTAATAAATATAAATTGGATAAATTGCCCTGAACTCAATACCTGACTGTTTGCTTGAAGTATTTTCTGTCCCGTTGTCAACCCTTCTGATAAACATCAGAGCAAAAGTCATGTCATCAAATTTTATAGCATACACATCCTCAACAGCTATTCCCGTTATTGGTCCCGGACCATAACCAACATTATACATCGGGTCTTGAGCAAACTCTGTTACAAGTGTTGGGACATCCGAAAATTTCAATTCAGGATAATTCCTTTGCCATAACTTAATCTCAATTGCATTGTCAACTAATTTCAATATTGGCTCCTGAGGAGGATTTGCTGACGGTTGATTATCAGTTACATCAATCCAGATATTTCCTAATGACGGTGGGTAAGGTCCATTTGAACCATCCGGACTTTTAATAATTGTTCTTGAGCCATAACCGAAATAATATACTTCGTTTTCGGGATTCGGCTTTAGTGTTGTTCTTTGGTCATAAGCCCTTAAGTTAATAATCGGACTAATATCGGGAAAAGCCGTAACCATCGCAGTTAAATCAATCAATTGCTGGCAATTGTTGCTTACTAATTTCAGGCGAACAGAGAAAGAACTATCAGCGGCTGTGTAAGGTCCGCTTCCTTTTCTTGCTTGTAAAATATCCGTGAGTTCCTGAAGAGTAGGAGCAGTAAACATTACCTCAACCTGACCTGTTTCTCCCGGTAAAAGTGTCAACCTGCTCGGAGTAACGCTGAAATATGTTCTCGCATAATTATCAGCAGGTATTATTTCAACACTAATAGTTACTTCTCCGCATGATGAATCCGGATTTTCAAAATAATATAATTTAGATGCAATTGAGTTCAACCCGGGTACTGAGATAAATACTCTATCATCCGTTCTATTAGAGATATTATCAGCATAAGGTGAACGTGTACCAAACTGTTCGAGAGGCAATCTTCCTTCAAGTCCTATGAAAGGACAAACAGGTGAGCAACCTTCTCCTTCAAAAAATAAATCAAATGGACAATTATAGCTTGTTCCCTGCGGATTGATTGTAAGATTTAATTCACCGTTGGAAGTTCCTGAATGACCGGGTGTGAATTTTCCTGTTATGCTCAAGACTTCTCCCTTAGCCAAAGTAACAGGAAAAGTCGGTGAAGTAATTGTCCAGCCGTCTGAAAGATTTGCTCCTGCCTGAGAAATCACAACAGTACAAGCGGTATTGTTTACGAATACTTCCATATTTTCAAAAGTGAATGTTTCTCCTACCTGTACTCTCTCTTCAACAATAATTTCAGCATTATCTTTAACGTCTTCACAATCACAACTTGGTTCGACTACTTCTGACTGAAGCACAAGATTCAAAACCCCCGTAGTTCTGTCTGCACAACGGACATTAATTGGTAAAGTGTTTTGGAAAATTCCTGCATTAGCTGTACTAACGGAATAACAAATGGTAATGGCTTCACCGGGAGCAACCGAAACTGTCTTTGTGTTTACGTTAACAGGTTTATCTGCTATGTATATACCCGTGATTTCGTAAGGTGCAGGAACTGTAGGTAATTGAAATTCAATTGGTCCCGAATTTGCATTCCCTACAGTATATGTAACACAGCGTTCATATTTATTGATATTCAAAGGAGTGTTTTTCTTCAATCTCTCTGAACCTTCGTTGTCATAGAAAACCAAAGTGTCATTTCTATTCAGATTTCCGCAGTCAATTGTTATCAGGTCATCATAAAAAATGAAATTAACAATAGTATCCTTGCAAATCAGCAGAGAAGATTTTACCTGCGATTCTGAATTGTAAGTTGCTTTCACACTATACAATTTTCCGATGACGGGAATATCCAAATCAAAAATTGCCAGACCGTTTTCATTAGTCTGAATGGTTTTTATTTCGACTTGTTTGCCGTCCTTTTCTTCAAATATTGTAACATCGGCACCGCGCACAGGAACAAGTTCGCCTGTAGCCGGGTCATACATTTTGAATACACTTGTTCTCAGAGTCCTCAAATCTGTGTCTTCCGGTTGCACTGTTTCCATACAGCCGTGGAAAAGGGACAATGTCGCAATGTATAGTACAAATGCCGTCACAACAAAACTTGTTATTCTTTTAATTTTCATAAAAACTCCCTATAAATATTTATATAAATTATTTTCATTTTCATTTTTACACCTCCCCTAGCCCCTCCTTATTAGGAGGGGAACTTTCTTGTCCCCCCTCTATCAAATGGGAATTTCTTGTCCCCCCTCTATTAAGAGGGGGTTAGTGGGTGTGTTATTATTTCATCACCTTCACTACTCTCCTATTCCCCCCGACATCCATCACAACAAAATACACTCCGCTGATTAAATAATTCAAATCTATTTCAATTTCATTGCCCAATTGTAGGGGTGAACGGCCGTTCGCCCCTACAGCAACTCCTAAAATGTTATAAATATTAATTGTCGGTTTTGCAATTAATTTTTCATCAAATGTTAAATATAAAATATCATCTTTAAGAGTATAATTAAAACCTTTGGTTATTGGCTCTATTATATCTGTTACTATCCACTTGGGATTTAGAAGGGACAATCTTTTGCTAGATGTCGCTATTAGCATGTCATCAAATCTTATGTCAATATCAGTAAATCCGCTATTTGAATATTCGTAAATTTTCTTTTCTTCATCAATGTTCCATACTTGAATTTTATTATATGTACCGGCACCTTCTCCAAGTATTAAGAATTTTGAATCAATTGAAAATACAATATTATTTATATAAGCATGTTGCCCCATTTCATGATATAAAGTATGTAATAACTCTTTTGTTTCAACATCCCAGATACGAACTTTGTTGTCTTCACCACTACTTGCCACCATTTTGCTATCAGGTGAAAATGCTATACTCCTTACTGCTCCATCAAGATATCCGAGTGTTCCAATCTCCATGTAAGTATTTAAATCGAAAAGTTTTATGGTCTTACCGTATATCCCCAAACAGAAGTATTTTCCATCAGGAGATATAGCTAATTCGTAAGCTGAAATAAAATCACCAACTCCAGCTATTAATTCTTTTGTACCAATATCAAAAACATAGACGTTATCGTAATTATCTCCACTTATCCTGTAGCATCCGGTTAATGTGATAATTCTTTTTCCATCAGGAGTAAGGAAACCTAGTGGTCCTAATTTAATATCCTCACTTGTGTCTTTCGGCTCGTATCTGAATGAATAAATAGAATCACCCGTTGCATAATTCCATAGTCTTATGGTTCTGTCTTCACCCATACTAAGTATTGTATCGCCTGTAGGAGAAAAACTAATAGTATAAACAGGACCTGTATGCCCGGTAATTTTTCTAAATATCTCACCGGTTGCAGTTTCAATTTGCAGTATATCATTAAATGTTCCGGCAAATATATACTGCCCATCAGGGCTGAATTTCACACAGGTAATATCAATCCAATTTTCAAACGTTCTTGTCCAAACTGTATCAGGCAATTCCTGTGCATGCAAGGACACGTTGCAATGTGCCCCTACAATTATAGCAAACAATATTAATATTTTTGTTTTCATATTCATTTTTCTGGCTTATTTAGTAGAAGTACGGAAACAATGTTAACTATCAGGTTTTTATCCGATGGTTTGCTGTTTGCAATCATCAATGTCAAAGCAACTAAGTAAATGTTAAGGGCATATCCTTTCACCATAAAATCTTTCAATATTTTATTAGCCCATATCCGAAACTGAGTGCCTCTAATTGAATTGACACGATAACCAACTGAAATAATAACATCTAAATTATAAAATAAAATATCCCTGCTAATCTTTCTTTTCCCTTCGAATTGAACTTGTGCAATTTTTGCACAAGTTGAATTTTCATTTAATTCTCCTATTTTATAAATATTTTTTAGGTGTCTCAAGATTGAAGTTCTATCGGTTTTAAAAAGTTCAGCCATTTGATACTGATTCAACCAAACAGTTTCCTCATCCAAACGTACATCAATTTGGATTTGATTATCTTCAGTCTTGAAGATTACTATTTCCCCTTTGTTTTCCATCTCACTTTAACTTTAATAAACTCTATTAACCCTATCAACCTACTAACTTATTAAACTCATCAAACTTATAAAACTTATTAAACTTTGTTTAAAACGTTAGCCCAAATCTCAACAATACTGCTGTCGAACTTCTGAATGGATTCCTGTTTTCTTCCGGAGTCGTAACGCAACAGGTGTAAGGAGGCAAAGGAAGATTCATTTTCCTGAAACCAAGGTCAACCGAAAAATCCATATCACAATTAATTGCCCAATCATATCCAATACCAAATCCATAGAATAACCTTTGGAAATCAGAACTTTCTCCAAAAAGCGGTGCTTCCGTTTCGAAATCGAGAGGCAAGCCGATTGTTCCGTACATATACCATGTATCGCAATATTCCGAATATCTCGATGGGCTTTGATTGAATGTATATCTGCCATACAAACCTACAGGTATAAACAATCCTTCGTCAACAGGCCAAAGACCTGATAATACACCGAACTGCAAAGCACCTGTTGGGTCAAGGAACGGGACATCCCAAAGTCCTGCAACTTCCAGTCCGAGAAACATCGAAGAACCGCCTCTGTCCATTCCAAAGAATGAGGAGTTGTAAACTTCATTTCCTGTTGGAGTTGGATAGACAACACTGTCCGAACCGCCTCTGTAACCGAGAATTCCCCGTATTTCAACCTTGTCGAAAAAGAGCCAGCCATCCCTTACGCGACAGCACCCTTCGATAACTGAAAGTTCTGATGTTTCTGCCTGTACAGGAGGCGAGAGTGGGTCTGCAACATAAGTAATACGTTTTACCCTGTTAACAGGTATTTCGTAAACCGGTGGTTTTTCGCTTTCATCGCAGGGAACACCGATTACCTTAACGCGTGCTTCCCTTAATTCAGTAGCAGGAAGTAGTTTCGGTTTCTCAGGTGATTTTACTGATTGCAATTTTACGCTTGGATTGCACTTATCCGTTATCGGTATTTCAGAGTCCTTTATTTCTACATTCCATGAAACAACATCTTTGGATATTCCGCAAGACATTATTATCGAGGAGAGCAATAAAACAAAGAGGCAAATCCTGAAGTTTTTTAATGGTTGAATGAATTTTTGAAATTTCATATAATTTCTACCCTCAATTTATAAAATTTAAAATATTTTTCGTTATCAGTTATCCGTTTTCCGTTATCAGCAATTTGAAAAATTTAATTTTAAAATATTCGTTATCTGAAGAATTGTCTTTACTGTCCACTGACTACCGTCGACTGTCCACTGACAGCTAAATTTTTCACTTATTTTTTGCCATTCGAACTTTCAGTATCTCCATTCTTCATCGCTTTGAATAATTGTTCAAGATAAATATTCCGGTTTCCATAAGCTATATACCTTATTGAAATTTGAATAAAATTTGTTAATTAATACCTCCCTTTCAGATAACAATTCATCTGCGATAGGTTCAAACATAATCTTTGGTATTTTTTCCTGTAACTCTGCAAATTCCTGAATTTTCCTGCTAAAAACTGTCAAATCCTGGATATCACCAAGCAAGGATTGAAAATCACTCATCTCTTTAAAAACTTCAGGGAGCATATTTGTAATAGGTTGTACTATTTCCATTGTATACCTGAATTTTTTGAAACTCAATCGAATTTTATGAATACTTCTGACATCTTCTCTTTTTGATAAATTGAATCTGGTTATAACTTGAGTAAAACGCTGACAAGCTATATCCTGGGGCCTAACAATCTTAGTATTTTTTCCACTATAAAATATATTGAGCTCAAACTTAAGGTTTTTTACTAATTTTTCTAAAAATAAAATATCAAAATCATTAAGTCCATGTTTTAACAATGGAATATATCCTTCTTCACAGTTAAGAAGATGATGGTAATATTCATAAAGCACAGGATTATTATAAACAATATGCTGGACTTTTAATAACTGAACCTGAATATCCCTCAAGGGGTCAAATATCCTGAATTGGTCCTTGAGAAGCATCGATATTTCCGATGTAACATGTAGATTGGTAATAAACCTTATCATTGACAACAAAGATAAAAACCTGCGAATTCGTACTCTTACATCATGGACAGCGAGTTCGCAAAATTTCGCATTGCATTCATTCAATTTTAAGATATAATTTTCCAAATTAGCATCTATCGAATTTTGCAACAATTCTCTATAATCAATATTTATATCGTTATCATCCATAGCTGTCAAATTTACGAAAATTAATTGATATATCCTGATTCACCAACCGACAAGTTTTGTGGTCAGTTGAAAGAAGAAAATTAAGTATATTTGATTTCAAATTATTTTAATCAATAAATCTGTATGTATATCCTATTTATATCAGAGGATGAAACGGCATAATTGAATCACTTGTCAAAGGTCTTCCTTCGCCTTTACTCAAACCAAACTCAAACCAGAAACCATACCAATTTAGATTGTATGCAATTCCAAAATACTTCCAGTCATATATATCTATTTTTTTATACCATCCATAATCCTGTTTAAATTCTGCAAACTCCATTCCAAATACAAATCCTAAGCTATGGCACGAACTATAAGTGTCTGAAAGTTTATACATCAAATTTCCCTGAAAACCATACATTCTTCCAATATATATTCCGCTTACTTTAACACCAATAGGTGAAAACCATCTGTCTACCAATAGGTTAATAGCTCCGGGACTTCCAAGATTGACACCTGCCTCCCAAAAATCAATGTCATAATAGTTTGCATTAGACTTGTCTTTTTTCCTGGTTCTTTCAACTTTTTCAAAATCAATGATAACTATATCTCCGTTAATTTTTTTCAATGTATAAGATTTTTCAGGTATATGTTCAATTATATAACCTTCAATGTGTGTACCATCTTTCAAATATATGACATCCACATAATCCTCTGCATTACAACACAGTATAGCAGATAAAAAGATAATAATTGAAAATACTGATTTTTTCATTTCTACATATTATATAAATTACACACAGGTAATTTTAAATAGTTGTTTTTTACCTTAACAATCTTCTTGTCTGGAAGCATGTCAAATATTAATTCCTGCTTCCCTGAATAGAGCCCGATGCATAGCACTCATTTGTTCCCCATCGCTGGTAAACACTGACTGTCCCATGCCAATAATCTTCATTTTCTAATGTTCCGCTAATTGTGATTTTATCCGAAGCGTCTTCATTTACATATCTTAAAGTAAAACTATCACCAGATTCCGTAAAAGTACAATCCCATTTATAATCAGGAGAATCTGCATCATAAACTACTGCTGTTTTATTTACCGGATTGACATGAATATTTAACCTGTCCGGTTTGAAATTAAAAATCTCACATGAATCCTGAATAACCTGCGTGTTAATAGACCAAATGCCATTTAAAGGATGTGGCGGTTCGATATTTGCATAAAAGTTAAATCCGTCAACGCTAATACCACCCTTATAGAGTCGCACATAAAAATGATATTTATTTGACCCTTTTGCTGAAACAAAATCCGACAAGGGAACAGATTTGGTAAACCAAAGAGTATTCTTGCTAACTGGTAAATAAATATCCTGGCTATTATCATAGACATTGGAATTAACACCTTCTTGATAAATAGTAACTCTTGCTTTTGCATCACAGCTATTATTCAAATCGGAATTCCATAAAGGCAATCTTAAATATAATTCGGTAGCAGTATCAGGAATTGAATTAAAAATATTTCCTTTATCTTTATTTCCTGACATCCATATATAACCGTTGTCAGCAGTTAATTTATCAACAAGTCTGATTTTATATGAACTGGTACCTTGTAGTGGAACTTTAAATTCTATGTTGCCAACCAACCCGTCTAATGCCATTCCGACAGTAGTTAATGTCCTGTTAGTATGAGGAACATCTGTAGGATATAATATATGAACGGGCTCACAAAGAAATTTAGCGCTGAATATCCAATCTGCATCATGAACAGTGTACATGCCCTCGCCAGAATTCTGGGGATTATGCAAAGTGAATTCATATGAAGTTTTTCCGGAACCTATTGTCGTTTTTTTATAACCGATAATTATTACTGCATGTGCACCGGTACCCGGATACGGCAAATGTATAATAACAGGATGCTCTTTTCCAATCTCTTCAACAATTTTATTTATACAGGATTTTGTCCTGAAAAAGCTTGATGTCTCATATTGTTTTCCTGTAAGTATTTTAAGAGCGGAAGGAAGAGTTTTTAAAAAAACATAATAACCTAAACCATCATCCCTGCCTACATTCATTTGTTTCAAGACATCGAGTATTTTAATTTCATAATCCGAACCTCTATATTTTGTATAGCTATTTGCAAGCATTGCGGCACAAGCTGCCCAACAACTATGGCCGGTCTGTTCATAAAAAGGAATTTGTATGAGTTTGGTTTCAACCAGAGGGTCTATATTTTCATCCCATTCTGCAATCCAGCGTTTGAAAAGAAGTGAACCTTGAGTATTTTCTTTTTTCTTCTTAATTGCAGAAATATTAACCACTGCTTCAATAAAACCTTTTTCTGCATCATAGATAAAATCCGGGGCAATTCCAGTCATTTCGAGTTCCTCGGTACCGTCAGGATTATAACCGAATAAACCGACATCTTCTTTTTCCAAACCTTCCGGAACTTTTATTTTTATGATTAGTTGCTTTGGAACATTATCAATGTCAATATCTATGCTGACACGGTTATCACCCGAAAAAAAGTAATCGTTCTTGATTTTTTTAAGAGTAATAACAGTTGAGGTAGAAACTCCTCCGGATGGGATTTCAATCGAAGAACCGTCTGAAAGCTCTATTTTACCTCCGGTCTCATCTATTGAAACCGATTTTTTTTCCATTACAATTTCTTTTGTTCCTCCCGTACTTTTAGGTGATGTGGATTCCGGACAGGAAGACAATATTAATGATAATACTGCAAGTGTACAAACTAATAAAAATCTTTTCATAAATACCTCCTGAATTTTGACAAAATCTAATAATCTATAAATCTATAAGTAAATCCAATTTGAGCCATTAATTGAGGCGAAGTAAAATCCCCTGTGCCTCCGCAAAGTCCGGCTTCGAGCCAAAATCCACTCCAGTTTAAATTGTATACGACACCATAATATTGCCAATCATAAATCTCTGTTTCTGTTTCACCCCAAATGTCGGTTTTTTCCAGTTCCATGTGAGAAACACCCGTTGATAGTCCTAAGCTGTGGCATGTATTGTAGTCATCAGATATCTTATACATCAAATTACCCTGAATACCGTATATTTTCCCCAAATTCATACCGCTCACTTTTATTCCAATAGGTGAAAACCATTTACCAACCAACAGGTTCACTCCTCCGGGAGTACCAAGATTAATACCTGCTTCAAAATAATCCAGGTTATAATAATATTTAGATTTATCTTTTTTAGTTATTCTAACAACTTTTTCATAATCAATTGTAATAAAATCCCCGTTGAGCAGTTGCAATGAAATCGGCTTATTAGGTTCTTGCTGTATTATATAACCTTCAATCACAGTGCTGTCTTTCAAGTATATAACATCAATTAAATCTTCAGAAAAAGCACTTATAGTAGTAGCTAAAAAGATAATAATTAATAAAACTGATTTTTTCATTTTATCCCTTCTAATAATTGACAATAGTTTAAAATTTATTATATTTATTTTATGTTATATCTCAACAATCTTCTTGTCTGGCAGAAGTTCCACTCCAGCCACGCTTTTTCATAAGAACTAATTATACCGATGCCTTTTGCAAATTGCAAATTTAAAATTAATTTATCTTGAATAAAAGCTCTATTATTATCAAAATACTCATATTCTCCATTAGGTGTAAATTGAAAATCTTCCGGTGATAAAATTCTGAAAATTCGATATCCATTAACATCAACATCTATACTATGATAATAAAAACCATTGAAAGATAATAAATCTATAACATTTCTAACAGAATTTAACTTTAATACATATGCACTTATAGTAGGAATAAATTTATAACCGGTAGGACTATTAGAATCAGGCACCATAATTTTTACTTGATCCGTAACAACAGAATCCACACAACTCCATTTTTCTTTACTATCAAGAATAGAATATATCTTTTTAGTTTGTTTGGAAAAACATGCAGCGTCAGGTGTCCAAAGCAATGGCATTAATACTTTACCATAAAGAGCAATTGAATTATCGGTAGTACAATAATATCCGGTATCTCTTAAAAATTCATTCCTGAAATTATACACGGCAAACATTTTTTTATTATTAATGATAGTATCGGATACGACAACCATAGAATCAATATGGCTGACATTATTCAAGCTGTCATAAACATCATATACCCAGTAGTTGCCAATAGACATAGGCATGTATTCTTCGATATCGTCAATATAAGATGGGTTTGTTACTTCACTGCACGACGCGAGGAAACAAATAAGTATTACAAAAAGTAAGTTGCAATATTTCATAACAATCCTTTTTGTTTGTAAAATAATAATCAAATTTATTAATTTTTCATTTAAATCACAATTTATTTATCATCCAACTGAATTATTCTTTTAAAATATAAGAACTTCCTTCTCCTTTTAATCAAATCTCTCACCTCGATAGCCATATTAAAATTAACTTCTTCGGCTATCGGAAGAACATATTTTTCAGTTTCGTTCAAATATCTTTCAATAAAATCCAAACCGAAAATATCATCGTGCAGGTCAGTCAGATTGCTGATTCTGTCTGCTACTTTCAATATTTTTGCTCTTGTTGAACCCGTTTCGAGAATCCTTTGCAGATATACTTCCTTCGGCTCGTCACCTTTCGAAACTTCCAAGACAAGATTTAATACCTCCGGACCGTCAGAATCAATATTAAAAATTTCCTGATGATTATAATTTTCGACATCCTCGATAAGGTCATGTATAACGGATGCTTTTAGAATAACTGGGTCCATTATGTGGTAATCCAGTAAAATACCGAATGTAGCAATAGCATGCCTGAATTGATTGCCTCCCACTTTTCTGGAGAGTCCTATCAGGGCTGTTGCTTTTTGAATATACGGTGCAAGTCTTAGTTCAACTAATTGTGTTTTTTCGGTATCATTCATATTATTCCAATCTTCAATTTTACAATTTTCAATTTTCAATCAATGTTAAATTTTCAATTTTACAATTTTACATTCTCTGTGAAACTCTGTTCCTTCTCTGTGTGTCTCTGTGTAACTTATTCATGTTTCGCTGTTTCACGTTTCGCTTAAAATATCCTTAATCAATCTTTCCATTTCATCTAATACTTTTTCATCAGCTAACTTGTCATATTTTAGTTTTTCAATCGTTGCCAATGCAAAGTAACAATATGATTTCAGCAAATGGCTATACGGTTTCAATGCCTCAATATGATTTTCAATTATATTTATATCAACCCTTGCAAAAGGTCCTGTCAACGGAAAATCCTTTTTACTTTGAACCTGAGAAAAATTATTATCAATTGTTGTCTTAACAATCTGCGGAATGAATTTTTCAGATGGTATTCCTGCATAGTTTGCTATTTCTTCTGCAGTTGAAAGCAAAGTATTTAAAAAATTTGATGCAACAACTGCAGAGCTATGATAAAGAGATGTAATATTTTCACTCTCTCTCAAAACATACGGAATACCACCCATTGATTCTATCAATACTTTTAACTCTTCAATCCTGTTTTCACTTCTTATGCTCCAGCCAATTCCTTTGAGCAAATTAACAGAAGGATAATAAAAAGTTTGGTAAGGATGAATTACTCCTGTATAAGCTCCATAATCTTTACAAGTATTCAGAATATTCGTTGGTAATGCTCCGCTGCAGTGCAGGACAAGACATCCCTCAAGCTTTTCTTTTAAATGCTCCGATAATGCATTTACAGTTTCTTCAATTCTGCTGTCCTCAACTGTCAGAAAGATATAATTGGGAACAGTGTCAATTTCAATTATTGATGAAAAAATTGAAACTTCAGGAAAAATATTTTGTGCAGTATTATTAACTTTCAAATTCGATTCAACAATCCATTTAATCGAATTGTTTTCTGCTAAGGCAGAACACAATGTACTTCCAAGCTTACCAAAACCGATGAAACCGAAAGTTTTATTCATCTTCATTCCTTTTCGATAACATATCCGTCCTTTGTATCTTTCAGCACATACCCGGCATCAGTTATCTCATTTCTTAATGAATCAGCTAAAGCCCAGTCCTTGTTTTTCTTTGCTGCAAGCCGCATTTCAGCTTTTTCTTTGATTTCAGAAGGAATTTCTAAAACAAGTTCCTGCTTTTCTGCTATTTGCCATACTGCGAATATTTCATTTAGTTCTGCAAAAAATTCTATCAACTTGTTTTTACTTTCAGATGATAATCTTTCTGCCGGGTTATCATTAATAAAGCGGAATAAATGTGCCAATGATTTTGGTGTATGCAAATCATTTGCGAGTTCTTTGAAGGCTGAGTTTTTTAATGATTCAACATCAACTTTTATATCGCCATCAGATATTTCAAAAAGTTTATATATATATTCCTGTACTCTGAATCTTGCTTTGTGTCCGGCTTTGATACCATCAAAAGTAAAATTATATACCGAGCCATAATGCGAAGCAAACATACTGTACCGAATATCAAGCGGGTCAATTCCTTTATCGAGCAAATCTCTAAGTGTGAAAAAATTCCCAAGGGATTTACTCATTTTCTGACCTTCTACTTCAAGAAATTCATTGTGGCACCACATAACTGTCGGGTCAATTCCGTAGCCGGCGTGGCTCTGTGCAATCTCATCCTCATGATGAGGAAACTTCAGGTCAATTCCACCTGTATGAATATCGAACGGCAATCCCAGCAATTCTTTTTCCATACAAGAACATTCAATATGCCAGCCGGGTCGTCCGGGAAAATTTTGCCCATCAATTTCAAAATTCCAAAACGGTTCATTCTGTTTTCGTGCCTTCCACAAAACAAAATCACTAACATCCTCCCTTTCGTACTGGTCGGAATCTATTCTTGTACCGGCTCTGAAATTTTCGAAATCAATGTAAAATAATCTGCCGTAGTGCTGATGTTTCCGCCATTCGGCAACATTGAAATATATTGAACCTTCTGATATATAAGCAAATCCTTTTTCAAGAATTGATTTAATTAAATCCTGCATCGGTTTTATATACTCAGTAGCTTTTGGCATCGCAGAAAAATCATTAGTATTAATACCCAACTTACCAATATCATCTAAAAAAGATTTCTCATAATACTCTGTCAGTTTCAATAAATTCTCAATTGAATTATCGCTTTGTTTACCCATTTCATCAAGCCATGCACTACTGCCGATTGCACTGTACCGAATTGTCTTGTCGTCAATATTTGTAATATTCATCACCCAGCGAACTTTATGTTCACCCACTATTTTCAAGACTCTTTGAAGTAAATCCGCAAAAAGAAAAGCACGCATATTCCCGATATGTGCGAAATTATAAACCGTAGGTCCGCATGAATACATACGAACTTCATTATCCTTCAGCGGAGCAAAAGCTTCAACTTTTCGTCTTAAAGAATTATTTAAATATATCTGCATTTTTTATATTCTATTTCAAATAGTAACAAAATACTCATTGTCCAATTTGACAAATTATATTAAATTAAGAAAAATCTTTTGAATAAGGTAATTTTAAAATGTTAAACATAATAATTTATTTAATTCGTCATAAAATAATGATAATTAAAGGAGGTACAAAATGAGAGATTTATTTTATAAAGTTATAGTTGAACCACAGGAAGAAGGCGGTTTTACAGCTTATGTTCCTAAATTACCCGGATGTGTAACTGAGGGCGAAACATATAACGAGACTGTTGAAAATATTAAAGAAGCGTTACAATTATATTTGGATGTTATGCAGGAAAGGCAACAAGAAATTGTAAATGACGATATCAGAATAACAGAGGTTTGCGTTGCTTTATGAGCGAAAATTACCATCTCTTAAATCCAAAAAAATTAATAAAAATACTAATAAGTTAAGGATTTATACTTTATAGGCAAACGGGAAGCCACCAAATTTATGTAAAAGACAATTACCAAGTCATCGTACCTTTTCACAATAAAGATTTGAAAAAAGGAACCTTGGTACAGATTATAAAAGGAACAGGATTGTCTATTGAAGAATTTAAGAAGCTAATTTAATGAAATCATGTAAAAAAATTTGAGATATTGTATAAAACAAAGATTTTTTGCAATTCTAACATTTTTATTTATATTTGGTTTATGGAAAGGAAACTAAAAATATATTTAGATACTTCGGTCATAAATTTTCTTTTTGCGGACGATGCTCCCGAAAAGAAAGAAATAACTATTGATTTTTTTGAAAATTTTGTAAATATGAATTTTTATCAAACTTTTATATCTGCATATGTCATTGAAGAAATCAATGCAACTAAAATGAACTGAAAAGAAATATGCTATTAGATGTTGTTAAGCAATATCCTATGGATTTTGTTGAAAAGCAGGATTTAATTAACATTCAAGAATTGGCAGATATCTATATTGACGAAAAAATTATACCTGCAAAAAAATATATGGATGCATACCATATTGCATTGTGTATTATTAATGACATTGATTTTTTAGTTAGCTGGAATTATAAACATTTAGCAAACATTCACAAAGAAAAGCAAATTCAAATCGTGAATTTACAGAATAACATCATTAACGATTTAAGAATAATTACTCCAATGGAGATGATAAATTATGGAAGCGACGATATCTAAAGCCCAATACGAAGTCTGGGAGATGAAAGAAGCAGTGTATGAAAAAATTAAGGATATTCCAAAAAATAAAAGAATTGAACTGATTTTGAAAAGCGCTGAGGAAACTGTCAATCAAATTCTTGAATATAAGAGATTGAAAGATAAATCAAAAATTAATTGATCCTATATGATAAATAAAATTGATAAATCTTTGATTGAGGTATGGGAAATGAAAGACGCTGCATAGAAGGCATTTCAGGAAAGCGGATTTCATAACTACATTGATTACATTCATAATTCAGTTAAGGAAATTAAAGAAAAATATAATATTAAATACTGGAAGGAAGTCGAAAAAGTAAATTAATTTGAAATAAATATGTAAGCGTTGTCTTAATGCGTACTTTAATATGCATTTCAAATAATTGGAATGATTAATTATTAAAACTAAAATTTATAGCTAATTCCAATCGTTGGTGTATAAAATAAAACTAAATCCTCCCAATAAAAATCATACTTCAACGGAAAAGACATCTCGAAATTCAACATTAATTTATCATATAATTGAATATTAGTACCAACATTTGTCATTATAGCAAAACCCCATGAATCAGATGAATTGAGGTCAGTTGAACCGGCTAAAAATCCAATTGAAAAATATGGTTTGAAGAAATATAAATTTGGAGTTTGAACCGCTATCCAGCTTCCGATTGTTCCTAATTCAATTTCATTGCCAACTAAAGACATTCCAATAGTGGGAACAGCATAAAATCTAAAATTTGAATTTGTATCGCTGAGTAAAATATAAGAAATTAAAGAAAAGCCATGTAAATATCCATCTTCAGTATCGTAAGAATTTATATCCGACCAATACTTCAATTGTACCGCAACATTATTCGAAAATGAGTGCTGTACCGCAAGAACCAAACCTTCATCAGTTCTGTTTGCCAAAGAAGGTAAAATCTCGAAAGCGGCAAAAATCTTTGTTTCATTTTTCGTAATTTTATCCGGAAGATTTATAGAAGGACTATAAACTCCAGTACATGATACTAAAAATACTCCTGTTAAAATTACAAACATGATTGTTAATTTTTTCATTTGAACTCCATTTAACACTTTAAACTATAACTTTTCACAATAATACCTGATATTTTCAAAATAATTTCCGTAGTTCTTGCATCCCTTATATCATTTTTTATATTTTTTAAGAAACTCCAGAAAATGAGGTTCAACTTGTTCACCTCTCGTTTCTGATTCGTAAGCATAATGTGCTGCTGAATCATATTGTTTCTTGTTAAAATAATAGGCAAAAAGGTTATAATAACTGTTACCTAAACTTGGATCTATTTTGATGATTTTCTTCCAAATCTCAACAGCTTTTTCATGTTTGCCAAATGTAACAAAGTAATCTGCTTTATTTTTTAATATTGCAATTTCATTTGGAAAATATTTCAGATAATGCTCCAAAATATTTAAAGCTTTATCAGGATTATTCTTTCTTTTATAAAATTTATATATAAAATTTGTAAAAAAATTTTGCATAATCATTATTTTGAGCAGTTATAAAACCTTTTTCCGCGAAGTAAATGGCACTATCAGGTTTTTGTAACTTGCTATATATTTCGACAGCTTTTTTGTAAAGTTCACCACGAACACTTTTGGTCTTAATCCATTCTTCTTTATATAATAAGTTTAAATAGTAATTAAATGCAATTCTATCTTGATATTTTAAATAATAATAATTCCCTAATCGAAGGTAATGAGTCATTACTGAACTTTCATCACCGGAGTATGGTTGAGGTAAATCATTATATTTATAATTAGCATGTAACAAATAATCATAACAACCGGAGTTGATTTTCCAAATCTCCTTAAATCTATGGAAACTGAAAATACTAGATTCTGTTACTATTTTCAATTTCTCATAATACTTTTTTAATTTTATGTCTTCTATTTGATTTTGACCCGTTTTTTTTGTTTCAAGATAGCCCAAAGGAATTTTCCTGAAAAAATGACCTATTCTCCATCCTTTGGAAAATGATGTATCATAACTAAATTTTAATCTTGATAGGAAAGCATCAGATAATGCCACTCTGTCAAGGATATTTGTCTTTTGTCCTGCAAAAAATCCAAAAGCACCAATCATTACTCTCACACAAACAAATGGTGCATTTGTTCTTGTTGATTTTCCTTGCATGACCTCCGGAAATGTAGGTTCAGAACTCCCGCTCACTATTCTTTGCATTAATCCGGTATCCTTATAATAATATTTCCTTTCATCTTCTATACCATGTTTATTTCTATCTAAATCCTCATTAAATTCATTTAAATTAAAATTTTCATTCTTTCTAATCTCTTGATAAGATATATAATTATCTTTATACGTTGAGAATCTGATAATAGATAAAATCAACAAAATAGAAGATAATATATAAATATTTTTCATTTTAAATAAATTAATGTCCAAATATGTAAGCATTGCAATTAGCATCAATAAAGGTACTGAAAAAAACCTCCCACTCATAAAGTCGCCACCTATTCGCAGAATGTAAAGCAGATAAAAAGTAATTCCAAAAACGAGAGGCAGATATATATTCGCAGTTTTCTCTTTAATAGAATATACTACAATACCAATAATCCCAACAAAAATAACTACACCTGACATTAAGTCATTATTAAACAAATTGGCATAATAGCTTAATCCCTGTTTGATATATTCACCAATCGGAATACCCGTATTCAACTTCGCATAATATGTATTCGGGAATGGGAAACCGTAATATATTACGGAGAATATTTCCCATAGAATAAATGGAATAAAACCATAAAAAACATATAACAAATGCCTTGCTTTCCAATTTTTTACTATTAAG
>JAZDIP010000058.1:0-32882 GCA_043804925.1 bacterium | reverse complement strand
CCCGTATTCAACTTCGCATAATATGTATTCGGGAATGGGAAACCGTAATATATTACGGAGAATATTTCCCATAGAATAAATGGAATAAAACCATAAAAAACATATAACAAATGCCTTGCTTTCCAATTTTTTACTATTAAGTAAATGAGAGCCGGAAGGAAGAGTAAAACCAAATCCATCCTGTTCAGCATAACCAGTGCCGTGAGCAGAGATAACTTAAAGAGCTTGTTCTTTATATCATCTTCTTTGAAATAAAAAATTAAAAATAATGATATTAGAAAATATGTCAGGGGATTTTCAAGACCTGAACTTGTGTAATCAATGAATGTCTTTGATATTATTAATATAATCAATCCGGCTATTGCCAATAATTTATTGTTAGCAATCTTGAAGACCAATAGCCATACTGCCGCAAAAGAAAAAGCAAAAGACAGGAACATTGTTGTATCATATATATTTCCCGTTATGGCATAAAAGAAACTGTGAATGAACATCCAAAGTGGGTGAGTATATGCCTGCACTCTTTCGCTTGTATTCCATGTCAATCCGTATCCGTTTACAAAATTGTCAACAGTCCTGAATGTAATGTAAGCATCATCGCCCACCCATGCGTTGACAATCCAAACATAGACAAACAGAGCCAACAGAACATATAAAACATATTTCAAGTAAACTGGTTCTGAAATCGTTTTTTCAGCTTTCTTTTTTTCTTGCTTAACCATTTATAATACCGATTTTTATTTGACAATGTTTTTTTAATGCCTGAATTTTCTTAAAATTTCTAACGCTTTATGGTCAATTTTACCTCCCAATTCAACAGTTTTAAATGCGTAATAAGCGGCTGAATCATAGTTCTTTTTATTAATATATACAGCATATAAGTTAAAATAAATATCAGCATTTTGTGGATATATTTTAATTAATCTATGCCATAGTTCCAATGCCTCTTTTTCTTTGCCTTCATCATAATAATATTTAGCACAGTTATTTAAACCAAAAACACTATTTGAGTCTAATTTGATAATTCCCTTTAATGCATCTAAAGCATTACGCCTAAATCCTAAATTGTTGTGTACTTGAAATAATAAATGAAGAACTGCTAGTTTACCCTTTATCCTTGTTTCAATTTCGAAACTTTTTTTAGCATAATTTAAAGCACTATCTGATTTATTTAGCAAATTATAAGTGTATCCAATGTTGTAAAGAACATCGGCACTATTATTTGATTCGAATAAAAATTCTCTGTCAATAGCAAGTTTCATCCAAGAATCAATAGCTTGATTTAATTTCCCTTTTTGGGAATAATAATGTCCCAATCGCCAATAATAAACCCATAAAGAATATTTATCTCCCGAATAAAGTTTAGGTTCATCATTTTCTTTATAATGACTAACCAACAAATCATCGTAATATCCTGTATTTAGCTTCCATATTTCCGAAAATCTTTCTAAACTAAAAATACCGGATTGAGTTACAATTTTCAATTTCTCAAAATATTCTTTCAACTGCATGTTTTCTAATTGATTCATCCCGGATTTAATTGTTTCGACATAGCCAATGGGTATTCTTCTATAAAAGTGTCCGATCCTCCAGTTACCCTTCCAATCAGGATTTTTATTTGCTTTAATCTTTGAAAGAAATGGCTCTGCTAAAGCAAGGTAATCTATTATATGGATTTTAGGACCGGCATAAAACCCGAGCCTCCCAATCATATAATGGGATATTATTTTATGATTTGATTGCCTTGTCATTTTACCTTGCTCAACAGTAACAAAGGTAGGTACGGTTATTCCACTAAAAAAATGTTTTGCTACTGCAGAATATGGATAGAAAATCCCTCGTTCATCATTGATATGATTCATGTCCCGGAAAAACTTTTCTGCTTCTTGTGGAGTGTAGGGCTTACCATTTTTTGAACCATGTCCTGAATATGTTAAAACCGGATGATCAGATGTAAATCCGCTTATGGTTATCAGTGCTATTAATATTGCCGGTACTACAAACTTTAATTCCTTTTTTCTATAATTAAAATGTATGCTCGTAAGAATAGCTACTACCATCAAAAACGAACTCGTGAAAAATCTGCCGCTCATAAAATCTCCACCAATTCTAAGAATGTAAAGCAGATATAAAATAATTCCCAAAACAAGAGGAAGATATAAATTTAAGTTTTTCTTCTTAACTGAATAAACAATAATCCCAATAATCCCGCTAAAAATCATAATTCCGGACATCGGGTCATTATTGAAAAGGTTTGCATAATAACTTAGCCCCTGCGAAATATATTCACCAATCGGAATACCCGTATTCAACTTCGCATAATATGTATTCGGGAATGGGAAACCGTAATATATTACAGAGAATATTTCCCAAACAAGAAATGGAATGAAACCATAAAACATATATAACAAATGTCTTGCTTTCCAATTTTTTGCTATTAAGTAAATGAGAGCCGGAAGAAAAAGCAATACCAAATCCATCCTGTTCAGCATAACCAGTGCCGTGAGCAGAGATAACTTAAAGAGCTTGTTCTTTATTTCATCATCTTTAAAATAGAAAATTAAAAATAATGCTATAAGAAAATATGTCAGAGGATTTTCAAGTCCTGAGCTTGTATAATCAATGAATGTTTTTGAAATTAGCAACGTAATCAATCCTGCTATTGCTAATAATTTATTGTTAGCAATCTTGAAGACCAATAGCCATACTGCCGCAAAAGAAAAAGCAAAAGACAGAAACATCGTTGTATAATATATATTTCCCGTTATGGCATAAAAGAAACTGTGAATGAACATCCACAAAGGATGTGTATATGCCTGAACTCTTTCGCTTGTGTTCCATGTCAATCCGTATCCGTTTACAAAATTGTCAACAGTCCTGAATGTAATGTAAGCATCATCACCCACCCAAGCGTTAACAATCCATACATAAACAAACAGAGCCAAAAGAACATATAAAACATATTTCAAGTAAACTGGTTCTGAAATCGTTTTTTCAACTTTCTTTTTTTCTTGCTTAACCATATAACATTATGAAATTCAGTTTTAATAATAATTGTTATGCAAATTAATAAAATAAAATTATTGTCTCAAACACCAAATAAAATAAAAACCTTTTTAAAATAAAATAAATTACATTTCACACCAGAACCGTAATTTCGTACAGCTTGTTCTTTGGCAAATTGATTGTTCGGTAAATTCTCTGTGTATCTCTTTGTATCCTCTGAGTATCTCTGTGTAACTGTCTTACGATTGACGTTTTCAAGTTCTCACGTTTTCACATAAATCACTATTCAGACAACCGATAACGGAAATCAAATTTTTAAAAACTGCGGTGAAATTGGTGAAACTAAATTTTTCAAATCCAATAAATAACTTATTGATAACGAATTACAAAATCCATGAACTTCACCTCTCGGAGAAAAACTAATTCAAGTCAAGGTGAAAATCTGCGAAATCAGTTTAATCAGCTTCAATCAGAGGTTCAGACAATTGGATATTCACAACTGCTTCAGTACCCGAACATCATTTTCGTAGAAAAATAGTTTTATAATAGCTCAACTAATTCCTAATGAATAAAACTATTTTAATGCCAGTCGCATTGTTATTTTAAGAACTTCGACAACAAACCGGATTTCTGTCCGGATAGTTTATCTACTCCAATCCAAAGCGATAAGATTGCCCTAACAAGTGGTGAACTTTCAATAACTGGAAGATATTGACCGCTATTAGTCACAAGAATTTTTTTGTTATCAAGTATTAGAATTATTATCTCATCATTCGGCTTATATTCTTTTTTTACATAACTCACGCAATTGAGAAAACTAAGTACTTCAAGAGCATCTGTCCTTATAATCTTACCAAGAGATTCCATAATGTCATTTCTGATTGTTCTTGCAGTTTGACTACTTGAAAACTTTATAATTAAAGCTTTTGGAAAACTTGCATCTATGATTGAACGATGAATAGTAGAACCTTTAAGCACCGTGTTTGGATCCTGATTATTGAAATTCTCAAATATTTTTTGCGCACCATTCTCTTCGAGGTACAAAGCGACACTGTACAATGTTGTCGAAGTAATAGTGAATTGCCTTCCAGTACTCGCTGAACTCACTGAGATGTGTTCCGCTTCTCCGGCAAGTAAAAGTGTATCTGAACGTTCGTCCATATACGAGAATACTTTAAATTCATTTTCATCAGAGTTCATTAAATTTGAATTATGGCTGCTCAATATCGGTCCTTGACTCGCAATAACATGAAAAGTACAAATCTCAAAAATAGTTGTAAATAGTATTATAGTAATCGAAATACAAAAAATGCCTGTAACATAATCTGCATATTTTAACTTTATTGCTTTCATAATTAATGTTATCTTTTAAGTAAATAATTTATATATTATTAAGTTCTATGGATAGTATTTATTATCAATTATCTCCAAAACATCATTAGCCATATCTCTTACTTTTTTTTCAGTATCAAATTCCCTTATTTCTTTCAACCTTATAATAACTTTTTCTGGGATGACACACTGCAACATACCCAGAGCTTCAACTGCAAGAAGTCTCGTTTCCCGGCATGATTCATCCATCGATACCAATAAAGACTCAATTGCCGATGAGTCTGTTCTTGAGGTTATTGGCACACCAATAATCGGTGGTTGCATCTCATAGTCATTTACCAAGTAACCGTAATCAGAATAAGTTCTCAAATGTACAAAGTCAACACTGATAGGTGTTATCATACCCTCCAAGATTTTCACACTGACTGTTCTTGATGCGGTACCAACCTTAAGGGTGAAAATAATTTCTCCAGGAGGTTCAGAAAGCCGTAAACCCCAATGTTCACCTTTCCTCTTAGGGTAGCGGGACCAAGACCATATGCTTGGACAACTAATTGTTCCTCTGTTGATTTCTCTTCCATTCGAGGTTTTACTAATTTTCATTGGGCATAAGTCACCTTGGAAGAAATCAACATATCCTTTCTTTTCACCAGGAGGTACATCGTCAATGATTTCAAGTCCGATGGTGCAAGCAGTCAGAAGATATGATAGAATGAATCCTGTTAACAACAGAACTCTTTTCCTACTAATATTTATTAAAAACATATCTCCTCACTATTTTCAATGCTTCTTTTATTAGTTAAAATCTTATTTACTTGAAATACCAGGTAAGATGCATTTGAACAGGAATTCCTACAGATTGAGGGACTCCGGCTTGTTCATCCGTTAAATCTTCACGACCTTCCCAACCGGATTTCGTGACCGTAACCACTTTGCTCGGATAATAAAAATGTGCGTCTATTCCGGGCATAGCACGCAATCCAATTGCTATAGAACGCGAAATGAGATACTCGGCATGAAAAGAAACTGCAAGCAAAAGCCTTCCAGTGGTCGACGACTTGTTGTATATTTGCACCGGAAAGTCATAAACGTAATCTTCCTGTATATATGTCTGATCCCCAAAACCTCCTCCGAAAATAGGTCCAATTAATAATGTAAACCGCTCCAGATTTCTTGATATGCTTTTAAAACCAAATTCAATAGAAGCATAGATTCCATATACTTGCACATTAGGAGTGAATCGAGTTTGAGAAATAGTAAACGAGAGCTGTTTGGATACATGGGTTCCCGGATCCCACACTTTTGTGAGAGTTTTACCATAGTCTGTCGGAAAAAAACCTGCAAAAGGATTGATACTCCAAGATCGAATCCAAAAATCATACTCGTCGCGTTCTGAGAGAGATGTTCTATCTGATTTGTCTCCAGCCTTTGGAATCGATTGGAGTTCCCAATCGGGATATTTGCTACTAATACCGGATTCTCTGTAATGAAAGACTGTCCTTGCCATTCTTTCTGCAGCTTTCTTTTTCCAAAAAGGGTCTGATTGTTCACTTAAATAAAATCCACCATTATCATTTCCATTATTACCGTAATTCAATCCACGATACACAAATTCTTTTGTTGCTACATCATATATATAAAGGTTTGGGATAATAAGGTATCCGGCGTAGTTTTTTTGCCGGGATTTATCAAATTTCGGGTCCTCATCCATAGCCATCCATAAATCGTTGTTGGGATTATCCGTGGTTATTTGCCATTGCCTGTAAACATTATAGTGCATAATGCAGACAGCGCCGCAAAGCTGACTGCTTCCGATATCAAGCAAGCTTTCCAACGTAACTGATTCCCCATGAACCAGTGGATTTAAAAGAACAACCTCATATCCTAATTTAGTCAGCTCGTCTTTCATTCCTTCAATTACCTTTCCTTGAAACTCATTATCCCCTATGTTGTTGAAAAGGAAACTACCGGTATGATTAAAGTTCGGCGATATGTACCCTGCCTCTGAATCCGTATTGACTACCAATTCTTCCATCGAAGCATATATTCCAATCTTATGATAGCCCCCATCTGTAAATTTAGGATGAAGGAATACATGATAGTATGTATTTTGAGATGTTCTTTGTGCAAGAAGATTTTGTGAAAAACACAATGTAATAATGAGCAGACAATTAAGAATGCTCAACAGATTCCAAAGCAGATGTTTCATTCTTGAGTTCATATGAAAAAAATCCTTATACCCATCTAAAACAACTTAACAAAATTAAGCATTTCAAATCAATAAAAAGCAAAATTTTTATTTTATCCACAACAATCAATAAAATGAATAAAGTATAAGGAAATTTTAAGTTATGTTTTTTTTCACAACTGCTTCAGCACCCTGACATTAATTTATAACTATTTCTCAATCCTTTTTGTGGTTTTATAATAAAATTCCTTTTAAAATAGAATCTATTATGTTTCTTTTTCCAATCGTAATTTCGTTCAGCTTGTTCTTTGGCAAATTGATTTGTTGATGATGGATATTTTAGAATACGGATAACCGGCAACAGAAAACGGAAAATTAAAAAAAATGCCGATTTTAATGAAATTTCGGAAATAGCCAACTTAATGTCTTGTTATTCAATAAGTTAGAGAGGCGATAAATTTCATTCTCAAAAATCACAAATGGAAATTCAATGAAATTTTCTCAAATAGCAATTAATCATTAATTGATAATTAGTAATTAGTAATTATTTTACAACTGCTTCAGCACCCTGACATCATTTTTCAAAAAAATTCAAATTATTTTCATTTTTTGGAGAAAAAAGTGTAACATTTCCGATTTTCATGTGTTATATAAGTAGGATTAGTGCAAATTTTGAAAAAGTGTTTTTTTACAGGAATAGATGGGGTTGAAAAAGATTGTTTTGATATAAATGAAAATTATAATAAACATGTTGGAGTCACTATGAGAAATCTTGTTGCTTTTTTGATAATTCAATCGGTAATTATTATTATTATAACATCGATACCTAATACAAGTTTGTTTGCAAAATTCAGTATTAAAGTATATTTTAAGGATAGTACAACACCAAAAGAATATAATGTAACTGATATAAAACGGCTTGAAGTAGGTGATTTTAGAGATGATTATACCGATATGCTGTTATATTCAGGTGCTACAGTTCTGCATTCATACCCAACTAATGATATAGACAGCATAAAGTTTAGTACAGACAACCAGATGACAGTATTCACTAGCGGTACTGATGATAACTATTCATTATCAAGTTTGGATAGTATGGTATTCCAATACTCAGCAACTGTCACCTTAGGAACACAGACATGGACAAGAATGAATCTGAATGTTACTCAATATAGAAATGGTGATTCGATCCCTGAAGTAAGAGATAACAGCGATTGGGTAAACCAAACCACAGGTGCCTGGTGTTCTTATAATAATGACCCGGCTAATGATGCCATTTATGGCAAGCTTTATAACTGGTATGCGGTGGTTGATTCAAGAGGATTAGCTCCTGAGGGCTGGCACGTCCCGAGTGACGATGAATGGAAGACACTTGAGATGTATCTTGGCATGAGTCAGAGTCAGGCAGATGAATGGGAATACAGAGGTACTGACGAAGCTTCTAAACTGGCAGGCAGAACAGATTTGTGGACTTCCGGAGTCTTAACGCTGAATCAGAATTTTGGTAGTAGCGGCTTTTTAGGTCTTCCTGCCGGTGAACGTTATTTTGATAATGGCTATTTCGATTTTAGAGGGAATCTAACTCTTTGGTGGTCGTCCACGGAGTACCCCTTCAATTCTAACATGGGAGTTTCCCGAATGCTATACTACAGCAGGACTGATATCAACCATAATTACACATATAAGTATTATGGGATTTCGGTACGTTGTGTTAAAGACTGAAATTAATGTAAAAAATTATTACTGAATAATAAATTTCTCGAAGCAGGAAAAAATAAATTAAATTTTAAAAGAAATAAATGAAAATTATAATATACATGAAGGGGTAACTATGAAAAATTTTGTTGGTTTTTTGATAATTCAATCGGTAATTATTATTATTTTAACAACGATACTTAATACAAGTTTGTTTGCAAAATTCAGTATTAAAGTATATTTTAAGGATAGTACAACCCCGAAAGAATATAATGTAACTGATATAAAACGGCTTGAAGTAAGTGATTTTAGAGATGATTATACCGATATGCTGTTATATTCAGGTACTACAGTTCTGCATTCATACCCAACTAATGATATAGACAGCATAAAGTTTAGTGCAGACAACCAGATGACAGTATTCACTAGCGGTATGGATGATAACTATTCATTATCAAGTTTGGATAGTATGATATTCCAATACTCAGCAACTGTAACGTTAGGAACGCAGACATGGACGAGGATGAATCTGAATGTTACTCATTATAGAAATGGTGATTCAATCCCTGAAGTAAGAGGTTACAGCGATTGGGTAAACCAAACCACAGGTGCCTGGTGTTCTTATAATAATGACCCGGCTAATGATGCCATTTATGGCAAGCTTTATAACTGGTATGCAGTAGTTGATTCAAGAGGATTAGCTCCTGAGGGCTGGCACGTCCCGAGTGACGATGGATGGAAAACACTTGAGATGTATCTTGGCATGAGTCAGAGTCAGGCAGACGAATGGGATCACAGAGGTACTGACGAAGCTTCAAAACTGTCAGGCAGAGCAGATTTGTGGACTTCCGGAGTCTTAACGCTGAATCAGAACTTCGGTAGTAGCGGCTTTTCAGGTTTCCCATCCGGCATACGTTATTTTGATTATGGCTATTTCGATTTTAGAGGGAATCTAACTATTTTGTGGTCATCTTCGGAATTCACTTTGAATCCCCAACAAGGAGTTTCCCGAACCCTGCGTTACAACAACACCAAAATCTACCGTAAACACGAAGAAAAGTATTATGGGATTTCGGTACGTTGTGTAAAGGACTGAAATCAATGTAAAAATAATCATTACTGAATAATAAATGTGAAATGAAAAAATTAAATATATTAAAGGAGACAAAATGAAAAGAGCAGTTACCTTAATAATTATAACCATAATGATGTTGACATTGGGTTACGAATGTCATTCCCAAAGCGATAAATTGAGAATATATCTCAACAATGGGAAAATCGATACTTTGATTATGTCGAATATCCGGGTTGCAAGGATTTTGGAGTCACCAACTTTGGTATATCCTGTCAACAATTCACTAAAAATTCCTATTGACGATACTTTGAGGTGGAATATATTTAGTGGAGCTACTAATTATTACATTGATATTGATACAGATTCTTTGTTTTCCCATGCTGTAACGCATGAAACTGTAGATACATTATTTGCATTAGATGCTTCATTAGATTACAATCCTAAATATTTTTGGCGTGTAAGAGCACAATTTAGCTCAAAATTAAGTTCATGGAGTGAAGTCTGGAACTTTACAACCAAGCTTGAAGACATAGTTCTAAGAGTACCTGATAATAATGCAACATCAAGACCATTGAACGATACTTTAAGATGGAATGCTTGTTCCGGAGCAAACAAATACAGTGTACAGGTATCAACAGATTCAATCTTTTCGAGCTTTGCAGTAAATGATTTAATATCCCATCCAACTGTAAGCTATGTGTTAAAACTAAGAAACAATACAAAATATTACTGGCGTGTGAAGGGATTGACAAATAATGGTAATGAAAGTAATTGGAGTGAAGTCTGGAACTTTAAAACAAAACTTGCAAGCCCTGTATTAATAACACCTGAAGATAATGCAATAGCAAGAGAATTCAGCGATAGTTTGACTTGGCAGGCAGTTGAAGAAGCTAACGGTTATAAAGTACAGATCTCCTTGCAGTCTGACTTTTCAACTTTTATAAAAGATACAATAGTACCAAACCGTGAGTTTTATATTTACTTCGATTTGAATGTAAACACAAAGTATTACTGGCGGGTAAGTGCGTCAAACAGTGATGGGAACTTTAGTGATTGGAGTGATACGAGAAGTTTCAAAACAAAACTATCGAGTCCTGTATTAATAACACCGGAAGATAATGCAGTAGCAAGAGAATTCAGTGATAGCTTGACTTGGCAGGCAGTTGAAGGAGCTACCGGCTATCAAGTACAGATTTCCTTACAATCAGATTTTTTAAATTTTATTAAAGACACAATTGCACGAAACCAAGAATTTTATATTTACTTCGGTTTAAATGCAAAGACAACGTATTACTGGCGGGTAAGTGCGTTAAGCATTGACGGGAACTTTAGTGATTGGAGTGACACAAGGATGTTCAGTACAAAAAAATCAAATCCAATTTTAACATCTCCGGCTAATAATTCGATTAGTGTCCCGATAGATGGTTCTTTGTCATGGGATTCTTTAATTGATGCAGTCACCTATAATGTGCAATTAGCAGAAGATTCAGTCTTTAGTACTAAATTATTAGATACTGTGCTTAATGGGATAGAAGTGGAATACCCGAACTTAAGCTATAATACAAAATATTTTTGGAGAGTAATGTCAATTGGAAGTCAGGATTCAAGTGACTGGAGTGAAGTTTGGAACTTTACAACCATGCTAGAAACTGATGTGGAAGAAATTGAACAAAGTAATTATCAGTTATTGGATTGCAAACCCAATCCGTTTATTGATGAGACAGAAATCAGCTTCATACTATCTAAACCCGGGAAAGTGAAATTATCAATTTCTGAAATTACAGGAAGGGAATTATATATTCTGACAGAAAATTATTATGATGTTGGAACACATACTGTGAAATTTAAAGCAGGTGATAAAAACTTAGTCAATGGAACATATTTCTATTCATTATCGGTTAATGGTTTCGCTCAAGCGAAACAGATGGTGTTGATAAAATAATAGGAGTAAATGTCGGAACCATTGATTAAGCTGATTTTAATGATTATAATGATTTTTTTTAAAGTGAAACAGCGAAACGTGAAACGAAGGAAGAATTTAAACGCAAAGGAAACACGGTTTATAACTGTTTCAAAACCCGAACATCATTTTCATAGAAAAGACGAATGTCATCTATTCCGGTACGTAGCATTGCAACACGTTCAATGCCGAAACCGAAAGCATAACCGGTATAAACTTCCGGGTCAATACCACCGGCTTCAAGAACGTTTGGGTGAACCATACCACAGCCGGCAATTTCGAGCCAGCCGGTATGTTTGCATATACGGCACCCTTCACCTCCGCATAAGAAACAGGAAATATCTAGTTCTGCACTTGGTTCAGTGAATGGAAAAAATGATGGACGAAAACGGAATTTGGAGTTCTCACCATACATCTTTTTTGAGAATGAAATTAATGTTCCTTTCAATTCGGCAAAAGTAACTTTTTTATCTATATAAAGACCTTCTATCTGATGAAACTCAGCTAGGGAACGCGCATTGATTGCCTCGTTGCGGTAAACACGACCGGGCATGATACAGCGAATCGGGGGCTTTTGCGTTTGCATCACGCGTATTTGCACAGGAGAAGTATGCGTTCTCAAAACAAGTTCCTGGTCCTCAGATTCAATGAAAAAAGTATCTTGCATATCTCTTGCGGGGTGGTCAGGAGGAAAGTTCAAAGCATCGAAATTGTGGTAGCCGTCTTCAATATCCGGACCTTCTGCAACTGTGAAACCAAGTTCTTTGAATATGTTAACCATACGTTCCATGACCTGCAAGACAGGGTGGTAAGTACCTTTGTTTCCATGCCTGCCGGGTAAAGTCAAATCAATGTCCGGACTTGATTCTGCTGTATGGGAAAGTTGTTCTTTTATTTCGCTGAATTTTTCTTCAACTGACTTTCTGAGAATATTGAGTTCTTTGCCAACCAAAGGTTTTTCTTCTTTGGATATTTCTTTCATGCGGTCGAAAAGCGATTGAATCTTGCCTTTTTTGACGAGGTATTCAAGTCGGAAATTTTCCAATCCATCAAGAGAAGTAATCCCCTCAAGAGATTTGAGAGCTTCTTCCTTCAATATTTGAATTTCTTTGAGCATAATAAGATGTTAATATATTTCTTTGTGAACTCTGTGTTTTTTTCTTTGAGTTCTTTGTGATAAAAATTAAAAAAAATACATTAACACAAAGCACACAAAGTTATTTCACAAAGCACACAAAGTCATAAATATTATTTAGTAACCTGCTTAACGATTGCCTCGAACGCGGCAGGTTTGTTCATAGCAAAATCAGCAAGAACTTTCCTATTGATAATTATATTATTTTCCTTCAATTCATGAATAAGCCGGGAATAAGTAGTGCCTTGTAATCTGGCAGCAGCATTAATCCTGACAATCCAAAGTCTGCGGAATGTTCTTTTTTTCCACTTACGGTCACGGTAAGCGTGAGTAAGTCCTTTTTCAATGTGGTTCTTCGCGATAGTCCAAACGTTTTTTCTTGAGCCCCAATAACCTTTTGCAAGTTTAATGAACCTTTTACGTTTGCGATGCGAAGCTACTTTGTTTTGTGATCTCATCTAAATCTCCAATTATTAATTATACATTTTATTTTTTGGTTTAGGGAGAGCTTCATTTACCCCTTTCACCATTTTTCGTGCTTACATTAATGCACGAATTTTAAGAGAAAATTTATCCAATAGCTAAAGTCCTTTTAACTCTTTTTTCATCTACTGCAGCCACAGTCGTTGACTGGCGTAAATTACGTTTGGTCTTTCTTGACTTTTTGGTCAAGATATGGCTTTTGTATGCCTTCTCTCTCTTTAATTTTCCGCTACCGGTTAATTTGAAACGCTTTTTAGCGGAACAATTTGTTTTCATCTTTGGCATATTATCCTCAATTATTAAAATTATTATTTTTCATCTTCAACATTTTTCTTTCTTTTTGCTTTTCCTTTTTCGGGAGATAAAACTACATGAATGATTTTACCTTCCGTTTTCATTGGTGAATCAACTTTTGCAATATCAACCATTTCGCTGACAAATTTTTCCAAAAGCATTTTCCCTATTTCTTTGTGTACAATTTCACGGCCCCTGAACATTACCGATGCTTTTACTTTATGACCATCTTCAATAAATTGCCTTGCATGTCTTTTTTTAAAATTAAAATCATGAGTATCGGTTCTCCATTTAAACCTGATTTCTTTCATTTGCTGAGTCATCTGCTGTTTACGCTGATGTTTCTCTTTTTTTTGAAGTTCGTAAATAAATTTTCCGAAATCAATTATCTTGCATACAGGTGGCTTTGCCTGAGGAGCTATCTCGACCAAATCCATTTCCTTTTCTTCCGCAAGTCTAAGAGCATATGCAGTAAGCATAATACCCAACATTTTTCCTTCGTCATCCACACAACGAATTTCTCTTGCATTGATTTCTTCATTTACCCTATACTTTTGACCTCCAAATTCCCTTGGCTTTCTGGCACCAGGAGTAAAATGCGCTAAATATACAAACCTCAATTAATACCTTTAATTTTTTCAACAATACAATTAATAAAGAATACAAAAATAGCATATAATTACTAAATATAAAAGAATTTATCAATTATTTTTGAGACATCAAGTGAAATTGAAATCAAAAAATTTTATTTATAATGAAATAATTAATTTGTTTACTTAAAAATATTTAGAAAAAAAGTTGAAATTGTTTTAACAAATTTGCATAATATTTTTGCACTAAATGTGAATTATCAAATATTATACCGTTTAATTGTAAATTTGATGAAGTATTTGATATAATTGAAGATGGATAATGTCAACCAAATTAATAAATTTGTTGATGAATGAGATTTTCTTAATGTAAAAGTTAGTAAATATTGTAAAAAGCAAAGGGTTAATAATTCATCTAATAGAACTAAATTTGCTTTAAATAAAGAATTTTGTTATTTTTGTAGTCCGAATATTTTCAATAATTAAAAATGTGATAATATGGCAATAGTTAGAAAAAGGTCAAGAAGAGCAAAATATATTACTCTCTACTCTCCTTTTTTAATGAGGGAGACAAAGCACGAATTGATTGGTGAACCCATCGAAACCGACAAGGGCAGGCACCAATGGGCAAGATGTACAAGAAGCAGGCATTCGCAGTTAATTAATCTCGATGCGATTGATGCAGAGAATGACAAATCCAGGGCAGTTGTTCATATAACCCGTGAAGATGCTATAAAATATACTCCGAAAGATGAATATCAAATAGGTGATGTTTTATTCCATTCAATTTGGGACGATGTTGGTATAGTCAGAGCAAAAGAAGTTACAAGTACAGGAGGTCATGCAATTATTGTGCAATTTGAGAAAAACAACGAAAAAAGATTAATAGAAAATTTTAAATAATAAATTTAGAAAGGACAGGATTTTAATGATTGGAGTTACTATACAATCAAACGAAAACATAGACCGCGCACTAAGAAGGTTCAAGAAAAAATATGAACGAAGCGGTATCTTAAGAGATTTTAAGAAAAGAACGGCTTTTACAAAACCCTCAATCGAAAAAAGAATGGCACGGCTAAAAGCAGCTCGCAGACAGCATAGAGCTGTTATGGAACAAGAATAAAACTTCTTTCCTTGTTAATTTGAATTACCCGCTTTTATTAGCGGGTTTTTTTTGGACTTATAATTTGGAAAACTTCCGGAAATACTCTATTTAGCGGTATTTAAGATAAAATTTATTATCTTGCAAAAAATATGAGAGGTTATTATGATTAAATATATATACTTATTTATTTTTTTCGTTCCGTTGATTTCGTTTGCTCAAAACGAATCCCTTATTATTGACCATACTAAGGTACAGGAATTCTATAATTTAAATGAAGAATCTTTACCTTTTACTGCTGAATTACGTATGATGTTCCGTCATGCCTCGGTTGGAAATACAATTAACAACGGGCTGGATTGCGTTCAGGGGACAAGGACAAATCCAAAGGAATGCACTGAATTTGAGCCATACAAATACGACAGACGCAACTGGGATTTTCAAGGTAGAGGTAATTCCGGCTGGAAAGGAAAAGTTAACGATTTCGTTGATACAACTGAAGACCAAATCGAACAATTCGATATTTTCTCCTTCAAATTCTGCTACCTCGAAGGACTTGATGAAATTTCCGAACCCTGCGGTAAACCATTCAACGAAACAACAACCGAATCGAATTGGAATTACCTGAAAAATGCTTATGAAACTTTAGAAAGCAAATATCCCGAAAAAATATTTATCTGGTGGACGATACCATTAACACAATCCGGGCAATACTGCACCGAACAGATGAACACAAGAATCAGGAATTACTGTCGTGATAACGGCAAAATACTTTTTGATATAGCCGACATCGAAGCTTATGATACATTAGGAAATCACGTAACGAATGCTCAGGGATGGGAAATTGCATTCAACGGTTACTGTGGTGAAAAAACTGGTCCAAGCTGTCATCCCAACTGGCTGGGCTCTATCATGCTCGCCAAAGCTTTCTGGTATATGATGGTAACAATTGCAGAAGGAAATTATCTGTCGGTTGATGAATTAAATAATGATGAAATAAAAATTTCACCCAATCCCGCAACTGATTACATCGAAATAAATATAGGGGAGAACGGCAGACGGCAGACAGCAGACGGAAAAAGACAAGGGGATATTAAAATTTACAACACACTCGGCGAATGTATCATGAAATCTTTTCTCCCCTCTCCTCTTGGAGAGGGGCAGGGAGTGAGGTTCGATGTTTCGGGATTGCCGGTTGGGATGTACTTTGTGAGAGTTGGTATTGATGTTGAGAGTTTTTTAAAGTTGTAGATGTGAACCGGCTGGACAAAAGACCTGCCTGATTAACATCATTTATGTTAGGGATTTGCTATTGCTTGTAAGAGATCTTGATATGCCTCACCATCAAAATCATGCATTATCACCCTGATTTCTTTTGTTGTATAGTTTAATGAAATCAGGTCGCAAATTCTTTTTTTGAAGTCTTTTAACCTGATTACAAATAATTCTTTGTTATTGATAAAGGGTAATGTTGTAGAAAGAACATATAAATACTCATCGTTTGGAGAGATTCGTTGTTCATCTGAACCATTTAAATTGCTGGTATATATGGCTCCTTTTAAATTGTTAGTGTCATTGCTGTTTTTTGAATAAACAATTCTAGAGTTGTCAATAAAAAAAGGTGTAGAATAATCATGATTATACTTTATAAGATTATTATTTGTTAAATTTATTATAAACAATCTTTGCTTCATTCTTTCATTGATTAAAAGGATATTACCATTTGGTGACAAATCAAAATCTATAAACATTGTACCCATATTGTGTATTGAATCTAAATAACATAAAGTTGAATTTTCCCCTTTTTCAATATCATATTTTCTTAAACTGTCGTCGTAAGTGATATAGAAAAGACAACTACCATCTTTTGTAAACTGAATGGATCTAACATTAAGCTCCTTCTCACTAATTTTTATTTTATTCTTATTATCAATATCGGAAATAAAAAGAAAATCCCAAGTATTGCAACATGGATAATTCACACCCAATTCTAAGAAATATACTTGCTTCATTCCATCAGGTGTTGGTATACCATTAACTTTCCTCATGCCATTTCTATTAGTATCACTAATATAGCAACGTCCACCTCTGTCATATGATATCATGATATTGCCAATTGGTTGTTCTTTGATTGTTGCTGAGTCTAAAAATTCATTGATTATACCTGTGTGTAAATTTAATTTACAGATTTTTGGATTGGTTCTTGCCCGAGAATCTGAATATTTCGTAAAATAAAATGATTGTTTTACTTCCCTGAACTCTTGACTGATCGCGAGTGCCGAAAACAGGCAGGAGTAAATAACAATAACTACTATGCTAATAAACTTGTTTTTCATTCTAATAAATGCTAATGTTTAATATAGTAAAATATGAAAAATATTGGAATGGGAAAAATTAAATCTTCATTTCAATTACATTAAATTCAATAAAACATTGACGATATCAAGAATTTCTTTTTTTCTCATCAATTACCGCTTTACTCATATCATCAGTGACAATCACAAAATCTGTCATTACAGGGAGTGAGGTTCGATGTTTCGGGATTACCTGTGGGGATGTATACACTTTTAATTATTTCCAATAATTCCATTATTTCCCAAAATTTTGTTATTTTTAGATAGACTGAGAATATCGGTTAAATATTTAATTTACAAAATTGGGAAATTATGAAATCATTTTTTAGTGGATTATTGCCTAAAGTAATAGCAGCAATCATTTTTGGAGTCGCTTTGGGCTACGTTGCTCCTGAATATATAGTCAGAATTTTTGCAACTTTTAACAGCTTGTTTTCCAACTTTTTAGGATTCAGTATTCCATTAATAATTTTAGGGCTTATCATTAGCGGTATTGCTGAATTGGGTAAAACCGCCGGAAAACTCTTGATATTGACAGTTATATTTGCATACGGGTCTACACTCTTCTCCGGCTTCTTCACATTCTTTACAGGTGAGACAATTCTTCCGATGATTATTGATACGGCAAATACCGGATTATTATCTTCAACTAAAGAAGTTTCCGTCAGTTTGAAACCATATTTTACAATTGGGATGCCTCCACTACTCGATGTTATGAGTGCTTTAATTATTGCCTTTGTGGTTGGAATTGGAATATCGCAAATCAAAGGCAATGTTATGAAAAATGCCTTCACTGAATTTAAGGAGATAATCGAAAAATTAATCAGTGCTGTTATAATTCCATTTTTGCCTCTTTTCATTTTTGGAATATTTTTGAATATGTCATACTCAGGTGAAGCTTTTGAATTAATGTCAGAATTTGGGAAAGTTATAATTTTTGTTATTCTTTTATCATATGTTCTACTTATAATTCAATTCGCAGTGGCAGGAATTATATCAAAAAGAAATCCCCTTGTGCTATTGAAGAATATGTTGCCTGCCTATATGACAGCAATGGGTACTTCTTCATCTGCCGCAACAATTCCGGTTACTTTGGAGCAGACAAAAATCAATGGAGTTGATAGCGGAATTGCAGAATTTTGTATTCCTCTTTGTGCGACAATACATTTATCAGGCAGTACTATGAAAATTACGGGAATGTCAATGGCTATACTCATGATGCAGGGAGTTCCCTTAGATTTCACGACATATATTGGATTTATTTTTCTTTTAGGTATCACGATGGTAGCGGCACCCGGTGTTCCCGGTGGAGCTATAATGGCGGCAGTAGCAATATTGCAATCTGTATTAGGATTCAATGAACAATCTATAGCCCTGATGATTGCAGTCTATATCGCAATAGATAGTTTCGGGACTGCCTGCAATGTTACCGGTGACGGAGCAATTGCAGTAATCATTAATAAAATATCAGGATTCAAATCCACTCCGAAGTAAAAGGTAGATTAAATGCAAATATTTTGGAAAACAATTATTAAGATTTCTCAGCTTCTACATATTTCTTAAAATTATTCAAAATTGATTGCCAGCCATACCTTTGCAAATCAAATGAATTAATATTCTCAGGTGAAAAAGTAATAGTAATATTAGTATGATTATTATCGTATTCAAAGTAAATTTTCACTATTCTTCCGTCTGCCATAATGTATTCAATGAATTGGTTTATGGCAATGATTCTATAAACACCTCCGAAGTCAAACCCGCCACTACCATCCTTTGCTTCCATTCTGTAAGAAAATTTTCCGCCTATTCTTAGGTCGTTTTCAGCTTTAGGACAGCACCAGTCGTCTGAAGCAAAATTCCATCCTATAACATCGTCAGGATTATTCCACTTTTCCCAAACAACATCTGCTGGTGCTTTCACACCGGTTTGAACGATAATGCAAAAGTTTTCGGCTGATTCCTTGACAATTCGCAACCCGGTTGGAAAGGTTTTGTCTGTAAATTCAACGAAATCTTCAGGTAAATTGACTTCTACCAGGAGATTTGTTATACCGTTGTTTTCGGTCAAAGTATAACTTTCAATTCCGTTTACCTACTGCTCTGTTTTTTCATTAACCGGTTGTTCCAGGAAATTTTTAATCTCACCCTTATGAGTAAAAGTCATTTTTTCAAATGGTTTATTCTCTGTGATAATGCTGTACATTCCGTTTCCTTCAGGGTCTAAAAAGTGAACTGTGCTGCCTTCTTTCCAGTTGTCTGTTTTCACATAACTTCCTTCATTGAAGACACTTGTCCATTTTCTATAATGTACATCATCCCAAAGTGCAAACCAAACCATTTGTGCATTGGCAAAAATTTCAATTTTGTATTCTCTTTTTACTGACATTATTATTTTTCCTCCGCACAGTTAAACATCCATTGAATACCAAATTTATCGGTACAACTGCCATAATATGCACCCCAGAACATATCCTGAAGCTCCATTTCAACTTTACCGCCTGCCGAAAGAGCTTCAAACAATCTCTTTGTTTCTTCTTGTGAATCAGGTTCAAGGTTTATATAAACATTATTACCCTGATTTACCTTAAATCCCATTGATTCAGGTGCATCTGTCCCCATAAGGACATGACCACCCAAAATATCCAACTGTATATGCATTACCAAATTTTTATCTTCTTCTGCCATTGCAGGAGCACCTTCCATTGGAGGTATATCGCTGAAATGTGCTACTCCGCCTCCTGAAAAATCGCCGCCAAATATAGATTTATAAAAATTGAAAGCTTCCTGCGTATTGCGGGGAAAATTCAAATATGTGCTTACTCTTGCCATAATTAATCTTTGATTTGTTAAAAATAAACTACTGTGAACGAATAAATTACGAATATTAGGAGAAAATATTTTATTTTTTATTCTAAGCTAAACTTCTGTTACAATTTTATTAAATACGATTATCTTATTACAACTCTTGGTATTTCATAAGGCAGGCGGACAAGTAATTCATAATTAACATAATTTGAAAGCTCTGCAAAAGAAGCTATCGTGATTGAATGTTTTCCCTGTTTTCCAATTAATACGACCTCATCTTCAATTATCACATCTTTGATATGCGTTACATCAACAATCAGCATATTCATATTTACCATACCGACAACAGGAGCTTTGGAATTTTTTATCAAGACATACCCCAGATTACTCAAACTTCTGCTATAACCATGGTAATACCCAATTGGTATAATAGCAATCCGCATATTTGTGTTTGCTAAGTAATTATTCCCATAACCAATAAATTCTCCTGCCGGAACATGTTTAATTGAAATTACTTTGCTTTTCCATGATAAAACTCTATTCAATGGGTCTCGAGTAAAATCAGCTTTATCCGATAATAGATTATACATTCTCGTTTCTTTGCTGGGCCAAAACCCATATTGGGCAATACCAAATCGAACCATATCCATAGTAGTATCAGGATAAGTTAATGCGGCGGCAGAACACGCTGAATGATAGAAATCAGGTTTGATGTTATTTTCTTCAAGAAGAAACTTAATTTCCTTAAATAGTTCTTTTTGATTTTGAATCCTGAGATAATTAGCTATGCTTTCAGCACCGGCAAAATGTGTACATACACCTTCAATATGAAAATATTCACGGTTTTTGCCAATAATTTCAATAACTTTCTTTATTTCATCTTTTGAAAATCCTGTTCTGTTTAATCCTGTTTCAAGCTCGATGTGAATTTTAGCTTTTTTATTTATTTTTTTTGCCACTTCAACTGTACTGTAGAGTCTGTCAAAGTTAAATACATAATATCCAATCTCTTTTTCAATAGCAAAGTCCAAATCTTTATTGTCAATAGCATTTAAAATAATTAATTTTGTTTCCTTCTTCTTAACCTTGAACGCTCTCTCTGCTTCAGTACTATCAGATATTGCAAAATATTTAACTCCACATTCTTCAGCAAGTGGAAGATAATATTCGATTCCATGCCCGTATGCATTGCCTTTAATAACCGAAACAAAAACTGAATTTCCTATTCGATTTTTTAAATAAGTGATGTTTTGTTTTAATGCCTTTAGATTCAATTCTATATGAGATACGGGAACCATTTTTAAAATCCTTTTACTGTGTTCATTATTATTTGTTCGAACATATCAATCCCGGTTTCAATTATTTCATCAGGGAAATCATAATCCGAATTATGAAGCTGAGGATGTTCTACTCCTGAACCAATCCCAAAAAACGCTCCTTTATATTTTTGCAGATACCATCCAAAATCTTCAGACCATGGTAAAGGTTCTGATGGATTGATTATTTCTTTATTAAGATATTTCGCAGAATTGATAATAATATCATTACAATAATCATCATTAATTGTTGAAGGAAATATTTCAAGCCACTTCATTTCAAGTTTTAAATTGTATGTTTTAGCAATACCACTAACCATTTTTTCAGCTTTTTTACTCAATAATTCCATATCTGAGTTTGAATGGGAACGGAAAGTAGCCATAATCTCTGCTTCACCGGGGTAAGTACCAAAAGCAATTTCACCTAATCTTGCATGAATAATTGTGATATTTGCAGCACTTCCAAGTTTAGTATGCAAGGATGGCAAAGTGATTAATCCCTGCAGAATGCTAATCATAGCTATTAATGGACTATTGCCGTTTTCAGGGTGAGCGGCATGGGATGTCATCCCTTCTAATTTTATGCACAGCCCTTTTGAAGCTGATGAAAAAACACTCTTTTTTTGAATGATGCTACCGATTGGAAATCCCGGTAGATTGTGTAAACCAAATATAAAATCGGGCTTGAACTTTTTAAACTTTTCATCATTTATAACAGCTAAAGCACCTTCGGCTGTTTCTTCAGCTGGCTGAAATAATAGTATCACCCGGCAATTAAGCTCTTTTATTAACTTGTTAAGTCTTTTTGCCAAGCCCAGTAGAATGGTCATGTGACCGTCATGGCCGCATTTATGCGAAACTGATTTGTTTTGGCTTGTATAATCAGTTTTATTAGTTTCGTTAATTGGCAATGCATCAAGGTCAGCCCGGAGAAGAATTGTTTTGTATGCATTCTTCCCTAAATATTCTGCGGCAACACCAAAACCGCCAATACCTTTGATAATTTTATTCGGATTTGTCTTCTTTAAATTATCAATAATATATAGTGATGTTTTTTTCTCCATTCCGGATAGTTCTGCAATTTTATGCAATTCACGGCGAAGTCTGATCAATTCATTCATTCCACTTAAAAAGCTTAATTTTCAATAATCCTATTAAAATAAGCAATTTGTTTGAAATAAAGAAATACTGCGTAAAAACTTTCCGAAAGTTCGAAACTTTCGGAAAGTTTATCTTATAAGAAAAGAAAATCGATAATTTGAGAAAGTTTATCTTATAAGAAAAGGAATCGAGCATTGGTCAATCAGAAAATTTTTAATGGAGTTATGACTAATCCAAATTACTCCATGCAGAAACATTGTCTTTTTTAATTTGCAATACTCCATACAAAATCGCTATTCCTACTAATCCAAAAACCGATTGTCCTATTCCTATTCCAATGGTTAGATTAATAATAAACGATACTAAACTGCTAATTATAAATCCCCAAAATGCCCATTTTTTCCATTGAAATAAAAACACAGAAAACACTACATTGCAAATGCCAATTATTGCTAAAAGAATTAACATTGAATTAGAAATACCTCCGGGAAGATTTTGAGATATCATCTCACCATTAAAAAGATATAGAATTGCCACTAATGAATTAGCAATTATCATTAGTATTAACCATGCTGTCACACAACCATGTCTTTGTTTGTTTTCCATATTATCCTCCAATAAATTATTTTTTAAAATTATCTTTTAAATTTGAACTTAACTAAATTATAAGGAACCTTAATTTTACTAATTTTAAATTAATCAAATTCAAAAACTTTACCAAAATTTATTTTCTTCAGAAAATTAGTAAATAACTATCAATTCTCATAAACAATAAGGGACGCCTTTTGACATCCCTATTTATTGATAAAAAATTTCATCTGTTTATTTGATTAAACCAAACTAATCGACTTTAAAATTCCTGTCAGTTGTAACAACTGACAGAACGGTTAAATATCTTACTTCTTACTCTCAGGATAATGCACGAATTTACCAAATTTATCTAATACCAAATACTTCTTCGCAGCTTCCTGTATATCATTTACAGTAATAGCATTCACATAATCAAGATAATTAGCAAAGTCTTCCTCAGTCATCCTGTTTTCCATCAAACTTTGAATTTGGTATGACCACCAGTAATTTTGTTTCATATTTGTTTCAAGCTCTCTTTTTGAGGATTCCTGAAACTTCTGTATATAGGAATTATCAAGAGGTTTTCCCTGTGCTTCTTTGATAAGACTTTCCAAAGCTTCTGAAAGTTCATCAACCCTGTCTGGAGAGCATCCCCATCCAATAGAAACCCTGTATTGCTCTTTAGGTATTCTTATCGGACTTAATCTCATATATGCACCGTAGGTTCCGCCCTTATCTTCACGAATTACCTCACGGAGACGTATGTTCATAACCTCTCTAAGTGCTGATAAGAGTATATTGTTTTTATAATTATACTCATAATCCCCGTAATACTGATATGAAATACTGCTTTTGAACTCTGTCCCAGAATAAACATTTTTAACGAATTTCTCTTTTGGTCTTGTTAATCCGTCATCTTTCCATGTTTCCTTAATCCCTTTACCCGGCATAGAAGCAATATACTTTTCAACTAATGGCTCAATTTCTTCATATTTAAATGAACCAATAAAATAGAATGTGAAATCGGAAGCATCGGAAAATCTTTCCTTGTAAACCTTTATGGCATCATCCAAATTGATTTTATTGATTTTTTCCATTGTCTGGTATCCGTATCTTGGATGGTAATTAGACATGACAGCTGTCATCGTATCATAGTATGCGGCATCAGGGTCATTTTGAAAATCCTTATAACTTTGTATCATATTTTCAATGTAAGCTTCAAATGCTTCTTTGTCTTTCTTTGGTTCGGTAAATCTCAAATTGAGCATTTGAAATAACAACTCCAAATCTTTAGGAGATGCCTGCCCGCGCATTGATTCCGTTTGGTCGCTTATGTCTGAACTGATGTAGGCAATTTTACCGGACATATATTTTTTTAGCTGATTATAATCATAAGGTCCCATACCTGAAGATGATACTATCGAAGCGGCATTTTCGGCAGAGTAAAAAACATCGTCAGACACAAGAGATGCACCACCATAACTATTCGCAGAAAATACTATTTCATCATTCTTGAAATCTGTTGACTTTAAAATAACCTTTGCACCGTTGGATAGTTCTAATTCCTTAAAATCCATAAGAGAATTTACTTTTGAATTTACAATTTTCCCGGGGATTACTTCTTTGTCAAATAGCGGTTTGTCGGGAATAAAATCTACATAACTTTCGTATTTTTCATTTTTCATTTTATTATATAACGCCGTGATATTTTCCTTTGTAGGTAATTTCACATCAGCCCTGTCAGGTGCTGAAATTATGATTTTAACACTATTATCCTTAACCATATTTTTAATTGCAAGATTGATATCTTTTAATGTTATTTGGGGATATAATTCTTTTGCATTGTCAAAGGAATATTCCGGACTTGGAATTGGATATGAGTAAAGAAAATTACTTACCATTTGAGAAGCGATTCTGTTCGATTCCGTTTTGTCTTTTTCAGTAACTGCTTTCTCCATCCATCGCAGATTTTCGCTTTTAACTCTTTCGAGTTCGCTTTCAGTAAATCCCATTTGTTTAGCTCTGAAAATTTCCTTCAATAAAATTTCAAGAGAATAATTAACGTTGTCACCCTTTGCATAAACAAATCCACTAAAGGAATCCTTATCACCGAGATATCTCGAATAATTTACGGATGCAAACTGAAAAGGAGGATTTGGTTTGCTTGTGTACTCGCTTAATCTTTTATAAATAATGCTGTTTGCCAGACTGCGTATTGCAAGTTCTTTAGAATTTTCAATTAAGATTCTGTCAATCCTGTCTTGAAGTATTGAAAATTCAATAGTTGGAAATGACAATTCTTTATCTGTTTCAACAGATACGAGCAAATGGTCATGGTATGGCATAGCATACTCTTCACGTTTTCTCTCATTTGGAGGATTTGAGTAATTTGAAAAATTTTCCTTCAAAATCTTTTCAATTTCGTTTACATCAATATCCCCAACAACACAGACTGCCATCAAATCCGGTCTGTACCAATCAGAATAAAACCTTCTTGAAACTGAATAGGGTGCTTTGGCAATAATATTTGTATCCCCTATTACATCCCTTTCTGCATATTTCGACTTATAATAAGAAACGGGCATATGTTTTCTTTCCACCCTGCTTTCCGCGCTCCTGTACATACGTTCTTCTTCCAAAACAACTCCCCTCTCCTTATCTATCTCGGAATCATCATAAGAAACCGATGTAGCCCATTCTTCAATTATTTTAAGCCCCTTCATTAACTTTTCATGGTCATCTGTCGGTACTTTCAGCATATATACTGTTTGGTCAAAGCTGGTATATGCATTCAAATCGGCACCAAATCCCATACCGATTGATTCTACATAATTAACAAGCTCTTGTCTGGGAAAACTTTTTGTACCGTTAAATGCCATATGCTCACAAAAATGGGCAAGACCTTTTTGGTCATCATCCTCAACAACCGAACCAACCTTGACAGCTAATCTCAACTCAGCTCGTTTTTCCGGACGGGAATTGTATTTTATATAATACGTCATTCCATTTGAAAGCTTGCCGATTTTAATACTTGGGTCCGGCGGTATAGTCTTTTGTGAAAACAGGTTGCCGGTAAATGTTAATAATAATGCGATTATTAATAACGAAAGAAAATTCTTTATAAACATGATTTCTCCAATAAATTTGTATTAAACTATTTTGAAATTTCATTACTTAAGTAAAAAACTCGAATGATTTTTATAAATTACTAAATTTTATTATTCTAACAAAAAGAATTTCTTTGAAATAACAACAATAATTTCCCTCTTCTTTCACAATTTTTTTTTAAATTAGTTTTTTTAAAAAGAAAAAAATGGAGAGAATGATGGATGTTGAACTGTTAGCCCGTATCCAATTCGGTATTACTGCCGGATTCCATTTCCTTTTTCCGCCAATGAGCATCGGCTTGGGAATTATACTCGTTATAATGGAATGGAGATTCCTTAGAACTAAAAACATGCTCTATGAAAGAATGGCAAAGTTTTGGACTAAAGTTTTTGCCCTGACTTTCGGTGTCGGTGTAGCTACCGGTATTGTAATGGAATTTGAATTTGGAACAAATTGGTCAACTTACTCGAGGTATGTCGGCGATATTTTTGGTTCCCCTTTAGCGGCAGAAGCAATATTCGCCTTTTTCCTTGAATCGGCTTTCTTAGGTATATTGGTTTTCGGATGGGAAAGAGTCGGACCAAAAATGCACTTTTTTTCGACATGTATGGTTGCTTTAGGTGCAACTATGAGTGCTTTTTGGATTATAGTCGCAAATTCGTGGATGCAAACTCCTGCAGGGTTTCATATTGTCAGCGAAGGTGGAATAATGCGTGCTGAAATTACAGACTTTTGGGCAATGGTATTCAATCCGTCTACCGTTGACAGATTCACCCATGTAATCAGTGCATCATGGCTGACCGGTGCCTTTCTTGTGATTAGCATTGCAGCATATTATATTGTTAAAAGAAGGCATTTGGATTTTGCAAAATCGTCAATACGTATTGCTTTAGGATTGGCTGCTGTTGCGGCTTTGTTACAGTTATATACCGGGGATAGCAGTGCCATAACTGTTGCTAAATACCAACCTGAAAAGTTAGCAAGTTTTGAGGGACATTTCAAAACAGGTCCTTCAGATTTATACTTTTTTGGTTATGTTGACAAAGACAATGAAAGAGTAATCGGATTAGGATTACCGGGATTTACCTCTTGGCTTATCTACGGAGATTTTTCTGCTCCGGTTACCGGCAGAAATGATTTCCCAAAAGAAGATCTTCCTCCAATTCAATTGCCCTTTCAGGCATATCACATTATGATTGCAATCGGTATGGCATTCATAGGGATTACTTTATTCGGTTTGTTTTTGCTTTGGAAAAAAAAGCTGTTTGATACAAAATGGTTTTTGAAGTTGCTTATACCAACTTTTTTACTGCCACATATAGCAAATTTAGCAGGATGGATTGCCGCTGAAGTTGGACGCCAACCATGGGCTGTTTATCGGGTTTTAAGAACCGAAGATGCCATTTCCAAGGTAGTTGATTCCGGAGAAATATGGTTTTCTTTGATATTATTCACGTTTATTTATATAATTTTAGCAATTCTGTTTGTATTTTTATTATTGAAGAAAATCAAGCAAGGACCGAAGGAGATGGAACCGCTTTCTGTATAATCAGTTTGTAAAGTTGAAAGGCCGTAAAGTTTATTAAGTAAAATAACAATTAGATTTAAAGATGACAAATAAAGAGTTAATAGATTGGTGTAATTCATATCTCACAGGGAATGATTACTTCGTATTTCCCGATGAAGTTTTTGATAATCTGACTGAAGCAAATACCAAAGTCTTAATAGAAAATTTTGGTTCCAGATATCTTGTAAAAATGCCAAAAAGCGAAATTGACTTTTTTGAATGGCTAAAAATTAATGATAATCCGGTTTGGAATGACCTTTGGAACAGTGAAGAAGAGCCATACATCATTGCCGTCAATTTTTTACCTATTTTGATGAGCAAGATAAGAGGATTTCCAATTTGCGATTTGCTTAATAACGATAATTACTATTTTACAGAGGCACATTTATTTACCGATGAATCGAAGATTATGGTGGATTCTGTTAAAGAAATGTACATTGACCACAAACAACTTACAATTGAGCAGGCATTGGTTCTTGAAATATCAATCGAACCAATAGATATTTGGCGATTTGCATACAGATACCAAATAAGTGTAGAAAGAGCAAAAAATGCAGTAAATAATTTAGTAAAAGATAAAGTTCTGATTCATATTAAAGATGTCGAACAACTTTCGGGATTTATCGAGTTTTAAAGTTTATTAAGTGGAACCTGATGTAAATAATTTTAAAAGGTGTAAAATGAAAATAGAAGTCAAGAAATTAAGTGATTCCGAAATAGCCCGGATGGGGATTTTAAATTGGCCTATCTGGACAAAGAATATATCAACATTCGATTGGTACTATGATTCAAAAGAAATGTGCCTTTTACTCGAAGGCAAAGTTAAGGTTAAAACTGCTGACAGTGAAGTTTCTTTTGGTAAAGGAGATTTTGTTACTTTTCCAAAAGGATTAAAATGCACATGGCAGGTCATAGAACCTGTCAGGAAGCATTATAATTTCGAATAAACCGGTAAATCATCAGTAAACTTCTACTGCGGTTTTGTGTCTGGTCTTTTGGTCAATGCTTTTATTTATGGCTTTTGGCAAGGAGAGCACGAATTTACTTCCTTCATTCATTCGACTCTCAACATGAATTTTCCCGCCGTTTAACTCTATAAACTCTTTACAAAGAATTAATCCCAGACCTGTCCCTTTTTCATGAGATGTCCCAATTGTAGTGTGTTCTACATCTATTCTAAATAATTTTGCTATATCTTCGGCGCTAATGCCAATTCCTCTGTCAATTACCGAGATTTCGTAGAAATACATATCGGAATCATCCAAATCAACAATTACCTGTGAATCCTGATTTGAAAATTTAATCGCATTGGATAACAAATTTCTAAATATGGTCTTTAACATATTACTATCCGCTAGGGCGTAAGTTTCCGGCTCGATATTCGAATGCAATACTAAATTTTTCTTTCTTGCAAATACATCCAACAATGCAAAATTTTCTTCGATAATCCTGAATAAGTCCACAGCAGTTGGTGCAAAATTTATCTTCCCGTTTTGTGCCCTTGACCATTGAAGAAGATTTTCAAGTAACGATGAAAGATTTGCTCCCGCCGAATGTATGTTCTTTATCAATCCCGTTAACTGTTCTTTATTCATTACATCGTATTTACTCATAAGTAAGTCGGATGATAATGTTATGGCATGCAGAGGATTTTTCAAATCGTGGGCAATGATTGAAAAGAACTTGTCTTTGGTGGCATTGGCTTCGCTTAATACCTCTTCTTTTGCCTGTAGTTTCGAAAACATGTATTCGAGTTCCTGATGCTGTTGATGAATCTGAGCATTCTTCTCGCTTAACAACTTATTGGCTTTTTGTTTGCTTCTATATCTGCTGAAAGTTACGACCAAGGTCAACATAATTAGAGCAGATATTATTAGAAAATAATTTCTCTGCAAAGAATTGGCTTCCCGCAATGCTTTATTTTCCTGCTCCTTCTTCTCGGTTTCCATTTTGGTCTGATACTCAGAAATCAATTTATTGGTGCTGATTTGTATCAAACTATCCTTAATAGCCATGTAATGTTTGTGGTGGTCAAGTGCATATTTGAAATTGCCGGTTGTGGCATAGACTTCATAAATTAAGAAGTGTGCTTCTTTTTTCAGCATAAGATTATTGCTCTTTTCGGCAATGTCTAATGCCCGGCTCAAATACTTTAAGGATTCATCATATATTTCGAGTTTTAACAGGATTTCGGCTATACTTGTTAACGGATAAAAGAGGTTGTTGTCATCACCGATTTCTTCTTTAATTTCTATTGAATTTTTACAGTAATCGAGAGCTTTTTTATAATCGCCAAGGTTTTTGTATACAAGTCCCATGTTGTTTAACAGGATAGCTTTTCCTTTTAAGAATGAAAGTTTTTCGGAATTAGTCAATCCCGTATTTATTTGTTTTTCATCGGTAAAATCCAACGATTTATGATAATAAGACAAAGCTTTTTTGTAGTCTTTTAATTCGTAATATACATTACCAAGATTGGATAGCGACTTCGCTATTTCAATTTTGTTGCCTTTTTCCTGATTGATTGTCAATGCTTTTTGAAAATACTCCAAAGCTTTTGTGTACTGATTAATTTTATAATAAATTTTCCCGATATTAGTAAGGAACTTGACTATTTCTTCCTTACTGCCAAGCTCTTCACGTAATTTTAATTCCTTTAAATAATTATCCAAAGCTCCATCGTAATTCCCGAGTTTCAAATGAATGTAGCCAAGGTATCCATAAGTTTCTGCTATATCTGCTTTATTTGAAAGTATTAAATTAACCTGAAGCAGTTCATTTATATATTTTAAGGCATCCCCGTATTTCGCCAACATAATATACAATGAACCAATATTGTTTAGGGACTTTGCTATTTCCTTAGTATTGGAGTTTTCTTTATTAATTTGTAAAGCTTTCTTATAGTAAACAATAGCCGAATCTGTTTCATTGTTTTTGTAATGAATAATTGCTATATTGTTTAGAGCTTTTGTTTTTCCTTCCGAAGAATTTAATTCCAGATATATTTTATAAGCTTCCTTGAAATACGGCATTGCCAAATCTTTCTCGCCTTCAATTTCCAAACCCTCCCCTATTAATAAGAGAGCATCGGCTTTACTTGATATGTCTTTATTTCTTTCAGCAATCAGCAAAGCTCTTTTGCCAAATTCAATGCTTTTTTTGGGATTTTTGTTTTGCTCTTTTTCAGCGGCTTCAAGATAATATTGAATGCTGTCTATGCTTACAGTTCCTGAGATAGTTTTTTGTCCGCCAACTACAGCCAATTCCTGTTTGTCAAATGTTTTCCCGTCTTCAATTGTTTTTCGTTTGCTTCCATCGGCAGACAAATAACAATTAACCGCAATCATCAGGATAAATATCAGGATGACTTTCTTTTTTTCGATATTTTTTTCAGTTCCGTACTGCAATGTTTATCTTTTTATTTTTTAATAATTTCACAATATTAAACACAATTTTAGCCAGATGGCTAATATCGTACTTACTTATCTTATAATAGCAAAATCCGTTCCATTAATTTAAAATTATAATATTTTAATTATTTAACATCAGTTATTATTGTAAACCATTGATTTATTTAACAAAAAACAAATTTTTAGATATGCAATTTCGAGGAATTACAATTAATTAATATTAATAATAATAATATAAAAACCCATGGCATAATAGTTGGAAAATTGAATGAATTATATAAGTAAAATTGCTTAAATATAAGCTATTAGTATTGTTTTTTTTAACTTTTTTAAGGAGGTTTTTATATGGAAATATTAATCGCAATTATGTGGTTTTTGCAAATTCTCATACCCGGACAAACTTATACTTTGTCGGATATCGAGGCATTGTCGGTTCAAAATCAAGTGGTAATTGAAACTATCCAAAACGACCAGATTTTGTCGCAGGATGCAGTAAATTATTATGACCAGACTTTTAGTACCGGTAATGTTGATATAATTGAAGAGTGGGACGAGAATCCCATACCGATTAAAAGATAATTGAATAAAAAAGTCCTTAGGCAATCTCAGGATTACAAATGAAAATTTTATTTTTCATATTATTCAATTTATTTTTACTTTTTTCTGATGCGGAAAAAAGTAAAGAGGTAAAGTATTATAACAGTAAAATAAGCATGGATGCGGTAATGGCACAGGATGTGCCAAGTTTTTTTTCTGCCAATCCTCAGTCCCAGAAGAGAAACCAAGTCGAATTTTGGGAAGACGATATTTTTGTCCCAAAGTTGAAAACCGAATGACCGGAAGAGGAGAAGGGAGAAGGGAGAAAAGCAGTACTATAAATCTCTATCTAAAATAACATTTCTTTTTTTGTGTTCTTCGTGCATTCTGTGTTAAGAAAGATTTTTCTGGAAATTTTAATACGAAGAACTCAAAGTAATTGTGCAAGGTACACAAAGTTTTTGCTTTTTTTTGGAATATGAAATGGAATAGCAGTTACACAGAGATTCGCAGAGGGTGCACAAAGTTGCACAGAGAGGAATTTAACCGCAAAGATTTTTATGATTTTTGTTATGGACAGAAAAATTGTAAATCCTGTATTCCTACTAATCCCATAAATCCCAGTTCAGACAATTATTTCATCACCACTACACTTTCGCTGTAAATCTTATCATTTATTTGCAAAATTATATTATATATGCCTTGCGAAAAATCATTCATATTAAAGGTCTCCACATAATCACCGGGAAATTTGTAATCGGTATTCAATAGCGTTTGGTTGCCGAGTATATCTGTCAGGAAAATATTAACCATGCCTGCCGATTCAATGCGGTAGCTTATATTGATTTTGTTTTCTGTTGGATTTGGATAAATCTTTAGATTTTTTTCTTTAGAAATTGGATTTTCTTCAACAGGTGTGAAGTACTTTTCTACATCCCAAACGACAATGCGACCTTCGGGGGACATAGCCGCAAGCATTTTTCCGTTATCTGAAACGGCGACATAATCCATGTCGTTTAGTTCCGGGTCTGCGTGAAGCTGTATGCTGTCTCCGGTTTCTATGTTCCAGATTGTAGGACCAGAGGATATGAAATGCTTTTCATCAGGTGCAATTTCAAAATCTTTAGAAGTTCCGTATAATATTTGTTTAACTGGCATTCCGAATTCATTTTTTTCGATATTATATTCATGCAATCCAACTCTCTCTTCTCCAAAGGATAATAATTTACTATCATCATCATAAAATCTTACTTC
>JAZDIP010000057.1:0-2882 GCA_043804925.1 bacterium | reverse complement strand
TGGTCCCAATGACAGCAAAAGAGCTAATAGAACCACCATAAGGTCCTATCTGCGTCCATTGGGCAAATCCGGTGGAAGTAAAGAAGATGCTTATCGTAGAGAATATAATCAATACTGTAAATTTGATTCGAATAGTACGTTGCATTGTCTTCTCCTATGTTAATGTGTAAAAAACAATTGCACCCTAATGCCCAACGCTCGGCCACGCTGGATGGCAAAGCGCCGTTCCCTTGTTTATTCTCAAATCCATCAAAAACTCTCCAAACACTCAAAATTAGCAATCACAGAACTGCCCCTGGGCGTCAGGTGCGAAGCAGAATTGTTAGGCGTTACTTCTTTTGGATGTTTTCTTGTTTCAAAAATACCAACTTGAATCAGACTTGATACTGCTAAAACTATTGTCGCAATCAATATTAAAATTTGGAGAATTATCTCATTTCTTCGCTTAGATTTTTCTTTTTCGTATTTCTCTAATGTCCAAATACCATCACCTGTTATTGATATTTTATCCTCATATAAATAAATATCATTAGATCTTTTTAACGAATCTAACAGTAAATGCGTTATATCATAAAAATTTATTGCTTTTGGATGAATAACCCACCTACGAGAATAAATCTTATTCATAAGGGCATTTTTTGTTATAGATTGATTCGGTTGAGATAAGCACATATTGCATATAATAGATAATAATTTCATTCTTGCAGGTAATATTAAATTCTTCTTTTTATAAAAAATATTAACCACATCATATAATTTTTGCTGAATGAAAAGTCTGATATAAATAATTTTTGTTATTCGATTAAATATATATTGTCTAATTCCGTGAAAAGTTATTGGAGTGCCTTTAAGATAATGAGTGATATTCATATTTTTATAATCATTATCTGATAACTGGACTTTTCTTTCAATTTTATAACTATTGCCTTGCCACTCTAAACCAATAATATCACCATTAATAACAGACTCAAGGTGAAGATATGGTAGATTATCTTTATCAATAGTAATTGAAAAACAATTAATATTTTTTGATAAAGGACCAGTCAAAGGAATTTTTTCAGGACAAGCCATTTTTAATAGACTTTTTATAATTTTTTCATATCGTATTTGTTTTCTTCGATTCATATTTTACCGCCTAATGTTTAACCTGCATCTTTCGCATCATAATAGGCTTCTATATGTAGAAACCTTCTGGTAATTATTTTTTAGAATTGATTTTTCTTACAAATTTCCCAATTCATCAACAACTCCGTTTTGACTATGATTTAATATCACTCGTCTTGTAATCATAGTTCTCATTCAATCAGTTCAATTATAGTTTAGACTGCTTTCTCTGTCAGGCTCGAGGATTTAATAAGACATAGTAAAATGATTTTATTGCTTTGTTGTTCAAATATTAATTACCATCCGGAATTATTAAATGATGAATTTTCCCTTATTAATATTTTTTGACCTGGTGCCGGGCCACAGTTTTTATCTTGAACAGCACATAAATATTTTTGTACCAAAGGATGCAATCTTGCAACCTGCTCTTCAGTCTCTGTTGTGTTTTTATTAAAATAGAATTCTTTTTGTTGAGTTATTGCTACTTTTAAATAGCCAGTGATGGATATTTTTGATAAACTTGAATCAATAGATTCGATAATAATCGTCAATCGACCTTGCTGAGTTATTTTAGTTACATCCATTACAACAGAGGCCATCATTTTTGTACCTTCATTTAGTTCAAAATGCTCATCAGGTGATAAAGCCTTAAATCCTGTTTGAATTAAACCAATCGAACGATCATCGGATGTAATAGGAAACTGATTTTTTGCTAAAATTAATTTGCATTTATTAAATGCATCATCTTTAGAAATTTCTAAAGTACAGACAGCTGGTAGCTTATCGCTACCTTCTGGAAGCCTTTCTACTTCCACACCGTTGACCATTAATGTAGAAGAACAAGAAGAAATTAGTACAACCAATAGACAGTATAATAAACTCTTCATAATTAGGTGCCTTTTTTAAATATCATATTAAATTCCATTTCAACTAAATATACGTTCCTTTTTCCAGGTATTGTTTTAATAAAACAATGTGCAATTCAGCGCATTTCTTTCTCCGCAGGGTCGAACCCATCAGCCCGCCCGGGACTTTGTTAAAATATCCGGATTCACCTGTCAGGTTCTGGATGAAAACATTTATCATGTAATCACGGGAAGGAGGGAAACCTGACAGGTGAAATTGCGTATCCGGACATTTCTTTTCCGCCGCCGAACCTCAAACATAGAGTTTAAACCCTCATACATGGAGTTCCAAACCTCAAACATGGAGTTAAAATCTCTATACATGCAGTTCCGAACCTCATACATAGAGTTAAAACCTCTTCACATGGAGTTCCGAACCTTATACATGAAGTTCCAAACCTCAAACATAGAGTTAAAACCCTTGCACATGGAGTTCCAACCCACAAACATAGAGTTAAAACCCTTATACATAGAGTTAAAACCCTTATACATGGAGTTCCGAACCACAAACATGGAGTTAAAACCCTTATACATACAGTTCCAAACCTCAAACACGGAGTTCCGGACTGCAAATTACCAGTTTTGGATATTTCCGCTTGGCCGGCGGGTGCGGCGGGTTGAATTCATTATGACAAAGAGCGTTTCCGGCGTCTTCCGGATAGGCCGGATCAGGGCGTCGTATGGTTGCGGTATTTCAGTTTTTCCGGGCCGAACCGGGTTTTTGAGCCGGCGATAATTGTTACTGTGAGGATTTGATGAATCATGGCGAATCTTCCCTTTTATTGCGCAATTCAATCAACCGAACAATCTTAAAAAACGATCAGGAATCAATCTCTCGGGCGTTTAACACTTTTTCGCCCCTTCCGAATAACG
>JAZDIP010000056.1:0-2440 GCA_043804925.1 bacterium | reverse complement strand
TTTTTATTCATTTTTTAATTTATTTTTGCTTAAATGATTTTATTTATTTCGATAACATTGCTTTTAGTGTAGAATTACTTTTTGGAAATTTTGAAAGATATTTAATAATTTTATTCTACACAAAATTACTTTGAATTTAATTATTTGATATAAATTCTCAGGGTGTTTTATGGAAATTAACAATATAGTTCATTTTGTCTTTTACAAAAAGATATTAATTCTTTGCCTTTTTATTTTATTTACTGGCTGTCCGGATGAAAATCCTATAAAACCAGGTGATATAATACCGGAAGAAACGGTTATTGAGCAAAAGTCAGCAATTATTGGAATATCAGGAGGTGAGATAAAACTTTCCGATGGTACAACCTTAACTATTAATGCTGGTGGAAGTGAAGATAATAATAAAATTTCTGTTAGTAAGCTTGCAAACGAAATGTACTTTTCAGGACCTAATCATATTTGTATTAGTTTAGGCTCTGAGAAAACGTTAAATAGCATCACCTTAAAAATTAAAGTTCCAGAAGGTTTAACAAGTGAGTCGATAGGAATTTTTAGATACAATCCCGATGATATCGATTCGGTAATAACAGGTGATACTCCTGAATTTGAATATGATAGTATTAATGGTTTTATAACTTCAACACTAATTGTTACAACAAACGGGACTAAAAAAGAAAAAATTCAAAATTCATTAACTTTACCGAGATGGATTGTGGAATGGGATAAACTGAATCAAAGCGAGTTTAAAGGGACGGTAATTCCAATGCCATTTTATGAACAACCGGGAAACTCTTGCTGGGCAACTTGCGCTACAATGCTTGCTAAAGCTTATACACCTTATACTGACCGAATGAATGAACCCGAAGTATATAAATTTCTCAAATACATGCAAATAGGAAGAGACGATGGTATCAGTAGCTACAATTTTTTAAAAAAACTTCCCATGGCAATTCATTTATATTCAGGCGGAGTAGGACTTGAATCATCCGGTTATTTTAGATTGAATTCTGCGAAAGAGCAAATTTTGAATGAACTTGATAAAGGGCATCCCGTACTAATTAGTCTTGATTATCCTAACGTTGGAGCACATGTTGTTATGATTGTTGGATATAGTCAATACATAGAAAATTCGGTTAAACATTTTTACTTAGTTGTTCACAATCCTCAGGCAACGGGCAGTGAATCAATGTACAAAATTCATGACTTTAACTGGGTTTTTCAAAACAAATCGCTCCAAATGGCTATCCAGATAATGTATCCAAAGGAAAAGCCACATAATGAAAGAAGTTTACTTACTTTAGGTTTACCTTTGGAAGGACGTGTCGGTTATTTAAGATTTAAGGTTCCATTTAAAACATCGCAATATTATGTTGATTTCAAAGAAGATATAACTACAAAAAAAGGTTATTCCTGGTCGAAAGGAGGTGTAGCAATGTTATCCATACCGGATTCAGCTTCCGAACTTAGATTAAATTTACCAATTTGGAATTCTGATACTGCCAAACCAAAGAATGCTACCTTAGAAATCCAGATTCAAAGGAAAGGAAAAACTGTATATCAATATTCTAAAAAAATTAATATTCCTGTATCCAAGGAACCGGTTTGGTTCATGGATACAATTCCGGTTTCCGATATTAGGGGATTTTCCGATTCTTCAGAATACTATTTTAATTTTGAATTGTTTGATGGAGAAACATATGCCGATGGTTATGAATTTTATGTTAATATTGATGCTAAGACTATTGTAGGCGCTCCATTCACATTCAACAAGGATGTAGATGGAATAATTGGAGATGGAAATCCTATGGCTCAAAAATTTTCAGGGATTTTTAGTTATAAAAAAGCAACTATATCGAAAACCGGTGTTAGTTATAATAACTCAGTAGCGAGTTTTCCTGAAGCCATTGTCAATGTTCACGTTGATTTTCCATCTTCCGAACCATGTTTTGTCGATAGCTTGACAGTAATATGTAACGCACCAGAAGAAATTGAAACGGGGTATCTTGAATCTCCATTTTCTGATGGTTCCAGGTATGTTAAATATAGATGGTTGAAATTCTTTCCTGATCAACAACAAGACAGGGCTACTTTTAAAGTATCAAAACGTCTTACTGTAAATGCTGGATGGAATGCACCTCATCAATACGGATCTGCTTCGGTTGAAAGGACCGCGTATTTAATGTCAATGGAAAAAATGTGGACAGATACGATAACTTATAGATTAAGTGTTTGGTTTAAGCCGAAATAATAAGCCTAAATCATTAAATATAAAAAACCGCAGCTCAAAAGTGCGGTTTTATTTTTAATAAAATATTTGTTTTTTTTATTCATTTTTTAATTTATTTTTGCTTAAATGATTTTATTTATTTCGATAACATTGCTTTTAGTGTAGAATTACTTTTTGGAAATTTTGAAAGATATTTAATAATTTTATTCTACA
>JAZDIP010000055.1:0-3404 GCA_043804925.1 bacterium | reverse complement strand
GGATTCATCGACATTTGAATCGGCCAGAGCACCATACAAGGATTTTACATTGGGTGGTAATTCAACATTGTCCCCGGTTATTTCTTTATTAGTAAGTGCCATAAAGTAATCGGAAACCATTTTAGAAAGCGATTTGCCTTGTTCTTCAGCAACAGATTTCGCCCGGTTTATGAGTTCATCTTCCAGTCTTACAGTCAGTTTTGTTTGCATATCAGACTCCTTGTACGTCACACGATGCAATATTAATACGTCATGTCAATATATGCAATCTTTTTTTTTGAATGTTCCGGGATGTTTTTTATACGCTTTAAATCCCAAAAATCATCGAACCGCCGGACTTATAGCGCGTCGTGGGAGAAATGGGATGCAACTCGTCAGCCGGCTCCGTAGCGCAGCGTATTGGAGTGTTGACGCAAACTAATCTTTGTTTTCATCCGTTGTGTGAAATAGAATGAAAAATTCTTGTCGCAATGTTCTGCGTTGCGACATTTTTTAGGCTACAACGCAGAGCGATGTAGCCAGATTTTGCGAAATAGAATGCGACCAGCCGGCCTCGTTGCGGAGCGTAGCGGGGTGTTGATGCTAACTAATCGTTGTTTTTAATCTAAAAGTAAGCGATGGTTATCCCCTAAAGTTATATTAATCCGCAATATTTTTAAGTCCCTCAATATTATTTATGTTTTTGTCTATTATTAAGGCACTCTGATTAAGGTTTTTCAAGATATTATATATTTCAATGGATTTATTCTTTTTCATAAGTGATTTAGCATATTTAGTAATCTGTTCTTTTATGATCTGAATATTTGCCTCAGAATAAATCGCTGATTTATTATCAATAACAGGAAGAATATTTAATATTAAATAGTCCAATCTATTATAATCTCTATTTATCCAGAAATATTCCATAACACATAGCATAAGGTCACTTAATAACATTAAATATTCACTAGTTTTTTCTGCCACTCCGTAATTAATAAATAAATCATAAAAATTGCTAATTGGTTCAGAACAATTCTTATAATTCTCTATAAATTTTTCTGAATATTTCACGTCATTTGTTGTATAAATACGATTATTACCTGATAAATATTTCCTAAATTCCTGATCAAAGCAATAAAGGTCATCAAAACTAAGTTTTGCCAAGATAAATCCTCACTTTCAGTTAAATGTATTTTTGAACAATATTTCAAAGTCAGTAAAATCGATAGAAAAGTTTATGATATTTAGAATTTTATTACTCATTAATTATATCCTTATTGTTTTCTAATCTAAGCATACAGGTAATTGCAATATGATTAGCAAGATAATCCTTAATATCAACAATTTCAGTTTTATTCAACATTTTCAAAGAGTAATGTTTTAAGAATGAAATTAATTTTCTTTCTTCTTCAGGATATAATTCTGCTGAACTATCTATACTATCGACCAAAGAACTGCAATTAAATAAAGTGAATTTGTTTATTACATCTAAATATTCTTTATAAGAATATTTCGGCACATTATTTAAAACTGATTTATTGCTAAAAAGTGATCGAATGAAATGATTAATTAATGATTTTTGTCTGTTTGCATTAATTTTAAGATTATTATAATCCATATTCATATTTTTCAACCTTTCATTTAAGGGTTAACAAGCAAGTATGAGATAACGCCGGGTTTCGTAGCAATTTCGCTCTAATACTCGTATATCCTCAATAAAATCAGCAAAATTCAAATTCATCCAAAAACTCCGTGCGCTATCTTCACAATGGTTAAATTCCTGATTTCTCATTTTATATTGAACCTGATGCCGTGGCAATTACATAAGCACCTGAACTTGTACTTGTTTTAAATAAAATACCTTTATGATAAATTGATACTGTTACACTTCCAGATTGGCCTTGGTTTTGCGCAGAGATATAAACAAAATTGTCATTAAAACTTCTATATTGATATGAATGTGGCAAAGTCACATCATCATACTGCTCAGTCCCCCCACTTGAATTATTCAATGTTACATCAACCTTTATTGCTGTTCCTGAAATTTTATATTCAACAGTATATTCATAAACTCTATCAAAAGTGACAGAAGCATCACCTTCATAATAGTTAACTTTTAATAACGAGCTTCCTTCTACTGTTGCATTAAAGATTGGTACTATACCATATTCAGATTTTATTTTGGTATTTCCCTCTGGATTAACAGAGAATGATTTTATATTAGTTTCTATAATGTCCGAATCAATAGTGACATTAATTTTATATTCCGTTTGGTTTATAAAAGTAACAGTTTCCAAATCATCGAATTCTAACGGAGATTCGCAAGAATAGAACGTTAGAAATACTATAATCAGACTAATAAATACCATTAAATTTTTCATAATCTATCTCCCTCGCAAATAAATGGACCGTTTTTACCGATTATGTGTTATAAATCTCATATATGTTTATCTCTCATCTTTCGCATCCTGATAGGTTTCTACATGTAGAAACCTTCTGGCCATTTCTTATCAGAATGAAATTTACTTTGTGCATTTTCTAATCCATCGATCTCTATTTTTAAGCAAGTTCATTTTAATCATTTCCAATCCTATTATCAAGCGCACGGGCCAGCCCGACCGCCGGACCATCTGCCCACCCGGGATTTTATCAAAGTATCCGGATTCACCTGTCAGGTTCTGGATGAAAACATTTATCATGTCATCACTGGAAGGAGGGAAACCTGACAGGTGAAATTGCGTATCCGGACATTTCTTTTCCGCCGCCGAACCTCAAACATGGAGTTCCAGACTGCAAACATGGAGTCCCGAACTGATAATTTGCACCTCTGAACCTCAAACAGAAAGTTCCGAACTGCTTGTTTGAGTAGTTACAATACAAATTTGACTCCCAGCATATCAAACTTGAGTAGTTACATATCAAATTTGACTCTCAATATATCAAACTTGAGTAGTTACAATACAAATTTGACTCCCAACATATCAAACTTGAGTAGTTGCAGTACAAATTTGAGTCTCAATATATCAAACTTGAGTAGTTGTAATCCAAATTTGACTCCCAGCATATCAAACTTGAGTAGTTGCATATCAAATTTGACTTCCAACATGTCAAACTTGAGTAGTTACAATCCAAATTTGACTTCCAGCATATCAAACATGAGTAGTTACATATCAAATTTGAGTAGCCGGACTGCAAATTACCAGTTTTGGATATACCTGATTGGCCGGGGGGTGCGGCGGGTTGAATTCATTATGACAAAGAGCGTTTCCGGCGCCGTCCGGATATGCCGGATCAGGGCGCCGTATGGTCGCGGTATTTCAGTTTTTCCGGGCTGAACCGGGTTTTTGGGCCGGTTATAATTGTTACTGTGAGGATTTGATGAATCATGGCGAATCTTCCCTTTTATCTCGCTATTCAATCAACAG
>JAZDIP010000054.1:0-6750 GCA_043804925.1 bacterium | reverse complement strand
TGTAAAATGTATGATGTAGAATGTAGAATGGAAGGCAGTTACACAGAGCTACTCAGAGGATGCACAGAGCTACACTGAGAATTTATCCCAGCGGGATTAAACTATGGTAACAAAGCATAACACAAACGGTCTTTATCCCAGAGGGATTAAACTATTTCACACTAATACACCAAGAAGCAAAAACGCAAATGTTTGAAGATTTGATTATTTTTCGTGAAACGGCGAAACGTGAAACGGCGAAACGAAAGATTGGAGACGGTAGAAGGTAGACAGCAGATATTGAGAAGGGAGAAAGTTCAACACTTAATTTCAAAATTCAAATATATTATTCTCCAATAGTATCAGAAATAATTTTAGATAATTAATAATATGATATTTAGAAAAGAATTTGTAAATTTATATTTTTTAAATTCTTAATAAGAAAAATGAAATTAATTTGTTCGCCGCCGGAAAAAATGATTAATAAGGCTTACCTTAAAGCCAACGTTATTCGTGTAAATTTTAATAAGTTTTCTCTCAGTTTAAACAAACTTATTCAAAATATTAACGTTAACGAATCCGAAGAACATAACAAGAATATTATCAAGACTTTTCTCGAGGACAGCTTCTATAAAAATTCTAACTTCATCAACACAAAAGGAAGAACAGACCTTGTGATTCACAGGGACAGCAAAACAACAAGTCCCGCTATTGTGATGATTGAAGCTAAAAGCCCGTCGAATAAATCGGAGATGATTTCCTATGATAATATTAACAAAAAAGCATTTCATGAACTTGTACTGTACTACCTGAGAGAAAGAATAGAGAATAAGAATTTTGAAATTAAAAAGCTTATAATAACCAATGCTTATGAATGGTATATTTTTGATGCCTCTGATTTTGAAAAGTTCTTTTATAATAATTCAGAATTTAAAAAGCAGTTTGACAGTTGGAATAACAGTGCATTTGTTGATGAAAGAACAAAAACTTTTTACGATTTTACTGAAAATAAACTGAATGAAATTAATGAGGAAATTTACTGTGCTCATTTTGATTTGAGGACTTACCCTTCGGCTTTAGGTGATAGAAAAGAGAAAACAGAAGACGGAAGAACACACTTCGTCTTTGCGGGACACCCCTCTCAAGAGGGGAATTATACAGCAGTTGACTCCGTGGAAAAAGACTTGTTAGGATTGTATAAAGTGTTTTCACCGGAATTTTTGATGAGCAAACCGTTTGCAAACGACAGTAACTCTTTGAATAAAGATTTTTATTACGAGCTTTTGTATATTATGGGACTCGAAGAAGTCAGCAACGGCGGAAAAAAACTTATTAAAAGATGTTCAGAAAAAACAAGAAATGAAGGAAGTATAATTGAAAATATTATCAGGAAACTTGAATCGGAAAACAGGATTGATAATATTAAAAATGCTAAGGAATACGGAAGCACGCCGGAAGAACAACTTTTCGGTATTGCTCTCCAACTTGCTTTGACATGGCTGAACAGAATATTATTCATGAAACTTCTTGAATCTCAGCTAATCCGGTACAACAACGGCGACAAAAATTACAGATTTTTAGATGCTGACAGGAATACAGATTTTAATGGCTTGAATACTCTCTTTTTTAAGGTGCTGAACATAAGGGAAGACGACAGATATCAAAATCTAAAAGAGAAATACGACTTTTTGCCATACCTAAACAGCTCGCTGTTCGAGATAACCGAGCTTGAAAAAGATGCAACGGATATTTCCGGTTTGGAAGACAACCTGACAATGCCTCTTTACAAAAGAACAGTGCTGAAAGACGTAAAAGGAAACAGAAGCAAAAGCGAACTGCTCACTCAGGAATACCTACTCAGGTTTTTGGACGCTTACGATTTCGGGACTACAGGAGCAGAAGAAATAGTGGAGGAGGACAAGGCACTGATTAATGCTTCTGTGCTTGGTCTTGTGTTCGAAAAGATTAACGGATACAAAGACGGTTCTTTCTTTACTCCCGGATTTATCACTATGTATATGGCAAATGAATCCGTCAGGTTGGCTACTATTCAAAAGTTCAATGATAAGTTTGGTTGGGATTTGAAGGAATTCAGTGAATTATATAATCAAATTGATAAAATTGATATTAAAGACGCTAATGCTGTAATTGACGATTTGAAAATATGTGACCCTGCGGTAGGTTCTGGACATTTTTTGGTTTCGGTTTTGAACGAAATAATCGCTATGAAATCTGAACTTAAAATATTTATTGATAAAGAAGGTAAGAGGTTAAGGGATTACAGAATTACAGTAATAAATGACGAACTCCATATTGAAGACGAGGAAGGAAAAATATTCGATTATCATGTAATCGAAGGAGACCCTTTTAGAGGCAGAAGAATAAACCCAGAGAAGCAAATAGTTCAGGAAACCATTTTCGAAGAGAAAAGGAAAATAATTGAAAATTGCCTTTTCGGTGTTGACATAAACCCAAACTCCGTTCAGATTTGTCGTCTGCGTCTTTGGATTGAACTTCTTAAAAGTGCTTATTACACAAAAACCAGTCATTATAAGACAATGGAAACACTGCCGAATATTGACATAAACATTAAATGTGGCAATTCTCTCGTTAGCAAATACGGATTTGATCAGTCAACAAAAATTGGAGATGAAGCAACTATAGCGAGATACAAATTCGCGGTAGACACTTATAAAAATATAACCGACAGAGGAAAAAAAACAGAACTTAAAAAAACTATTGAAGAAATTAAATCGGGAATAAAAGGGCATTGGCATCCGGAAAATAAGGAAAGAATGAAGCTTGCAGAAGAACTGCACCGGCTGAATACTGAAAAAGATATATTTGCAAGCGAAAAAGACAAGGAAAGGATTGAAAAGAAAAAGGAAAAGCTAATCGAAAAGATTGGCAAACTAAAGGAGGAAGAAGCAAAGAGCAACGGCAACGGAATGTACTGGAATGCATTCGATTGGCGTTTTGAGTTCCCCGAAGTTTTAGACGATAGCGGGAATTTCATGGGTTTTGATATTGTGATTGGGAATCCTCCGTATATTCAATTACAAAAGAATGAGGGAAAATTATCTGGATCTCCGAAATTTGAAGATTATAAAACCTTTGATAGAACAGGCGATATTTATTGCTTATTTTATGAACGAGGATTTTACATATTAAAAAATCAGGGGTATTTGACATTTATCACATCAAATAAATGGATGAGGGCTGGGTATGGTGAAAATACAAGACGATTTTTAGCTGAAAATACTAATCCAAAAATTTTAATTGATTTTGGTGGATTGAAAGTATTCGACCATGCAACAGTAGATACCAATATATTAATTTACGAAAAAGCTAAAAATAGAAAAAAATGCAGAGCAGTTCTATTCAGAAATGACTTTCAACAAGATGATGATATTAAGTTATATATTCAAAATAATGAAATAAATATAAAAGAATATGTTGATGAAAAAGCTTGGGTTATATCATCAAAAATTGAAAATAAGATAAAAAGTAAAATTGAAAAAGCAGGGATACAGTTAAAAGATTGGGATTTTAATATTAACAGAGGAATAATAACAGGGTATAATGAAGCATTTATAATTGATCGTAAAGTAAAAGATGAATTAGTTGCGAAAGATTCAAAAAGCATAGATTTTATTAAACCTTTATTGCGTGGAAGAGATATAAAAAAGTATAAAACTAATATTGTTAATAAATGGGTTATAATGATACCAAAAGGTTTCACAATTAAAACAATGCTTGATATTAAAAAAAATATAGTTTCAGAGCCAAGACCTCATTATGGTTATGTTGAGTACGACCCCGCTTGGGAATTTTTTAAAGAAAATTATCCCGCATTAGCAAACCATCTAATCAAATTTAAATCTCAAGCAGAAAAAAGACAAGACCAAGGGGATTATTGGTGGGAATTGCGTGCTTGTGCATATCTCGATGAATTTGAGAATGAAAAAGTTGTTTATAATGATATATGTCAGAATTTAACATTTTCTTTGGTTGATTCAAGTATTTATTTTAATAACACTGCATATTTCATCCCTAATAGTCCTTACAATAAATATTTTGTGGCAATATTAAATTCAAAAATTATAGATTGGTTCTACAAAAAATTATCGGTACAGTTAGGTGAAAAAGCTGTAAGAATGTTTAGTATTTATGTTGAGAAAATTCCCATCCCAAAAGTTAAAGATTCAGACCTTCAACTATTCCAAAAATTAGTTGATGAAATTCTATTAAAAAAAGATTCAAATCAAAGCACTTTAAAAGAAGAAAAACAAATAGACCTGATGGTTTACAAATTATACGACCTAACTTACGACGAAGTAAAAACCATTGACCCAAACTTTCAGCCAAGCAAAGCGGAGTATGAGAAATATGAGTTGGAGTATCTGTCTGAACCGTGATTTATGTGATTATTATGAAAACATAATTTTGCTTTTATCATAAAAATCAAATAAATCACAAAAATCATAGTTCAGACAAAAAAACTCTGTGGCTCTCCGTGTATTCTCCGTGGAACTCTGTGTAAAATGCGAAACATGTCTTTCTACTAAGATGACACAGCTACGCTGTTAAGCACGAAATTTAAAAAATCAGCGAAATCAGATTAATCAGCTTCAATCAGTGGTTCAGACATTCTTCCCTTCCTTCCTGTGCAGCACATACGAATAAACCACCGGAATTAGTACAATCAATCCAATATAACTGAAATATACTATTGCTAAAGTTTCTATTGGAAGGAGCATTCCGGCAATCATCATGGCGATTGATGCAAAAACCCAGAGCTTGCCTGCCAACCTGTGAGTCCTGTTCCAGTTGTCTTCATTTGCCAAAGTCCATGGAAGTTTGATTCCAACAAAGTAATTCGATTTGAATTTGCCCATGTAGTTCCCAAGCACCATGAATAAAACCAATGTCAGATTTATTACAATTACTCCAATATTCAAATCATTTCCAAGCCCTGCAAGAAAAAGAATAACAAAAAGGAAAAACAGCATACCTATAATGGAAAACCGAAGGACATTGTACGAAGTGCTGAAAACTTTGTAGTTTTCTCTTTTCGGGTCAATTCTCGGCAAAAGAAAAAACATAAAGTAAAATATAATATTCAAACCCGGAACTAAAAACAATCCGATTTCTTTTCGTGTGTATTGGTCAACCTCGTTCGAGAAATTCCAATGGGTTGGAATCTCGGCAGGAAAATCGTTCCAATAAATTCCAATCATTATGAAAGGTATTAGCAATAAAAGCAGAGCGGGAAATTCTCTTTTCAAAAAATTATTTGTTTCCATTTGTACCTCCTGATGTATTTTTCTCGGAAATTAATTTCGATTTTGTTAACTGAAAGAACCATTTAACGACTTCATCAAGAACAGAAGTGTTTAAGGTATAGTAAACAAACTGCCCTTTTTTGATTGAAACCACAAGGTCGCCCTGTCGAAGCAAATCCAGATGATAGGAAATGCTTGGTTTTGAGATATTGAATTTTTCTGCTATTTCGCCGGCAGTTTTATCTCCATCTTTAAGTAATTCAAGGATTTCCCTTCTCGTTACGTCGTCCAGTGCTTTGAATAATCTGTTCATTTTAACTTTTATATAATTAGTTAATTAAATAATTCTCTAAATATCTATTCAAATATACGAAGAATTTTCAAAATTGTTACAATAAATTTTATGGAAATACTATATTTCTGTAATTTACATTTATTATTAGCTTTAATTGAATTAAAATGCATAGATATTTAACATATTTCATTATTATTTTTACTTTACTGCTCTTTTCCTGCAAGCAAAATGGAGATTTAGCTAAGCAGAAGAGTCAGGAATTTGAAGTGATTAGCAAAGACATTGATATGCTCGAAGGCAAAAATGAACAAAGTTCAACGAATAATTCCGATTCAAAAGCACCTGCCTATGATATAAAAGTTATCAATGTTTATCCTCATGACTCGCTAGCTTATACACAAGGTTTTTTATATTATTATGGTTATTTTTACGAAAGTACCGGATTGACAGGACATTCCTCTCTTAGAAAAGTCGAAGTCGAAACAGGAAAAATTCTCAAGAATTACAAAGTTAAAGGGGGATATTTTGGAGAAGGAATAGAAATCTATAAGGATAAAATCTATCAATTGACATGGGCATCTCAAACCTGCTTTGTGTATAATCTCGAAACATTAGAACTCGTTAACAGCTTTTCGTATCGCGGCGAGGGCTGGGGATTGACAAAAATCAATAATGAATTGATAATGAGTAACGGTACAAGTAAATTGAAATATATTAAGCCAGAAAACTTCAGCGAAATAAGGACTCTTGAAGTAAAAGACGAAAATTATTCAGTTTATTATCTGAATGAACTTGAATATATAAATGGTGAAATCTGGGCAAATATCTACCAGACTAAGAGAATCGCAAGAATTAATCCCGAAACAGGAAAAGTAAATTCTTGGATTGACCTCTCCCCTCTAAGCAAGTACGTCAGCTACGGTGATTCGCCGGATGTATTAAACGGAATTGCCTACGATAAAGAGAAAAAGAGAATTTTCGTAACCGGAAAACTCTGGAAATTTGTTTTTGAGATAGAGATTATTGAAAAATAATAATAAATATATTTTTGGTATTGCTAATATAGTATAGATTCCGTATATTTGTAAAACATTTTGTTTCACAAATATGGAATCATTATGAATTGTCCTAGATGTAAATCTAATAATTACGTTAAAGACGGAATCGTTAAAGGAAAACAAAGATTCCAGT
>JAZDIP010000053.1:0-52380 GCA_043804925.1 bacterium | reverse complement strand
ACTGGAATCTTTGTTTTCCTTTAACGATTCCGTCTTTAACGTAATTATTAGATTTACATCTAGGACAATTCATAATGATTCCATATTTGTGAAACAAAATGTTTTACAAATATACGGAATCTATACTATATTAGCAATACCTTAAAATAAATATAAGTTTATAAATATTTCATTTTTTTCTTGATTTCTCAAATAAATTTTGCTATTATGCAATGTAGTAATTGTAAAAATTAAGAGGAGGTTTTGAAATGGCAACACAAATTTTGACTATCCACTCAGAAACACCGGAGATTCGAAAAATTAAAATGGTGGCAGACTCATTGAAAGATGGTTCTGTGATACTCTATCCGACAGATACCGGATTTTCTCTCGGTTGTGAGTTATCTAACAAGACTGCTATATCAAGGTTAAGAGCAATACGCAGATTGCCTGATAATAAATCTCTGACATTTTTATGCGATTCTCTTTCGAATATTGCAGAGTTTGCGAAAGTAAGTAACAAGGCATATAAGACTATAAAGGGCTTGATACCGGGTCCTTATACATTTATTTTACCTGCATCAAAGCAGGTACCAAAATTTGCACAAAATCCAAAACGGAAAACTTCAGGTATAAGAGTACCCGATAACGCTTTATCACAACTATTATTAAAATATGTCGGCCAACCGATAATATCAATCTCTGCAAGGATGGAAGATGAAGATTATATCCATGACCAGAACGAATTGGTCGATTTTTTCGGACCTAAGGTTGACTATGCCGTAAGATTGGATAAATACAATTTTGTCGGAGAGTCAACCGTTATTGATATGACAACAGATGAATTCACCATTAAAAGACATGGTGCCGGAATTGGGAAAGTTCTGGAATTTGTTGATTTTGAAGAAGATTAATTAAAACACAATGGAGAATTTTATGGGAACAAATGAATATTATTTTACAAAAGTTATTTCATCAGAATTTGAAACTGCAATCGAAAAAGTAACCGAAGAATTGAAAAAAGAAGGTTTCGGAGTTTTAACCGAAATTGACGTGAAAGCAACTATGAAGAAAAAGCTGGATATTGATTTCAGGAATTATAAAATACTCGGTGCCTGCAATCCGCCCTTCGCCTATAAAGCATTGTCAACAGAAGACAAGATTGGAACAATGCTCCCATGTAATGTAATCGTGCAGGAACATGACAACAGAAAAGTGGAAGTAACTGCCGTTGATCCGGTCTCATCAATGCAGGCAATTCAAAACAATGCACTCGAACCTATAGCAATTGAAATCCGCGAAAGATTGAAAAGAGTTATTGATAGTATGTAAAGAAAATCAAATATTACTCAATAATTTATTTTAAAATAAATTAAAATATAAAACATTACCCTGCGTCAAGCACTTTTTTATGGCGTTAATCAGCCGGGAGAGTTCTGTATGGCATATCTTTTCAAACAAAGAGCAGACCTTTAATCCACTTCGTCTGTACAGCGCCTCAGGGTGTTGGCAGATAAACACGTGAATAAATTGCGAATTCATCATGTTTTTAAACTCATTAAATTTGTTTGTCAAAATATTTGAGTGATGTTTTGCTTTGAATTTATTAATGTGTTAAGGGTAAGAGGTTGATTAAATCAGTAAAGAATTTCTAAATTAATGTATTAAGTTCTTAATTCCTCAACAGCCCCATTTTTACATATTATTAACAAATTTCACTTAGAGAGTAAGCGAAAATAATTGGAGAACCAATGAAGAAAAAATTGAAATTATGGTTATTGTTGTTTTTTATGACAATATCCATTGCGGCACTATTTACGAAACCAATAACAAATCCGGGGTATGATATTCAAACCTGGGAAATTAAGTAACAGAAAGAAATACATGAAAACATTTGAAGAAACAGGATTGAATAATGAAGTTATTCAGGCAGTCACAGAGATGGGATTTGAAATACCAACTCCAATTCAGGAACAGACTATTCCACAACTATTAAATTCGGGTAAAGACCTGATTGCATTGGCACAAACAGGTACCGGTAAAACTGCGGCATTTGGACTGCCGATTATACAGATGACAGATACGACATCCAAGAATACACAAACTCTCGTACTTTGTCCTACAAGAGAACTGTGTATGCAGATAACCAAAGACATAAAAACATATTCCAAATACACGAAAAACTTATTTGTAGTTCCTGTCTATGGCGGAACATCAATAGACACACAAATCAATGCTCTGAAAAACGGCAAACAGATTGTTGTAGGTACACCCGGAAGAGTAGTTGACCTGATTAACCGTAAAAAGTTGATTTTATCAGATATTCGCTGGCTTGTATTGGACGAAGCCGATGAGATGCTTTCTATGGGATTTAAGGATGATTTGAATACAATCCTTGCTGAAACCCCTGAAGAAAGACAAACACTTTTATTCTCTGCTACTATGTCAAGCGAGATAAAAAGCATCACTAAAAAATACATGAAGAAGGCAGATGAAATAACCATAGGACATAAAAATGCAGGTGCGGAAAACGTAACGCACCAGTACATAAGTGTACAATCGAGAGATAAATACGAAGCATTGAAAAGAATAGCGGATATTAATCCTGATATTTACGGTATTGTTTTTTGCAGGACAAGAAACGAAACAAAGGTTATTGCCGAGAAACTAATACAAGACGGATACAATGCCGACGCTTTACACGGAGATTTGTCGCAGGTTCAAAGAGACCAGGTAATGAATCGTTTCAGGGTAAAGCATTTGCAAATCTTAGTAGCAACCGATGTAGCGGCAAGAGGACTTGATGTCAATGACCTTACACATATAATTAATTACGATATGCCTGATGAATTGGGGATTTATATACACAGAAGCGGAAGAACCGGCAGAGCCGGTAAAAATGGAATCTCTATATCTTTAATCAACACTCGTGAAAAGGGAAACATTCGTTCTCTTGAAAACATGATTGGTAAAAAGTTTGAACAAAAAAACATACCGTCAGGTAAAGATATTTGTCAAAAACAGCTTTTTAACATGATTGATAAAGTTGAAAATGTTGCAGTTGAAGAAGAACAAATCGCACAGTTTCTACCTGGGATTTACAATAAATTAAGTTGGATGACACGCGAAGAATTAATTCAACACTTTGTATCGGTTGAATTCAATCAACTTTTATCCTATTATAACAGCAAACCGGATATAAATGTTGCTTCATTAGATGATAAAGGAGGCAAAAGGAGTAATGGTCGGAAATCTTTTTCACGATTTTATTTCAATATTGGTTCAAAAAACGATATAAATGCAACGCGTATAATTGGTATAATTAACGAAAAGCTAAGGTCAAGAGATGTTCAAATTGGTAAAATCGAGATATTAAAAAAATTCTCCTTTGTTGAAATAGAGAGTAGTTACGAAATAGATATGATTAACGCATTCGATAATGCAAAATTTGAAAGAGAGCCATTAACTGTTGAATTGGTAAAAGACAGGCAAATGGATTCCAAAAGAACTTTTGACAATAAAAAGGAAAGATATTCTGACAGGAAACCTAGAAAATATTCCGACAGACGAGAAGATAGTTTTGCCTCGTTAAGAAAAAGAAAGAGGAAATAAACTCTCAATTGAAAAAAAGAATAAAACAAGTTTGAATTTTAAATTTGGGTTGTCTCAAAAGAGTCATTCTGAGCGGAACGCAGTGAAGCGAAGAATCCAGAAACCGCATGAATACTGGATTCCTCACTTCGTTCGGAATGACGATTTGTCAATATTTTGACTTTTGAGACAGCCCCTTTTTTGTGTATAATGCAAAAACTGAATAAAAATATTTGTCCATATTTAAAAAGTTCCTTAATTTTGCACTTCTCATGGGTCCGTAGCTCAGTTTGGGAGAGCGCAGCATTCGCATTGCTGAGGCCGTGAGTTCGACTCTCATCGGATCCACGGCTGTAGAAGATAGAAAATAGAAGACAGGAAATAGAAGATAGAAAAATAGTGAATTTGAGTGTTAAAAGCAGTTTTAATAACTTAACACTTAAAATTTAACACTTAAAACTTGAATTTGACCCGTGGTGTAATTGGCAACACGTCTGACTCTGGATCAGAAGAGTCCAGGTTCGATTCCTGGCGGGTCAGCAAAAAAAAGGGAGCTTTTTTGGAAGCTCCTTTTTTTTATTTTACCCCTGCACTTTTAACAAAAAATTTCTTAAATTTAACATTCAAAAAAAGCAATTTTTTTAATTAATAATTGAAAATTGATAATTGATAATGAAGACAAATATAATAAGAGAGAAAAGCTATAAATTTGCCTTGAGGATCATAAAACTCTATAAATATCTTTGTGATGAAAAGAAAGAATATACACTTTCAAAGCAAATATTAAGAAGCGGTACGGCAATAGGAGCCATCATTGAAGAAGCCATTCAGGCAGAATCAACTGCTGATTTTATTCACAAACTGTCAATGTCAAACAAAGAAGCTAATGAAACACATTATTGGCTCCGGTTACTTCGGGATTCAAATTACTTATCGGAAAAAGAATCAGAATCTATAATAATTGATTGTGAGGAATTAATAAAATTATTAATTTCTATTATAAAAACTATGAAATTAAAAAATGAAAAGTAATTTTTTAATTAACAATTGAAAATTGACAATTGATAATGAAAACAATAGTAGATATAACAGATAACCGAAAACTGACAACGAATAATTATCAATTGTCAATTGTCAATTATCAATTAGTTAACGGTGGTGAACTTTCTTACAACCTGAACGGAATGAACGGAACGACAAAAGAATTCCAAATAACAGACCATCTGGGAAATGTGAGGACAGTATTAACGTTTAAGATGACGGACAGCACGACAAGTATGAGCAGTTACGACTACAAACCATTCGGGGATACGCTTTGGACTTCGGCAGGAAGCGAAAACCGGCTTGGTTATATAGGCAGAGAGCGAGACTACGAAAACAATTATTTTTCTTTTGGTGCTCGTAATTATGATTCTGAAACCGGAAGATTCCTAAGTGTTGACCCATTCTTTGAAGCATTCCCGAACCAAACTCCATATCATTATGCGTATAATTCGCCTATACAGTGGAAAGACCCAAGCGGACTGGCACCGGTGGAGGAGAAGAAGGAGAGGGTGCAGTGGACAGAAATTCAAAATAGAGATATTGGAGGCATGGATGAGATAAGCAAAATGCTGCATGATATAGTTGATAATTCCGGAAGAAATAAAATAGGTTACTACAATGTTATGACAGGGGGATTTGAAAACAACGCTAATGAATCAATGGACGCTTGGGATATGCATGCTGCATTACAACAATTTTTTATGCAATTTAGCAGGTTAGCTGGAGGTGGTTCGTCTGGTGGGGGCTCTGTGGGAGGCAGTTCAGGTGGCAGTAGAAGAACAAGCGGAGACGTGTCAGAGAATGGAATAATTACAATTTCAATATATGGGATTGGATATACTATCAATTATGATGATGAAAAGTTGAAGCAAGCTGGCATAACACCTGAACAAATACAAGAGATGTTTGAAAATGCATTTGGAGCTATAGCAAATGCACCAGGTGGATATGATATGCTTGATGCAGTTGGTGGATTTACCATCGATATATCTTATACTGGTTATGAATTAGCTGAGCGTACATCACCAACCCCAGATACAAAAGATGAAAATGGCAAACCTTGGTTAGGTGGAATTTACATCCGTAAGAATAGAAACACCGGCTCTTATGGAGGAACATTCAGAGACGGAACAAAAGGTTGGATGTATATTGCTTTTGAATATTTTACAGGCAATGTACCATATGTTTCTGCTTACAAATTCTGGGTTTATGAACCTACACTTTTTGGTTCTTTTTATTCCCAAAGAGGTCCCTTTCAACCCGATTTAGGATTGATATTAGCTCATGAATTTTATCATGCGTGGCAGGATTATAACAAATATCCAGCTAATGATCAAGATGCTTGGGAATTCGGTATAACTGTTTGGCTCATTAATCATCATCCAAATTATAAGTATATGAAATGGTAAATTTAGGAGTAAATTATGTTAAAAAAAATAATAATGTTTATCATTTTATTGAATTATTTTTCTAAAGCAGATTCTTTGGATAATTTAATACGATTGGATAAATTTTTTAAAAATCCTGATTCCATGTGTGTTTATATGGAACCAATTTGGGATATACTTGGAAATCAAATTTGTGAAAATACTGAACTAAAAATGAAATTTTATGAAGAATTCGTTGATGGTTATACTGTTTTATCAAACAAGATGGAGTTAACATTTCTTGATAGTCAATATCATACTCAAGTGATAGTAATTCAGACAAATTTAAATAAAATAAAACTTGTTTTTGGTTTTAATAATTTGGGACAATGGTCATTTGTTCTCGACTCTTGCTATGTTGGTTCTGAAAAATTAAGACAGAATTATCGAATACTAAATACTATCATTCAATACCCAGATTCAATAAAGTATTATCAATGGTGGGGTGATAAGGTATTAACAAATTATCATGAAGTTCTCTCTAAAGTAATAAATGATAATTTCAAAGATGGTTTTGATATTATTCATGATAATTGGTATGATTCTGAATTTATCCCTGGTAAACCAGTTCATGAAATTTTTATTCAAAATAAAAAGAAGGATAAAATGATTAGTGTTTGTTTTACAATTAGAGACAATAAATGGAAACTTGATGGGGTTGATATTGTCAAGGATAATAAATGTCCTTGGCTTCAAAAGTGATATGTAAATTTCAAAATTGAATAATTATTATGAGCAGTTACTCTTACAAACCATTTGGTGACACGCTTTGGACTACTACTGGAAGTGAAAACCGGCTTGGTTTCATAGGTCGAGAGCGAGACTACGAAAACAACTATTTCGCTTTCGGAGCCCGAAACTACGACAGCGAAACAGGTCGCTTTTTGTCTGTTGACCCGTTCTTTGAAGCATTCCCGAACCAAACGCCGTATCATTATGCGTATAATTCGCCGATACAATTTAAAGATCCAAGTGGTCTGGCACCTGAGAAGGAGAAGAAGGAGAGGGTGCAGACAAACGAATTTTTTGTATATATTGATTTGATAGAACAAACAAGGAATTTAACAGCAAACGAAGTAAACACAAATATGGATGCTTGGGATGATTGGTGTCATGGGGGTGCTGATGCAGAATTTAATAGTATTGTTCTTTACCAAAAATGGTTAAATTGGGTAACACGTGGTAGATACGGTATTGGAGGTTCGGGTGGAGGTTCAGGAGGTTCAGGCGGTACAAGAAGTACAGGACCAAGAACAGGTGATAATGGAACAGTAACAATAACTATTGCTGGAATTCCATATACAATAAATTACGATATTGACAAAATTACTAGTGAAGGTTTTACTGTTGCAGAAGTTATTGAAAAATTTGTTAAAGCAATTGATCTTATTACTGCAACATTTGAAGGATTTTGTATGCTTCATGAGATTGGCAGTTTAAATATTGATATTACTATGTACGGAAGAAAGGATAATGGTAATGGATTAGCAGATAAATATACAGGTCCTAATGGTGAGAAACAGGATTTTATATTTGGAATTACAGTTAGTGAGTTATGGAAGGAATGTCCCGAAGGCACAAATTCAACGGCAGGTACTTTTGAAGATGGTAAAGATAAAACCTTATATATTGCCTTTGAGTTATTTACTGAAGAAGGATTACCTAGAATTTTTAAGCCAAAACTATTTGGTTTAATAATGCCTTTTTATGTTTCATATTCCTTGTCTATGGTATTAGATCATGAAATCACACATTTGTACGATTCAATGCATTGCAATCCGGGAACTGAAAGTAATGCTATGGAAAACATGTTCTATGTTTTTGAAGCAACTACAATTTATCGAGTTCCCGAAATTAATCGTAAAAGAATTTACAAATAAGAAAAGGTGAAAAAAATGTATAGGATTTTATTATTATTTATATTAATTTCTTCAAATTGTTATTCTCAAAATGTTGATAACTCAGTTAAACTAAAAGCTATGCTTAATAATCCTGAATTAATGCTATCTGATCAAACTCACAACGTTGATGAGAGCATGAATGCAGGATTTGCTGCTTTTTTTAAAGTTGAGTATGAAAATGGTTATGATATTATTAGTGATGACTGGTATTTAACAGAATTAGATTCACAACTTCATATTCAAATGTTCAAGGTGAAATCAAAAAAAACCAATAGAAAATTTAGTTTTATTTTTGAAAAAAGTGGTAATTTTAAAAGTTGGATTCCAACAACTGACTTTAATCCTAAAGATTTATTAAGTAATTTCAAATTGGTTACACACATAATAGATTTTCCGGATTCATTAGAATTTTATTTGGAACAGGATTTAAACGATAGGAATTTTAATAATGATGTTATAAATAAAATTAAAAAATTTAAAAATAATTATAATTTTTCCAATTTTAACTATGGTTACGATTTATATACTGGGAAAGTAGTTAACAGCGATATTGAAATTCAAGCAAAAAATAGTAATAAAAATTTAATTTTTTTATTCATAATAAAAGAAAATAGATGGCGATTGAAAGAAGTTTTCGAGACAGGTTATCCTTAAATTAGTTTTATTGATTAACAATTTTTCGTAAATAAAGATTTCAGATAACAGACCATCTGGGAAATGTGAGGACAGTGTTAACATTAAAGCTGACAGACAGCACGACAAGCATGAGCTGTTACGATTACAAACCGTTTGGTGATACGCTTTGGACTTCTGCAGGTAGCGAAAACCGACTGGGTTATATAGGCAGAGAGCGAGACTACGAAAACAACTATTTTGCTTTCGGTGCAAGGAACTACGACAGCGAAACAGGTCGCTTTTTGTCTGTTGACCCGTTCTTTGAAGCTTTCCCGAACCATACGCCATATCATTATGCGTATAATTCGCCGATACAGTGGAGAGATCCGTCTGGATTAGCTACACAGGACGAGAAAGACGAAGTAGTGCAATCTTTGCCCGACAGCTATTTTGTTGACGGGTATAATGTAGGTCAAAGGGAAGAGGTTGAAAATTTCTTCTTATTAGAAGGTTCGGCTACTTCTGTGTTTAATGATTTATTAAGTGGAGATTCTGATCCATATGATGACTTAGTAAATCAATTTATGATGGTAATGTCATTATTTCCGGATTTGGATTTAGATCCCGCAAGTAGTGCAGAAACAATGGATTATTGGGTTAGCAATGCAGAATCAGTTTGGCAATCCAGGCAAATGCAAGAGGCGAAAGTAAGGGAGGAGGCAAATAGAGAAGATGGGAAGGCGGTTAATGGGAGTCAGAATGGAGTTTATATTGTTGGAACAAATGAGGAGGTTGCGATAATTAAAGCTGAGCTTGAAAATCAATATAATTGTTCAATTGTGCTTGGATCAGATGGTAAAATAATAAATGTAAGTTTCGCTTATGGTGTTGAAGGTAAAGGACAATCTTGGTTTAAAGATTTAATTGAAAATTCTTCCAATTCTGAAACAGGACAAAGGCTTGATTATAAATTTGTTGATGATCAATTTTTAACAAACGAGCAAGGGGAAGTCGGCTCATTTTTTATGCATCCAGGTTCTATAAAAAATGGAATTACATATGACAATGCTACTGTTGCCATTCCAAGGGGAATAATTTCAGGTAGTAATAAAATTATGCGTTATAATAGTAACGGAAACTTATATCCAAATACTTTTAGTGATATGTTAAACCATGAGGGAATTGGGCATGCATTAGATTGGGTAAGCGGTAAAATGCCAAATAACAGGGTTGATCAAGAGACAAATGCAGTAAATAGGACAAATTATTTTAGAATTTTAGAAGGAAGACCGATTCGAACTTGTTATTTTTGTCGTAGTGGACCAAATAGTTGGTTTCGAAGAGATATTGAAATTTGGTAAGATTTTTAGGAGTATAAAAATGAGAAAAAATATTTTATTATTATTTATTTTATTATTACCAGCTTGTAGCGGTAGTGGTCTTATATACGATTACCGACAAACTGATAAATCAAAACATGATTTTATCAGAAAGGTTTTAATGAATCCAGAAAATTATATAAAATTACTAGATAGTTTCGACTTTAGCACTAAGATATTTAAATCATCTAATATTCATGGAAATGAAAGTGATACTATTTTAACGAGTGTTATCACAAATATAGTTAATAATCACTTTGATAAAAATACCTATCCTGTTTATTGTGATGAAAAGTTTGAATCATATGACTTTGATAAAAAAGAAGTAATTTATATTCATGAAATAAGATTAAGGAGTAAAATAATTGAAGATTTATTGATTTTTCAATGGAAATTAGTCAATGGAAAATGGGAATATTTAGGATTCTTTTGGGATCCTATGCAATCATGTAAAGGAGCAAGATTGTAACATTTATAATCACTTAATTTAGTGTATCGAAATAAAAATGAAGTGGTTCTGACTTTGCCCGACAGCTATTTTGTTGATGGGTATAATTTGGGACAGAGGGAAGAAGCTGAAAATTTCTTCTTATTAGAAGGTTCGGCTACTTCTGTGTTTAATGATTTATTAAGTGGAGATTCTGATCCATATGGTGAGTTAGTTAATCAGTATATGATGTTAATGTCATTGTTTCCAGATTTGGATTTAGATCCCGCATGTAGTGCAGAAACAATGGCTTATTGGGTGAATAATGCAGAATCTATTTGGCAATCAAAGCAATTTGAAGAAGCGAAAGTGAGGGAAGAAGCTAATAGAGAAGATGGGAGTGTGCAGAATGGGATCACAATAACATTCTCGAAAGGAGCCAATCTTCCTAATGGTATGACCAAAAATGAAGCTAAAGAAAAGATCATAAGTTCCCTTGGCAAAATGGAAAGATGCTTACTTGATGCTGCGATAAATTCAGGAATACCTGTGAATATTATTATTGCTTCAACAAATGAAATCTTGACAGAATCAGGTAAAAATTCTTCCGATGGACCGTTCGCAGGTCTTTTTTCAGACAAAGGCGATCATTTTGAAATTCGCATAGCTGATAAAATGCTTTCTGATAATCCTGAAGAAATAAAAAATGCAGGATTAATGTCTGAGAATAGACCATTTAATTTTGGTGAAGTAATAGCACATGAGTTTGGACATTTAAAGACAAGAGTTGATTTAGGATACAACGATTACCACTTTGGATTATCCGATTATCAAAAGGAAAACTATGCAATTAGATATCAAAACAACTATTTGAAGAGTGTTGGTTTACCCACAAGGAGATATAAATGGGTTTTGCCGTTTACAAGAACTTTTACATATAAATTTTGGTAGGAGGAAAAATGAAAAGATTAATTATTATTATCAGTTTTTTAATTTTTGGAATTATTGCTTGCAATGAAATTGACAAAGAAAAATATGAGCTTATAAAAGCTATTATTGAGAATCCAACAGAATACGAAAGTATAATTAAAAACAGTAAATTATTTAAAAATGAAAAATTATTTTATTTTGATGATAAAAACTTTATTATTGATTATATAGAAGAGCACTTTAATAAGGAATTTGATATTTACGATATTGAAAATTTTAAATTTATTTATTATAAACAGGATAATTCTGGAAAATACAACCCTTCTGATACAATTAATTGCCAAAATATAATAATAGGCAATAAATCTAATAATTTGATACATTTTATATTTGATTTTGAAAAGGATAGTTCATGGACACTAGTAAGTGTTGGAATTGGTAAGGGAAGAACTAGTAATTTATAATAATTGATTTGTTCTATTTTACAATCAGGAAGCGGTAACACTGAACATAATTCACTTTGATTTTATTCAGCTATGGTTATTCTTTAGCCCAATCTTCAACATTCACTTATGGTTATGACGATGCAGGAAACCGTGTAATAAGAGAGATTGGTCCTTCGCAATTTCACCCAAACGAACCGGATGAAAAGGAAGTTTACAACGACTATTTGGCAGGTCATGGAATTAACATTTTTCCAAATCCTTCAAGAGGAAAAATTGAAATAGTAATTTCAAACCTAAAAGACAAAGAACAAGCAAGGATTGAAATTTTCGATTTACTTGGCGAAAAAGTATTTGAGCTAAACAACCTTAAAGTATCAAATACAATCGATATATCAGATAAGCCCGGAGGTGCTTACATTATGAAGATATTTATTAATGAAAAGAGTATTGTTTGGAAAGTAATGAAGGAATAAATTGGCTACGATTTGGCTACGAATTATTTGGAAAACTATAGAAAAAAGAGATAAAAAGGAATAAATAGTAGTATAGTAAATTATTAATGAAGTCATAAACTTAGCATGAATACTGGCTTTATTGAATTCTACCCTGCTCTGACTCTGGATCAGAAGAGTCCAGGTTCGATTCCTGGCGGGTCAGCAAAGGGACTGTAAAAGGTCCCTTTTTTATTACAAAAAGCAATTTCTCCAATCATTATAACAACTTGAGTCCATCAATTTTTAATATTAATTTAAATTTTAAAAACCAAATATTATTTTAGTATTAGCGTTTATATAAAAAAAGAATAAATAGAGGTAAATATGTCCGGAAAATTTACAATGATTATTGAGCATGACAGTAACGGCTATTATGGTTACTGCCCAGAGTTGAGAGGTTGTCAAACTCAAGGGGAAACATACGAGGAAACGACAGAGTATTTGAAAGAAGCTATTTTGCTTTATTTGGAGACATTATCATCTCAAGAAAAGCAGAATATTTTCAACAAACAAATTTATACTTCCATACATGAGGTAGAACTTGTCTAAACAACCTGTTATGAATGCAAAAGAAGCGGAACAGGTTTTATTAAGAGCCGGCTTTGTACTAATACGGACTAAAGGAAGTCACAGAATATATCAGAAGCAAGATGCAAGAATCATTATTCCTTTTCATGGCAAGAAAGATTTACATCCCAAAATAGTTAAACAAGTCATTGAAGTTACAGAATAATCAATATAGACAAAACCAAATAAAATTTTAGTATTAGCGTTAATTTTAATAATTTACAATTTAAAAAATGGAGATGTAAGATGCTATCGAATTATACAGCAAGATATATAAAAATAGATTCAGGTTATATGGGACAACTTTTAGAATGGCCCGAGGTAGTAACCGAGGGTTCGAATCTCGAAGACTGCCGCTCAATGCTTAAAGATGCCTTACAGGAAATGACACTTGCTTATAAAGAATTAGGTAAGGAAATTCCCTTTGCCACTGTATTATTTGAGCAAATTCCTGTGGACATCGAATATGTCAGTTAAACGTAAAGACTTGATAAAATTTTTGGAACAAAACGGCTTTTTTCTATTAAGGGAAGGTGCTAATCACTCAATATATACTAACGGAGATAAAACTATCCCCGTTAAAAGACATTCTCAATTCGATAGGATAACGGCAAATGAAATCTGTAAGCAAGCTGGTATTGGCAAAAAATTTTAAAAAGATTTACAGTATTGTTAATTTTTTCAACATTAAATAAAATTTTAGAATTACGTTTAAATTAATAAATTGCATACAAAAAGGAGAAAATCATGAGACTCAAAGTTGTACTGGAAGAATGTGAGGAAGGCGGATATACCGTTTATGTACCTTCTCTACCCGGATGTATAAGCGAAGGCGACGACAAAGAATCCGCTCTTAAAAATATCAGGGAAGCAATTTCGCTGTATCTTGAACCTATAGAAGATGAAATTATATTGAATGAAAAATATCTTGTTGAGGAGCTTGCATTTTGAGCGATATACCTGAACTATCTTATCTACAAATCATTAAAGCATTACAAAGACTTGGCTTTATTGTTGTAAGGCAGAAAGGGAGTCATATCCGACTTCAAAAAAGAACTTTCAATGCAATAACAAAAATCACAGTTCCTGCACACAAACCGGTTAATAGAAACACGCTAAGACAATTATTAAAACAAGCGAATATTGATTTGGAAGAATTTAAGAATCAGCTTTAAAATTCCGATAAAAAATGAAATACAACTTAGATAAATATATTGAAAAGCGAAAGAAGAAGAAATTTTATCTTAAGCAAGAAATTTTTTTTATGATTCTATTTCTTTTATTCAGTGGGTGTTTTCAAAATAACCTTTTTAGCCAAACACTGATAGATTATAGTCAATCTTTGCATTTTAGAAATGAAATAAAAATTGACTCAATATTTGAGTATTTTGAATATCCTCAATTACCGGAAGAAATTAAATTTCCAAATTATTATTGGCAAAATATTGCTATAGCTGCTTTCGTATTCGTTGATACAAATAACAAAGTTAATCGAATACGAATTTATAGGCTTTATGAATTTGAAGATGATACATTAGTAGCAAATAAAATATGGAGTATATTAGGTAAAAGTATCCAAGAAGCAAGCAAAAAGTGGATATTTAGGATGTAAAATGGAAAATACCAGAGTTTGATGTACCTTACCCTAGCTTAACCGAGCATGTAAAAAAATGCAATTTAAAAAAAGTTCTTTTTCCTTTTAGCGGACATCAAGAACATTTAATGATTTTCCAATTTATAAATGATATTTATAGTGGTGATATACCATTTATTTATCAGATAAATGTAGAATAAATTAATTCTACAGTATTTATGGTGTATATTTTTTTATATACATCCAAATTCTTCACTTTTTTCCACTTTAATATCCTTATTTCATGGCAATTTCTTATTTTTGAAGTTCCAAAATTGACAATTTTGTTTTTTTATTTTTAAAGGAGTTGAAATGAAAATATTAGTATCAGACGGTATAGACAAAGCCGGAGAAGACATTTTGAGAAATGCCGGACATGAAGTAGTTCTGCAAAAATATTCACCTGAAGAATTGTTGGTAAACATCAAGAATTTCGATGCAATCATGGTACGTTCAGCCACAAAAGTACCAAAAGAAGTCATAGATGCAGGAAATTTGAAAGCTATTGCACGTGGTGGGGTTGGTCTCGATAATATTGATGTTGCTTATGCAAAAGAAAAAGGCATTCCGGTTTTAAATACACCCGGAGCATCTTCAATTTCAGTTGCCGAATTGGCTATTGCACACATGCTCGGCGTATGCCGTTTTTTGCATATTAGTAAACATGAAATGCTTGCCGGTAAATGGCCCAAAAAAGATTATAGCCACGGTGTTGAACTAACCGGTAAGACTTTGGGCTTGTTGGGAATCGGTGCAATCGGCAAAGAAACAGCTAAAAGAGCTATTGGACTGGGTATGACGGTAATTGCATACGACCCTTATGTAAAAGAAATAGATATGAATGTAAAGCTTGTTTCAAAAGATGAATTACTCGAACAGTCGGATTTCATCAGCTTGCACATGCCATTCATCAAATCGGAAGGACCTGCATTGGCAGAAGCCGAATTTACAAAAATGAAAAAAGGTGTGATTCTTGTCAACTGTGCAAGAGGTGGAACTGTTAAAGAATCTGCATTGCTCGATGCTTTAAACAGCGGTAAGGTTGCCCGTGCTGCAATAGATGTATATGAAACAGAACCGGCAGGCGAAGCTCAAAAAGCATTGATTGAACATCCAAATGTTTCAGTTACTCCTCACATTGGAGCGTCAACTGACGAAGCACAGATTCGAGTTAGCGTTGAGATAGCAGAAAAAGTTGTAGCAACACTTAAGTAATTTTAAATTTTAAGTTTAAGGAAAAAATCACTGTCATTCTTGGCATAACAAAATGAAACGAAGAATCCATGAGACATTACTACTGGATTCATTAATCTTTAAGAATGACATTATTGAATAAATAATAATTTTATGAGGAAAATTAACAATGGCAGTATTCAGACCATTCAGGGCTTTCCGTCCCAAACCGGAATTAGCAGGCGATATAGCTTCAAAACCATATGATGTATTAAATTCAGATGAAGCAAGAGAAGAAGTAAAAGGTAAACCTCTTTCATTTTTACATATCGGTAAACCCGAAATTGATTTAGATCCGTCAATTGACCACTATGACACAAAAGTTTACGAAAAAGGAAAAGAGAATTTACAAAAACTGATTAGCAGTGGCAATTTAGTCGAAGACCCGGAACCATACTTATATGTTTATGCACAAACTATGGACGGAAGAACACAATACGGGCTTGTTGGTTGTGCATCAGTTGATGATTATTGGAATAATGTTATTAAGAAGCATGAAAATACCAGGAAAGTTAAAGAAGAAGACCGTAGCAATCACGTAAGAGTAACAAATGCTCATTCGGGACCAATATTTTTGACATACAAAGATGTTGATGAAATAAACAGCATTGTGGCTAATATCACAAAAGTTCAACCTGAAAACGACCATGTTGCCGAAGATGGGATTCGACATCAGTCATGGGTAATCAAGAACAAAGCAACAATTGCTCAAATTCAAAGTATTCTTGGAGAAGTTGAATGTTTCTATGTTGCAGACGGACATCACCGCAGTGCCGCAGCTGGTATTGTCGGTAGGGAAAGACAAAAAGCTAATCCCAATCACAAGGGCGATGAAGAATATAATTTCTATCTTGCTGTGTTGTTCCCCGGTTCACATCTTCACATTATGGATTACAACCGTGTCGTTAAAGATTTGAATGGGCTTTCAAATATTGAGTTCATGGCAAAAGTAAAAGAGAAATTCATGATTCAAGAAACATCTGAACAATTCAAACCGAATAAAAAGGGTAATGTCGGAATGTATCTCGATGGCAAGTGGTATCAACTTACTGCAAATGCTGAATTATTGAAGAATCCGGACCCGGTTGAAAGTCTTGATGTAGCCATCTTACAAAGAGAAGTTTTAACCCCTATTCTTGGAATTGATGACCCTCGAACTAGCGAAAGAATTGATTTCATAGGTGGCATTCGTGGTTTGGGAGAATTGGAAAAAAGAGTAAACTCCGGTGAAATGAAAGTTGCTTTTGCTATGTATCCGACATCGGTAAGCGAGTTGATGTCTATTGCAGACGCCGGAAAAATCATGCCGCCAAAGTCTACTTGGTTTGAACCAAAGTTGAGGGACGGGCTTTTTGTTCATTTTCTCGATTAATTGTAAGCGTTAAGCTTTGAGTGTTATGTGTTAAATTTTAAGAGCTTATTAAATAAACCGCATCCTTTAGAGTGCGGTTTATTATTATTTTAATATAATTCAATATTATTCAAATTTTCACAGACATTATTAAGTAAAATAAAAACAAATTAATTATCTTTGTAATCGTTCTAATTAGTTTTTTACAGTATATTTTATTGGAAATGCACAGAATCGAGCATAATATAGATATAGATAACAGACAGCAAACAGAAAATATATTTCGGCATGCCGTCAAAAGAAAAACAATCGGTATTAATTTATCATTTATGATTCATTCTCTATATCCGTTGTTTTTTAACTTTTTTGATAAATTGGGATTTGATGTAATAATACCTGACAAAGTGGATGACGATGGTTTGGAAAGGGAGATGACTTCATTTTGTTATCCTGCACAGCTGTCATTGTGTATGTTTGAAGATTTGGTTAAGAAAAATCCTGATTATTATTTCGTCCCAAATATTTTAGAAATCCACGTTGATGAAGAAATACATTACAGGATTGATAACAATGCGACATGTGTTTTTGTGATAACAGAGCCGTATTTTCTGAAAGAGGCATTCCAAGATATTGACTTCGAAGGAAAATGGATTTCTCCAAAATTTAACTTTGCTCCCGGTTATGAAGTTGAATATGATAAATTTGTTGAAGTAGCTAAAAAATTAGGTATCGGCAATGAAGATAAAATCAAAGAAGCATTTCATTTTGCTGTAAGAATGCAACATGAATTTCAAAATGAAAGATTTGAAACCGGTGCCGGATTTTTGAAATTTTTAGAAGAAAATCCTGATAAATTTGGAATTGTTCTATTAGGCCGTTCTTATAATACCTTTACTGAGACAGCCAATAAGGGTATACCTCAAAAATTTGCATCAAAAGGAATTTATGTAATCCCTTACGACATGATTGATTACAGAGGACGCCAATTAGAAGGAGAAATGTATTGGGAGGGTGGAAAGAAAATAATGAAATCTGCCCGGTTAATAAAAGAACATCCTCAGCTTTTTGCTTGCTATGTTTCAAACTTTTCATGTGGTCCCGATTCAATGATTATACCTCAATTTAGAACTCTGATGGGTACAAAACCATCATTGACACTCGAACTTGACGGGCATACTGCAGATGCAGGAGTCAATACAAGAATAGATGCTTTTTTAGATATCATCGAAAACTATAGAAAAATTTCTTCAACAATAAAGGATTCGGATTATACTGATTATCAAATGGCTGAGGTTATTATTGATAGCGGACAGTTGACACCCAACAGCTTAAAGAAGAAAAAGAAAGACAAAAAGGATTATGAGAATATAACAACATACTATATAACTTCAGATGGAGAAAAGTTGCAGCTGACCGATAAGCGAATTAAAATACTTGTTCCTTCTATGGGTGATCTATCTGCAAGAATGTTTGCTCAAGCAATGAGAGTTCAGGGTTTTAATGCCGAAGCTTTACCGGAAGGAAATTCCGATATTTTAAAATATGGCAGAGCACATACCACAGGTAAAGAATGCTTGCCTCTGATATTGTTGGTAGGGTCTTTAATTGACTACATCGAAAATCGTTGGAACGGGAAAGATTATATAGCCCTGTTTAATGTACAAAGTGCAGGCAGTTGCCGTTTAGGTCAATATCATGAATTATTGAAAGATATTATTAAAAGAAAAAGATATAAAAATGTTGCTTCTTTTATTTTGATGACAGACGACGGTTATGCAGGATTAGGACCAGATTTTGCAAAAAAAGGGATATTGTCTTTGATAGCTGCCGATGTTTTGGATGATATCCGTTCTGCAATTATGGCAAACGCAGTAGAACCAGACGAAGGGATTGAAATTTTCGAAGAAGAATTTAAAAAAGTTGAATTGGGATTTGATGGAACCTTTGAGAATCTATTGAAATTCCTCCGGCGGTTTGCAAAGAATATTAAAGAGCAAATTCCTGCAAAAATCAATATTTTGGATTCAAAATACCTGGCATTACTTGGTGAAATTTATGTACGCAGCGATGACTTTTCACATCGTTGGTTGAATAAGGCTTTTGCCAAAAAAGGATTTATCGTAAAAACAGCATATATATCGGAATGGATATATTATATTGATTATTTAATAAAACTTAACTTGGTCGAACCGGACAAATCAATTAAGAAAAGAACCGAACAATATATTAGAAATGTTTATATGCGGAATTATGAGAAGCGAATAAAGAAGGTACTTGCCAAAAGCGGGTTTTATCATTTCCAAAAGACAGAAGTTGAGAAACTGCTCGAGCATAGCAAACACATAATACCTTACGAAGTGAAAGGGGAGCCGGGATTAACGCTTGGAACAGCTTATTATGAGACACTGGAAGAATATTGCGGAATTATAAATTGCGGTCCTTTTGGATGTATGCCGACGAGGTTTGCCGAAGCTGTTGCTATGCCTAATATGAAATTTGAAGATAAGGAGAAATCTCTTAAAATGCATAATCCTAATTATAAACTACCTGAAGCTATTAGCGGAAACATGAACATCCCTTTCCTGACTATCGAATCAGATGGTAATGTTTATCCTCAGGTTATTGAAGCAAGAATGGAAACATTTGCCCTTCAGGCAGATAGAATAGCACAGCTTATGAAAAAGACCAGGAAAAAGAAGTTTTTTTAGCTTTATTTTATTTTTTGAGTTTTGAGTGTTTTTTAGTATTTTAGTTGATTAGTTCTTTAGTGTTTCGGTTCACTTTTCTAGGTTAACGAATCTCGTTATACAGAAGTTAGGTAGGAAATTTTAAAAAACTTATCATTATGAATTACAATAAATTGATTATTAATAATGTAGGATATAAGATGAGGTCGGATAAATATTCGGTGATTATTGGGACAGGGTCCTATATACCCGAGCGTATTGTTAAAAATGAGGATTTTCATTCTCATGTATTTTATGAACCAAATGGAAAAATATTGGAAAAACCAATTAGAGAAGTAACAGATAAATTTGAAGAAATAACCGGTATTAAGGAGAGACGGTATGTTACCGACGAACTTACTACCTCCGATATATGTTTTTTTGCCGCTGAAAAAGCTGTTAAAAGCTCCAAAATAGATACAGAGAGTTTGGATTACATAATTTGTGCTCATAATTTTGGTGACCTTAGACCTGATAACCGCAGAAGCGACTTTGTACCAAGTATTGCTGCAAGAGTAAAACATAAACTCGGAATTGAAAATCCAAAAACCGTTGTTTTTGACTTGCCTTTCGGTTGTCCTGGCTGGCTGCAAGGTATGATTAATGCAGATAGCTTCATTAAAGCGGGTGTTGCTAAAAGGGCTTTGATAATCGGAGGTGAGACTCTGTCTAGGGTATCTGACCCGCATGACAGAGATTCAATGATTTATTCTGATGGCGCCGGGGCAACTATTATTGAAGCACAGGAAACAGATGGTAAAGCAGGAATACTTTCTCATTCGAGCCGTTCTGATACTAAGGAATACAGTAACATGCTCCGGATGGATAGGTCAAGTAATCCTAATTACCCGGGTAATGATTTGTTTTTGAAAATGCAGGGGCATAAGTTATATAAATATGCACTTCAGACTGTACCAGAACTTGTTAAAGAAAGTATAGACAAAGCAAAACTTTCAATTGACAATATTAAAAAAGTTTTGTTGCACCAAGCAAACGAGAAAATGGATGTTGAGATTTTGAAACGTCTTTATGAGCTTTTTGGTATTAAAGATTTAATGAATGATTTTATTAATAAAGTTCTGCCAATGTCAATTTCATGGCTCGGAAATAGTTCGGTTGCAACTATTCCAACATTACTTGATTTGATATTAAAGGATAATTTCAACGGACATACTTTTAAAAGCAATGACATTGCGGTTTTTGCATCAGTCGGTGCAGGAATGAATATAAATTCAATGGTTTATAGGTTCCCCTAAAATAGTTTTGAGTTATTTAATAATGTATTAGTTCTTAATTTTTTTTTCAGGAAACGGATTCAGTCACACTGAATTAAAAAATTTAATTTTAAAATGAGAATTTGAAGTTTATATTGTGAATTATTATTTGGATAAATGGGCATAACATATAAAGATTCCGGTGTTGATATTAGCGCAGGTGATGAAACCGTAAGAAGGATAAAACCCTTGGTTCGCTCGACTTTTAATGAGAAAGTGCTAACCGATATTGGTCTGTTCGGAGGATTTTACGATGGAACTTTTCCGGAATATGAACATCCGGTATTAGTTGCAAGTACTGATGGAGTAGGTACAAAATTGAAAATTGCTTTTGCTTCCGGAATTCATAATTCTGTTGGGCATTGTTTGGTAAACCATTGTACCGATGACATTTTATCATGTGGTGCAAAGCCATTGTTTTTTCTTGATTATTTTGCTGTAGGAAAATTGAATCCGGTGATAGCTGAAAAAGTTATCGAAGGATTCGTTGAGGGATGCAAAGAAAACTCCTGTGCCCTTATTGGTGGTGAAACTGCAGAGATGCCTTCAATGTATAGTATGGGAGAATATGATATATCCGGTACTATTGTTGGAGTGGTTGACAAGAAAAACATCGTTGACGGCAAGAGAATTATTGCAGGTGACATCATGATTGGTTTACAATCAAGCGGTTTACATACGAATGGATACTCTTTAGCACGCAAAGTACTTCTGAACAATTATCAAATCAATAATGTAGTTGAAGAACTGGGACAGACAATCGGTGAAGCTTTGCTTGCAATTCATAAGTCTTATTTATCAGCAGTCTATCCTTTAATTGAAAAAAAAATATTGAATGGAATATCACATATTACTGGTGGAGGAATTGTTGGTAATACTTCGAGGATTATTCCTGAAGGTTTGGATATGAATATTGATTGGAAAAGCTGGAGTGAGCCAGCTATTTTCTCATTAATCAGAAAAATCGGGAATATTGATGAAAATGAAATGAGACATGTTTTCAATTTAGGTATCGGTATGATTTTGATTGTTGATAAAAACAAAGTAAACACTGTTCTTGAACATTGTCGAAAAGAAAGACCTGTTGTTATCGGGGAAATAGTTCGGAAATAGTTTATTAAGTTTTATGGATTTGATGAATTTAATAAGTTGCAAACTGCTTTTTGTTAATCTAAATTCTCTCATAATTTAAAATCAAGTATCACTTTTTAGTAATCGTGGCACAATATTTGAAGTTTAAAAGCGAAATTAAATTTAAAATTGAAATTAAAATTGGAAAATCGGATGGCAAAAAAAGTTACTGCTAAACAAATAAAGCAAAATGATTATACTGTTATTGGTATTGATGGTGGAGGTACCAGAACAAGAGGCGTTCTCGTTCGTAATAGTGAAACTATCGCAACAACTTTTTCAGGGACAACAAGGGTTGGTGCGGTTGGAGTAGGAGAATCATGCGAAAGATTAATCAATGTTATAAAGGACTTATGCGAAAAAGCGGATTTGGATTCTTTGGAAATTGATGCTGTCGTTATTGGCTTGGCAGGTGTTTGGCTCGAAGAAGAAAAACAAAGGTCTGCTCATTTACTGAAAACCCTTTCTCGAACCGAAGGAGTCATATTAAATGACCTGATTGTAACAAGTGATGCCGAACTTGCCGTCGAAGGAGCATTCAACGGTAAACCCGGAATTGTAATAATTGTCGGAACCGGTTCCATTGCTTTGGGAAGAACTCCCTCAGGTGATTTCGTCCGTTGTGGTGGATGGGGCATTGAACTCGACGATGAAGGAAGTGGTGCATGGATTGGCCGCGAAGGTATTACTGCCATCTTTCGCGAACTCGATGGAAGGGGAGAAAAAACCATTTTGACAAAACAATTTGCAGAGTTATTGCCCGGAATTGATTTGAAAGCTCCCAGGACCATTGTGAAAGCTTATGCCGAAAGAAATTTTGAGTATCAAATGCTAACCCCTATGGTTATGAAATCTGCAGAAAAAGGCGATAAAGTTGCCTTGGATATTATAACCAGAGCAAATAATCATTTAGTTGTTCTTTTGGAAGCTATTGCCAAAAACTTCAAAACAAAAACTATTGATGTTGCACTAATGGGAGGCGTTGTAGAAAACAACACATTGCTATCGAAATTGCTCGATAAAGAAATTAAGAAAAATAAAAAATTCAATAAAATTTCGCCAATAAGTTCGGCAACAGATGCAGCCGTAAAATTAGCCGCAAAACTTTTAGAAGAGATGGATTAATTGAGGGAGCATCTGAAGGAAAGGATTTAGGTCATCAGTTTCTCCGCCATGTAGAAAGAACAAAAGTGCTGTTGTTCATGATTGAATCAGCAAGCGAAAATCCAAAGTCAGATTTCGAGTTCTTTTGAATGAATTGACCAAATACAATCCCGATAAGAAGTACAAAAAGAAAGTAATTTGCTTCGGCAAATCCGATTTGGTTGACGAAGGCACAAAAAAGAAACTACTTAAAATAAAATTTCCCGGGAACAAATCAATCCCATTAATAATTTCAGCACCGATGATGGAAAACCTGGAAGAGCTGAAGTGGGCGATGTGGAAGTTATTAAAGGTTAATGGATGATTATCTATGGATTGTTGATAAGGGATTTTAGATTATGGAGATTTTCGATTTGTTGTAATACTTAATTATAAATTGCTTTTTTACAGTATTAAAAAATTTAATAATTTACGTTTGTAATCGTTAATAAAACAGGGAAAATAAATTTTTGGGAGATATAAAATGTACGAAGAAAAAATGATAGATGTCAAGAAAGCTATTGAAATAGCTATGAATTATTTTCAATCTATCTATTCAGACAGATTGAAATCGATACATAATATTTTACTTGAAGAAATTGATAGACAGGAATTCAATCACCATGGAGATTGTTGGTTTATTACGATAGGTTACGATGAAATATATGAACCGACAGGAACAAGTGCTGACTTGTATGAACCATTTGGTCCACGTCTTCGGAGAAAATACAAAATGGTAATCATTGATAAAAATGGGGATGTTCAAGCATTAAAAATCAGAGAGGTTGAAACAGCTTGAAAATAAATTCTTCAGATATTCCTAACGTAATTCGAAAACATAAATCTCATGGAATATTTATTGATAGCAACCTTTTATTGCTTTTTACTATTGGTTCCTATAATTTAGAATTAATTGAAAAATTTAAAAGAACCAGTAAATTCACCAGAGGTGACTTTCAAGATATATGTTGGATTGTTAACTATTTTGATAAAATTATAACTACTCCCCATATCTTGACTGAGGTCAGTAATCTTTCAAATCAATTACAGGATAAATGTAAAGATATTTATTTTAACGTTTTTTTTGAAAAATTAAATATTCTTGAGGAAAAAAACATACCATTAAGAAAAGCCATGGAAAATACTAAAATTCGTAAATATGGATTATCCGATGCTGTTATCCATACAATTGCAAATGATAAATATCTTATAATTACAGATGATTTCCGGTTATCAAGTATTCTCCTCAGTAAAGGTGTTGATGTAATTAATTTTAATCACTTAAGCTATTTATCATTTTTGAATTCACTTCATAAAAGAAATCGGAATTAATAACAATTATACCTACTCAATAATTTATATAATCTAAGGATAATACTTAGGACAAAAATATTAGAATTAATTAATAACATAGAAAAGAAAATGATAAATATTAACTCAATAATTTCTAACGAACTGTCTGTCAAACTTTGGCAGGTGGAAAATACTTTGAAACTTAAAGCCGATGGCTCGACTATTCCTTTTATTGCAAGGTACCGAAAGGAAGCCACGGGTGAACTTGATGAAATGCAAATTAGGGACATTTTCGACAGGTTTGAATACCTTACTGAACTTGAAGATAGAAAGCTAACTATTTTAAAGTCAATTGAAGAACAAGGTAAACTTACCGATGAACTGAAAGCGAAAATTGAAGAATGTTTGAAGAAAAATGAACTTGAAGATTTGTACCTGCCTTACAAGCCAAAGAAAAGAACAAGAGCTACAATTGCAAAGGAAAAAGGTTTGGAGCCACTTGCGAATTATATTAAGGAACACAATCAATTAAATTATGAAGATATTGATTTGGAGACAGAGGGCAAGAAATATATTTCAGAAGAACTTGGGGTATTGACTTTTGAAGATGCCGCTCAGGGAGCTTCGGATATTATTGCCGAAGAAATTTCCGAAAGAGCCGAACTCAGGGCTTGGATTAGAAATTATTTTCAAAAGGAAGGTATTTTTGTTTCAAAAATAAAAGATGAATTTGAAGTCGGAACTACTAAATACGAAATGTATAGGAGCTTTGAATCACCCGTTACAGATATTAAGCCACATAATATGCTTGCCCTAAGAAGAGGCGAATCAGAGAAAATAATAATGATTGACCTTAAATTCGATGAAGATTATGTGCTTCAATATCTGGAAAGATTCACACTCCTTGTAGACAAATTTAACATCGTAGAGTTTTATCGTAATACCATTAAAGATGCTTTTAACAGATTAATGAAGACTTCTTTAATAACTGACGTTCGTTTGACAATGAAAAAAATTGCCGATGAAGAGTCCATTAAAGTTTTTGAGAAAAATCTTAGGAATTTACTTTTGACCTCTCCTGCAGGTATGAAACCTATTTTGGGTGTTGACCCCGGATTCAGAACAGGATGCAAAGTTGTTGTGCTGGACAGGACAGGAAAATTTATTGAATATACGAACATTAATATTCTTAATGAAAACGGAATCTCAAATGCAAAAAAAACGTTAGAAAGTCTAATCAAAAAGTATAATATTGAATTGATAGCTATTGGCAATGGTACCGCATCGAGAGAAACGGATGAAGTGATTGCATCTGTGATTGAGAGTTTAAATGAAAAACCAGTGAAGGTAATTGTAAATGAATCGGGTGCTTCAATTTATTCTGCATCACCTGTAGCTCAGGAGGAATTTCCCGATTTGGATTTAACCGTTAGGGGTTCTATAAGCATCGGCAGAAGATTGCAAGACCCTCTTGCAGAACTCGTAAAAATAGACCCAAAGTCAATAGGAGTTGGACAGTATCAGCACGATGTTGACCAAAAACTTTTGAAGAAAAATTTAGAAGAGACAGTCGAAAGTTGTGTAAATTATGTCGGTGTTGATTTGAATACTGCATCTAAAGAGCTACTGACTTATGTGTCAGGGATTTCCCCAAATATTGCTAAGAATATAATCGAATGGCGAAACACTAATGGTGCCTTTTCAAATAGAAAGCAATTAATGAAGGTAAAGATGTTTGGTACAAAAGCTTTCGAGCAATCAGCCGGATTTTTACGAATAAGAAATGGTGAAAATATTCTTGATAATACTGCAGTTCACCCTGAGAGTTATCATATTGTCGAAAAAATCATTAAAGATATGGAATTATCAAAGGATAAAATTTCTGATATTCCTTTAAAGCTCTCTGAAAATGATTTGAAAAAATATGTGTCTGAAAATATAGGAATGCCTACACTAATTGACATTATTGAAGAATTGAGAAAACCGGGAAGAGACCCTCGCGAAGAATTCAAGTATGCAAAGTTTGAAAGTGGCATAAAGGAAATCAGTGACCTAAGAATAGGGATGCAATTGGAAGGAGTTATAACTAACGTTACTAATTTCGGAGCATTTGTTGATATTGGTGTTCATCAGGATGGCTTAGTTCATATCTCTGAATTAGCTTACCGGTTTGTTAAACATCCTTCTGAAGTCGTAAGTGTTGGAAAAATTGTCAAGGTGCTTGTGTTAGAAGTCAATACAAATCTGAAAAGAATTAATTTATCAATGAAGCAGCTTACCAAGACTTGAAACAAATGATGGAAGGATAGAAAGACGAAAGAAATGTCAGTAAAAAGCAATTTTAATTTGATTATTGCGTTTTTTAAAATATTATTTTGATTATTGGAGAAATTATGAGGATGAAGGCAAATTATATTTTAACAATATTTTTATTTCTTTTTGCAACAACAATTATTGCACAGGAAGAGGTTTGGTTCGCAAAAGGTGAAAAAGCATTTTATAAGAAAGAATACAAAGATGCTATAATATCTTTTTCTGAAGCAATCAAAATTAAAAAAGATATGAAGGAAGCATACCTAATGAGAGGGATTGCATTTCTTAATATTGAAGACGCCGAAGCTTCTTTAAAAGATTTTTCTTCGTATATACAATTAGACTCAACAAATCCCGATGTTTTTAATTATCGCGGATTAAGTAAAAGTTACAGACAGGATGTGCTGGGAGCTATCGAAGATTTCAAAAAAGCAGTTGCACTCGATTCCAATTTTTCACAGGCGTATTTAAATCTTGGAAGTGCTTATTTAGCCGAAGAAGACTATGACAATGGTCTTACCTGCTTAAATAAAGTAGTAAAATTAGACAAAAAGAATCCGGAAAATTATTTCATTCGCGGTACTTTGTTTTACCTTACAAAAAAATATGAAGACGCTATTGCAGATTTTTCAAAATCAATAGAACTTGGTTTAAAAATAAGCAAGACTTATTACAATCGGGCTAATTCGTATTATAAAGTCGGGAAGTATAAGGAAGCTATAAGTGATTTTACAAATTTGTTGAAACTTAATCCAAAAGACCGGGAAGCATTAAATAATAGGGCTATTGCTTATGATAAAGCAGGCATGAAAGATTTAGCCGCTATTGACAGATTGACTATCGCAGAAATACTCACCGGTATTGAGGATTTACCTGATATCAGGAAATTAAAATATAAAAAATATTCTTTTCTCAATAACGAAATATCTATTGAGATGCCTGATAATTGGTTTGTTGTTAAAGATACAATGTTAAAGGGGGAAATCATGGTTATTAGCAGGGACTCAATCGGTAAGATTAGTAATCATTATGTTGCCGGAGCAAGAATAGCAACGGATAGTAATATGAAAGAACAGTATAATGTTGGAACTGTGGAAGAAATATTAAATTTTTGGGAAGTTAATGCCGATTCGAATAGTTTGATGTTTAAGGAGTACAAATTAATTTCAAAAGAACCTTTCCTTAGGGGCGACTATCGTGGATTTATTAAAAAAGTGAGGATGCTCTATGACTACAATACATTCCCGATTTTACTTTACGAAATTGTTTTGGCTAAAGAGAATAAACTTATTTATGCATATTTCCAGTCACCCGAGCAGAGATTTGACTATTATCAAAAAATATTTGATAAGTCTTTAATGACACTTAGTATAAAAACAGGGAATCCGGATTTAGATAAAGAATTGAATGATGAAGATACTCTAAAAAAGGAAAGCAAGAAAAAAAAGACAGCATCTCCAAAAAAATAAGAAATACCAGTTAAGTCAAGGTTTTTAAAAAATTGCTTTTTTTCTTGAAAAATTAGCTAATACAAGAATATATTAGGTATAGAAGTTAGCTGAAGAACTGATTTAATAGTTCACATTATTATTTTGATATATTTTTATAATATCATTAACATTAATTTCTTGTTTTTATCCCATCAACTCATTAAACTTATTCAACTCATCAAACTTATTAAACTCATTAAACAAAAAAAAAATTAATGGTTATTAAAAACTAATAGTATTTTTTGTTTTATTTCAATAATTTGTAAATTAATTTAATTATACTTTAAAAATAATTGATAAATATTGTTATACAAATTATAAGGTTTTTACTATGAACACACGTATCGAAAAAGATTCAATGGGCGAAATTGAAGTACCTGAAAACGTTTACTGGGGAGCACAATCAGCACGTTCCTTAATTCATTTTAATATTGGAACAGAAAAAATGCCTCGTGAAGTAATCAGAGGGATGGGTATTTTGAAAAAAGCGGCGGCTTTAGTAAATGCTGAATTGGGTGTATTGGCACAAGACAAAGCGGAATTGATTGTCAAAGCGGCTGACGAAGTTATCGAAGGAAAACTTGATGCACATTTTCCTCTTGCTATCTGGCAAACCGGCTCCGGGACACAATCCAATATGAATACTAACGAAGTTATTTCTAATCGTGCAATTGAGATGGCAGGTGGAGTTATGGGGAGTAAGAAGCCTGTTCATCCAAACGATGATGTTAACAAATCTCAAAGCTCAAATGACACATTCCCTACTGCTATGAACATAGCTGCAGCAGAAGAATTAAATAAAAGACTGCTTCCTGCTTTGGCTTTGCTCAGGACAACGCTTAAGAAAAAATCAGATGAATTTATGAAGATGATTAAAAGCGGCAGGACACATCTGATGGATGCAGTTCCGATTACATTAGGACAAGAATTTTCCGGTTATGTCCAGATGCTGGATAATGCAATCGAAAGAGTGAACTTAGTATTACCCGGTCTTTACGAACTTGCATTAGGTGGAACAGCTGTAGGAACCGGATTGAATGCTCATAAAGATTTTGCAGTTAAATCTGCGGCTAAAATTGCTGAACTTACAGGTTTACCATTTGTAACTGCACCCAACAAATTTGAAGCATTGGGAACTCATGACGCAATAGTGTTTGCTCACGGTGCATTAAAAACACTAGCCGCTTCATTAATGAAAATAGCAAATGATATTCGCTGGATGGCTTCCGGTCCACGTTGTGGTTTAGGTGAACTAAGTATTCCGGAAAATGAGCCGGGTTCTTCAATAATGCCTGGTAAAGTCAATCCAACTCAATCTGAAGCCATGACTATGGTTGCTGTACAAGTTACTGCAAATGACGTTGCAGTTAACTTTGGTGGGTCTCAGGGTAATTTTGAATTAAATGTATTTAAGCCGGTAATAATTTACAATTTCAATCAAAGTGTACGGCTTCTTGCAGATACCTGCCTGATGTTCAATGAGCATTGTGCTGTTGGAATTGAACCAATCAAAGAAAAGCTTGATTATTATATGAATAATACATTAATGCTTGTTACTGCTTTGAATCCTCATATCGGTTATGATAATTCAGCCAAAATTGCAAAGAATGCACATCACAAGGGTATTTCATTGAAAGAATCGGCAATCGAACTTGGACTTCTCACTGCAGAGGAATTTGACGCAAAAGTTAGACCGGAAGAAATGTTAGGACCGAAACTTAAGTAATAATGATTTATAAATTAAGCCAGTGAAAATAAAAAAAACCGGATGGGAACATTCGGTTTTTTTATATTTTAAAGTTAATTTATCGTATGTAAGGATCTGGGCTAAAATAATAATCAAAAATACTTCTTCGGGCTATCATAAAAACGAAGCTTTCCCTTTTCATCGCCAATATTAACCCAACTGTCAGTCTTGAAGTCAATACAAACAGTGCCGCAAGTTGGCAAGTTTCCTTCGTTGAAGTCGCAAAGATAATTAGTCAGGGAGCTTAAATCCGGATTATGTCCGAACAACATAATTGTTTTTAAGTTGTCATCCTGTTCATTTATCATGTAAAGAATATCCCGGGGTCCTTTATCGTATATTAACTCCTTTATAATAATTTTTTCAATAGGAAAATTTAAAGCATCTGCAAAAAAGGTAGCAGTTTTAAATGCTCTTACCGCCGGACTTGAAAGAATTAAATCAGGATTTACATTTCTTTCCTTCAATTTTTCACCCATAAAAGGAGCATCCCGCAATCCTCTATTGTTCAATTTCCGCTCATAATCAGCTAAGTGTGGTTCGTCCCAACTTGATTTTGCATGTCTTACGAGTATCAATGTTTTCATATATGTATCACAATTCTTTGACAATTACCATTTTATAAAAATTGAATATATAAAAATGGAAGCTACTATCAAAATTTTTTATACAAATTTATTTGTTTTGTGTATTGTTATTGTTTGGTTTACCGAAAATAGGAAGGGAAAACAACTTCCTTTCAGATTCGATTACTAATTTCACCTCATTCGCTTTTGCCGCTTGTCCCCGTTTAATATATGCATTATATAACAAAACACCGAATCTTTCTCTGATGGTATCTCGTTGAGCTTTATCTTCAACCTGAAGCCATGCTCTTTGATTGAATAATGTTTTCAAATTATTAATGACTCGTTCGGGAAATTTTGCACTATCTGCTATAGCGGTCTTTACTTTGCCAAATAGAATACTCGAAGCCCTTTTGCTTGGGTCAAATCCTGTTGCAGTTGTAGAATTCCTGCTAATGTAAGAATCAACTTTATTTTCTAAATCAGCCATAATATTGTCATCGGAAAAATCAAATACTTTATATTTTATATCAATCGGTGGTCTGATTCGAATAACAATGTCATCTGGATTGGACGGGAATCCTTTCGCTTTCAGTTTTTCTAAAATATTTGCAATGGTAGGATAAGTCATGTTTGTTTCGACAAGTGACAAACCACCGCGAATAAGTATTTCTGAAAAAAATCCGGTAAGTTTGTCGAAATGCTTTAAAAACATTTGTCTGATGAATTGTGCCTGATTATAGCATCTTTGGTAATCATCGCCACCTAAGGCAGATCTTGACCTTAGTATTTGCAAAGCCGAACCGGAATTTTTAAACCCAAGCAACTCCAAAATACCTCTTGCCTGTGAGAAACCTACTTCAATATAATAATGGATATTATCCAATCCTGCTATACGTGCAACTTCTTCAAAATATGTTTTTCTGCCTCTTGCAGGATAGAGGACTGTTAATTTATTTTGAAGAGTATCTTCCTGCAATGCATCGCAGGGAGTATCACGCGGTATTGCAGTTATTTCAACTTTGCCGTTATCAATTAAAAACGAAACTACATGATTTGCATCTGCATGTTTAAAACTTGTATTTAAACGTGAATCAACACCTATCACTGCAACGTTAATCCTTCTCCCCGTAAAAATCCGTCTTGTTTTTCCTGCTTCTTCGTCAATACCGTATGGCTTAGTTAAATCTTCCGGAGTACTTACTCTGATAATTTCAATGGTTGTATCAGTTTCAGCCGTAGCCGCTGCCCTCATAGCAGAATCCTTTTGGGATTCATTTCGTACTATTGTCTGTTGTACGGAATCATTTTCGTCATCATTGAACAACCCTGAGGATGTGATTAATACAATGATTGTCATTCCAATTAGAAAAATCAAAAGGAACAACATTAAAAATATTTTCTTAATAACTTTTTTTGTCTTTGCCATTATTGTATATTATTTCTAAAAATTTACTTGCCATAAAATGTAATATTAACAAAAAGAATGCCGATTTCAAAAAAATAAAAAAGGATTGACAATAATTATTTATCAATCCTTTAGGATAGACTACATTATCTATCTATCTGGCATATTTTTATTTAATACTCAGTACTTCTACTATTTTGTTGTCATTATCAATGAGCAAATCTCGAACGATTTCGGTATATTCAATAACCTTTGGAGTTAAAATCCTGATTTTATTAAAGTTGTCTTTTGTGGTTTCGAGAGACAAAAAGTAAACTTTTCCGGGTTTTAATCCGGTAAGAAAAAAAGTACCGTCAATATCACTACTCTTAAATACTCCGACTATTTCATATTTATCATTATAAATAAAAATCTTTGTTCCAATAGGACTGTCGTCTGTTTTATCTATTACTTTACCCGATATGGATACCACAGTCTTCAGCAAAACCGGATTCCCCAAAACATAATTACCGAAAAGTATTGTCATTGCTATTACCAACATAATAACCGTTGTTATTCTTTTAAATCTTAACACATCGTCCTCCAAAAAAAAAAATCTTTACACTTTAATCACAGTACAAAATTACGATGATTTAAAACAGGGATAAATAGCGGTTATGTTGATTTTTATGTAGAAAATCAGGATTTTATTTTGTAGTTACTGAATATTTAATATTGTGGTATAATTCACTACATTAATAATAATTCATTCATGAATACTCATTTAATTATATATACATGACAATTTGTTATATCATTTTCAGTGTGAACTCGACAAGATTCTTATACATTATTTTTTCGATTATTTCTGTTTTTAATTTTAATTCTTTTTCAAGTAATTCTGCTAATACCGGATAAGACGTTACATCTTCGAATGGTGATTCGTCCATCCCATCAAAGTCTGCACCAATACCTAATATATTTTCAGCACCTAAATTGAGGAAATAACTTACATGCTCAAGAAATTTTTTTGTTAAAATATTTTTATTGTGGCTTTTATAAATAAATGGAGCATAGAAATTTAAACCGATGAAACCTTTTCGGTTAATAATTTCTCTTGCCTGATATTTCTTCAAATTCCTGGCATGTGGACAAATATCAAAAGCATTTGAATGAGAGGCAACAAAGGGTTTAGTAGCTATTTTACAAAGGTCTTTGAATCCTGCTTCGTTAAGGTGAGAAACATCTATTATCATATTCAGCTTTTCCATTTCCTTCACAACTTGTTCACCAAAATCTGTTAGACCTGAACCTCCCTTAACCCCAACACCGTCAGCAACAAAATTGCGATGATTCCATGTTAGTGTAATAGCACGCAATCCAAGTTTATGGAAAGCATGAAGATTGCTGATTTCATCAATTAAAGGAGAAGCACCTTCAAGTGAAAGGATAATATTAATTTTATTTTCTTTATAGTCCGATGCCTTTTCTAATAAATTAATTTCTTTTGGTTTTCTTCGCAGGAAATTTCCGATAGCATTAACAGCAAGACACATGGCGGAGTCTCCGTGGTTCGGTGGTCCTATGAATACAGCCATATATTGTAAAATCCCAGCGGATTTTTTAAATTTTTTTATATTCCATGCTGCGTTTTTTGTATAAAATGGCTCATCTTTAAATTTTGTTAAAGTATCGCAATGCGCATCAGCTGTTTTCATAAATACTTTTTATAATCATTAATAATTACATTTTTAAAATACAAGATAATACAATTAATTGTTACCAAAAAAAAAGTATCCTGCTGAATCTCCATTGAATCAGCAGGATAAAAAAATCATTCAGGTATCAAATCGTTGCCTTCGGCATCTTTAAGCATATTTAGGATAAATAAAACAATATCCAGGCAATACCATATACCTAATCCACCTAATGTAAATAGTTTTATGGCGCCGAGTCCGTAATAACCTAAATAGAACCTGTCTAAACCGAAGGAACCCCAAATAATAGAGAACCAAAGAGCAGGACCCAAATACTTCTTCGGGTCAGCATCGAGTGAGCGATTTTTTCCATAAATGGCTTTTCCTGAAAGGCATAAGTAAATATCAATAATCCACCAAATACCCAAACCGCCTAATGTGATTAATTTTAAAATTCCCAAAGCAGTTCTATGCATATAGAATCTGTCAAATCCCATGAATCCAAGAAATACCGTTAAAAGCCCAAGCATGGCTCTGTCAACATATTCCTGACCTTCCAATGATTCACCGTTGATATCGGTTTGAGCATTGTAAAAAGTTCGGAAAACATCAATTAAGTACCAAATCCCTAAGCCACCGAATGTCAATAGCTTAAGAATACCTGTCCCTATCTTTCCCAAATAGAAACGGTCAACACCGAAAAATCCGCAAAAAACGGAGAATTGTAGCGTAAGAAGATAATTTCGCTTCTTCATAGTAGTACCTTTCATTTGTTAATAAACTAATAACTTTAGCTTAAATTGACCAGAGAAAAAGAACAATTTAATTTTTTAAATGATTTTTGATTCAATATTTAAATTACTTAAATAATGATAATTGAACAATTATAAAATGTTAATAAAAATTTGTTTTCGAAAACATATTACAATATAATTAAATATTTTTTGCATTTTCTCAAGAAATATTATTATTTTCAAATACTTTGATGAATACTTATTCGTCAAAATAATTGAGTTTGTATAGTTTAAAAGATATTAAATTTGAAAAGTTAAGTCACTTTAAAAAATCAAATACAATTGAATATGAAAAAAATATGGTTAATTATCACTGCATTGACTATTTTGATGGTGCTATCCATTAGTATATACTCGTTAAAACTTTTTTCACAGGATTCAAGGAAATCCAAAAGTTCTGATGCACCCGAGTTTCGGTATCTTCAAAATGATGCTTTTGGCTTTGGTGAAAAGCTGGAATATAAAGTCGGTTACAAATTTGTAACTGCCGGCACCGGCTATTTCCAGATTCTTCCCGACCCTATAGAAATCAGCGGAAGAACCTGTTACGATATCCGCTTTCAGGTCCGTTCTCTTGAGAGTTTAGAATGGCTCTATAAGGTTCGTGATACATATAGAACTGTTGTTGATGTTCATGGAATTTTCCCTTGGCTTTTCGAACAACACATTAGAGAGGGGAATTACAAACGTGATTTTAAGGCAAATTTTGACCAAATAAATAATTACGCAAATACTGAACTAAAGGGAAAGAAGAAAAAAATCAAGGTCGAGCCATATATTCATGATATTGTTTCAGCATTCTTTTATGTAAGAACTTTGAGTTTGAGTACTATGCCAAAAGACACAATTTTATATCTCAGGAATTTTTATAATGACAGTACATATTCCTTAGGTGTAAAAATATTAGGAAAACAAATTGTAGAAGTAGAAGCCGGAAAATTTCGTTGTATTGTTGTTGAACCTCTCGTAGTCGAAGGCGGATTGTTCAAAAGCGAAGGTCAGATTTTGATTTGGCTTACCGATGACGACAGAAAAATTCCTGTGAAGGTTGGCACAAAGATTTTAATAGGTTTTGTGGGTGCAGAACTGGTTAAATACAGTGGAGTTAGAGGACCGGTTCATGCAAAAATACAGTAACTTTAGTTTACAGTGGAAAGTTGTCCGTTGACAGCAAAATTTAATGAGTTAATAATGTCAGGAATTGGGATAAATAAATGAAGGTTAAAGGAATATATATAAAATTTATGTTAGTGATTGATATTTGCTTTTTATCGTTATTATTTTCAACCACTACATTTTCTCAAACAAAAAAAGATACTGTTTACAAAGAGTTGGTTAATATATATAAACATGTAGTTCAGGTTTCTTTTAACTTTAAACTTGTAGAAGAGAATTTTACTGGTTCGCTGACTGCAAAAAAAGGAAATAAATATAAGATGGTTATCGGTGACAGAATCATCGTTTGCAACTCTAAGAACATTTGGAACTATGCTCCCAAAGAAAACAAAGTTGTGATTAGCAGCTTCGAAGAATCGAGCGACCAAGTATCTATCGAATCAATGTTTTTTTCATTTCTTGAAAATTTTGAACCTGTCAAAATAACTGAAATGGAATTAAAGAAAAATCAGGAAGCTTTTATTTTAACATTAAAGCCAAGGAAAAATTACAAATCTTTGCATCAGATATCCTCTGTTGATGTTTGGATTGATTCAGGTACTTATGATATTCTTAAATTCCATATTACCGAGCCACAACCAATGACGTGGCTTATTAGCAAATTGAGATTAAGAAAAAAAGCGGATGATGCCATTTTTGAGTTTGAACCAAATAATGATTGTACTGTTATTGATTTGAGGTAGCAGAGGACGGCATACAACTGACAAGAAAATTTGAGAGTTAGAAATATTTTAATTTTTTATCTAGTGTAACTTATTGTGCATCAATTGAGTCTATAAGTGAACGATATTATACAATAAGGAACAAAAGTTCAGGAATTGTGTAGTTAAATATAATAATTGTGTAATTAAATATAATTAAGAAACAGATTTTTTTTATTTTTCGGGATTTATTATGAAAACAAATATTTTAATGGTCATAATATTTTTTATGATAACAAGTAATATATTATTGGCTGCAGAAATCAATAATTATCAGACTATTGAAGCAGACGGTTCAATATTGCTTCCTTCACAAAAATCAACAAATTTGAATATTACGGCTCAGCCAATAGAATTAAAACAAAAGTGGGATACCTTTTATAAAACAAATCCAACTTGGAAAATATTTTTTAATGAAGTTACAGGTAAGCCACATAGGGCTTTCGGTAAACCAATTCAAATCGAAGGATTTTCATCAATTGATAAGGAAAATGTTCTGAGTGCTGCTTACGCATTTATTGAGCAAAAGAAAGATTTATTCGGAATTGATATTAGTGATTTGAAATTAAGGAAATCGCTAGAAATAAATAATCTTTGGACATTATCATTTGCACAACTTTACCAAAACCTTGAAGTCTTGTTGACTGAAGTAGAATTGCGAATAAGAAAAGATGGTAAAGTTATGGCATTTGGTATTAATTTCTATGATGATATTGATATTGAAATAATTCCTTCTATTAATCAAAATCAGGCAGAGACGGTTGCTAAAGGTGGATTGCAAATTGATGATAAAAAAGTCAGGGTACAATCCAATAGTCCTTTGTATATACTTCCTATTAAAAACGGAAAAAGTGTCAGCTTCGGTCTTGTTAAGGAAATCATTGTTGATATGCCTTCCACTAATCAAACATTTGCTTCTTATGTTGATATGCACTATGGAAATATTCTTTGGAGAAGAAGTTTGGTTGCCAATGTCGAAACTCCCGTAACCGTAACCGGTGGAGTTAAATTAGATTCGAGATTTAGTCCCGTAACTGAAGTAAACTTTGCAGATTTAACATTTAGCATTGATGGAGCCGGTAATACGACTGATCTGAATGGTAATGCTATTGTTGATATTAACCAACCGGCTACAATCACATCAAGAATGGAAGGAAGCTGGGCAAAAATAATTTATGACAGTCAAACAAATGCAAACTTTTTGGGGACAATTCATCCCGGCGAGCCATTCACACTACAATGGACTGACATAAATTCACACAGATTTGAAAGAAATTTATTTTATCACGCTAACTTTGCACATGATTTTTATAAAATGATGGACCCGGAATCAGAAGCAATGGATTTCCAGTTAAATGTAACAATTTATAACACAGGCCAGCCAAATGCGGGTTCCGAACTTGAGCAGGGAAATATATATTTTATTGGTGCTGCAGGAACAAGTCTTTATGTTGTAGAAACTCCCTCCGTTTTGTACCATGAGTATGGTCATAGCATCAATACACGTCTTTATAAAGAACTGGGTATTTCCCAGGGAATGATTAGCATGGCTTGTCATGAAGCAATGGCTGATTTAAATGCCTCTTTAATGACAGATCAGCCCAAAATAGGTTATCTTGCTTTTCCCGATACCAATCAATCAATCAGAAATCTTGTAAATACCCGAAAGTATCCAAGGGATATAAATGAGGAATCACACAATGACGGAATGATTTTGGGTGGTGCTTACTGGGATCTGAGAAAAATCACAAACTTGGATTATGTAAGGTGGCTTGTTCATTACACAAAGAAAATGGGAACACCCGATGATGAGAACACCGGTTTAGCTTTTTTTGAATGGTTTATTGAAACTTTGATTACTGATGACAGCTACGGTGAAGGCGATAACGACATGAGCAATGGCTCTCCTTATTCAAATGAAATAATTGAATCATTCAATAACCATGATATTGGGACAAAATTGGCTATGCTATTATCTTTTGAACATACACCCTACGGAGACACTCAGGATACTGAAAATCCCTACAAAATTCAATTCAAGCTCAGAAATCCAATAACTTTCTTAAATTATGAACCACAAGATGTTAAATTAAATTATTCAAATGATGGATTAAAAACCAAGATTGAACTGGGAGCGGCATTTATCGGTAACGACACTTATGAAGCTTATATCCCTGCAATGCCCAAAGGAACTATAATTAAATACTATATGTCTGCGACAGATCAGCAATCAGGACAGAATCTAAATTTTAGTTCCGATGAAATGGATTTTAAACCGTTTGAGTTTTTAGTTGGATATCAGGTTGGTTATACAGAGGATTTTGAAAATACGCAGGTATGGACTATTGGAGATAGTGGAGACGGAGCAACAGGAGGGCGATGGGAAATTGGAGTGCCACAGATAGTAGCATTGAATTCAGGAAATGGTTCCGTAATATTGCAACCGGGTTCCGACCATTCAGAACCCGGAACAAAATGTCTTGTTACAGGAGCCAGCAACGGCGGGGGTTCTCAACAAGGAATTTTATCTAATATGCCCGATGGTAAAACATCGGTTATTTCACCTATCTTTGATTTGACGACGACCCTGAATCCCATATTTAGTTATTACAGATTTTTTTCAAATTTTGCTTATCTGGGTATTAATCCTTCAACATTCAGGACTTTGGCTTCCAGTAATTCAGGTATGAACTGGATTGAGGTTGAACTCACAAGTACTCCTGCCGATGACTGGGAAAGAGTTTATTTCCCAATTGAATCATTCGTTACAAAAACAAATAGTTTCAGAGTCAAGTTTGAATTTACTGCCTATAGGTACGCAGGTATTCCCATGTATCTTTCTGAAGGTCTTGTTGATGATGTCGTCATCCTCACTGCAAATAATGATGCCAATATTACCGAAGTTAATGCTCAATTGTCAATGGTTGATGGTCAATTCCTGACAGTTTATCCTAATCCGTTTACTGATTATGTTAATATCAGTTTAAATAATTATATTGATTTATCAGAAATTAAAGTATTTGATATGTTGGGCAACGAAGTGAAGTCCTTAAAGCAGACCTTTAGCCATAATTACCGATGGGACAGAAGGGATAATAAGGGCAACATTGTTCCCGATGGATTATACTTTGTAAAAATTTCAGATGGGACTAAAACACATACGGAAAAAATAATTATCAAATAAATAATAAAATAATTTTCTTCTTAGGAGTTCGGTTCATTTCCCGGACTCCTTTTCTTTTAAATGTTCATTCTTAATATCGTCTTAAGGATTCAAAAGTGTAATAATATTCATGCTGCTTCGTATATTAATTATTAAATAAAGACAGTATTTTAAAATATTAGGAATTTATTATGCAGATTTTTAAAGGCAAATATACATCGAAACCCGAAAATCCTTTTGTTATATTTATTTTTGGAATGAGGATAAACAATATTTTATTTTTCTGGTTGTGGTTACCGTTTTTGTTAAGGTTATTAAAGATGGTACGAAGACTAAGAGAATACCGTGAAAGTGGAATGATGAATGCTAATATATTCTTTTCAGGTATGGGATTAGGAGTCATACAGTATTGGGAATCCTTTGATAAACTCGAAACATTTGCCCATGATACAAATGATAAGCATATACCCAACAATAAAAAATATAAAAAATCCGTAGGTAAGTCCGGTTTGGTTGGTATCTGGCATGAAACTTACCTTGTCGAGCATAGTAAATTTGAAACAATGTACTTTAACATGCCTAAGTGGGGTTTGGCAAAAGCGACAAATCATCATTTAGAAATTCCTATTGTTCAGGAAGAAGCAAGACAACGGCTTGAGATGTATTCAAATCAGCAAGAACTTTAATTTAATTGCAAATTACCAATGAACAATTACTAATTAATTTATTCTTCGACAAGCTCAGGATGACTGAAAGCGGATAACGGATAACTTAGATACGATTAACAATTAATTTTAATGAACTAGTAGAAGGTGAAAACTCAGGAGATGATGGAGCGAAAAGTAAAAGTTATTGCGAAAAACCGCAAAGCTTATCATGATTATATTATTGTCCAATCTCTTGAAACGGGAATTGTTTTGCAAGGCACAGAAGTAAAATCTTTACGTAATGGAAAATGCAGTTTGCAGGACGCTTATGCAGGTTTTACGGATTCAAGGAGTGATGAGTTGTTTATCATCAACATGCACATTGCACCTTATGAACAAGGGAATATTTACAATCACGAACCAAAGAGAAAACGGAAGTTACTGGTAACTCAACGTGAAGCAGTCAAGTTAAGAACAGCCGTTTCGGAAAAAGGCCTGACTTTAATACCTCTTTCCATTTACTTTAATGGAAGGTTCGTCAAATTAGAGATTGCACTTGTAAAAGCTAAGAAAAAATACGACAAAAGAGAAGCTGAAAAGAAAAAAGATGCTGATAAAGAAATACGAAAAAAATTTAGAATTTAATAATTTAATGACGGAATTGATAAATGTTTGCCGATGTAAAAGAACAATTAGATATTATTAAATCAGGTGCTGTCGAAGTTTTACCTGAAGACGAGCTTGCTCAAAAAATTGAAAACTCTAAGAAAAACAACAAACCTCTTATAATAAAACTTGGTTGTGACCCAAGCAAACCCGACTTGCATATAGGTCATGCTGTTGTTTTACACAAAATGAGACAATTCCAGGATTTGGGACATAAAGCCATCTTAATTATCGGTGATTTTACAGCTATGATTGGAGACCCTACAGGTAAATCAAAAACAAGGCCTCAATTGTCTATCGAAGAAACCCGGATTAATGGTCAATCTTATCTTGAACAGGCAAATTTGATTCTGGATGAATCAAAACTTGAAATAAAATATAATTCAGAATGGCTCTCGAAGATGAATTTTAATGATGTAATTAAATTGTCTGCTAATTACACTGTTGCACAGATACTCGAAAGAGATGATTTCAGCAATAGGTACAAATCAGGAGTACCGATTAGTATTCATGAGTTGATGTACCCTTTAGCACAAGCAATGGATTCGGTTGCTATCGAATCAGATGTTGAACTGGGCGGCACTGACCAAAAATTTAACCTTATTGTCGGTAGAGAAATTCAAAAAGCATACAATAAAGAAGCTCAGTGCATCGTAACATTGCCGATTCTTGAAGGAACTGACGGTATCGAGAAAATGAGCAAATCATTAAACAATTACATAGCTTTGACTGATACTCCAAGAGAAATGTTCGGGAAAACAATGTCAATTTCTGATGAACTAATTATCAAATATTACAAGTATGGTGCTTGGGCTATAGAAACAGATATAAAAAATATGGATTTGGGATTAAAGGATGGAAGCATTCATCCGCGTGATGCAAAGGTAAAAACAGCTATGGGTATAGTCGAAATGTATCATGGAAAAGAAGCCGCCCAATCAGCGTTGGATGAGTTTGAACGAATGTTCGTTAATAAAGATTTACCCGATGAAATCGAAGAAATAAAACTTGAAACTTCTACTCCCGAACAATCTCTCGTTGATGTTATAACAATGACCGGTATGACCACCTCCAAAGGCGATGCACGGCGGATGATTATCCAAGGTGCTGTATCTGTTGACGGAGAAAAAGTTACTGATGTATTTGCAACTTTTGACTTTTCAATTCCCAAAATTATCAAAGTCGGTAAAAGAAAATTTTTAAAAGTCTCCATATAGAAATGGCACAAAACATTAATAATATTTTCGAGAATCTTCCTGACTCTAACAAGGAAGTTTTTGAGATTCTTTTACAAAATAAAAAATTAAAACTTGAGAGAATCATTTCAAGAGGTCAGGCAACACCCGAAGGACAATGGTATAATCAGGACAAAGACGAATGGATAATTCTATTAAGTGGTTCAGCAAAATTACTATTTGAAGGTAGTGAAGAAATCATTGAATTAAAGCCGGGAGATTACCTTAATATCCCTGCACATAAAAAGCACCGCGTAGAATGGACAGCTCAAGATACAGAAACTGTCTGGATTGCTTTGCATTATAGCAATATTTAATATTCAGAACTCATTCGGAATTTTTTGTTTCAGTTCAGCATATAACAAAGGCAAATATTTCGATACAACACCCCATACAATTATATCATCAACCTTATCATATCCATGAATAATAATGTTTCTGGTACCAATTATATGTTTAGAATATCCTATTTTTATTGAATATCAAGTATTAGAATGCGATTTACACGTTCTCCAATAATTGACAATTCTCTTTCGACAGCACGTCTAAGTTGTTTATTGTTTTGATATTCAAAAAAATTTCTCTTCTCACCCAAATATTCATTAATGGATTCGATAGAAATTTTAATGTCAAGAAAATATTTCTTAATCTCGTCTTTCATATAGCAACTTTTTTGTTTTTTCCAATGTCTTGAGAAAATAAGGATTTGAAAGAGAATTTGTCGTTAGAATTTCGATTTTTCTACTAAATATTTTTTCAAATTCATCAATTATAAAAAAATAGTTATCTGTATATTCTTCGATAGAAATATTCTTTTCAAAATTAATTAAAAAATCCAAATCACTTAATTCTGTGAAGCGATTTGTGCAAGAAGAGCCGAAAGCATAAAGATTTTCTACTCTATACTTCTTACAGATTTCTTCTATTAAATCCAATCTTTCGCTAAGTATTTTATCCATTTTTTATTTATTTATATTTTCCAAATTCAAATTTAATAGAAATGATTGTAATTATAAAAATTTATTGTAAATACAACTGAATTGTTGTTCATAATAAAATGTAAACACTCTCCATTAGAAAAGTAACAAGTTCCTTGGATTACTGTATTCATCATATGTCAGCTACAAATCCTTTTTTCTTTCATCCTTAACCTGTCGAAGGACTTCATGGTACCTTAGCTTCACTCATTTCTTCCATTATTCAATGTCAATAATTTTTTTTGTTTTTCAGTTCTTCTTTCCTTCCCTTCACAGTTTGAGAAGAAAGTTAAAATCTCTTTGTATAAAAATGACAATATGACTTCTTACCTGTCTTGCTGTAATACTCCTGATGATAATCTTCGGCAATCCAGAATTTATCTATCTTTCAAATTTGAGTAACAACCCTAAATCCCTTGTCTTTCAATATTTGAATTAACTTTATCCTGTAAAATTAAGAGTTTGGGTTAGCTAATATTAATAAAAATTAATTTGTTTATTTGCGGGGGGGGGGGGGTATATTTGTATAATCCTGAAAAATGGAATAGTGTATTTAGTTCGTTTCTTTAGAAAAGTAGATAAAAATAATTTAAAAGCTATTATAAAATTATGCAGTAGAATTTATAGTTAGATTTAAATAAATTTCAGAATATATGTTTTATTTTTTCAGAGGAGTGTTATGCTGTATAAAAGACTTTTTACAATATTTTTTTTATTTATACTTTTATCTTTACTATACTGGTCATGTAATGGAGATTGTAGTGATACGAAAGTAATATTTAAAATAGTTGGTTATCAGACTGATATGTGTCCAGAGCCTATAATAGATTGTATTGATGGCGACTATAACACTGAATTCCATAATGGTGATGGGATGGGTTCCGGTTGGTATAATAATAATTATTATCATATTCCCTTTTCAATTGAAGAAACAGGAAGTGGTTGGACATCAGGTGGTTCTTTTGAAATCACTCAAGAAGGTGATTGTATTGATTTAAATGGTACGCATGGTTACCATTATAAATGTTCATAGGGAAAAATTGCTGTACCCGCTGTTCCTTGCAATAAAACAAGAGTGGTTGAAGTTTATATGTTTTGTACATGCAATTAATGTTTTTTAAATAATATAGAGGTAAAATCATGGAAAAACTATTAAAATCATTGATGCTTTTTTGTATATTTATTTCATTAATTTTCTTCGGTTGCAATGACGTGAGTGATATTTCCAAAAATTCAAATAAAAATGTCAATAATCCTAACAATTTTGTACCGCAAGATTTAGAGATAACTGCAACATTATTAATTTACAAGTCAAAATCTTATAACTTAAATCTCAGCTCTTTTATAACTACATCAGGATGTGATGCAGCTTTTTATAATGCAGGAGATTTTTCTGTTGATGCCGGTATCATTACTCTCAATAGTGATACCATTAGACGTTATTCAGCACCGACTGGGCAACAAAATCCGGATTCAATGTTTGCTTACGGATTTCAACCATACGAAGACTTGCTATTCAATGGTGGTAATTATAACTGGAATATTTCCGGGACATTAAACTATCCTGGTTTTTCACAAACAATAGCTGCACCTGATCATGAAGTTACTATTTTAAGCCCACTTAATGGAGGAAGTTTTAGCAAATCTTCTAATCTAATCATAAGTTGGACAACTTCAGATAATCCTTGTGATACTGTTAAAATATTAATTACTTCAGATGGCAAAGTGATTAATAAATATGTTCCGGATACTGGTTCTTGTACAATAACATCAAATGAATTAAGTATTTTTAACAATAATGAGAATATTTCGATTTCACTAGCTGCAGGTAATTATAAATTTATTCCTTTGCTGGGTAAATATGCGCTTCTTGCAGTATTATCTATGGATCAAATTTATTGTACTGTAATTATATAGTCAGTTAATTTAATTTTTCTTAAATAAATTCCGTTGATAAATAGTTCAGCGGAATTTTTTATTTAAAACCTCTTTGTATAAATATGGCAGTAAGGTTTCTTGCCCGTTTTGCTGTAATAATCCTGGTGATAATCTTCAGCTTTCCAAAATGTTTTTGCTTCCCGGACTTGAGTTACAACTTTATATCCTTTGTCTTTTAATATCTTTATTAACTTTTCGGTTGTCTGCTTTTGCTCATCATCAGTATAAAATACTGCTGACTTATATTGTTCTCCAATGTCAGGTCCCTGACCGTTTATCTGTGTCGGGTCGTGAATTTCATAAAATAATTTTGCCAGAGTTTCAAAGCTAACTTGTTCGGGATAATAAACCACTTCCATTGCTTCCAAGTGTCCAGTCTTGCCTGTGCAAACCTGTTCATAATTTGGATTCTCGATGTGTCCACCCATGTAGCCGACTTTTAATGAAATAACGCCTTTAATATTTTTGAATTGATACTCCACACCCCAAAAACATCCACCTGCGAAATATGCTTTTTTATTCATTTGTTTTTCTTCTTTAATAAAATTTAATGAAATTGAGTTTACACAATGTCTCGTGTTTTTGTCAGTCAAACCTTCGCCAATAAATCGATGCCCGAGATGTGCACCGCAGTTATTACAAAGAATTTCTGTTCTATGACCGTCAGCATCCGGTACTTTTTTAACTGCACCTTTTATCTCATCATCAAAGCTTGGCCAACCGCAGCCGGAATCAAATTTGTCATCAGATTTGTACAAAGGTGCGTTGCATCTTTTACAGGTGTATATTCCCTTTTCTTTATTCATATAATATTCACCTGAAAATGGTGGTTCGGTTCCTTTGTGAATTATTACCTTTTCTTCTTCAGGTGTCAGTTTATTGTAGTTCAAATTATTCTCCCTTTTGTCATTTAATTTTTTCTCTTGTGAATTAGTACCAAAATATGCGATTACTACCATAAGCATAAATGGTACCAACGTTAATCCATATTTGTACATTTGTTTATTCATAGTTGTATATTAAGAATAAATCAGGGGAAATATATTGTAAATGTATTAATTTTTAATATTTATTTTACATGGTATAAAGGTGCCACAGCTATGCTGTTCTGACCCAGTGATGATTCCGTTTTCTACAAAGGTGCCACAGCTACGCTGTTTTGACCGATATGTATTTCAATAACTACAAAGGTGCCACTTCTATGCTGTTAAATACAATTCTTAACCACTTAGTGGTGACACCTTTGTAGAAAATTATTCCAACGTAAAATGCATATTAAACTCACCAATAAAAATATAATCATATTTTTTTGTTTGTTGATAAGTAGGCACAATTATTTGAAATCTACCTCTTATAACCAATCTTCCATCATCATATACCGGATTCCTAAATGTAATGATAAATGGATAATTGCCAAATACATTTTCTACTTTTTTTGATGGTAATAATTGTAAACTAAGCTGTGATTTGTAATTCGGATTATTTTGCTCTGCCGTATATTGTTCAACTATGTCAAATGAGTCAAGATTCAAGTGAAATCCGAGTATGTGTTCTTTTCTGTATTCTGCCAATGAATCTGTATATCGTTGAGTATTGATTACAAAATTTATTAAAGTTAAACCACCCAAAGTATCAATAACTGCTGATGCATCTATCAATAAAGGACTCCATCGTAGCGACAAAGTATCGTTTGAATTTATCAATTTAATTTTTTCAATAAATTCACAAATGACTGTGTCGGATTCAAATTCAGTTTTCACTTCAGGGATTGGTTCATCTTCTGTCAATTTAGTGATAATAATATTGTCCTCTATCCCTAAAGGATCTTTATCGCATGCTGCTAATATTACAACTGTAATTAGTGCTATAAACATTATCAATTTTTTCATATTAAAACTCAAATGATATTCCGTAATTCAAATCATACCTGTTAGACTGCCATGGTGAACCGTCGTGTTTATAAAATAAACTGGACGAACCAACACCAAGAACGAATGACAAATTATTAAATGGAGAATATCTCAGACCTCCTCCGTATCTGAGAATATATCCAACGTTAGTTGCACCTAACACAAATTGACCATAAGGATAAATATCCCAGAGACTGAAGTCTTTATTTGCGTATCTCAGCACCATTCCATAACTGGTGAAGTTAGGTTGCTGCTCGTAGCGATAAAGGTCTCCTTTTTCATTTTTACCTTCAAATCTTTGGAAAAAAGTTTCTCGTTTATAGTCAAGCCCAACCTGAAAATCTTCTAAAAATGAGTATAAAAGAGTAATTGAAGTATTATTGAATTTATTATATTCTTTAGGAGAAATTGTTGGTGATATATCAAACCAGTTTTCCATATTCACTATTTCAAGAGAGAATCCCAAATCTTCTCTCACGCTTCCAATATAGCTGTCATCAAATTGTACTGTAGGATTAATCCTATTCATTCGTGTCTGTTCATTAAAAGAATTCAAGGAATACAATCCTTGAGCAAAATTAGCAGGTCCAAATAATTGTGAATTGTTAAATGTTACTTCGTTTTCTGTTATCAGTTCTCCGTTATCTGTTATCTGTTGTCTGTTATCTGTTTCTTCCATCTTTCCGTCATTCCGTCCTTCCATTATTCCGTCATTCCGTCCTTCTGTCATTCCGTCATTCTGACTTCTGTCTTCTGTCTTCTGACTTCTGTCTTCTTTTTTCGTAATATATACATACTTAATTTTAACCTTTTCCGGCTCGACTGCTTTACTTTTATTAGCTGAATTCTCTTTTGCTTCATCTTTAGCAAAATTCTGTACTAATGGAATTTCATTCTGCTTTTTAATATTTTGCATTTGAACAGTTAGCTTGTTATTTTCATTCTTTAAATTATCTATTTGTGAATTAAATATCCAATAAGCAATTAAACCGGTTGAAACAACTGCTACAGTTCCGGTAATCAAAGCGGTACCAAATTTTGAGAAGAATCCTGCTGATTTAACTGCACTGCCAGTCATCATTCCGGTAGAGCCGGTTGTAACTGCTGAAATAGGTGCAGGAGGAACAAATCCCAACGAAGAAAATATATTTAACGTGGATTGAGCCGCAGGAGTATATGCCTTTGCATCCGTCCGAATCGCTGATTTCATTGCAAGCTGTTGCTTGAACTCTGTTCTCAACTCATCGTTGGATGCAAGCACATTGAACAATTCGGGCTCCCTTACGGTTTCAAGTGTTCCGTCCGTAAATTCATGTATTAATTCTGAATATTCCATTTTATCACCATTTTTAAAAATTTTCTCTTAAATAAATTCCTGTAAATAGGGCTGTAAAACCTCTTTGATTTTTTGTTTTGCCCTGAATACTCTCGATTTTGCATTTGTTAAAGTTGTACCTGTGATTTCTGCTATTTCAGTATATGGCAAACCATCGTATTCTCTTAAAACGAAGGCTTCCCTGTATTCGAAATCGAGTAAATCCATAGCGTAGGTTATCAACTCCAACAATTCCCTGTTTTCGTAGTTCTGGTTTTTTTCGGTTCTTACGTCAAATCCATTTAAAGAGACCATGGTCCTTTTATCCCTTTTGTAATTCAAAAGCAAATTCCTTGCTATTGTAATCAAAAAGCCCGGAACATTTGTCGCTTCATGGCTGGCTTTTACATGCTGGAAAAACCTGATAAAGGTATCCTGAAAAAAATCTTCTGCCAGTTCCTGGTCGTTCAAAACCCTCATGCAATAAGCATGCACCATTGACGAATAACGGTTATACAATTCCTGAAAAGCCCTCTCAGACAAATTCTGATTGTCATCGAGTAAAGCTATAAGCTCCTCGTCTGTATATCCCGTCATTTTTTTCATCAATTTTTTAATATATATTATTTATATAAACTAATAACACGAAAACTATAAAAAAGATGCAAAATTTATTAAATTATTTTTTTAAATAGAAGTCGAAATTGTCTAAAAATTGTTTTTCCGTCATTTGTGATGACCCATACATTCCTGCATTCGACCGTTGTCTGAATGCTTCATATAAGCTGACAGCACAGGCAACAGATATATTTAAGCTTTGAATCATACCTACTTGTGGTATCATAAAGTTTGCATCTGCTAATTCGGTTGCTTCTTCAGAAAGACCTGTATGTTCATTGCCGAAAACCAAGGCGACCGCTTGAGTTAAGTTCAAATCATACAAGGAAATAGATACTTTTCCCAAATGAGTGGAATATATTTTTTTTCCTTCTGAATGCAGAGCAGAGTAACATTCCTTTATTGACTTGAATTTTCTGATTTTCACCCATTTTTTAGCACTTGCCGAACTTTTTTCTCCAAGTTTAGGATAAGGTTGCATTCCATCATAAACCAAACATACTTCCAGCACACCGACAGCATCGCATGAACGGAGCATAGCTGATAAATTATGCGGGTCAGTAATATTTTCAGCAACAACAGTTAAAGTCGGCTGTCGCTTTTCGAGCACAGCCATAATTTTTTCTTTTCGTACTTCAGTTCTTCCGATTTTATTCAGTTCAGGATTTTTTCTTGGCATAACATATTTGCATTTAAATGTTTTTTTGAAATTCTGATGAATAAATTATCTTCTGAAAGATATTATACATTTAAACTCAATCCCTCTTTATGTAAAATCAGTTCAGAGGAAATTCTTCCTGATTCATAAATTGTTGGTAATCCACTCCCTGGATGTGTACCCCCACCTACCAAATAGCAATTTCGAAATTCTTCAAACTTATTATGCGGTCTGAAATATAACATTTGACCAAGGTTATGACCAAGATTAAATGTTGCTCCGTTATATATTCCAACCTTATTTAACCAATCATTAGGAGTAATAATTCTAATTTCTTCAATGTGATTTTTTAAATCCTTCATTCCGGCTTTGGTTTCAAGCAATTTTAACAGTTTATCTTTAAAAGAGTCCTTGTGCTTTTCCCAATCAATTCCACCGCTTGTATTCCCAATTGGTACTAATACATAAACTGAGGACTTTCCTTCAGGAGCAAGAGTTTTGTCAATTACACTTGGATTATGAACATAAAAAGAAGGGTCTTCAGGAATAATCGAATTCGAAACTATTTCAGCAACATTATTTTTATAATCTTTCGCAAAAAAGATATTGTGATGATTTATATCTTCATAAATTTTATCAAGACCTAAGTATAACATGAAGGTTGAGCAAGAGTACTTCATGTTTTTCAGATGATTGTCAGTATATTTCTTTCTATGTTTTTCATCAACCAGAGTTTTCATAGAATGAGCAAAATCGGAATTTATAATAACATAATCTCCTTTAATTCCTGTCCCGTCTTCAAGAATAAAACCTTTTGCCACAGAATCTTCAACAATCAATTTTACAACCGTTTGTGATAAATGTATTTTTCCATTAAACTCATCAACTACTTTTGCCATTGCTTGTGATAATTTATTCAATCCTCCTTCGATATGAAAAACACCGCCACTATGTTCTATGTATGATAAAATACTGAACAAACCGGGAGCTTCCCAAGGGGACATTCCAATATATTTTGCCTGAAATGTGAAACAAATCTTTAACTCATCATCATCAAAATATTTGCCTAACACATCAAACAGGTTTTTATGTAAATCGAGATAAGGTAATGCTTTTGCCAATCTGGAAGAAAAATAATCTTTTAATTTCCCATAAGGCACTTCAAGACAGGGAATCAGTCTATCATACTTCTTCTTTTCCCTTTCATTGTAATCCATATAACCTTTTGATGACCCTGGAAATACTCTCTCAATTTCGACGATCATTTTTTCTTTATCAGTTGATGCAATTATAGTCTTATCATTAAAAACCAATCTGTACATTGGGTCAAGATTTTGTATCTTTACGTAATCGCCTAAATCGCGGGAACACATTTTAAAAATTCTTTCTAATAATTCCTTCATCAAAAAAAATGTAGGACCTATATCAAACGTGAAATCTCCTGCCTTAATGAAACCATTTCTGCCACCAACAATGTTATTTTTTTCATAGATTTCCACATCAAATCCTTTATTGGATAAAATCATTCCTGCAGTCAATCCACCGGGACCTGCACCTATGATTATTACTTTTTTTCTTCCCATTTTATTATCTCCATGTTAGAACAAATCGTTCATCATATTAATTTCTAATTTTAATTCTTCCTTACTTAAACTTATCTTAGCTTGTTCAAAAGTTGGGGGACCAAAATTTCCTTTGGCATCATTTGATGCTCCTAACCCTTCGTTTGGAATACCAAGCCAGTTTGTATTTATTTTTCCATTATTATCTTCATCATGATGTACGCTTATGGCATAATCTTCAAAAGGTAAATTTTCAAATGTAAAAGTAACTTTTTTATTTTTAATTGGTACAATGTATCTTCCATAAGCTTTTTTATGCTCTGAAGGATAGTATTTCTTTTCTTTATCAGAAAAAATTAAAATACGGGCTTTCCCAGTATTATTTTTAAAACCATTAACCACGATGGTGATTTTCCCTGTATTGTTTTGTGAAAGCGATACATTTATTGATGCAACCACAAGCAGAAAAACAAATAACAAAATATTTTTAAAAAGCATCATATATTAATATTGCCCATTTCTTGATAAAATTCTATGAATAATTTATAAATTATTAAATATAAATTAGGGAATTATTACTCAATTACAAAAATTCATAAATAATTTCGTAGAATTAAGGAAATATTTTTAGAAATTTGGATTGAATGGATTAATCAAATTTTTTCATTAAATAAAACCTGAAATATTTTACCGGATGTTTTTTTCTAATTCACCTTAATAAACTTATTGATTTTATCAGCAATTCTAACAAAATACATCCCCTCCGGCAATCCTGAAACATCAATCCTAACTCCTCTCTCGAGAGGGGTAAGGGGTGTGTAAGAGAAGTTAGGGGTGAGGTTGGAAACACATTGTCCGAGAATATTGAAAACGTGAATATCGCCTTGCATTTCCCCGTCTGCTGTCTGCCGTCTGCTGTCTGCTCCTATGTTTATTTCAATATATTCACTCGCCGGATTTGGTGATATTTTGAAAAGTCCATCAACAATCAAATCCTTTACATCGTTTGGTTTTTCTTTCCATTGATAATGACTGCCGTTCATATAAATCCTGAGCATAGGTACAAAAGAACCCCGTGTAAATGTATTATACCCGTGTATAGTTCCGGCATGATTTAGATATGAATATGCAGGATTGCCTGTTATGGATGTAAACGGTTTCCAATTACCGCTACCATACTCATTTTCATAAGCAAAATAATTTTGTTGAATTAACCGGTTATCATCTTTTAACAGT
>JAZDIP010000052.1:0-39372 GCA_043804925.1 bacterium | reverse complement strand
TCCTACAGTCGCAGGTGAAGTTTATTTCGAAGACTGCTATTTCGATAATCCCTTGATTAATGCAATGGCTGTGGGTATAGTCAAAACCAATAAAACCGCTTCTGCAAGAATTACGGGTGTTGGAAATCTTGTGTTTATTGTCGGCAGTAGTACAGGGCGTGACGGTATTCATGGTGCTTCACTATTGGCATCCCGTGAATTTGACGATGAATCAGAAAATATGCGTCCGACTGTTCAGGTAGGTGACCCATTCTCTGAAAAACTTTTACTCGAGGCAACTTTAGAACTAATCGAAGCAGGAGTTGTTGATGCCGTACAGGACATGGGTGCCGCAGGTATTTCATGCTCGACTTCCGAAATGAGTGCTCCGAACGGCATGGGAATGATTGTTGATTTAGATGAAGTGCCAATGAGAGAACCGAACATGACTCCTTATGAAATTATGCTTTCCGAATCCCAGGAAAGAATGCTATTCGTAATTAAAAAAGGAATGGAAGCCAAAGCGAAGGAAATTTGCGATAAATGGGATGTCCCGATGACACAAATCGGTGTTGTAACAGATGACGGAATATTGAGAATTAGCAGACACGGAAAATTGGTTTGCGAAATGCCCGCAGAACCATTGGTTTTAGGTGGTGGCGCTCCGCAATATGTCAGGGAAGCAAAAGAGCCCACATATCTTAAGGAAACACGTAATTTCGATATTTCAAAATTGAAAACAAACCTTTCACTTGAGGAATCTTTTTGGAAAATAATAAAATCTCCTGCTGTTGCTTCGAAGCGTTGGGTTTTCGAGCAGTACGATTCTCAGGTCAGGACAAATACAGTCAACATCAAAGGCGATGCCGCTGTTATGAGAATTAAGGAACTCCCGGGTAAGGGATTTGCAACATGTACTGACTGTGCAAGCCGTTTTGTTTATTTGAATCCATACATGGGAGCGATGGCGGCAGTTGCGGAAGCGGCGAGAAACGTGGTTTGCGTGGGTGCCGAACCTGTTGCTATTACCAACTGCCTGAACTTCGGTAATCCTTTTGACCCCGAAGTTTACTGGACTTTCAAGGAAGCTATTCGCGGAATGGGTGATGCCTGCCGTGCTTTGAATACTCCCGTTACAGGCGGCAATGTCAGTTTCCATAACGAATCTAAAAACAGGGCGATTTTTCCGACACCGACAATCGGCATGCTCGGATTGATTGATGATTTGGACAAAAGAATGTCCTGCGGATTTAAAAATGAGGGAGATGTGATTTACCTGATTGGCAACGACAGGGAAGAGCTTGGCGGTTCCGAGTGGCTGAAACAAATTCACGGACTTGTTACCGGTGAAGCACCAATACTTGACATTGACGAGGAAATCAGATTGCAAAAAGTCATAATTACTGCCATACGAGAAAAGCTAATTAATTCCGCACATGATTGCAGTGAAGGCGGCTTGGCTGTTTGCCTTGCAGAAAAAGCAATTCATTCGGAAAACAATTTAGCTGCTGAAATTGATTTAGGTGATAACATCACAGTCGGAAAATTATTCGGTGAATCCCATTCAAGAGTTATTGTATCCCTCAACAAAAACAACGAGCAAAAAATTCAACAGCTTTGCAAAGAAAACAATATCGCTTATCGAAAAATAGGCGAAGTAACAAAGGAAACATTCACAATCAACAGCGCATTTTCAACATCAGTAAGTAGATTGGTTGAGGAGTATGAGGGAGTGTTGAAGGGGGTTATGGGGTGATTTAGTGAAAAGTGAACAATGAATAATTTTCTGTCTTTCATTTTTTAACAGAATACTTTTTGGTTTTCTTTTTATGTTTATTTTTGTATTTTTATTGATAACTATAAAATGGAATTTTATAATGAGATTGAAAAAAAAATGTGTATAGCTTCATTAAATTCAGGTGAAGACTATAAAATAAAATATTATAGGTTAAAAAAAGATTACAAAGACGACAAAATTGTAAATTTGCAACTTAGATATTTATTTGACGCCATTGAAAAATTTGTTGATTTATCAGAAAATAATTTTACGGCAAATGAAATAGAAGAAGGAATCTTAATTATTAATCATTTATCAAACAGCCTTTTAATACTAGGAGGAATGAATGATAAATCTGGGAAAGATCACACACCCACATTGTTAGAATTATACAATGGTAGTGCTTGGAATTTGGAAGTTGAAGAAAACGATGCTTATTTAATTTTAAAGGAAATGAATGAAAAATATTCTAATCTATCAAAACATATCAACAAAAAAAAAGCTATCGGATTATTTGATATTGATTATAAAAAAATTAAAATGTATGTTTTTAATACCTTTTATATATGGAATTGGGTGTTAAAGAAAGAAGGAAAGCAAGAATTATCGAAAGAATTATTTGTTGAAGTTATTTAATATCAAGTTTCTTTTTCGGTCTTTACTTATCGTATTAATTTTCTTGTATGTGAAAAATACTTTGTTACTTTTTTAACAAGAACTTGTTATTCACATGTTGGTGAGAATTACTTTGAAATATAATAATTAAATGTTAAGTTTGTAGAAATAATTTATATTTATTCTGGAGGGAATATGTTTGGTTTACCGGCAGGAGTTGAGACTGTATTTGTTCTCATAATAATTTTATCAATAATCGTAATAGGTATCAAATGGATTATCGCATCATTCAAAGCATTCAAAGCAATAGCTGAAATCCGACAGGAAATAGGTTATATTTACAACATCCTAAAAGAAAAAAATAATTGAAGGAGGGGTAATGAAAAGGTATATATTTATATTATCATTTTTTTTGTTTTTCAATAAATGCTCTGCTGAAAATCCGGATTATTCAAAATTCCTCCGATTTAGTATCGGTGAAAATAAAAGTGAAATATTGGAACAAATCAAAAAGAATAAAAATTTTAAGCTAATTGAAGAGACCAAGAGGGAACATGAAAATGGATTAGAACAAATTTATTATATTCCGAAATATGAAAATCAAGAAACTAACTGTGCTTTTTTTATATTTATAAAGAACAAATTAATAGCTGGGAGTATATCTTATATATTTCATGATGAAAATGATGTGATTACGTATTCCGATGAATTGATTTCCAAGAACAATCGTGATTTTGATTCCACTTTATATAAACAAGAAAATAAATTTAGAAAATATTATGTCTGGATTAAATTTATTGATACAAATATCTATTTATTGAGTTTAAGGATTACTAAAAGACTCGATGAATACATATTACATACACTTATTGTAAAAATCGAAAAAGAAGATTATTATAAAAGAAACACCGAAATCTCTGATAAGGATTCTTTATTCAAAGAATATTTAGAAAAATTAGTAACTAATGATAATGAAAAATCCGGGATACCTACAGAGAGTATTTATATTTATAAAGATTTGGATGCTGGTTATTTGGGTTTTTGGGATTTACCTAAAAATGCGAGCAAGATGACAATAAAAAAACTTATGAAAGAAAGAAGTGAAGCCTTGCCATATCCAAGTGGAAGTGAACAATTACTCTATTATAAAGTTTTATCAATAGCTGGTGTTTCTGTTGATAACTTACATCATTCTTTTGATGACGATGGAAAATATGACATGACTTCCATAAATTTTAAGACAAAGGGTACCCTCGAATCAACATTTAATATAATACATAAAAAAATATCTGAAAAATTCGGTAGTCCAAAATATGAATATGAAGATTCTTCTGATGGTTTCAATCGTACTTCAGAGTGGTTATTTTATACATTTAATGGTCAAACAAAAATTACATTACAGACAGAATTCGATGGTTATGATTCATACATTAATTTAATATATTTTAAATAATACAAGTTAAAATATGAATTTCTTTCAGTTATATATTCATGCAAATCTCTTATCCTCATTTTCACCACTACAGAACTCCTTTATGTCAACGTCGAAAAGGGGAGGGAAATTTAGTGAAAAGTGAAAAGTGAATAATGAAAAATATTGAAGGAAAATAATGAAAACAATGAAATTAAAAACAGTTATTATTCTGATAATTTGCTTTAATATTTTTGTTTCTTTTGGTGAAGATATCGAAACAAAGAAAGTAAAAGTTACAAAAAAAATTAAATTGGATTATCCGATTTTCACTTATACCGATAGATTTCCACGAACTTTTTATGTTACAAAGGATGAAAAGATACTGATTAATTATCAAGTTGAGGATACTCTTAACTATATGTTTTTATATAAAGCCGATGGTACACTATATAAAAAATTTAATTTGCTGAAATTTAAAAAAATCTGTCCAACTTTTCATGATCGTTTTTATCGTGGAAGTCTTAACGAGGGAGGTTTTGTTTATGACCAAATTATGTTCGATTCTACCAAAATGTATTTATCTGGAGAAAAATTCTCTATACTTAATTTAAATAAAAATCAAATAATATTCGAAAGTTTCGATGCCGCAAATATGCATTCAAACACACAGGAAGATAAAATATTTATTTATAACCAAGCATTTAAATTTATAGCGGTATTTGATATAAAAAATAAATATTTTGACACTGTTACAGCACTTGATGAATATGCAGAGTTTTTTTATACATTTGATAATAAATTGTTATATACTTTTAATGATGATAGTCTTAAAATTGTTTCTATTTTAAATAACTCAAAAATTGAAAAGCTCAAATTATTTAAATATAAATCAGATAATAATTATGAACTTAGAGTATTAGGTGTGAATGATAAAAATATATATATTAATTATTTAGATTATCCAGACAATGCTGATAATACAATAATCTATGACAGCTGTAAACATTACATTCATATTTACGATAAAAAACAGTTAAGTTGAAAGAAATAGTTCAAATTGACTTTAATGGAAAAATACATCCTAATTATGGTAGATATGATTATATTGTAAATTATCCAAGAGGATTGATTTACCATTATTGCAGGTATTTTAAAAGAATTTACGTAATGTTTTTCACTGAGGATGGTGCTTATATAGATTATATTGATCTGAATAGTGAATAATTTCTTTATTGACAACAAACAGCATAAAAGAAGTCCTTTCTGTAAACGTCGAAAAGGGGAGGGAAATTTAGTGAATAATGAATAATGAAAAGTGAAAAATAAATTTTTTCATTTCACGTTTATTTCTTAAATTTGGTATGATAAATAGTAATACCGGAGTAAAATATGAGAACAGCGAAGATTGCGATTACATTAGATACAGGTTTGCTGATTGAATTGGACAGTTTGGTCAGCAAAAAAAAATTTGCCAGCAGAAGCCAGGCAATTCAGTTAGCAGTTCGTGATAAAATTGATAAAATCAAAAAGAACAGATTGAAAATTGAATGTGCAAAACTTGATTCCGCTTTTGAACAATCTTTGGCAGAAGAAGGAATGGATTTGGAGAAAGAACAATGGCCCGAATATTAAGAGGTGATATTTACTGGGCAGATTTAGACCCGGTTATCGGTAACGAACAAGCCGGAAAACGTCCAATATTGGTAATTAGCCATGAGATTTTCAATGAAAAATCAGGTACCGTAATAGCTATGGCAATAACGAGCCAACCACAAAAAGCCGGATTTCCGCTTACATTGGAATTAAATGAAAGGAAAATGCCAAAGAAATCCTGGGTGAAAATAAGCCAGATAAGAACTTTATCAACAGAAAGATTAAGTAAAAAAATATGTTCCCTCGATACCGGCACTGTTAACAAAATTATCGAAGGACTGAATGAAATTGTTGAAGAATAATTTGGTATCACAATTTGTGATAGCTTAGAACGTGGAATATATCATGAAAAAAATTAAATATGATAAAGATGTTGATATTTTATTAATCGAATTAAACGATTCTCCCGTTGATTATGCCGAAGAATCAGGTGATATGATTATTCACTATTCAAAGGAAGGTACTCCCGTAATATTGGAAGTCATGGATGCCAAGAAATTTTCATTTAATATGTTCGATAGCATAATTAACAACAGAGAAGTGTCTTTTGCCTGATAAATATGCAAAAAATTATAAAAACAAATATTATCGCAATATTGATTTTCTACATAGTATCGAATTTATTTACTTTGATAGAAAAACAAATGAACGAATCAATTGCCGAAGGAATTTATATTCTTCTTGGCTTTATCTGGTTCGATGCGGTAGTTTATTTCAACAGAAATGCCTTCGGCGAAATACCCCAAAAATGGTTGAGAATCCTCGCGCGAATAGCATTAATAGCGGCAGTCGTTATAATAAATTGGGCTTTAGTTTTCTATTGCAGTTTTTAATAAATAATAATAATAAATGGAGAACACAACTTGCAAAGTAAGAACTTTACAAACTAACAATATCTACATTATATTTCGAAAATAAATTTTTTATCTCATCCAAATTTTTTCGTTCAATCCAGCAGCGGATTGGCATTTTAATTGATTTGGTATGAATATAAAAACCATACAAGCTTTGACTGATATCTTTATCAATTTCAACTTTTTTGATATTTTCCCATTTAATAGGTTCAAAGCCCCAGAATGTTTCCCAAATGGTTGGGATTACAATTCCTTTGTCGTTATAATTGAATCCGTTTATTTTTTTATAAAAGATATAATAAGTAAGCCATAGAAGGAATGGACCAAAAATGACAAAAATGGTTTGACTATAGTAAATGATATCGATAAATGCAATGACAATAAAAAACAGGACAAAGAAAGCAACTACATAATTCATCAATTTGAATGTTTTGTTGACAAAAGGCAGTATCTTCCTTTCTTTTCCAAGCACTTTATTAATTCTAAGATGAATGTATAGTATAATGAGTAATACAAGAACACTTTCAACAGGGAAAAAACTGTAATCAAAATAATCTGTAAACATTATTACTCCAATTTATTCTACAACAATTCCTTTTTCAATAAAAATATTTTTGATTGATTCTGCATCTTTTTTCCGGCTTCGAATCTTAATAAATCCTTTTTTTTCTTTAATTTTAACTTTAAATTCTTTAACAGAACCGGATTTCTTGATTTTTACTTTTTCGACATTGCTCCATTTGTAAAATGAAAGAGAAAAAATTTTATTTCTTCCGGGGTACCGGCAAAATCCCTTTTCGTCATAAAAAAAAGTAGTCAATATATCCCAGAAATTCCCTTTTATTTTTCCATTCAAATAAACAATACCTGTTACGAATAGAACGGGAATAAGATATAGGAATGATTCCATTCGAAGCAAAGTAAACATCAACATTAGGAAGGAAAGTAAAATCATAAGATATAAAAGATATTTTCTCCATTTATTTGTTTTGGACAAATCGGGTAAAGATTGATAATTTTTGCCTAAATGTCTATTTAAACTAGTATAAAGTAAAAATTTGCTAAGTAATGACAATCCAAAAATTACGATTGTACCATATAAAATAAAATAATACCAAATATCCCATAATAATTCAGAATCAAAATCAATGTCCATTTCTAATCTCCTTGTCTGCAAGATAATGAGAACCTTTGCTTTCTCTTGCTTCGAGTGTAGCAAAAGTTACGGCAATTGCAGTTTGTACTCCGTTTCTTAATTGTATCAACTGTCTTGTCATTCGTGCTTTCTGATAAAATTGTTCGATTTCTGTTTGTAAATGCCTGAGTATTGTAGCGGCTCTGAGAAGACGTTGTCTTGTTCTTATCAAACCGACATAGTTCCACATAGTATTTTTTATATTTGTCCAATCCTGTGCAATCAATGCCGGGTCCATATATTCGGCTTCATCCTTCCATTCATAAATTTCAGGTACATAATGGTCGTTCCGGCTATGTACAGCGGCATCCAGTCCGGCTCTATAGCCCCAAACGACATTTTCAAGCAAGGAAGTGGAAGCCAACCTGTTGGCACCGTGAACACCCGTACATGATACTTCGCCAACGGCATACAACCTTCTTAATGATGTCCTGCTGTTTAAGTTAACGCCAACACCCCCGCAGGAATAATGTGCCGCAGGAACGACGGGAATTGGTTCTGATGTTATATCAATCCCCGCATTTTTACAATGTTGATATATTCTTGGAAACCTGTCCTTAATCCAATCGGAGGGCTTGAAAGAAATATCAAGATACACACAAGGATGGTCTGTTTCGAGCAAAGTTTGATGTATTCCTCGTGAAACTATATCCCTCGGAGCCAATGACCCCTGCTCGTGAAATCTGTGCATAAATTCGTTTCCGTTTTTGTCAATTAGTTTGCCCCCTTCACCTCTCATTGATTCGGAAATTAAAAATCTGTCCCTTGCATGATAAAGTGTTGTAGGATGGAACTGAATATATTGCAAATTGAAACATCTCGCACCGGCACGCCAGGCAAGGGCAATTCCGTCTCCCGTAGATTCGGGTGAATTTGAAGTATGACGGTATATTTGTCCTAAACCGCCTGTTGCTAAAATCGTTTGCGATGCATATATTGGAAAAGTCCTGCCTTCTTTGTTGTTTAGTACCAAAGCACCGAAACAAGCAGGTTTTTCATAAATATCCAGCAAATTCTTTGAGTGATGGGACAAAGTAAGTAAATCTACAACAGTATGATTGGTATAAATTTTTATATTTTTATTTGCTAAAAGTTCCTTTATAATTCTTTTCTGTATGCTCTCGCCTGTTTGGTCTTTTGAGTGAATAATTCTTGGTTCGGAGTGAGCTCCTTCGGCTGTTAAGTCCAAATCATTGTTTTTGTCTCTGTCGAATTCCACGAAATATTTATCAATCAGTAGTTCTTTAACCATTCCCGGTCCTTCGTTGCAAAGCTGGTCAACAGCCGGTTCCCAGCAAATACCATCTCCGGCTTCCTGAATATCATTCTTAAGTTTGGCAGGAGAATCATGTTCGCCCTTATAAATTATTCCACCTTGTGCCTGAGGTGTATTACCACTAAGAATTTCTTCAGTTTTGGTCAGCATTATTACTTTAGCACCGTTATCTGCCGCAGTCAAAGCCGCAATAGCTCCGGCAAGCCCTGTCCCGATTACCAATATATCAGTTTTAAACATTTTCAATCCATTATTAAAATTCAAAACATTAAAATTATGAAATTAAATTTGAAAAACATTGAAAAACTCTATCTGCTTGATTAATAATTTCCATTAAGTCCAAAAAAATTAGGAATTTTGAAAAATATATATTAATATAGTTATAAAAAATATAATTAAACAGTTAGATGTTATATCATCGTTTCAAAAAATATTTTTCTGTTCAGTTCAAATATCTGCGGCTTGGATTTTGAACTAAGATATAATAATATATACAATAATAGTTGCACTATAGTGAAACTTTTGTTATATTTGCGTAATGATAGATAAAAAGAAATATAGAACTGTGGTATTTTATCAAGCTTATTTTGAAAATTTCTTCGTAAAGTTAAGAGATAAAGTTAAGGATAAAATAATATGGACTCTCGAATTAATCGAAGATTTTAAAATTGTTCCTGAAAAATATTTAAAACACATTGAGGGAACTGATGGCATTTATGAAATTCGGGTACAGCAGGGCAATGATATTTTCAGGATTTTTTGTTTTTTTGACAATGATAAATTAATAATAATAATAAACGGCTTTCAAAAAAAGTCAAATAATATTCCAAAAAAAGAAATTATTAAAGCGATAAAAATTAAAAAGGACTATGAAGATGAGAAAAAATAAAAGATATATAACGCTCAGCGATTTCAAAGATAAACACTATGGAAAAAAAGGTACTGAAAAAAGGGACGAATTGGAATCCGGTTATGAATCATTCAGGATTGGAGCAATGATACAGGAATTGCGTCTCGAGAAAGGATTAACGCAAGAAGAATTAGCTTTGAAAGCGGGAACCACAAAATCTTATATTTCAAAAATTGAAAACAATGTTAAGGAAGTCAGATTTTCAACTCTTCAAAAGATAGTTGAAATTGGTTTGGACGGGTATTTGGAATTGTCTATTAGGATTTAAATATATGTTAAACATTTTAAATAAAATAATTTCAAACTTTGATAAAAAAATTTATAACTTACAAGGTGAATTGTTATTTGCTAAATCAGAAAATTTAAACAAAGGATTAAATTCTATATTTGTTGATATATCAAATTTGCAAAGCGGTATATATGTATATCATGTTTCTCTGGATGGAATATCAGTTAGAAAAGGAAAGATGTATATAATTAGGTAAAATATAAAAATAGGATTTTAATGAATAAAATCAAGTTTTATATATTCGTTATGGTAATAATGCTTTCAACGAGTTTCTTGTTTGCTAATTGGAACCTTGTTGCGCCGAGTGATATTATTTATAAAGTACAATCAATAGATTGTCCGGACAGCAATAATTGCTTTGCTCTTATTGACCACCCGTCAACTCCTGTATTATACAAATCAACAGACCAAGGGAAAAGTTGGTTTTTAATATATGAAAACGATATTAAACGATATCCTGCATTAGTAACTGGTGTTTCACCTGATGCTAAAAATTATTTTTTTATTGAGGATACATATTTAAATTTATGGAAAAGTAATGATAGTGGTTATACATTTCAATTGATTCAAATTGGGACTGGATTTGTAGAATTATCAAATTTATCAATGTGGGATTCACTTATTGGTTTTGTTACAGACGAATACAGTTATTACACCACTACTGATGGATGGGAAACTTTTGAGAGGTATCCGAAACTTAGTACTGAACAAGTCTATTATTCTCCGATTTTTATGGATTCAAACACAGTTGTAATGACTTATGTTGCTAATATTCGTTGGAATGATAGCAAAGGTTTTGCATTTGTGAAATATCATCTAAATGAAAACAAATGGGATACTGTTTCATACTTCGGGCGAGATTCAAATAATTGGATAGATGCTGTTAAGAACTTGTATTTTGTTAACGATACATTAGGTTTTGGTTGTGGTTCACGAAATGATTCAACACATGATGGCAATTATTTTGATATTATTTATAAAACAAATAATGGCGGTCAAAGTTGGGAACTAATTCATAAAGAATTTAAATACCCTCAAATAGGTTTTTATAATAATATTTCTTTTGCAGACGAGAATAACGGAATAGCAGTCGGCTTTTACGGTAAAATAGCAATGACAAATGACGGCGGCGATAACTGGGTTTACGAACCGACACCAAACGCTATGGATAACGCAAGGAAGATGCTCGTTTGCTGGGCAGGGCGCACGCCGCTTATAGGCACTTGGGATGCGGGAATTTTTAGGTACGAAGGCGATTTTTTTATGTTTCCACCTGATACAACGGATGTAGAGGAAATTTCACAAAATCCAAAAATAAATATCCGTCAGACACAAGAAAAAATACTAATCAGTATTGAAGATGCTTTACACCGCAAATACAAACTGCAAATTTGCGATATTATGGGTAATGTAGCGGCTGAGCATGAGTTGAGTTCGGGCGCCGGCACTTTGTATGTTCCTTATGACGTTTCTGCTTTGTCGACAGGTGCTTATTTGTATATGATTTCTTGTGATGGAGTAGTGGTTAAGACGGGAAAGGTTATTTTAATTGGAAATTAGGAATGTGGAATTAAGAATTCATTATATCTATTAGATTCTTTTACTTTTTTTAAAAGCAGAGCAACCTTACATGAATATAGTAATAAAATGTTTTATAGTGTGGTATGGTCAATCTTTTATCGTTCTTTTCTTAATCATTCCTCCTTTTATGTCATTTATTGATACCATTGTCATAAAAGCATTCGGGTCAATTTTTTGTACTTCTTTTTTCAATCCTGATAACTCAAGCCGTGTCATTACGGCATAAAGCATCTCGATTGGTTCGGGTTCTTCCCCTTCCTTCGAAAATCCACGTTTACCGTTCAGTACTGTAACCCCTCTGCCTAATTTATTAATAATCATCCAGCGAATTTCATCGGAAAACTTGGATACTATATGAACCCCTGTATATTCTTCAACCCCTTCAATAACGAAGTCAGCTGTTTTCGATGCCGCCAGGTAAGTGAGAATTGCATATAGCGCCTGCTCTACCGAAAGAAGATAAGCGGCAAAAGCAAAAATAATTACATTGAAAAAAGTTATGAAATCTCCTACGGTAAAACCAAGCTTTTTACTTGTAAATATCGCAAGAATTTCCGTCCCATCTATCACGGCTCCACCTCGAATGGATAAGCCAATGCCTGCACCAAGAAAAAAACCACCAAACACAGATACAAGCACTTTGTCATTGGTCATTACCGGGTATTCGATTAAGAATAAAGCAAGTGCAAGCCCCACAACTGCAAAAAAACTTTTGAATACAAACCATTTGCCTATTTGCGTAAAACCAAAAATGAAAAAAGGAATATTAATAATCAGGATTAACAAAGGCAAGGAAAAACCTGTTTTGATTGATACCAAGAGGGAAATATCGGTAACGCCTCCATCAATAAATGTATTAGGCAGTAGAAAACCTTTCAATCCGAAACCCGCCGATAACACTCCTAACGCTATAAATAAAGTACTGCTCAGATAGTATTTGAAAGTTACAAGCAATTTTTTTTCTTCATCATTAACGATTTTATACTTAATATCTACCCGTTTCGCTGACCTTTTGGAAGCGATTTTATAAGCTAAGTTAAATAAAAACGGATTCATGTCATTCCCTAAATATTTTAAAAATTAATCAAAACAAATTATTTACAGTTGAATGTTAACGTTCAAATATATTCAATATATTCCTTAGAAACAATTTTTAATTTAAAATTAATGGAAGAACATCTTTATTGCTTTTAAGTAACTTATACTTAAATTTGTATTATTCACTGAAATTTTATTTTAAATCAATAATAGTGAATTTTATTAAACCAGATGCTAACTAATTAATTGTGATTGAAAATGAACAATGATTCAAAATATGATATTTGTTTTTTAAGTATTTCGGATGTAAAATCTGATGCCAGAACCTTGAATTTAGCCCGTTTTTTGGCTAAGCAAGGTAAAACCGTTGCTATAATTTCTTATGGTTCAGAAAAAGACAGAATAAATTTGAAAAACGAGAATATTGACTTCTTTAGAGTTATGGAAACTCCCGTTGACAGGGCATATAAAAAATGGCTTCATTTTAAGCGTTTTGTTAAAGCAAATTTTGATATTCGGGCAAGTGCTTATTGGGCTTCGGATTTATTCTCCTTGAGCTCGGCAATAAGTTTATCCAAAACATATAAAGCGAAATTATATTACGATTCCCGTGAAATCTATTCCACGGTTGGTTCTTTATCAAATAAAAGTTTAAAGCAATTTGTGCAAACTCAACTTGAACTGCATTGGATAAAAAAAGTTGACAAAATAATCGTTTCCGGAGAATTAGATGCCGAATATTTAAAAAAGCATTTTAAAAGAAAGATTCCTTTTCATGTTATTTATAATCTTCCTCCTTACAGGGAACCGGTCGAAGCCGATTTATTTAGGAAAAATTATAATATCGGTAAAGAAGACAAAATCATTTTATATCAGGGTATGTTAATGGATGGGCGTGGAATACTGCCTGTCATCCGTGCATTGAAATACCTCGATAATATTGTTTTTTGTTTACTTGGTACGGGAAATTTCAATGAAAATATTTTAGCTGAAGCTGAAAGAAACAATGTACAGGACAGAGTTTTTCTTTGTGGAAATGTTGATTACGACGAATTACACAAATGGACATGTTCGGCAGATATTGGGAATTGCTTTATCGAACCTATTACCTTTGGAAATAGTTTGGCGCTACCAAATAAATTATTTGAATATTGTCTTGCCGGAATACCATCAATTGTCAGCGACTTACCTGCCATGAAAAAAATAATTGATGAACATAAGTTTGGAAAAGTAATTCCTACTGATTCCTCCCCTGAAAAAATTGCAGAAGCAATTAAAAGCATTTTGCTGATTGAAAATTACAGGAAATTTGTTGATGCTTGCAAAGTAGCTTCAAAGGTATTTTGTTATGAAAGTCAGGAAAGTAAAATTAATGTTCTTTTTAACTTATCAAAATAATTATGCAGAATATTACTGATTCAAAACAATGTAAAACCTGTAACATGAATTTATCCGAAGATTTACTATCCGGTTTTGAGGATTGTTATTTTTGTACCAAATATAAAAAGAAATGGTTGGGCAGGGATTATCCTGAAAAGGAAAGGGAATTAAAAAAAATACTGGACTTTTATAAGGTAAAACATAAACATGACAAATATGATTGTATTGTGCCTTTGAGTGGAGGTAAAGACAGTAGCTATGTTTTATATCTTGCTGTTAAAAAATTTGGCATGAGACCTTTGTCGCTTACATTTAACAATGGTTTTCAAACGGCTCTTGCAAGGAAAAACATCAAAAATGCCGTTGCAAAACTTAAAACCGGACATATCAACATTGCATATAATAAAGAAGAGTTGAGAAAAATGTATTCTGTTTTTTTTAATAAAACAAAGAATATCTGTACTGTTTGCAACCATCTGATTAATACTTCAATTTTTCAAACTGCCGAAAAAGAAAAAATATCATTGATTATTGCAGGAGGTGTAAGTAAGTTAGAATTAGCCCCCATATACGGAAATAAAAGATACTGTATGGAAGATATTTTTCTAAAAGTCCTGGATGGCGAAGTCAATTTTGATTTAAAAAAATACTGCAATAAACAAATTAGGATGAACAATAAAATTGAGTTCATTACGCTTTTCAATTACTTTGATTATAACTATACTGATGTTTTAAATGTATTGAAAAATGAATTGGACTGGAACGAATCTGTTCATGGTGATGCAAAAGTAGATTGCGAATTCCATCCGGTAATCAGTTATTTCAAATTCCTTAATAATGGAACTTCATCGTCATTGCTTATGGCTTCTTCATTATTGAGGGATAAAAAAATCACAATTGATGAATATAACAGGAGAATGAAAAATGTTTTTAATGAATTCAAAAACATTGAAAAAGCAAAAATCAAAGAATTTTTCGATTATCTGAATACCGAAGAATCTACTGTAAATAAAAATTTTTCTTTATTGAATTATGTTGAGTCCCTCATTCAGGAAGAAGATTTTAATGAGTTCAACAAGTTAAAATATGACAATTCCATGTCAACAAGTCAAAAAATTGAAAAATTATTTGAAGTCATTCTCCCTGAATTGCAACGTGATGGCATTGTTTTGGAAATTATGGATTTTAAAGATAGTGAACTAAAAATTCTTCCAAAAGGACATTGCCGCAGTTGTCTTCAAACCGATGATACTCTTTTGCCATGGTTGGAAGCAGTAATCAACGAACATATTTCAGAAGACATAACTATTGAACGCTTTATTCGTTTAGAATAATATTTTTTATATTTGATTTTTATTTTTTTTCAAATTGAACAAATTCTGCTTATGTAAAAAATAAATTTAAAAAAAATATTCAAAGTTCAGGTTTATTATTAAAAAATTGATTTAGTTATAATGTTTAAAAAAATTGTCTTTATTATCACATTAATTTTGTTATTCGTAGGAGTGGCTTCCGCACAATCCGTTACAGGTTTACGTGCTGTTTTCAAAAAGGGGCAAACATTTTTAACATGGGATAAATTAGACAATAAGGACATTCAATATTATATCTACCGGTCGACATCTCCTTTTATAAGAGAAAGTGATATTAATAAAAATACTTTTGTTGCTAAAATTGATAGTAATAGCAGTCAAAATAAACGTCTTTCCGATTTATTACAAAAACCTGTATATTTTAGAATTGATGATTTGGGAAATCCTTTGGACGATACAAAATGTTTGTATGTTCAAACTGCTACTATTGATGGTGCTTTTTACTATGCAGTAATGCCTTTTATGGGAGATAAAATAATTCCTTCGATTAATCAAGGTAATAATACTACGAAAAATCCTGTTTATGAGATAATAGAGCCGGTTTCTGCAGTGTTTCAAATGACAATTGACACATTCGGTTATAAACAAGATATTTATACTCACTGGGTCGGAAAATTTGAAAATCATCTGTATCCTGCCATGACAAGTACTTATTGTTATGCTTACAATTTTTCTGTAATCAGCAAATCCCCCAAAAAGAATATTCCCTTGTTCGTCTGCCTTCATGGGCGAGAAGGAAATTTTCTAACAAATGACAAAGGCACAAGAAATCCTGATGAACTGATTTTATCTCCGGACGATTTTTTACCAAACGATATTCATCATTCATATTGGTATGGTTATCTTCAAAATTTCAATTTTTTCAATCCTACTGAAATTCCAAAAACCGGTATTGTCATGGATTATACAGTAAGAAGAACAAATTGGACCATTGATTGGGTATGTAAACAATTCCCGGTTGATACAAACAGGATCTACCTTACCGGTGGCTCTATGGGTGGCGGAGGCAGTGTTTTATTATCACTTAGTTTTCCTGAAAAGATTGCCGCAGTTTATTCGGTAGTACCAAAACTTGATTATTCATTTATAAACGACCCTAACGCCGGCAGTTATTATAATTACAACAAACCAAGAAGAAAAGTAATAAGCCGGTTGTGGGGAGATTTGGAAACAAACCTGATGACAAATGACAGCATACTTGTTTACAATAGATTGAATACAGGTTTTTTGGCATCATTAAAGGAACATATCAATCTGCCTGTTATTTATATATTTGCCGGAAAGAATGATAATATAGTAGGATGGGCTGAAAAAATTGATGTTATTAAAAGATTGAATGATAGCCGCCAAGCTTTCTATTTTTTTTGGGATAGCCGGTCACATTCATCGGGAAGTGTGATGGAATTTAAAACAGAAGAAAATATTGAAAAAATATACAAATATGCACTGAATAAAAGTTACCCCGCTTTTTCTAATTGTTCTGCTAACGGGATTATAGGTGATGGCAATCCTGGTTCAGGAGATATATATGGAACAATTAACGGTTTCATGAATTGGGATGATAATATAACCGATGATGAAGATTACTATGAGATTATGATTAATTCTCAACCTTTAAATACAATTCATGGTACGATAAAAAATCCTGATTCAATTTTTACGGATATTACTTTTAGACGGCTTCAAAAATTTGTGGTGAACAGAAAATATTCTTATTATTATCAAAACATTGAAACAGGAGGCAATGTTCTTCGCGATGGTTATATTGAAGTTGACAATTCCGGCTTGTTAACTCTAAGAAGAATGTTAATAACAAGCAAAGGAAATAAATTAGTTATTATTCGTTTTGATAAGGAGTGAACTAAAAAGTTGTTCTTTCACAAGATTACTTCCCAAATAAAACATTTACTTTATTTCATCAAAATCAATTAATAAGCATTATTTAGCATCACCCCACGCTGATATGTATAAATCAGGTATCTTAGAAACTGAGGTAGTGATTTTTAAACAGTAAGCAAAATAACCGGGAGCATGAACATTAACTGTAGCTTTGATAGTTAATATACCATTTGGCGGGATAACGCTTCCTTCCTTGATATTAAGTTTACAATAATCAGGTTTATCTTCTATCTTTCTTATTTTTATCGGCTTGTTAGAATTATTTTTTATCCTCACTTCTTTTGTAACATCTTGACCTTGAGATATGCTGCCATAGTTAAAATAGCTCTCATCAACTGTTGTTATTTCCCTAAAAACATCAGCATTAATATAATAATATTCAACAGAATTCGGAGCATTTGAATATATTTTGATATCTTTATTTACTAAACCTGAAGAACCATCTATTTTCAGCGTAATATCTAATGTAGCATATTTCTTAGGAGGAATAATGCTTTTATCGAGAGGTGCCGTTGTACATCCACATCCCGGCTTGACCTCCTTAATTATTAAAGTGTCAGTTCCTTTGTTCCATAATTTTACTTTTGCCTTTAAAGGAGAATCTTTTGGTTTCACTTTTCCCCAATTATATGTATTACCTCCTTCAAATTCTATTTTGGGCTGTGCTGTTAACCGTAAGGTTAAAACAATAGAAAATAAAATAGAAAATATAATTAAATTTCTCATAACTATCTAAATATTTTAAAAATGACATACAAATTTAAAATGAAAACGATAATCCTATTTTATAATTGTCATACATCAGTGGAGCTTCCGTATTCATTGGCCAATTCATATTTTTCTTTCTTAATTGATTAAATCCGTATGAATATACATTTTTTAATACGAAATATACAATCGGTCCCCAAGTTGGTGAGGACTTTAGGACCTTGCCTGAAAACCAGGAAATAGCTCCGGAACCAATACCCTCGACTATGCCGCTTAATGTCCATTTCCAAAACATATGTCTGGGAAATACTACTGTTTGCTGGTATGCAAGAGTTATCGCGACAGGTTCATATACCTGAAAATTGATACCTCCCTCGAAATAATTTCCGAATCTAAAACTGTCTCCAAAATAGTCCATTCGTTTTTGGTCTTCCGGGATTGCCGTTGTATCCATAAAATCAATTTTTGTCCAAACCCATGCACCGGAATGATATAAAGACAAATCAGTTTTTTCACCTAATTTATAACCATAACCACCTTGGGTTCCCAATCCAAATTGCCATGCATCCGTATTGATTTTAGCTGATGTCTCATCTTTGGTTTTATTCCAGTTTGATGTAATATTTTGGAAGGAGATAAAACTGTAACTGTAATCATAAATATCTTCTTCAAATATTTCTGATTCTTTCTTCGCAAAACCAAGTTTTACTTCCAAAGAATTGGTAGGTTCAAATCCTGATTTAAACAAATCCTTATGTATGGATGGTTCGCCCATACCATAAGTAATCTCGAGTGTCGGGCGGCTAACAGAAAATTTCATGCTGAAATCATCATTCCAAACGTTTTCTTCTGTAGTATCTTCCTTATCATCAGATTCCTGAGCGTAAATATTTATATTCATCAGCGCTATGATACATATTACCGCAAATATTTCAAAAAATTTCATCTCTACCCTTTCTCAAATGAATTATTAAATTAAAAAAAATGTACTTACATGTCTTTACAATGTTTTATACGAAAATCATTAAACCTTGTTACAAAATTAATTAAAAAGCATAACCCAAACCTAAATGAATTTGAAAATAATCCAAAGAACTTTGTCTGTTAGGAACAAATTTAACCAAACCGGTTCCCGGGGATGGGTCATAAAAAGGCATTGAAAAATCAAAACGCAATGGACCTACCGGTGTTTGAAAACCTATGCCCAATCCTGCTGAAACAGCAAGTCCCGTAATATAATCCATAATCTTCATATCTTTGTAATATACATCGCTTTTAAATGCCATCCAATGGAAAGTATTTCCCCAATCAACAAATCCTGTCATAACAAGCAGATTAAAAATATCCGCAACAGTTTCGCTTGCCCAACGAGGCCTTCCGATTCTCCAGCGAACTTCAAAACTCCCTTCCAATATAAGATGACTTCCAATATAATCGTTTATAAAATCATTATATCCTCCAATAGTATCATTAATAATACCCGGAGTTGCGAATCTCAGATGACGGGATTCCCAACCCCTAACGCTGTTTGCACCACCTGCAAAAAATTGGCGGTCTGCAGGTACATAAGAGTTATCCTGGTCCGACCAATAAATATAACCTGCACGGGTTTTTAAAGCAAATACAGTACTTTTATTCAAGCTGGTAAAGTAATTATGAGAGAACTGTGGTCTTAAGTACTTTGCTATTCCAAGTCCTGCCCATGAATCAATTGAAATATTTGTAAAATATCCTTTTGTCGGATTGAATAGGTCGTCCCTCGAATCTCCAAAAAACGATATTCCAAATATAAATGAAGTTGGTTTATAACCTGAATTTTTATCATAGTAATTATTTAATGAATTATAAATTCTAAATTTTTCTTTAACCTTTTGGCTGTCAATTTCCGTATCAACTTTTGAATAAGCTGATTTTAGAGCATCGTTAAAGTTTTTAGGTATCTGCCATTCAATTAAAAAGTCAAATGAAATTCCATTAAAATATGTCCATGGAGGTAGTTTTGTTGGGAATTTCACTTGTAAGGAAGCAGTATTCAATTGTAAGTCTGTAAATATTTTTGAAACAGAGTAAAGTCCCTGTAGTGCAAATCCAACCTTTGAATTTTCAATTTTCCAAAGTAAAGGTTGAGCATAATTAATACCTGTTTGAAATTCCATTTCAGGTTTCTTAAATAATCTGCTTATATCCGGTAACTCGCCTCTCGCAAAAATACTTAGTGACTGTGCTATTCCTCCGATGTTTCTGTTTAGATAAGATAGCCCAACACCAAGATTAGTAAAATAGTCAGTAGTTTCGTTTAAATAAAAATCTATGCCCCAGTCATTTTGTTTTCTGTACCTTGTAAAGACTTTTATTGGAAGTGTTGAGTCAGTTAAATTCCCGATTTGTGAAGATGTATCAATGTTTACTAACTCGAATGTTCCCAGGGATTGAAGATTTTGTCTCGATTCTTCTATTGCTGCTTTGCTGTACCAATCACCAACACCAAAAGTCATTTGTCTTGATTTCATTGTATTAGTAACAATTTTTTGTCCGGCAAGACTGTCTTCAAAAACTATTTGCGAAATTTTGTATCTATACCCGGTAAAAAAAAATATGGTTAAACTGTCAAATTTATTAGCAGTGTCTAAAGTTACGACAGGAGTTGAAAAATTTGATGTATAATATCCGTTATTTAATAGGACTTGACGAATCAATCTTATTTCGTTTACGACATCTTCCTCGATAAAATAAGACCCTGTCTTTAATTTTTTTATTCCTCTGAACTTTCTTTGAACTTCCGGTACAATAGAGTCCAAACCCCGATAAACTATATGCTTTATTTTGTACCTTGCACCTTCTTGAATATTAAACGTTAAAATATTTTTTTGGCTCTTAATATCCGGTAGAAATGTATGGCTGACAGAAACTTCATGGTATCCGTTTTGATTATAAAATGCTTTTATTTGTTCAATATCGGCTTCGGCTTTAGACTGGTCATAGTATCTTATTTCAGGTGACCATCTTTCCAATGTATGCCTTAAAGTTGCCATAGTTCCGGGTGGCAGGTATTTATTTATTCTTTTTATCCTCTTCAAACTAAAATAAGAAAACTCGACAAACTCATGGACTTTATTCCTCTTTGATGTTTGTTCGGTTATTATTCCTGATAGCTCTTCTTCCGTATAAGCTATATTACCTGTAAAAATTATTTTATTTATCTCGTAAAGTTCGCTGTTTCTTTTTGAAGGATATAATGAAGCAGTCCCTTTTTCCTGAGAATTAAGGGATACTGAAAGTATCGGTATAATTAGGCAAAGAGAGATTTTGATGAATCTTGATGTTATTTTGTATTTAAATAGCATAACTCTCTCTTATTTAACAATTCAATTTATTTGTAATTGGATTATTAGCAAATTTTATACCCGAATATATTACTAAATATCTTACACCTATTTACTCTCCACCGTCAACCGACAACTTATATTCGACAAAATCCAATTTTCAACTTTACAAATACTGCTCTTCTTCGTCGTCGTTGTAAAAATATTCGTCGTTTAAGACATCCTCATATTCAGGCCAAAGGTCATCTATGCCTTCTATCAGTTCGTCGGTATCTTCCAATTCTACTAAATTTTCGATGACCTGCAACGGACATGCTGTCCTATTTGCAAAATCCAACAACTCTTCTTTTGTTGAGGGCCAAGGTGCATCCTCCAAATACTGCGCAAGTTCTGGTGTCCAGAACATCTATTCGACTCCAATAATTTATGAAATAATATTTTGCAATTAAAATTTTGGCAAAAATATAACATATATTGTAATATACAAACAATATTTTTTTATTTCCGGTTTTTTTCTGTGAAACCCGGCAAATTTGGATTTGATGAATTATTTATTTCATCTGGGAAAATATGATATTATTTCGGTTTGTATAACTATCTGTTTATTACTTTTGGCAGTGTGAGCGTAAACGTTGTCCCTGAGTTTTCCTGGCTCTCGAATTCGATTTTTCCGCCGAGTAAATCCATATACATTTTAACAATACTCAATCCTAACCCGTTACCGGGAATTGAACCGATATTCGTACCTCTGTGGAATGGTTCAAAGATTAAATGCTTATCCTCGTCAGGAATGCCTATACCTGTGTCCCTTATGTTTATTATTATGAATTCCTCATTACCGGTAATTTCAATATAAATATCCGAATTCAAAGGGGAATATCTTGCGGCATTTGACAGCATATTTGCCAAAGCATGAGTTAAATGCTGAACGTCAGTTGTTATTACATCCACATCCGGAGTCTTTGTAAGGACAAAATTATGCTTTTCATTGTCAATAAATCTGGCATTTGTTATTACATCCTTGCAAAGTTCGATAACCGGCATTGTCATGATATTCAGTTTCTGCTGTGTAGAACCTTTCCTGCCGATTATTAAAACGTCATTCAGCAATTTGACCATAGTGTCTACCTGCTCACGAATCATTTGAATGTATTTATCATGATTATCATGATTTTTTTCCAATTTGTAGAATGGTAACAGTTCGGTTAAATTCATTATTACAGTCAATGGGTTCCTGTATTCATGCGAAATCATTGAAATAAATCTTGTTTTTAGTTCATTGAGTTCCTTGGCAGTTTCCAACGACCCAGCTAATTTTTCCTGGGTATTTAAAAGTTCATTCTCTGTTTGCTTTCTGATATCTACTTCACGGCGTAGTTCTGCCAAGGTATCTTCGAGCTTTGCATTTGTTTTCAGTTGAATCCGGTTTGTTTCTTTTAGCTCATCCTTTGCTTTTGTTATTCTATTCGAGTTTCTGATTAAAAGAACTACCAATATGATTAAAGAGGCAAAAAAGCTGCCGAGAATTACCAGAAATATGGTTCTTTCGCGAATTTGCTCTTCTTTCATTCTGTTCGATTCTGTCAAAGATGTAATCTCTTCATCCTTTTTAGCTGTTTCATAATTTGCTAAAAGTTCATTTATTTGTTGGACTTTGTCTGAGCCGAAAACCGAATCCTGAATATTGGCAAATTTCTTTAAATGGAATAATGATTTCTCGTAATCATTGTTAATCTTATATATTTCCGATAGGTAGTGATGTGCAGTTTTTGTGGGTACATTGTTTATTTTTCCCAACTCTACAGACCTGAGGAAAAACAGTTCGGCTTTTCTATAATCCTTTTGTTTGTAGTAAATCCTTCCTATGCAGTCAGTTGTATTGATTATTCCACTAAAATTATTGATTTCTTCTTTAATTTTAAGAGACTGTTCAAAATAATTTAGAGCATTAGTAAAATCTTCTTTGTTTTCATAAACTTCACCTATGTTATTAAGTGTTATTGAGATTCCTGCCTTATGATCGATTTTTTTCTTAATTTCTAAGGATTGGTTATAGTATTTTACTGCCTCATCTATTTTGTCTTGTAAGAAATATATCCCGCCGATATTGTTTAAAACGGATGCCAATGAAGGTAAATCATTTTTCTTTGTAAAAATTTGCTGTGCTTTTTTAAAATAAATTAATGCTTGGTCATAATTTTTTAAAATTTTATAAATTATTGCTAAATTATTTAGCTGCATAGCCATAGCTTCCTTATTTTGAATTTTGTCAGCAATAACTAAGGCTTTTAAATAAAATGAAACAGCGCTTACGTAATCGAAGTCATAAAAATAACTTAATCCAACATTTGTTAAAACTTTAGATATTTCTTCCTTTTTGTTAAGTTTAGAAAATATGTTTAATGAATTAAGCATATATTCTCTTGATTCCGAATATTTGTTTAATTCAAGATAACTTAATGCGATATCATTATATAAATCTGCAATTTTTTGAGAATTGTTATTTATGTAAAAATAAGATAAAGATTTTGAATAATGTTCAATAGATTTTGGAAACTCCGACATGTTGTAATAAGCAGTCCCAATTAATCTGTTCAATTCGGCAGTTAATAAAGAATCATTTTGATTCTTGGCTTGATCTAAAGCAGGTAAGCAAATATCCAATGCTTTTTGTGGATTGTTGAATACGTACTCCCATCCCTGAGTGATTACAGGCGATTCTTTTTGGCTATTGCCGGCAAATAACGGATAACCTATAATTAATGAGATTCCAATAAAAAAAGCTCCGCATATCTTTAAAGATATCCTAAATTTTCGTAAATTGGGCTTTAATTTATTTATTTTATTCTCAATCATTTTAATTTGCACGACATTGCAAATAAATTTAAAATAATATAATTTATAATATTACGGAATATTTTTAACAAAAACAAGAGGAATTATTATGAAAAACTTAAAAAAAGTACTTTTCGCCGCAATTACCATTACTTTTGCACTTATTTTATTTGCTTGTTCTGAAAATTCAATACAGGACAAAAGCACTGATAATAATCCAAAAGGTCCGGATTATACTCCAATGCTTTATCCGTCTGACAGATTTTATACTGAAGACCATGTTTGGGTTAAGCTTGAAAGCGAATCTGTTGCCTTGATTGGAATAACTACATATCCTTTAAATAATCTTGGAATTATTTCAGCAGTAAGTGACCCTGAGGACGAGACTATCAAAGGCAAAACCGGAATTCCACCTAAAAAGATTGTACAGATTATTGTAGGTTCATTGTCAAGTTTTGATATGTTGATGCCTGTTTTTGGGGATATAACTGATAAAAATCCCGAACTGGCTTTCAATCCATCAATAATCAACGTTGACCCATACGGTCTTGGATGGATACTAAAAATTTCCAACTTCAACTTGTTGGAAGTCCAAAACCTGATGAATGCAGGAGAATATTCTCTTTATGTAAACGGATTGTAGAAGAGTTAATTTGTTTTAAAAGCAAGCTCTTTTGACCTCTCATTAGTGAAGGGGAGAGAGGAGTTTGCTTTTTTGGTTCTTCATTATTTATAGTGGATAAAATTGAAAAGATTGCTTCGTCACTTCGTTCCTTGCAATGACGATTTTATCGGTTTACTGTCCGTAGGACAGCAACAATCCACACAAGTCATTGCGAATCCCGATTCATCGGGATGAAGCAATCTTTAGTATTTAAGTGAATTTGTATATTAACTTAAAATTACCCACTTCATTTAGCGAAGACACCTTTTTTTTATATAAATCATTGGATTTTAAATTATAATTTTCCATTTATTGGTTTTTTTAGAAAATACAAGTTAATTTGAAATTATTTTAAAATTAATATTTTCACATATTTCGATGGTAAATTACGAATAATGAAAATATATTTATATTTTTGGAAAGTGTTTTGGCTTGTAATCAATCCCCGGAATTTCCTTATATTTGATTTTCAATAAATAATAATGTCTTTTTCAATTTAACAAAGCGTTGTGAATAATTTTGATATACATACAATTTTATCTTGTCCTGATTGCGGAGGGGATTTAATTACTAATTACCAATTACCTATTACTAATGATGACGAGAAGGAAGAAACTAAGGAACTTTCAGAAAGTCAATTGTATTGTTCGAATTGCCGGATTAGTTTTAATATAATAAACTCAGTTCATGTTTTACTTCCAAGAAGCCAAGAGAAAAAAAGTTTGAATTATATCGGACATTACGAAAAGGATGCCGAACTATTTGATTACTTCGAGGAAAGGGAATGCAAAGCAAGTTTACATGAGGAAATGAGATTAAGGCAATACATTGTTTCAAAAATCAATCCCCGATGTTATAATATTTTGGATGTAGGTTCAGGAGGGGCATGGCTTGCAAGGGAAATTGACTTTTCAAAGCATAATTTAATCTCGCTTGATTTATCGGAAAAAAATATAAACCGTGCTTTGAAGGAAAATCCTAATGAGCATCACTTTGGAGTTGTTGGAGATGCAATGAATCCTCCTTTTAAAAAGGATTCGATTGATTGTATTGTTGCCTCCGAAATAATCGAGCATATTGTCAATCCCCAGGAATTTATAAGAAGGATGAATGATATTTTAAAACCGGGTGGGAGTTTGATTATTAGTACCCCGTACAAAGAAGTACTTCAATATTATTTATGTATTCATTGTAATCAAATGACACCAAAAAATGCACATCTGCACTCTTTTGATGAAAAAAAACTTGCTTCTTTTTTTAATGAAGAAAAGCATGAAGGGAATGTTGGAGGAATGAAATATCATATATTTGGTAATAAAGCATTGACTGTTCTAAGAACTCATGTATTTCTAAAATTCCTGCCTTTTGCATTATGGAAAACTATAGATAAACTTACTAATTTGATTTTGAATAAACCTGCACATATTATTATTGTTTATAAAAAGAAAAAATGAAAATTAAAACAAAAACATACATTCTCGGTTTGATGAGCGGGATTTTACTCGCTTTGTCCTATCCGCCTTTTCCCTTTCATTACCTTGCATTTTTTGGATTTATTCCATTGTTGTATGCGCTGGAAGAAAGGAACGGAGAAAAGTCATTTTGGTTAATTTACCTGAATTTTTTTCTTTATCATACGATTACAAACTGGTGGATTGGAAGCTGGCAGCCGAATGCTGACCCATTTCTTATTGCATCAGGAGTAATTCTTTCATTCTTTCATCCCCTGTTTTTTTTAGTACCTGTCTATGCTTATCTTTTTATTAGAAAAAAATTAGGTACCTGTACTGCTTTATGGCTGTTTCCATTTTTATGGACAGCTTTCGAATGGCTCCATAGCTTAGGGGAGATGTCTTATCCATGGTTGACAATTGGCTACACTCAAGCTTACAATCCTCTTTGGATACAAATAGCAGATATATCAGGTATATGGGGAGTCAGCTTTTTAATTATTTTGATTAATTCCTTAATTGCAAGAATTTTCATAATGCGGGATAGTTATCACTTGTCTTTTGCCTCTTATTTTAAGTCTGGAAAAGCCGGGATGTTTTTTTTACTTATTGTTATTTTAGTGATATTACCTTATATATATGGTTTAATAAGAACAAATGAGTTTATACATGCCAATCTCTTAAAAAATAACAAAACTGTAAAAATTGGGATAATTCAACCAAATATTAATCCATGGGCTAAATGGGAAAAGAATGTTTTATTGCAGGTTACAGAACATCTTAGAATTCAGGACTCAATTTTAAAAGTTGAACATGATATTGAATTATTTCTCTGGCCCGAAACGGCAATACCTTATTATGATTTTAATCTTAACAGCACATACAATTTCGGAATTGTAAGAAATTGGGTTGAAAATAACAATATTTCAATTCTTACCGGTTTTGCCGATATTAAACTATATAGAACAAACGAAAAAGCTCCAATAACAGCTAAAAAACTCGAAGGAGTTGAAACTATGTCTTATGAATCTTTCAATGCCGCTGTTATGTTGAATCCGGATTATACGGCTCCTTCAAAACTGCAAATTTACCATAAGATGAAATTAACTCCTTTCTCAGAGAGATTCCCTTATGGTCAATATTTATCATTTGCAACTGACTGGTTCAAATGGGGAGTAGGTATTTCGAGCTGGAATACAGGAGAAAGGCAATTTCTCTTAATCTTAAAGAAAGACGGCTCCATTAAGCAAGGAGGAGATGAAATTCCAATTGGAGCAGTAATTTGTATTGAATCCGTTTATCCTGATTTTACAAGAGAATATATCAATGAAGGTGCTGAAGTTCTGGCCGTTATTACAAATGATGCATGGTTTGACCATACTTTCGGTCCCGAACAACACTTCATAATGTCACAGGTTAGGGCAATTGAAACTCGACGGTATATTGCACGTTGTGCCAACTCAGGATTGTCAGGATTTATCTCAGCAACAGGTGAAAGAATCGAATTGTTGGAACAATACAAAGAAACTGCAAGAGCCGGAAAATTACCATTGTTAAAAGATAAATCAATATATGTCAGGTATGGAGATGCTTTAGTCTATATATGTACTATCATTTCCCTTTTGTTTATTTTCTGGGGAATAATATATAGAAAAAAGTAACTTGGCATTATTAATCGAAATTCGGTATTAAAGGAATAGGCATACTTAGTTAATTATTTACTGCCCTAATGAAACAATATCAATTTTTAATCGTTAAAATGCTATATTCGTTACATTTTTTAGGTGATTTAGATGAAAGTAAAAACTTATAAAGCCCTATTTATTAGTTTATTGGTGTTATTTATTACCGGTTCCTTTGAAAGAGCCGAAGCACAGCTTTATCCGGTTAAATTTATTAAAGATACTTTGCAAAATGGATTGACTGTAATTTATCATCAGGACAATAGCACACCAATTGTTAGTACTGTTTTACAATACAGGGTAGGTTCCAAAGACGAAATTTCAACTCAAACAGGATATGCTCACTTTTTTGAGCATTTGATGTTCGAAGCTACCGAAAATATTCCAAGAGCTTCAATTGATAAATATGTTCAGGAAGCTGGGGGAAACCTAAATGCCTTTACATCTTTTGATAAAACGGTCTTTCATTTCCAGTTACCTTCTAATCAAATCAAACTTGCCCTATGGATTGAATCCGAAAGAATGCGTGGACTAAAGGTTCAATCCGAAGGTGTTGAAACTCAAAGAGGTGTCGTTTTGGAAGAAATCAAACAAACTACTACTAACCAACCTTATGGTACTTTGTTGCAAAAAACTATGGAGAATTTATTCACTGGAACATCTTATGGCTGGGATGTTTTAGGATTCGAAAAAAATATCGCATCTGCTACAATCGGGAATTTTCAAAATTTCTATAATAACTTTTATCAACCGAATAATGCGATTCTTGTGATTGCCGGAGATTTTGATTTAAACGGTACAAAAAAAATGGTAAATGAATATTTTGCTAATATCCCGAGAGGATTGAGTCCAAAACGGAATAATATCATTTTCTCTCCAATGCAAAAATCTTATAGAGAAACAATCAACGATGCTAAAGTAAAACTACCCGGAATTTTCATCAGTTTCAGAGGTCCTGCTATCGGTGATACTGATTATTATGCAACATCTTTACTTACTGATATTCTGGCAGGTGGAGAAAGTTCAAGGTTGTATCAAAGATTAGTTGACAAAGAGGAAATGGCTGTCGAAACGGCAGTGGAACCTATTATCATGCAAGATGCCGGTATTATACTATTATATGCAATTGCTTCACCCGGAAAAAGTATCGATAAAATCGAGAAATTGATTTACGAAGAAATTGATAAGATAATTAAAACCGGGATTAGCGATGAAGAATTGAAAAAAGTTAAAAATATTACTGAAACAAATTTTGTAAATGACAAGAATAATTCTTTGAGTATTGCTCAATCTCTTGCAGAATATCAGGGTTACTTTAACAATCCTAATTTAATCAATACGGAAATTGATAAATATTTAAAGGTTACAAAAGAAGATATACAAAAAGCGGCTCAATTATTTTTAGGTACAAATAAAAATGTAACATTAATATATATGCCGAAAGATTAGGTTTGTAGAGATATGCAAATTGGTAGAGACATGCAAATTGGTAGAGACATGTCTGAGACATGTCTGTACATTATTTTTAAGTAAATTATTTTAAAAAAGGTTAGAGTGTAAAATGAAAAAAGTTTTTGTATTTATTATATTAATCATATTAGTTGCATTGCAATATGCAAAAGCAACAGATTCCACAATAGTAAGTAAGCCTGAGCCATTACCGGAAAAAGAAATTAAATTTCCCGAGTACAAAGAATTCACTTTAGACAATGGTTTAAAGGTCTTTGTGTTCGAAGACCACAGACAACCTACCATATCTTTTCGGCTTTTAATTGCCGGTGGTAAATCTGTGGATACTTTAAAACCCGGCATTGCTGATATTACAGCATCATTGCTTACCAAAGGGACAAAAAAACTAACCGCTCTTGATTTAGCAAAAAAAATTGATGGAGTTGGTGCTGATATTTCGGCAAGCGCTGGAACTGATTTTATTACGGTTCAAGCATCGGGTTTGAAAAAGCACTTAAGCACGATTCTTGATGTTTATTCACAGGTTATCACAGGTCCGGTATTTCCCGATAAGGAATTCGAAAAAATAGTTCCGCAGATGATTGCAGCAATCCGGCAGGAGAAAGCTGACCCCAGACTTATTGCCTCAAAAATAGCAAGGAAGGCAATTTATGGGGAACAACATCCTTACGCACTTTTCGCTTCAGAAAAATCAATTGGGATAATAAATATTTCAGATATTAAAAATTATTACATAAACAACTTTATACCAAACAATGCAACACTTGCCATTATTGGTGATGTTAAGGCAAATGATATAATTAAGGAAATTAAGAAGAAATTTAAAAATTGGGAAAAATCGAATAAGGATTTTACGTATAATATACCATCAATAAAATCTTTGCCCTTAGGTGTTTATTTTGTCGAAAGACCGGCTTCGGTACAATCCACAATTATGTTTGCAACCAAAGCTGTTGCCTACACAAACAAGGACTATGATTTACTTGGTGTGGCAACAAATGTTATCAGTGGAGGTATTGCCGGAAGATTATTCAGAACCCTGCGTGAAGAATATTCTTACACTTATACGCCGTTTGGAAATATTTCGCAAAACAAGTATACAGGATGGTATTTTTGCGGTGCCGATGTAAAGAATGTCGTAACAGATTCTGCACTGAAAGTAATGCTTAAACAAATCACTTCATTAACACAGGAATTGACAAAGGAGGATGAACTGAAAAGAGTTAAAACTTATCAGTCAGGTACTTATAAAATGGCTTTTGAAAGTTCTGATTATATAGCGGCTTTAATTCAAAATGCAGATTTTTATGGGAAACCTATTGAAGAACTTGCTGCTTATGCAAATAAAATTATGAACTTCTCTCCCCATGCTATTAAAAATATTGCTTCACAATTCCTCAATCCTTCAAAGGGATATTTAATAATTGTCGGTAGCCCCGAAGTGAAAGAGAAACTTAGCCAATTCGGAAAACTTTACGACTTTGATTTAGACTTAAATCCTTTGTCAGGCGAAAAAGCAAAGATGGAACCAATTTCCATGACATCTAACGAATTAATCGAAAAATATATTAATTCTATTGGCGGAAGGGATTCTTTGAATAATATTCAAACAGTTATTGATTCGGCTCAAGTTGAAATGATTTCCGGCTCCAACGTGATGAAAGGCACATTAATTCAATATCAAAAGTCTCCCGGTAAAAAATATATGGATTTTGATATGAATGTTTTCAGGCAGCAGGTTTGGGTGGACGGTAAGGACGTTTGGGTAAAGTTGAATCAGGTTGAAAAGATGGAAACCGACGAATCTGAAAAATTTATATATGATGCCCAAATTTTCAAAGATACAAGACTGGTCGACATGGGATACAATTGTTCAATTCTTGGAAAACAGGGAAATACTATATTGATGAAAGCCGTTTCCCCCAAAGGTTTTGCTTCGACATATTTTTTTGATGCGAAAACCTTTCATATCAACAAAATTGAAAGAGTTGAAACAACAGGCAGAGGAACTTTGCCAATAACGGAAACAATAAAGGAGTATGTAGAGATTGCCGGAATGAAATTTCCTAAAGTCATTGAATCGGTTACACCGCTTAATACTATTATAACCGTTCACTATTATATTATTAATCAACCTATTGATGATAATTTGTTTTTACCAAAGGATTAGAATTGTATTTTTGAGGATATCAAATTATTTTAAAATGTAAAATAGTATATTATGCCAGGTAAATATTTTTATATATTATTTCTTATAGTGTTAGCATTTAATGGATGTGACACTCGTTCATATAAGGTATTGAAACAAACTGATAATAAAATAAATAATCAGGGGATTGATGATGAATCAATACAAAATGAAAATATACAACCGCTTTCTTCTTCGGATACTTCCGTTGTAACTCATAGGGCAACATTAAAAACTTCGATGGGTACAATAGTCTTGGGTTTATATGGAAATGATGCTCCCGAAACAGTAGCAAATTTCATAGGATTGACGAAAATGAACTACTATCACGGAGTGTTGTTTCACAGAGTAGCCAGGAATTTTCTTATTCAGGCAGGTGATAGGAATACTTTATATCATCAAAAAAGGAATGAATGGGGCTTTGGTGGTGAAAGTTTTTATGGCGGGGAAATTGAAGATGAACTGAATCCAAAAACTCCCAGTTACCGGAATGGTTATAAAAAAGGTGTTTTAGCAATGGCTAACAAAGGACCGAATACTAATACAAGTCAATTCTTTATTTGTCTTGAGGAAGCTCATAAACTTGAACGTAAATATACCATTTTCGGGAAGGTCATAGAAGGTATGAATGTTGTTGAGGAAATATCCAAAGTACCTGTAGAAAAAAGCAATAGGTATTCACAAGATGGTATTCCCTTGAAACCTGTAAGAATTTATAATGTTGAAATTCAGCTAATTAAAGTTCCGAAGATAAAATAAATGTAAATTAAATTTGTCATAAAACAAAAATTATTAATAAAAGTAAGGAGTAAAAAATGAAGATTTTATTAGCAGTTATGACTGTTATGTTTTTATCCATAACTAATTTTTATTGTACAACTAACAAGAGTGGCGAAATGAAAGAAACTGCAGACGAGCAGACAACAACAAAAACAGAGGTCGTTAAACCTCAATATGAAATTACGGCTTTCCAAAAAGGTGCGGAGTTAGGCAAAATCGTTATCGAACTTTTTCCCGATATTGCACCAAAGCATTGTGCGAATTTTGACAGTTTGGTTAAAATTGGATTTTATGATGGTACTGCTTTCCATCGTGTAATGCCCGGCTTTATGATTCAGGGAGGTGACCCGAATTCAAAAAACAAGCCAAAAGAAACATGGGGAATAGGCGACCCAAGTCAAAAAACAGTTCCTGCAGAATTCAGCAAAATTCCGCACAAAAGAGGAATTTTATCAACCGCAAGAAAAGGCAACGATGTCAACAGTGCAACTTCGCAATTTTTCATTATGGTTGCTGACTATCCGAGTCTTGACGGGCAATACACAGTATTTGGAAAGGTTTTGGAGGGTATGGAAACTGCAGACAAAATCGTAAGCACACCTACAGAACAGCCAAACAGGCCAATTGATAAAATTGAAATGAAAATCAAGAGATTGAAATAATAATTTGATGTTCTTTAAAGAAAAATCCGTTTGTGGCACCGCAAATGGATTTTTTTTTATAATAAAGCTTTCAGAAGTTTATTTTTCACTTTGTCGAATTTTTTATTTATCTCACATTCCCAGATTACTATTACCTTCCAGCCAAGTTTTTTCAAATCTTTTATATTGGATTTATCTCTTTCGACATTACGCTGAAGTTTTGTTTTCCATTTTTCTTTGTTCGATTCAGGCAATGCGGATTTTTTGCAATTCTTGTGCTGATGCCAAAAACAACCATGCACAAAAATTACGGTTTTAAACTTCGGTAAAACAATATCAGGTTTACCCGGTAAATTCTTTACATTTTTTCTGTATCTGTAACCCAATGAAAAAAGTAATTTTCTGATAATAATTTCCGGTTGTGTTTCAGTACCCGAAATTTTTGACATAATTTCGGAACGCTTTGCCGAAGTGAAGATGTCAGACATAATTAATGTAATATCGCTAAACCTAATCTTGCTGTATGTGATGACAATTTTTGTAAGATATCAGCAAATAATTTATCTTTAACTCTAAATAATAATTTATATCTTCGTGGTTTTTTTAAATCAGATTCCGTATCAAGAAATCCAAAATAACGAAAATCAAATACAATTCTCTTTATTTTATTTTTATCTTTATAAAACAATGGCCAAATTTCATTATAATAATAATGTCCTTTATACTTATCGTTATCAGATTCAGAAAATTCTGAAATAAATCCACCTATTGCTCTTGAGTGTTTACCTTTTCTTTTGGGATAAGCAAAATCACATGGAGGCGTGGTTTCTATCACAATAGGGATTGCACCATTCGGAATATCAGCTATTTTAAATTCACTTTTCTTTAATTTAATTTGATATACATTCCCAGGAATTACAACATCCCCACTGACATTTTCATCAATTAAAAGCTTACTATTAATTTGGGAATAAATTTTAAGCTTTTCTTTATTTTTTTCATCGAATGATATGTTACCTGATTTATCAAATAATTTTTGATTTCTATCACTATTGGCTATAATTTCGTAATTCATCATCTCATTAAATGCTTTAAAGGCGTCAATATGAATAGGATAATTAATAGAATCTTCAATTGGTATCCCCGTATAATTTAAAGCCATTTGATAAAGAATGTATTGAAGATTTGCTTCTTGATTACAATAATCGTGAACTAAAGAATAAATATTTGTTATGGCTTTATCTTTCCCCAGTGAAACCAAATTACTCCAATTTATAAAAAATTTAGCGGCAATATTTTTTTCTAATTCACTATTTAAATCTATGAATAATTCTGAATAACCATTTTTGATATATTTTATTTTATCCAAACCGATAATAAAAATAGGTAAAGTATATTCTTTGAAATCAAGTTTTATCTTACTCTTTAGTTCTTCTATATCACTTAAGTGCTGTGTCCAGAGTACAATACCATAAGCACTATAATTTTTTCCAATAATATTCTTTAAAATTTTTCTAATCTCGGAAATTTGACCAGTAGTATTTTGAATCTTGTCATCAATATATAAATCAAGGAAAATTATTCTCCTGTTTTTTAAAGGGTTTTTAATTTTTCTTAATACATCAGGATTATAGTATTTTACTAATATCTCCTTTTCTTCTAATAATTTTGACAAGTTATTGATTTCATCTTGCTTGTCATCAATAATAATCACACTTTCAATAAATTCTTCAATCATAATTTCTCCTGAATTTATTTTTCCCTTTTAAAGCATAATCCAACCAATGTATAATCATTATCGATATCAATTATATTGTCTGGAATTCTAATATCATTTTTACTCAATATCCTTAATTCTCCTTTCATGGCTTTCATCATTTCATTAGCAACATGCAAACCAAGGCCAGAACCGATATTGTGGGGTTTTCCAGTTATAAATGGTTCAATGGCTATATCCGAAGGAATATTAAATCCTGGTCCATTATCAATAACTAAAATTGTATAAAAATCATTAATTTGATCAGTTAAATACAAATATATCTTTCTATCATTATCTCTATAACTTAACCAATAAATTGAATTGTCAAGTAAATTTAATATTGCTGAAATAGATTCAGATTGTGCCAAGTATGCAGTATAATTAATTTTTTTATGATTTGTAATTACATTAATATTGTGATCTTTAAATCTAAATTCAAAATTATCTAAGGCAATTTGTACTATATCAGACAATCTGTTTTTCATAATTGATGAATTTTTTATCAATATCATATATCCACGAACTATTTTTTCTAACATCGTAGTTATATTTAGTGTCTTAGAATATTCTTTTCTTGTAATTGTTCCAGATAATTCTGCAACTAACTTTTCCATTTCATGAATAACAATACCAAAGTTTAATCCTGCATTAGCACTTTTTAAAAGAATTTCTTTGACAGATTTATATTGCTCGGAAATTCTATAAAGGTATTTTAAAATATCATTTTTTATTTCAATATCATTTATTTTTTGTTCGGCAATTGAAATCACTTCATCTAAATCCGATAAAACCGGTTCAATTACTTTATGCTTCTTATAAAGTGTTGTTAATTTTTGTTTGTCAATATTTCTTTCTCTAACAAAAATATTCAATACATAATTTATGGCTTGAACAAATACTTTATAAGATTCATTTTCGATAAATCCTTCTCGGTTTGTCTTTTCTCTTAATCCAATGCTATCTTTTCTATTTATTTGAATAGCTCCTATGATTATACTGTTGCTTACCCTTCCACCAGTTAACGATACTCTTCTTAAATCTATTCCTAACCAATCATTATCTCGTTCACCATAATCATAAACTCTTATTCCATCTCGATAAACTCTTATTCCACCATTGTGTTTTAAATAATCAGTAGTAGTTGTTCTTTCAGATAATGCATAATTAAAAATTTGAGGATCTTTTTCGAAAATAATTAATTCGAATTCAATTGGACCGATTTTGTATTCTTCTAAATTTATTAATTTCTTTTCTTTCTCATCATCAATTATGATTAATTCATGTTTCAACAAATCATTAATATTTTTAATTCTGCCATGTTGGATTTTAGTTAGAGTATTCCATGGTTTAAATTCATATTTGAAATCAACTATTTTGTCTTTTTCAAGAGAACTTTTACAAAAATATAAAGCATTTTTATTAATATCAGAAAATATTGGCATTTTTTCAAATATATCTGAATCACTTGTTACCTCTACACGAAAACTATCATTTTTATTATTAAAAGGACTATTTAAAGACAAAAGCGACCTGTAGATTTCTCTGAGTGATCTTCTATCCCACATGTTTTTTAAATTTCGGATTATTATTTTAGTCCCAGTTGATTTTCCGAAATATACTGGTGTTTGATTCTCTTCAAATTCAATTTCAAAATCATTTATTTTTTTTTGCTTTATAGAGTGTTTCCCAATTAATATTTAAAAGAACCTCGTTTGAACCTTCCATCTTGGTAATTAGATTTATTATATTTCCTAACTTATGAACACCTAAACGTCCAATACCCTTTTCACCAAGAGGTATACGGTTGCATTTATTTTGTTTAATTATATTTTGTTTAAAGTCAGTACCTACTGTTAACCATACTTTTTCAATGATTTCGATGCTCATTCCATATCCATCATCAGTTATGATGATTTCATCTAATTTGTCCTTATCATTTGTATTAAATTCAATTTTACAAAAGGAAGCACATGCATCATAAGAATTCTTTACTAACTCAAGTAAAGCAATACTCTCGTTTTTTATTAGGTCTTCACCTAAATGTAACAGTATACGAGGTGAAATTTCAAAATATTTTTTCATGATTTTAATTTTCTTTAATGTTTTCACCTATTCTCTTAGCAAATTCCGGCGGCACTGCATTTCCAATTTGGCAAGCGATTGATGTCATACTATTACCAATAAATTCAAAATCCTTTGGAAAAGTCTGTAAACATGCACCTTCACGTAAGGATAGACCCCTATTTTCTTCAGGATGTCCAAACCTGCCATTAGAAATATGAAGAAATTTTGTAGTTATAGTTGGGGCTGGTCTGTCCCATGACATCCTTCCGTAAGTATCCTTGAAGTGATGGTCTTTTCCTTTGTAAGCATTTATTTGTAGTGCCGGGTCATCTTTCCATGCTAATCTGTCTCCACCGTTCTTTTTAGTCTTTTTTAGTCTTTCAATGTTGGTTTTTGAAAGATTTGCGGCTTTATGCAAATGGTCATTTTTATCGGTTTCACCTGCTTTTATTTTGGAAAAACCGTTATTGATACCGATAAAATCACTCACTTTTGGTATTTCCTTTTGTGTGAGTTTTGGAATATTTATTTCTTTATTTACTCTGGAAGCTATTAAAACAAATCTTTTCCTTTTTTGAGGAACACCGTAATGACTTGTATCAATAATATCCATTGCAACTTTATATTTATTTATCTCTAAAAACTCAATAAAACCATCAATACCGCTTTCGTTACTTCTTTTCAAGATTCCCGGCACGTTTTCAATGAGAACATATCCCGGTTTGAATGCATCAACAAAACGTTGAAAATCAGCCAAAAGGTTTTTTGTTTTATCTGATTTACTCCTGTCCGTATTGATTTGAGACCAGTATTGGCAAGGGCTGCAACCGACAAATATTAAATTATCATCATTCCTTTTAATTCCTGTTTGTTTTTTTAATTCTGTTTGCGAAAACTTTTGAATATCATTTAAAAGAAATTTGGCTTTAATGTTTTTTTCGTATGTTTCTCTACATTCCGGATTATTATCAATACCTGCTATAACTTTAATATTAGCAAGCTTTAATCCATAAGACATACCTCCTGCACCGCAAAAGAAGTCAATCGCCTTAAGTTTTTTATTTGTAGTCTTTTTCATAATGTATTAAATTACAAACTCATTATGAATAATACAAAAAAAAAGATGATAATATTACGTCCTCTTTGAGATTTGCACGAAATAATATATTCTCTCACGGGGGAAAAAGGCCACTCTTGTTTTGCTTTGTTACCATTATATTATCCCTGACGGGAAAAATCTCTGTAGAACACAGTACTTTCACTGTGTAACTCCATGTAAATGTCTTCCATTCTACATTTTGCATCCTACATTCTACATTAAATTCCAAATTAACAATTAAATCAAAACCCTTCGTCCATTTCCATGCCTTCTCCGTTCATTGGCTCTTTCTTCTTTTTGTAATTATTCAGCTTATAACTGAATGCAAGAGTAACGACAGGGGATTCAAAATCCATATAGAATCTATTGTACAGTAAGGCATCATTCGATGAAAACTCTCTTCTCATTGTTCCGAGAATATCCCTAACCTGTAAGGTTAATGATATTTGCTTATTCAAAAAATCCTGTCTCAGTGCGGCATTCCAAGCAAACATACCATAGTCTTTACCCTGTGGAGTTATGGATGGACCTGAGTAAAAACCGTTTGTCTGCAATCTTGTATCTTGCGAAAGCATAAAAGTAACATTGAAATTTGCATCCCAAACATTTGTATTTTTAACTATACTGTCTTCAAAAACCTTTCCTTCAAGACGGTAATTATAATAACTTCCCGAAGCATTCAATCTAAGCCATTTATAAGGTTCGAAATTTGCTGTGAGTTCAACTCCAAGAGTATAATCTTTGTTCAAATTCGTGGTTGTCAACATTATTAAATCACCATCAAGAGTCCTTATTCGTGTAATCTTATCACTGGTCATCCTATAATAGGACTCCAATGCGATATATGAAACACCAAAGTATTTTTGATATCCGATTTCGTAAGAGTCAGTATATTCCGGTCCCAAATCAGGATTACCTATTCTATAAGTAAAAGCATTCATGTAGGAAGGGAATGGGTCTAAATCCCATCCATGGGGTCTTTCGATTCTACGGCTGTAACTTGCAGTAATCTGCTGGGAAGTGCCTAAATCCTGTACAAGATGTAATGATGGAAACCAATCCACCCTGTCTATTTTGTAAATCTTATCTGCCTTTTGTACATCAATGTCCCTGAGAGTATATTCTCCTCTAAGACCTGCCATAAAACTAAAAGTATTGAATTTTGCGGAATAAGTCGAGTAAAGAGAATGAATATCCTCGTTTAATTTGTAAGCATTGCTAAATAGGGGATTATTAAGCCACTGATTTGAATCAACAACAAATTGGTCTAATGTAAAATCTTCAGATTCATTTTCAATTCGTAACTGATATCCTGCTTCGAATTTATCCTCACCTGTCAAAGGCAATACATAATCAGCTTTAAACCGGTAATCATAAGATTTTTCGTCTTCAATTGATTTAATATTGTTGTTGCTTTTTTGAATGATATTCCATACCGAATCTGTAATAAAATCTTCCTGAGAATCACCACCCTC
>JAZDIP010000051.1:0-62250 GCA_043804925.1 bacterium | reverse complement strand
ATTGAAAAATACATTAGGTTCATTATACATTGAGAAGGAATTATCAAGTATCTCGATTAATCAGGATGAAACAATGGTTATAGGTTCACTGCCTGCAGGTATGTATGTATTAGAAATTCAATTAGGCGAGAATATATATTTTCAAAAAGTGATTAAGTATTAGCCGGAAAATCGTTAGTTGTAAATTATAGAAAGAAGTCCTATGGGGATGGAATAAGTTTTAGAAGAATTATTTTTGTAGATTTTTTGAGGAATTAATATGAAAAACCTAATAATTTATTTAACAGCTTGTGTGCTTTTGTGTATGGATACAGTTCATGCAAAAGAACAACAGTTACTAAGCGGAGGATTTGGTTTTATTGAGAATAAGGGACAAATTAAATATCCGGATGGACAAAGAGCTGACGAAATACTATATATGTTTGCTTCGCAGGGTATGAAAATCTACATTAAGAAGAATTCGATTAGTTATGAACTATATAGTTGTGCTGACACAAGACGACAAACTGCAGACCGTCATTTGACGAAAGATAACAATAGGAATTTCATGCTTAGACAGACAGATGATGAGTTGAGAGAACCATCGATAATTAATTCACACAGAGTTGATATTGAATTTGTTTCAGCAAATTCAAGTCCAACAGTGATTGCCGAAGATCGCTGTTATGAATATTATAACTTCTTTAATAATAATGATGAAATAAAAAATGTAAGTATTTACAGGAAAATCAGGATTAAAGATATATATCCCGGAATTGATGTCATTTATTATTTTGCAGGAGACGACAGGAGGTCAAATCAGAACAGTAAAGAAAACCATGTATTAAAAGATAAAGGATTTTCAGGTTATAAGTTCAAATATGACTTAGTGGTTGCTCCGGGAGTAGATTTGGAAAAAATCAGATTGATTTACAAAGGAGCTGATAATATAATATTATCAGATGAAGGGAATTTAAATATTAAAACTTCGGAGGGTGAAGTAGCTGAGAGCATACCTCTTGCATATTATTTTAATGAGGAATTAGGAAGTAGGAATGAGGAACCCTCAAACGTCTGGGAATTGGTAAAATGCAGTTATGCAATTGTCAATAATTTGGAAGAAGATGAGAAAAAGTTTCTGAAAGATAATGAACGGGAAACATTGGGGAACCGTCAAACGACGGGGAAGTATTTTGAAATTGGTTTTAATATTGAAAACCGGAACAAAAGTAAGACATTGGTAATAGATCCTGAGTTGTTTTGGGGAACGTATTTTGGAGGGAACAGGTATGATTATTTTACGAATGTAACTCTTGACAGCAGGGACAATATTTATGCCATAGGATATACCGAAAGCAGTTCACAAATAGCAACAAGCGGAGCTTACCAGACAAGTTATGCCGGAAATTGGGATGCCGTTTTAGCAAAATTCAACAATCAGGGACGAATGGTTTGGGCAACTTATTACGGGGGCAGTCAACAGGATTTTGGTTATTCTGTTGTTGTCAACAAAGAAGACAAACCTTATATCAGTGGTAATACGTCGAGTACGAGCGGGATGAGTACTGCTGGAGCATATCAGGAAACTTATGGTGGCGGAGTTTTTGACGGTTTCATTGCTAAATTCAACACAAATGGAGCAAGAGAATGGGGAACTTATTTCGGGAGCAGTGAAGTTGATGTTATTAATAGCATGGCGTTGGACAGCAATAAGAATTTAATAATAGGCGGGAGAACACAGAGTTTTACCGGTATAGCATCGGGCAATGGTTTTCAAAATTATAAGGAGGGACTTATTGACGGATTTGTGGTAAAATTTGATTCAACGATGAACAGGGTTTGGGGAACTTATTTCGGAGGCAATGATGAAACCGGAAGTGAAGCAGTTACGGGAGTAGCGGCAGACAGGGCGGGAAATGTGATATTTACGGGATATACTCCATGTGATTATTCGATAACCAATGATAAAGGATTTCAACCTGATTACGGAGGCGGAAGTTATGATGCATATATTATAAAACTGTATCCATCGGGTTCAATGCATTGGGGGAGCTATTATGGCGGAAGTGATGATGATTTTGGCAGGGCTGTTGCTACATACGGAAATGGAAATATATACCTTGTTGGAACAACGAGAAGTTATAATAACATATCTTCCACCGGCGGTCATCAGCAAACATTCGGAGGATTTCGCGATGCATTTATCGTAAAATTTGATACCTATGGCGAAAGAAAATGGGGAACATATTATGGAGGCAGTAACGATGATTTGGGAATATCGGTATCGAAGTACGGATTTGATGAGGTTGTGGTACTCGGTTATACAAACAGCAGCAGTAATATAGCAACGTCAGGGGAGGTACAAACAAGTTTGAGGGGGCTGGAAGACGCATTTGCAGTGAGATTCAATACAAATGGAATGCGAAAGTGGGGTACTTATTACGGAGGTCTTCAAACTGAAACTTTCGAATATGGAGGTATCAGCTACGACAAGAAGGGTAATGTAATCATAGCCGGTACATCACAAAGTTCTGACGGAATATCAACGCCTGAAACAAATCCTTATCAGCCAGACTGGGTAGGTGATTTTACATTTTCAATTGATGAAAAAACAGGGGATACGATATTTACATATAAAAATGACGCATTTTTAATAATGCTGGGGACACGAATTACTATAAATAATTTTGCTACAAGCTATTGCCAAAGTTCTACAATATCTGTCCCTTTTACGGTTGGTCTTGATTTTGAAACAGACAATATATTTACATTGCAACTATCAGACGAAACAGGAGATTTTACAAATCCTGTAACTCTTGGTACATTAGCCGGTTATTCATCAGGTTGGATTCAAGGCACAATACCAAAAGATACTGAGCCCGGTTCTGCTTACCGACTAAGAATAACAGCATCCAGCCCATCGAATATTAGTGAAAATAATGGTACTGATATAACTATTAATCCGCTTCCTGTACCTGAAATAACAGGTGAAACACCTATTTGTTCGCGTAATACATATACATACCAATCTTCTTCGGGAGCCGGATATGAGTTCGTATGGAAGGTTAGCAACGGAACAATTATTGGTGATTCCACTTCCTCTGTCATAAATGTAAAATGGATTGATAAACCGCAAGGAAAACTTAAGATGATTCAAACCGCATCAGCTACCGGTTGCGTTGATTCAACTGAAAAAAACATAGATATAATAATATCCCCTGAACCGTTTATTACAGGAGAAACCTCCGTTTCATCTTATTCCATCGAGAATTACAGCACAATGTCAAATTCAATATTGGATTACGAATGGACTATAATTGGGGGTTCAATTCTCGGTTTAACAAATACAAATAGAATCGATGTCAGTTGGGCTGGTCCGGGTATAGGTTCAATTCTTCTAAAAATGACAGACACAAAAACTCAATGCTTTGATACTGTTATGATAAATATAACAATAAATTCATCACCGCTAAAAATAATGGGCAAAAAGAAAGTATGTGCCTTCAGTAATGAAAGCTATTCGGTTGTTACTCCAAACACCTGTAAAAATTTATGGTCCTTAACAGGCGGACAAATAATCGGCAGCAATCAGGATTCGCTTCTAAATGTTTTATGGTCTGATGCTGCTGAAGGTTTTGTACAATTGATTCAAACTGACACAGTTTCGGGTGCTATGGATACTGTTGTTCAAAGAATTGAAATCATACCGGCTCCTATTGTTAATTTTTATGGTATAGATGAATTTTGCGAAGGTGCTAATGCAACTTATATAGCAGAAAATACTCAAGACAGAAGCAATAAATGGATAATTTACAATGGAGAAATAATTGGCTCCGATACAAAGGATACTGTCTTGGTTATTTGGAATTCGATTAACCCTGACGAGGATTCAGTATTTGTTAAAGGTTCGATTTCATTAGTCCAAACTGACTTGACAACAGGTTGCTCAAACACGAGAGTGAAATCAACAAGTATAAGCAAAAGCCCATCTGCCGAATTTTGGGGAAATGTTCAGGTATGTTCGGGAAGAGTGGAAACATATTCGGTCAAAGACCGCAATACTTTCTCGAATAAATGGACGGTAACGGGCGGAACCATTATCGGTATTGCAGAAGACACTACATTACAGGTTGAATGGGGACAGCCCGGAACGGGTAAAATCAAATTGTTCCAGGTTGCCGCTACAACATGTTTTGATTCAAGCGAGACAGAAATAATAATTAAACCTGTTCCTGAAAAACCGAACATAACACCTAGCGGTAAGGATTTGATTTCAAGTTCAGAAACCGGCAATCAATGGTTTTTCAATGGTGAGAAGATTGATGGAGCCGTTGATAAAATATTTACTCCCGGCAAAACAGGATATTATACTTTAATTGTTACAAACCAAGAAGATTGTGAATCGGATATGTCTCAACCTTACTACTTCGAAATAAGCAAAGTAATCGACAGGACATTATCTGAATTAGGCATTCATGTTTATCCGAATCCCACAGACAATGTACTGAATATTGATTTTAATTACCTGAATTTCTATAATATAAGAATCAGGATATTCAATGCATTGGGAGTAACCTATTTCAACTGTGATACTGCAATGGACAGAAATATAAAGATTGATTTGAACAATTATCCTGCCGGTATGTATATTTTGGAAATGCAATTGGGTCCGAAAATATATTTTGAGAAGATAGTAAGGCAGTAATCCGGATGCGAAGCTGTTTGCCCGAAGAAAATTTCCGTCAGGTTCATTGCCCGGATGAATCGCGATTATCTGAACACGAGGATTTTGAAGGAGAAGGATTGAGAAATTAAAGGTGATAATATGACTTCCCGAAAGTTTAAAACTTCCTTAAAGTTATAAAAATATTTCCACTTTTTTACTTTTTTTCAAAAAAAAGTGTAACATTTCTTATTCTCATGTGTCTTATAAGAAAAGATTGTACAATTTTTTTGGGAGTTGATATGAGAAAGTTCTTTATTCCATTATTGACCTTAATATTTATCCTTTTGAGTTGCGAAAAAGAGAACAGCCCAACGATTACAGATGTCAAACCCGGCAATATCACAGGCATTCTTGATATTTACGATAGTGACGACAACAGCGGTGCATACGTTAGTTTAAAAGGAACCAAAATATCTACGACAACGGATTATAACGGTAAATGGACATTAACAAATGTCGAATCCGGTGTTTATGATATAATTTTTTCCAAACCCGGATATGATACCACAGAATGTTATGGATTTCCTTTTCCGGGTAATGGGACTGCATATTGCGGATGTTCTACCTATGCATGGGCAACAGAATATCCTATTGTTGACGAATGGGCAATTTTTAAAATTAATGCTAACCGCGTAAGTAACATAACATTTGATAGTAAATATTCATATGATACAACATGGGATGATGATCGACATGGCAACAGTTGGATTTCAAGAATAGATACATTTTTATATATGAATGGTAATCTTGATTATGATGGTACTTTCTTATTGTTTTTTAATTTCAATAGTAATGTTACTAAAGATAATTATATCGTTGATGGTAATGATTATTGGTATTATAATGGCTATACTTTTGATTCGTCAAAAAATACTTTTAAACTTGCAATAAGGAATGGCTTTCTTAATTATTCTTTAGGTGGTTCCGGAACAAAAGTTTATGTTATAGTTTATCCGGGTGAATATAATTATGAAACAGATTTACGTAATGGAAAAAGAAGATGGCTTGGTCTTGGCAAACCGTCGAATGTTGTTGAATTTGTTGTACCTTAAAAAATCAACTAAACTAAAATCGAGAAAGTTTCCTGAAAATTTCGAATATTAGGAAATTTTAATTTTTAAAACCACGTCTGCCATGTTACTTTCAAGGCAGCTGACAAATTGTTGCCCAATTGAGAACCACAAAGCCATATCAGGTTTTCAATTCGGTAAACAAGGTTTATCGTCTGAATAAACAATTGTGAATAACTCCATCTCCCTATATTTGTCGCACATCATTTCTGCAAATCTTGGTGAATAGTATGCACCAATAGGGTAGGCATACCCACCGGCTGTCAAAAATCTTTCGGAGTTAGGGAACAACTCTTTGACAATCAATTCGTGATGAGGTTCCTGAGGAACTATAATTACATCGTATAGTATTGCTTTTTTATCCTTATTAAGATAGTTTTCGAGCATAGGAATAATTTCCGAACTAATTAACGCTTCTTCTTCGCTGACTTTATCGTCTGCCTGAATCATAGTACTAATCATATCTTTAAGCTGAGCTATCTGTTCAGCAGGGGGCTCACTTTCGAGATAATTATTAACTGTTTTTTGTAATCTGACAAACCTGTTATCGGAACTTTGAGTTCTTTCATATTCAAGTTTATCGAAATCATATTCTATATTCCAGTCTTTAGCGAAAAGCTGTATTATTTCCTGCTCTTTTGGGTCAAACTCTTCGTCAATCATAGCCACCTGATGCATTATATGCAATATAACTTCTGCCTGTAGAGGTTTAAAAAATTTCTTCAATAAATAATCTGCTTCTTTACTCTCTAACTTCAAAGCTTTTACAATTAATTTCCAAAAACCAAACTTCTTTTGTCCTTTGACAAAAACTCCTGTACCGATGGTGAAGAATACAGCCCCTTCTACAACATAAATTGCCTGGTCAATCCATCCCTTTGTGTCATAGTTAACAACAATATAATAAACAACCCAAAGCAGGCAATTTAAGATTAGCAGAAACATTCCTGATAAAGATTGTGCTTCAGCAACTTCCTGCATATGTTTACGTTTCCAAATTTTGTTAATTTTTAAATATAAATATAGAAATGTTAAAAATATGGACAGAAATACCAGCCAATTAATAATATTAATAAAAGTTCCCCTGTCAACTTTGTACTTTATACCATTGCTTAACCTCTCGTTGATGTGTGCAGTACCGTTATTGATATCTTCATCCCCATTAATGACAGGAACAATAACCCTAATCATAGTATCAGTCCATTGTAAATACCCACCTTTTTCGTCAATTTCCCATCCATAAAATTCGACATAACGGTTTTTTCTTTCATTGCCAAAGTTTTTACCAATTAATCTTACAGTATCCCCAATCTGAAAAACAGGTGGTTCGATTTTTTCAAGGTAAATATCAGGATTGCTTATTTCTTTAATTTCCTCTTCTTCTGAGCATCCATATATGGCAAAAGATAATAATAATAAAGATAAAAGATACAAATGTTTCATTCGAAAATCTCCAATTATAATAATTTAAATAACTATTAGAACAATAATACAGTTTAATTTTTATCAAAAATATGAAAAAATCAAACTTGAGGAACTGAGATAAATAATTTTATACAATAATATTCGCAAGTATTGGAAAATTTTAGTAAATTTCATAATTATAATAATGAAACTTTTTAAAATTGAGGGATTATGCTGATAATAGCCGGACCATGTGTAGTTGAATCTAAAGAAATGCTGAATGAAATCGCTTCGGAACTGAAAAAGCTTGGCAGGGAAGACATTATGATTGTTGGTGGTGGTGTAATACCTCCGCAGGATTATCAATTTTTGTATGACAACGGTGCTTCATTTATTTTCGGTCCGGGAACGGTTATACCGATAGCGGCGAAGAAGGTGCTTGAGATGATGATGGGAATTTAATTGACAATGGAAAATTGATAATTATTTTGAAAATTCATAGACATATTTTTTAACCGGTTCATTGTCATGATAGATGATTTTTTCTATCTGATTTCCAAAGTGGTCATTTTTGTATTCGTATCTTGATGATATTGAATTATCAGAATCATAACATAAAGCTTCAGTATAGTTGCCTTTTTCATTATATTTATAAACAAATTTGAAATCATGTTTTTGATCATTGTGATAATATGCAATTTCCTCATAAATCTTTATCGAATCTGAGTATTTATATTTTTCTTGGTGATACATTCTGTCTTTATCATCAAATAATGTCTCTTCAATTAAATTTCCTTTTTCATCATATTGAAATGTTTTCTTTGTTGTTCGATCATCTTCATGTTTTAGTTCTTCGATTTTATTTCCCTTATCATCATATTTAAAATTAATTTTCCTAAACATACTGTCTAATTTAAAGAGTCCGATTTCTTCAATGATATTTCCATTTTTATCATATTTATATGAATAGCTATAATCCTCATTTTTACCATTTTTCCAATTCTTATTTAAATTAATAAGTTTTCCTTTCTCATCATAACGATATGTAAATACACTAAAAATATTATTTTTAGAACCATAGTGCACCCACTCAATAATATTTCCTTTCTCATCATATCTACTCGTTTCTTTATAGTATAAACCTCCATTAGAGTGTCTTTTTTCTATTTCATTCCCTTTTGAGTTAAATTTATAAATCTCATGAAAATATTTAAAACCATTTGGTTCTTCCCAATATTCTTCTATGAGTTTTTCTTTTTCATCATAGATATAAATTCTAACTGAAGATAACTCGCCATTATCGTTATAAAAACTCTCGGCTACTATATTCCCTTTTTTATCGTACTCTATTTTTCTTTCAAATATTTTTGTGCTGCTATCAATAATACCTGACTTATATTCATAAATATATTCTAAACATTCTCTGTAACCGCCAAATACATTTTTCTGGAAGTGTAAATATAAGCTAATTCCAATTACAGATTTTAAGTCTGTTGGTGTTGCAATTATAACAGCAAAGAAAAATATGATAAAAAATCTTTTCATTGAATAATTAATATTCTTTCCAAATATTTAATACTATAAAATTATGAAAAAAAGGATAATAAATTATAATAAAATTTTAAGAATCTTTCATAATTTTCATTCGTAATACAATTAACCGGATTTTCAATAATGTTTTTCCTGATTCTATTTATTCCGTATTCGGATTTGATTTTGTGGTCTTATAACAGGTTTGTGAAAATGTATAGAGACAATATCATTTATATTGCATGAACTCTTCAACAGTAAGACCGCTTTTACGAATCAATGCTCTTAAAAGTCCCGGAGCTAATTCTTTGTGATTTGGGATTGATAACGTCGGTCTTAAATCGTGGAAGATGATAATATGGCTACCAGTTTGGTGACCTAACAAGTAACCGAATTTCTGGAATATCTTAAGAGCTTTCTTGCCTGAAATATTTGATAATATTCCCATATCAAACGAACACTTCCCCGAGAAACATTTCTCTTTGTTCCGATGGGATGAACCTTCCTAATTTCTTTTCGACTGTTATCCAGCCAGCAATAGCATCTTTAACATTAGTCAATGCTTCGTCAATTGTCTTACCTTGACTCATACAACCGGGTAGCTCGGGAACATCAACGTAATAACCCTTGTATTCACTATCGTAAGAAATTAATACCTTATAATTCATATATTCACCTTTAATTATCAATAAATTATTAAACGCAAAAATAATCAAATAATTTTAATTCTAATTTTCAGAAAGAATACTTCTTAACAATATATTTTTTTTATATGATATATTTATTTTAATTTAATCTTGATTATTTGAATTATTTCTGAAAAACAATGGTGAAACAATAAAATAATTTAATAAATTAATATTCGCAAGTATTGAAAAATTTTAGTAAATTTCATAATTATAATAATGAAACTTTTTAAAATTGAGGAATTATGCTGATAATAGCCGGACCATGTGTAGTTGAATCTAAAGAAATGCTGAATGAAATCGCTTCGGAACTGAAAAACCAATGCGATAAATTCGGATTTAATTTAATTTTCAAAGCTTCTTACAAGAAAGCAAACAGAACAAGTCTGAGCTCCTTTACAGGAATTGGAGATACTCAGGCATTGACTTATCTGAAAGAAATCTCTGAAGAATTTTCTCTTCCGGTTATTACCGATGTACATTCAGTTGAGGAAGTTCAATTGGCTTCAAAATATGTTGATGTTTTGCAAATCCCTGCTTTTCTCAGCCGCCAAACTGAATTGCTTGTTGAAGCCGGCAAGTCAGGCAAGAAAATCAATATAAAAAAAGGTCAGTTTATGGCTCCCGAAGATATGAAAAAAGCGGCGGAAAAAGTTGCCTCAACAGGTAATAAAAATATAATGCTGACTGAAAGAGGTTATTCCTTTGGCTACCATGATTTGATTGTAGATTACAGGTCTTTACTGATTATGAAAGATTTTGGATATCCCGTAATTTACGATGCAACTCATTCATTACAACAGCCCTCTGTTGGAGAGCAATCGGGAGGTTATCCGAGGTTTATTCCTGCATTAGCCCGTGCCGCCGTTGCTGTTGGTGTTGATGGAATTTTCTTTGAAACTCATCCCAACCCGTCAAAAGCCATGAGCGATTCTGCTACCCAATTGCCTTTGACATCAGTTGTTGATTTTCTTGAGGATATAAAGGCAATCTCAGAATTAAAATTTAAATTATAGCTCTTAAAAACTATGGAGATTTGATATTCTTAACAATAATCTCTGAGTAACTCTGTGAATTCTCAGTGTGACTCTGTGTAATTATTCGAAACATCGAAAAACTGAATGGCAGGAATATCTTTATAAACTTTACAACTTTAAAAACTTTCTACTCAAGAACTTCATCGCCAAACAATGTGGCTGAAGTGGACTTGGTTATTTTAACCGAAACAATATCTCCCTGTTTCATTCCTTCTTTGAATGGGAATATCACCACCTTATTAGTTTTTGTTCTTCCGAACCATTCATCTTTGTTTTTCTTGCTGACTCCCTCAACCAAAACTTCGTGTGTTTTTCCGGTTTCATTTTGATTCTGTTTTTTAGAAATCTCTTGCTGTAGATGGATTATCTCATTCAATCGCCTGATTTTCTCTTCTTCGCTTACATTGTCAATCAAATCGAATGCCTTTGTACCTTCTCTGGGTGAGTACCTGAACATAAATGCAGTGTCATACTTTATGATTTCCATTGCCCTCAAAGTAGCTTCGTGGTCCTCAGAAGTTTCACCAGGGAATCCGGCGATGATGTCGGTAGTCAAGGAACAATCAGGAATTAATTCTTTAATTTTATCAACCCTTTCGAGAAAATGCTCGATTGTATATTTCCTGTTCATATTCTTGAGAACATTATTTGAACCGGACTGCATTGCAAAATGAATGTGATTGCAAATGTTATCATGTTTAGCAATTGTTTCAATCAATTTATCACTCATGTCCTTTGGGTGGGAAGTCATAAACCTGAATCTTATTCCCGGTGCTTTTTCGGCTACTTTAGAAAGTAAATCAGGAAATTCAAAATCAGTTTCAGGGCATTTATAGCTGTTTACGTTTTGTCCGAGAAGAGTAATTTCTTTAAATCCCTTTTCTCGAAGTGATGCAACTTCATTAATTATTGACTGCATAGGTCTGGCTCTTTCCCTGCCTCTTGTGTAAGGGACAACGCAGTATGAACAAAAATTATTACAACCTCTCATAATGGAAATCCAGGCACTTAATCCATCTGTTCTTAATGGAGTAATATCATCGTAAGTTTCAAGTATGTCGGCATTATCAGCAAAAAACTTTTCATTGAGAGTAGTTCTGAGTTTGTCGTAAGAAGTAAGTTCTTCGTTTATTAGTTGATTCAACATTAAATGAATTTTTCTGTATTCATCTGGTCCTGCTGTCAGATTTATCATGTCATTGCTCTCGACAACTTTTTCCTGCAACCTTTCAGCCATACAGCCGATAATCCCTACAATCAACCCGGATTTTTTCTTCTTATACTGTTTCAGATGAGTTAATCTTTCAAATATCTTTCTTTCGGCGTTTTCACGTACTGAGCACGTATTTAGTAAAATCACATCGGCTGTATTTGCCGATTTTACCATTGAATAACCGTTCTCCTCCAAAATTGACGACACAATTTCCGTGTCGCTCAAATTCATCTGGCAACCATAAGTTTCTATATATACTCTTTTATCATTCATATCAAACTATTAAATCTTTTGACTTTTAACTTTCAAACTTTATAACTTTTAAACTGATTTATGTAATTGTCGTTAAATAACGTAATTTAGTAAAAATATTTTATTCAATGGAAATAACAATGTTATGAAAATTATTGCTTATATATTAATAATTATTGGTGCTTTATTCACAGCCGGTATGATTTATATAATATTTACAGTCGAAAACTGTTTTGATATAGTAATCGGATGGATTTTCTTAGGTCCATTTCCAATGTTTCTCGGCATATTTTTAATAAGAAAGATAAAAGCAAACCCTATGCTAGATTTTTTTAAAAAGAAATAATTACAAACTAAAAGAATACAGTTATAATAAGTATGACCAAACCTGCTGTATATATGGCTACTCCCTTAGGAGTAAGACTTTTCCAATAAGCTATTATCAAGAATTTTCTATTGCCCGGAAGTCGGTGCTTCACAATGGCATACATCATTATAGCAATGCTGAATAGCGATACAAAAAACTTCATTCATTCCCTTCAATTTTAATTTCAATTAGTATTCAATTATTCACTTATAGATTTAATTTTATCAATCAATCCGGTTGTGCTTCTTCCTTCAAGCAAAGGAATAACTACAACTTTGCCTCCGTTTTTTTCAACAACATCTGCTCCAACAATTGTGTCATGTGTATAGTCACCGCCTTTTACCAATATATCCGGTTTGATTGCAGAAATTAATTCAAATGGAGTATCTTCATCAAAAACAGTAACGAAATCAACCGGTTCTAAAGCTGAAAGTACTACAGCCCTGTCTTTTTCGGGATTCAAAGGTCTGTTATTTCCTTTCAATCTTTTTACGGAATCATCGCTATTTAAACCAACGACCAATATATCTCCCTGTGTTTTTGCATCAAAAAGATATATAACATGACCGGCATGTATTATATCAAAACAGCCATTTGTAAATACCATTTTCTTGTTCTGACTATGTAGTTTTTTACTAATCCCGACTAATTCTTCTCTTGATACTATCATTTATATTTCCGGTTAAAATGAATACACCTCAATTAATAATTATAAAATTAATGATTTTCTTCAAACAGAACAAAAGAGAAATTAATACTTATCAAAAATACCTACCAAAACTCATTAAACTTATTGAACTTATTAAACTCATTAAACTAAATAAATGATATACTTATTAGTCAATACAATTGTATTTGTGAATATATACGAACAATTTTGTGGAGAATATTTAATGTTAAAACATAAACTTATTAAATTCAGCTTATTAATAATTGCTTTTCTTTTATGCCTTTCTTTAGTTGAATCCAAGCCCTTATATATAGCGACAAGTTCTCCTGTGGAACAAATACTGAAGGAAATCACTGGAATAAGTGCAGAGATTATCACTTTGGTTGGTCCGGGTGCTTCACCCCATACATATACACCAAAGCCATCACAGGTCGTCAAAGCACAAAAGGCAGATGCATTGTTTTATATTTCAGAATATCTTGACGGTTGGGCTTCCAATTTAAGCACTAAGAAAAAATATAAATTGATTGATTTATTGCCAAAGTCCTACCGCCTGAATTTCGAATCTGATGAGCATCACGACCATGATGGTCATAAGCATAACACTAAAAATGTAGTTGACCCGCATTTTTGGACTGACCCTTTAACCGTTAAAGCAATTGTATCGATAATTTTAAAGAAATTAATTTCTGTAAACCCGGAAAACGAAGATATTTACAGAAACAATGCTGAGGCATTTGAAAAAAAACTTGATGCGTTGAATTTAGAAATAAAGACAAAAATGAAAAGATTTGAAGGAGAACCTGTTTTTCTTTTCCATCCCTCTTTCAGGTATTTCCTGAAAAGATACGGTTTAAAATATATGGGCTCAATCGAAACCTCCCCCGGGAAAGAACCCTCGGCAGATTACACAATGAAACTGATAAAAAAAATAAAATCGGCAAAAGCAAAAGCTCTATTTACGGAACCTCAATTACCATCCGGTCCCGTTATGACTATAGCTGAAGGAGCTAATCTCAAATATTATACGCTTGACCCATTAGGCGGTATTGAAAACTTGAGAACTTATTTTGAATTGATTCGGTACAATACGGATATTTTTGTTGAAGCACTTAAAAAATAGAAAATGTTTTTACGAGTTTAAAATTGACATCCGCAAAGAACAATTTTTCTATACTCCCGGCGGTTTTATGAAAAAATTTCTTAAATTAATCCAAAGAAATTTGTAAATAGTGAATAAATATGATTTTGGATTATGAGAAAACTCATTAATTGGAAGGAAGAGAAAAACATTCTTTTAAAAAAAGACAAGCAAATTAGTTTTGAAGTATCTGCTGGCTTTGTATCATATTGTTCATTTTTTGTTTATCAAATTAGTTGTAAAAGCTTTCCTTTTTATTATTTTTGGTTTTTGTGAATTCAAATTAATGGAGAATTATTATGTTTAATAATTTTTTTGTAAGATTAAATAAAAAACAAATAATAATGTTTTTTGGAGTAACAATAATAATTGCCTTTGTTGGAACACCGTTTTTAGGTTTATATTATTTTTCATTTTTATTTTTTTTTATATTATTTTTTACATTTGGCTGGTATTATTCAGTAGGATATTTTTGTAATAGAATATTTTCAATAGGTAAATCTAGATACAAATTTTTCATATTTTTTATTTATTTTATATTTATATATTTATTAATACTATCTATCTTTGCTATTATTATATTTGTTCCACAGATTCATGAATCAGCTAGAACATTGAACCATAAACATATTGAAGGACCTGCCTTTCCAGATTTTATGATAACTGTTTTAATCATTTTACAACTAATTCTGATGGTTGCAATTTTTTACTCACATATTTATATATCAAGAAGTATTGCATCTATACTGATTAGAAAAGATTCTAAATTTGAAGATTATTCTCATATTTACTTTTATTTAATGATAATACCCGTCGGATTTTGGTTTATTCAACCAAAAGTGAATCAGATATATGAAAGATATTTAGCAGAGAAAGAACAACATAATGAATAGATGTTGCAAAATAGAGCGAGACTACGAAAACAATTACTTTGCTTTTTGAGAGAGAAACGTCATTTATAGATAATGGAAAATTGATAATTGAAAATGAAAAATCGAAAACGGATAACGGAAGACAGATATCGGATAACGGAACACTGACAACGAATAATTGTCAATATAATATTACATATTATTGTGAAAAGCTATGGATTAAATTAATTACTTTTTAAAACCATCCGTATGTATTTATTTTTACACCTACTGTTAATGGTGCTAAAGCTACTTCATTGCCAAAATACTTTAGAGCAGTTTCAAGTGATAAACGCCAATAACCAATCCCAAATCTTATTCCGGCACAATATCCAAAGTTAGACCACTTATGAGTATTATTTATGGATAGGTATGACAAACCAAAGGTAGTGCTTTCATAAATTCTGAATGAATCACCAAAATACTTTATTAAACTTACACCCGGACAAATTGAAACACCAAAGTATCTGTCTTCACTTTTCAATGAGCCGATAATATCTTCTTCCATTGTAAAATATAGCAGATTTGTAATCTTTCTGGACCTTAAATTACTTATCATTAGAAATTCGTTATCTTGATTTTTTAAGTCAGGACCATAACCTATGAAAATTTCGTCATAAATTTTATGATAAATAACCGAATCAGGCAGACCCTGTGATTCTTCGCTGTAAAGTTTATTTGAATTAAAGATTAAAGCTACGAAAATAACCATAAGAATTTTGTTTAGTACAGATTTCATATTATCACCATCAAATAGTAAATAATTAATATAATCAATAAAACTAAAAGACTTTTTAATTCAGTACCAAATATTAATAGTGTTAAATTAATAATTTTTTTATAATTAAATGAAACAATTTTGTTGTCAGACAGATTTAAAATAAAAGACGAGTTGGTATAATAAGGATTATTCTGAATTTAAAAAGTGAAGAATCCGGTATGTTCCCGAACCCTTCACTTCACTTAGAATGACACTGTTTCTACACCAATATCTCCACCACATAAGCACCAATCATAAGAATCCCAGTTACCGAAGACAATGCGATTGCCTTTGACATTGCAGGTGTGTAATTATTCGTATCCTCGAACTTACTCGTTGCTTTCACAACCTGAAAACTCAACGGAAGCGGAAGCAGAGCTATCAATGTCCATACTGGAAACATTTTAAATACCACTCCTGCTATAATAACAATGTAAGCAAAATACGATACAATCCTTAACAACTTTACAGCATTTGCCTGCCCAAAACGTACCGGAATAGCTTTTTTATTAGATTCAATATCATCGAGATAATCAAATGTATTGCTTACCAAGCCCACATTCATAGTGAAAATACCCAATGGAATACCTGCTATTAATGGCTCCCACTGCATATTTCCCGTTAACACATAAAATACTCCGAAAACTATCAGCGGACCAAAAGCAACAAAAAGCATTGTTTCGCCCAATCCTCTGTAATTAAGTTTCAAAGGTGGTGATGTATAAAACAGCACAATGAATGTACCGATTAATGTCATAACAATAACAGGTGTCCCGACAGTAAAAAGTAGATAGACTCCACATGCAAGTGCTATACCGAGACATAGCAAAAAGGCGAACATGACCTGTCCCGAACTAACTTTCCGGTCAATCAGCGGACTGTCATGAAACTGCTTCTCCTTATTCCCGAGATTACCTGTTTTGTAATCGAAGTAATCGTCAATGAAATCTGCCGCCGAATGTGCCATAACGATTCCAAGAGTTACTGTGATGAAAATCATCCAGTTAAATGTACCGGATGCATAAGCCATTGCCCCGCTCAAAAGACAAGGTATAAAACTTACGACAAGAAACGGTGCCCTTGCCGCTTTGAACCAAACTTTTAGCCAATTTATCATTAAAATTTTCCTTTTGATAAAATAAAACTATATGAAATTAATATTCCTGTTATTATTAATGCCCCAAGTGACATTACGACTGCATTTAAATAATCTGAAACTTTCCTGCTGTTATTTTTAATAATCTTGATAATTAAATAAGAGAGATAAATAGAACTAATAGCACAGCTTGAATAAGGATTTAATAAATTTAAAAAAGGTAAAACGACTATTGATAGATACGCTAATCCTGTTAAAATATAGATAATATTTCTTCGTAAGTTCATTACAATTTCATTATCTCCATCCTTGACCACATCAAACTTTGCTCCTTTAAGATAGGCAACAATTGTTACGAAAAATCCAATTGGGAGTGAAGCATAAAGTGCAGTCATCGAAAACTCTCCTGTAAGTACAAAGACTCCGCTGATAACACACAAGGGACCAAAAGTAATGAAAATCACAATCTCTTTAAAACCTTTCAACATTAATGGAGTAAAGAATACTGCAATCAAACCTCCTGCTACCGCCAGCCAGATAATTGTCATTCCTAATTGTAAGAAAAAGTAAACTCCAATGGCAACATCTATTACCAGACAAACTATACCTGCGAACAATGAATGTTCGGGATGAAGAATTGAGCCGACAAAAAGCGGCTTCCATCCTGCAAAAATCTTTGTATGAGAGTCCCTGCTGTCTGTATGGAAATGTGTGAAATAATAATAAAGATAATCCCCGCCTGCCTGTCCGGTAAACAAAGCTATTGTCAATAAAACGAAAGGCATCCATGCAAAACTGTCTTCATAATACGCTATTGCCCCTGATAAAATTGATGGTATCAAGGACGCTGAAAAGAGCATGAATTTAATTAACAAAATTGCCTTTGCCTTTTCGCTGTCACCCGGCAAATGCTGAGAATAATTATAAGTTGTGTCTATCATTTATTTTTTCGGTTTCTTATTAATTTAACGGCTACAAAAATACGGAAAAAAGGGTAAATAGAGAAAAAGTGAAAAAGTGAAACAACGAAACGCGAAACGTGAAACGTGAAACGGAAGGCAGTTACACAGAGTTACTCGGAGGATGCACAGAGTTCCACAGAGAATTTACAGAATAATCAATTTGCAAAGAACGAGCTGTACGAAATTACAGGATTGGTGCGAAATGTATTTTTTTTTATTTTTTTTATCTTTTTTTATCTTTTTTTATCTTTTTTATCTTTTTTATCTTTTTTTATCTTTTTTTATCTTTTTTATCTTTTTTTATCTTTTTTATCTTTTTTATCTTTTTTTATCTTTTTTTATCTTTTTATTTTTTTTATGTCGTTAATGTCGGTTATTAGTTTTAAGCAATGACACTGTAAGCAGTTGTTGTTTCAGTGTTTATCAGATAATGTCGTATTTGTCGTGTTTTTTTCTCTTTCGTTATCTGTTTTCCGTTGTCAGTTATCAGTAAAAAATTTTAAACTCAGAGGACACCGAGTATGCACGGCTTTAGAAAATAGAAAGATAGAAAATAGAAAGATAGAAAATAGAAAGAACACACCCCGTCACGATAAATCGGGACACACCTCTCGAGAGGGGAATTTTAAAAAACAATTTGCAAAGAACGAGACGGACGAAATTAGGAAGTGGAAATGAAATGTAATTTATTTTATTTTGAAAGGGTTTTAATTCGTGAAACAGCGAAACGTGAAACGTGAAACGTAAGACAATGTCTGAACCATTGATTTAACTGATTGAAATGATTTAGCTGATTTTTTTGTCGGAACTGGGATTTTTGGGATTTGTTGGAGGGACAGGAAAATTGCTAGCGGTTGTAACAACCGGTAGAACAGAATTTGGATTCAGGTCATTTAATTAGTAATTCTAAATTTTTAAGAAATTCTGATTGTTGAAAATCGCTTGGCATTTTAAACTCAGCATGTTTTACAGTTTGAAATCTCAAGGCTGTTTTGCATATATAATTTGTAATACTTTCTTCAATATCAAGTATTTTTACCAGATTATCCCAATCCTCAAGAGCTGGCAACGAACCGCCAAAATCTTTTCTAAGCCAATGACCAACAGTATGTTTATAATCTGGTGGGAAGCAATTTGTCAATCCTTGTTTTGTCAATCCTTTTTTAATTCTTTTATGGTTTAAATAATCGACAATGAGATTTTGGTCAACTTCATAGAGTCTCTGTAAAGAAAAATACTCTTCATCTACAGAAGATCTTGCCCCGGGTGATGCACCAAAATTTATTCTTTTTTCATTCTTAAATTTACCATTATAATTGTTATTTTTTTGTAAACTCTTAGACTCGGTTGATTCTACTTCATTTATTTTTTTAAAATCATCTATTGTTTTATCTATTGTAGTGTAATTTTTAATTTCTTTAATTTGAAAACCCATTTTTCCTGATTTTATTTTCAAATTATTATTAATTTTTTCTTGAGAAAAAACAACAAATTCCTTTGTTATAACATTATCATCCCACTTTGCTAAGATATATTTAGGGAAACCACTTTCTAATTTTTCTAAAATGTCAATTACTTTTCCATTTTTTCTGTTCTTGCTAACACTGTCAATAATTTTCATTCCAATAAAATTAGTATCATTCCAATTTCTTTGATATTCATTTTTTGATTTTAGATTTAATGCTTTATAGTTGAAATTATATTTTGTTTTTTTATTATCATCCACTATCATAAAAAGCGGGAACCAACTATTATTTTCTTCAATAACAATCATATTTCGAATGATCCAACCTCTTAAGTTTAATTGTGATGTTCTATAAATCAAATCGTTGTCAAATTCTTTGCATCCAATAAAAAATGTTGATTTACTCCCATAATTAAATTTCATTGTTTGATTCCGAAACTGATCTATTATATCATAATAATCTTTCTTACTATTATAAACTTTAATAAAACCACTTTTTTGATTCGATGATTCATAAGCAATTTTCGGTTCAAATAATTTATAATCAATAACTTCATGCATTTTATAATTATTAAAATAAGGAATAAAATCATATTTAATAACTTCAACATCACTGTCTACGTTACATCGTTCTTTTATAATTTTGATATAGTCTTTATTGCATTCAATCATTATAGCGTTGCAATTATTAAAATACTCTTTTACAACTTTTAGGGTGGTACAACTCCCAGCAAAAGGTACAAAAATTGTTGTATTTTCAGGTAATCGTAATTTCTTTAGTAATTCTAAAAATAATTAAATTAACAATTTATCGGCTCAATAAGTGTTTTAAAATTAGGGATATAGTCCCAAATATTTTTTAAATAATCTTTATTGCATCTATGGTATTTGTTTTCAGAACCTTTCGACCAACTCCCAGACCATTTTACGTTTTCTTCAAATGAAATTATATCAATAGCTTTTACTTTAAACTTTTGTAATAATAAATCATCTTCAACTATGAAATCAAATTTCGGTTTTGTCCATACATATACGATTAATCCTACTGCATTTTTTCCATAAATATCCATTAAAGTTTTTAATGCATCAATATCATTATCAGAGATTTTTGTATCCCCTGAAAGGTTATTTGAACCTTTGACATCTATCAAATAAATTAACTTTTCAGAATAACATATAAAATCTATATTCTTAATTTTTTTCTTTTCAATAGATTGTTTTAAATCTTGCATTAAAGGAAAAGTTGGAACCTCTGCTTTTAAGCACATTGAGTAAAATATTGGTTCGTAATGTGATGATGGCATTTTAGTTTAATATTTTATAGATGAAAAAATAACCTGTATTTTGGTCGATATATTTTATTAAATATTTGTCTGGCAGTTTTGTTAAAAGGATTTCAATAATTTCACTATCGGAAATATCAATATCTTCTGTCCATTGTTCTATTGTTTTATTAAAATGTTCTATGAATTCTTTTTCAAGATTAAACTTTAAAACAAATTCATGTGCATTAGTTATAACAAATTCGTCATAATTTACTACCATAATGTATTTTTTTGAATATAGAAATATTTTGTTAAATTTTATTTATTAATTACTTAAAATCCTCTTCCAAATTCTCTCTCAATAAATATAATGCAAATTTAAACAAAACTTTTTATATTTCATTATTCAATATCAATATGAATAAACTAATTAATTATTTCGTATATATAATAAATCCGAGCCGATTGGAGTAGAATTAGGAAAACCAATTTGATTGAATAACCAAAAATAAACTCTTTCAGCTCCTTTGTCAATATCACAAGATTTCTTATTATATGTATCTATCCAATCATCCTTAATTTCATCCTTTGAATTTAATGCATTTATCATTTTATCCTTATCTTTTAATAGCATAAATTCCATTTGGTCTAAATAATATTTTTCCCAAAACTCAATTTCATCAAAAGTCATAATTTCTCCATCATAGAAAATTAATACATTGATAAAAATACACAAAAAACTACAAACGAAAAAATATTCAGAAATTTACAACAAAATAATTTTTATTTCGTATTATTGTATAGCATTTAGTTGGAAGTGATTTTAAAATGTGGAAAAAGGAAAATATTAAAAGACATATAATTCTGTACAGCGTAATTCTCTCAATTACTCTACTATCAACTATTCGCTGGTCTTACTCTTCCTTGTCGGAAGAGGAAATCAAAGCAAAATATAAATTCTTCCAGCCAGTAATTGATAAGCTCATTGCCGAGAACATTGATTCCTCGTTTGTTTATGCACTTCTTTCTGACCCGAATACAAAATTCAATGAAAAATATGTCAAAATCAATGTAACCGGATATCTAAAAAAACCTGATTATTCCGGCTTTTATAACGATAATTCATTGAATAAATCCCTTGAATTTTTAAATAAAAATCTCGATAAATTAAAGGACTGTGAGGATAAATATAATGTTCCTAAGGAAGTAATTACTGCTATAATTTGGGTGGAAACAAAACATGGCGACTATCTTGGCAACAACCACATACCAAGTGTTTACCTAAGCACAGCTCTTGCATCGCAGGAAGAATATATTGATTTAAACAAAAAGACCCTGCGTGAAGATTTCACCGGTACTGATTCAGAACTGGTGGAACTGGATAAAAAAATTGAAAAAAGAGCAGTAAAAAAAGCAAAGTGGGCTTTGAATGAACTGAAAAGTTTGCACAAAATTCATAGCAAAGGACAAATTGATATTCTTGCCCTTCGTGGCTCATGGGCGGGTGCTTTCGGTCTTTCACAATTCCTTCCTTCCAGCTACTTAAGATGTGCTGTTGATGGAAACGGAGATAATATAATTGACTTGTTCACTGTTGATGATGCCATTCACAGCGTCGCCAACTATCTCAAACTTGCAGGATGGAAATCGAATTTGAAAAGTCAGGAAAAAGCAGTCCATTCATATAACAACAGCAATGAATACGTTAATGCCGTTTTGAAATTATCGAAAAAAATTAAATCTGCAGAAAAAAGTAATTCGGAATAAAAATTATTTTACTGTTTTCCGCAATACAGCACCCAAATTACAAATCACTTTGTTAATTTCCAAGTACTTACAAATGTGTTTTTTATGTCTGCGGAAAACAAGAAAAAGTGAAAACAAAAAAGCCCGGTGGACTTGTACAGTTGGGCTTTTTATCATATACTATTCCATTTTGCTCTAATGGTCTATGTTCAAATTTCTTGGTTAAAAACTACTGCTGAGAAATTTAAAAATATAAAAACAAATAGCTGCAAATATTGCCGAACAAGGAATCGTGATTACCCAAGACATAATAATTCTTGTTGCTACAACCCATTTTATACCTGAGAAATTTGTAGTGGAACCTACTCCAATTATTGAACCTGAAATGGTATGTGTAGTAGAAACGGGAATTCCAAGATTTGTAGCTAAAAATATAGTCAATGCACCCGCCGATTCAGCACAAAATCCGTGAACAGGTTTCAACTTTGTTAGCTTCATTCCCATTGTTTTCACTATTTTCCAGCCACCTAATGCAGTTCCAACTGCCATTGCAAATTGACAGGATAATATAATCCAGGCAGTCTTCCAACTTGTAAGCGATAATGTTGTGCCTTTATCAAATAGTCCGGCTGCAACAAGCAACGCAACTATTATCCCCATTGTTTTCTGTGCATCATTAGCTCCGTGTCCTAATGAATACAGAGCAGCAGAAAAAAGTTGTCCTTTCCGAAAAACAGTATCAACTTTGACGGGTTTCCACTTTCTGAAAATCCAATAAACTAATATCATAATAATGAAACCCATAATTGCACCTAAAACCGGAGCCAATGGTATAAAAGCCATTGTTTCGTATAATTTATGCCAGTTGATAATACCGGTACTCATATATGCAATTCCTGCTCCTGCCAATCCCCCGATAAGTGCGTGAGAAGAACTTGTGGGTAATCCCATCCACCATGTAATTAAATCCCAGGCAATGGCACCTAATAATCCTGCCAAAACTACAAATAAAAAGGCAGAGTCATTAGGATTTATTTCAATGATTTTAGATACGGTATCTGCCACCTTTGGAGCAAATACGAACATGGCAACGAAATTGAAGAACGCAGCCCAAATTACTGCAAATCTCGGAGATAGTACTCGTGTTGCAACGACAGTAGCTATTGAGTTAGCCGCATCATGAAATCCGTTTATAATATCAAAAATCAGAGCTACTGCAACAGCGATTATTACAATTACATATACTGAATCCATAATGTTTTATGTAAGTTTATTAATATTTATTTAAGAGGCGGAAATGATAATTGTTTCAACCAAATTAGCAACAATCTCGCATCTATCGGGGATGGATTCCAGTCTTTCGAAGATTTCTTTCCATTTTATTATATCTTTACAGTCTTCCAAATCAAAAATAGCAACAACAAACTCTTTGAAAATTTCATCGGCATCTTTTTCCAACATCCTGACTATTTCACACTTTCCTTTAACAAAGTCAACCTTTTTGGTTTCGCGCAGGGCTTTGACTGTTTCCTGTATCACTTTTGTCTGTTTTAAAATGATTTCAGCTATTTTATAAAATTCAGGCCTGATATTTTTTATTTTTTTAGTGCTTTTAATTTTATACATAATAAGCCGTTGAACAGTTCCATTGATTCCATCGGCAATATCATCCAAGCGGGTAATTAATTTATGTATTTCCGTTCTTTCAAAAGGAGTAATAAATGTAACAATTAAGGATTCGACACATTTAAGAGTTATTTCATCGCACTTTTTTTCAAGTTTTCTTATTTTTGTAGCGTAAACATCGAGATTATCATAATCTTTCCCAAGCTTGACAAGCAATTCAGCCATCTCGACTGTTAGAGATATATGTTCTTCAAAGTAGTTGAAGAAGTTGGTTTCTTTTGGCAATAATCTTTTAAACATAAATTACCCTTTATAATGTCATTATAATCCTTTCACAAAATTAATAATTTCTAAACATTATCCGAAGTAAATACTTAAAATAAATTTAAATCGTGAGCTGGGAGTTTTGCAAACTATTGAAAACAATAGATTTGAAATAAATAAGCCCGGCAGATTCGTTCAGACTGTTCCTTATCGTCAACAAAAAAAATATGTGAGTCGTCAAAACGATGTCTGTTTAGCTGAGCTAAAATTCCATCAACAAATTCATTACCTTACAAATCCCGGTTAAGATAGAACACGGCTTCGTTACCGTTATCTACATTTGATATAGAGGACATATTTCTTAACCATCAGAAACAATTAAAAGAATTGGATTATCTGTTGATGATATAAAAAGTGATAATGATGGATATTTTTTTATATCAGGGCTAAGACTCAGCCAACTGCACAACCTCGAATTATAAATCCTTGCACCGAAGTCAAGAGAGTTTCCCCCTCCCTTCACCTCATCATCTTTTTACATTCCGTTAAATCCATAGCGGTAGTCCCCGCTTTGCAAGTAGCAGTCCGGCTTCAGCATACCAAATAGGTAACAGTTGTTTACAGCCCTCAAGTCGAGGTTACAACAATATTTTTGTACGGCTCCCATTTTTTATTTTCAAATCAACAAAATAACTTTTTTAAATTCAGGAATTCACGATATTGTTTTTATCTTTCAACCAAAAAATAATATTCTCGAACTGCTCATCGGTGATATTCCAACTTTCACATAATTTTTTTACGACTTCTTTTTCTTTTATATGGTAAGTTGTATCGGCTAACATCAATTCAAGAATTTCCAATAAAATGGAGGTTTTGCTGACGAAAGAACTATCGGAAAATTCTTCAATAATGGAGTCAAGACTTTTATTTTGAACTTCGTAATTCTCAAGATTCATCTCATTGGAGCAACGGGAAATCCAATTTTTTTCGAATGAAGAAAAATCCGAATCGCAACGGGCAATATAATATGCAAGTTCAATAAAGTTTTCTTTTTCCTTTTGATTCAATACTCCTAAAAACATATTTCACCTGAGAGATTGTTTTTACAAAATGATGATTACCAAAAGCAAAATTTAAGCAAAATTTACAAGAAAGGAAAATAAAAAAAACATTTAATTTTAAATTATTTTGTTATCGGTTAACCTGTGCCGGATATCTGTTTTAAAATTTTTAATTGAAGAAGGTTTCTTTTACTTTGTCAAAAAAGTCCTTTTCTTTTGTCTTGGATTTTTTGTCGGGTGCAAAGTTTTTTCCTTCTGATAATTTTCTTAAAACCTGCTTTTCTTCGGAGGTCAAATTGGTAGGAACAAAAACATTGATGTAAACGAACTGGTCGCCTTTGCCGTATGAATTTAGGTGCGGTATTCCTCTATCGTGTATAGTAAGCATAGTTCCGGGTTGTGTACCAGAAGTGATTTTCATTTTTTCAGAACCATATAAAGTAGGAACTTCAATTTCGGTGCCGAGAGCGGCATCTGTAAAACTGACAGTCAGGTGATAAATAATATTATCTTCACGTCTTACGAAATACGGATGTTCTTTTTCATCTATAATAACAATTAAATCGCCGGCATCTCCGCTTCTACGGCCTGCATTTCCCTGTCCCCTCAATGGGAGATAGTTGCCGGATTCGACACCTGCAGGAATATTTACTTTGACTTTGTCTTCACCGTAAATCCTTCCTTCTCCACTGCAAACAGGACAATATTCCGATATGACAGTTCCAGAACCATTACAATGCGGACATGTAGTAATATTTACGAATTGACCGAACATTGAACGTGATACCTGTCGAATTTCACCGGAACCGCCACAACTTGAGCATGTATGATGTCCTGAGCCGGCTTTTGCACCACTGCCTTCACATGAATCACAGATTACCTGTTTTTTAATTTTTATCGTTTTTTCGACTCCTTTTGCAATTTCTTCGAGTGTTAAGGGTAATCGCAATTTAATATCCGAACCTCTTTCACCCATGGAGCGTCTCGAGGAACCACGCCTTCTGGAGCTACCACCAAAAAATTCATCGAATATACTCCCACCGAAAATATCTCCAAAATTAGTAAATATATCATCTATGTTTGTATAGGTTCTGAAATCCTGTCCCTGCCTGACTCCTTCATGTCCAAATCTGTTATACCGTTCTCTTTTGCCTTGGTCGCTTAATACCTCGTAAGCTTCTGTGGCTTCCTTGAATCTTTCTTCTGCTTCCTTATTGTCAGGATTCCTGTCAGGATGATACTGCAAAGCAAGTTTGCGGTATGCACCTTTAATAGTATTTATATCTGCATTTCTGTCAACACCTAAAATCTCGTAATAATCTCTTTTTGCCATAATTTGTTATCCGTTATCGGTTTCGGTTCTCGGTTTTCTGTTATACGTTTTTTTACTTTTATAACTTTATTAATTTTCTTTTGTTTTCCCTTCGGAAGTAATCACTTTTGCATGTCTCAGCACCTTGTCATAAATCATATACCCGTTTTCCGCAACGCTTATTATTCCATCTTCTTCGACATTTTCAGAAGGCATTTTCAATATTGCTTCGTGGTAATCAACATTGAAGGGGTCGCCTTCTTGTATGTCTAACTTTTTTACACCGGCATCTTCAAATATTTTTACTGCTTTGTTGTAAATCAATTCTATACCCTGCATAAGCGACTGGTAATCTTCACTGCTTTTCCCGGATTTAATTGCATTTTCAAAGTCATCCATTAAGGGAAGAAGCTTAAGGAAAAGGTTATGATTTGCATATTCTATCAATTCATTCTTTTCTTTGAGTACCCGCCGCCGCATATTTTCAAGTTCTGCAGCTGTACGCAATACTTTTTCCTTGAGTTCATCGCGTTCTTTTTCCAAAGCAGAGCTAATATTTTCTTCCGGCTGTTCGTTTTTTTCGGGTATTTCTTCCTGATTATTTACTTCACCGGGAGAAGAAACCGGAATTTCACGCTCATTATTTTCCAAATTATTTTCATTGGGATTATTAGTATTCCCATTTTTACTATTTGACGAATTAGCTTTTTTCATTTACATTTATTTTTTATAAAACCATACAAACACAATAAGTTATTAAGTTTTTAATAACCTTAATTAATTTTAGACGAATATTTTGTTAAATATTTTAGAACGATAGAAAATGGATTTAGTTAGGTATTATCCTTTTGACAAAAAATCCGAAACATGTTTAACTAATGACATCATTTTTGAATAAGGCATTCTCTTAGGTCCGATGATTCCAATTGAGCCCTGTGCTGTCCCTATTTTATATTTAGAGATTACTAATGCGTAATCGTCAAGCAGTTCATTTTGGATTTCCCTGCCAATTAGCACATTAATATCCTTACCTGTATCGTCCTGCTTTTCAAGAAGGTGTACGATTATATCTTCGTTTTCCAAAAGTTCTATTACTCCTTTTATTCTTTCGGGATTACCAAATTCAGGATAATCGAGCAAATTCGGAGTACCGGCAATATGGATATTCTCATGGAGGTTTTTGATATTTAAAATAGTATCAATTGAATCAACAAAAAGACGCATCAAAGGAGTGTCTTTCAAGTGGTAATCCTTAAGTATTTCCCTAAAATTGTCCCTTATGAATTTTAGGGGTTTTCCACTGATTTTTTCGTTTATATAGGAGCATATCTGGTCTAATTGTTTGTGCTCGATGTTAAAACCTGTTTCCAGTGTAAGTGTTTTAACGAAATTGGAATCGAGGGCAATGACAATCAACAACCTGCTCGATGAAAGCAGGATTAACTCCAAACGCAGAACCTTCAAATCAATAAGCTGGGGAATAGAAACAATACTTAAATAACTGGATAAAATACCCAAAATTTTTGAAGCATCTTTGAAAACCATATCTGAATTGGTAAAAGTTTTTTCGAGAGCAAGGAGTTCATTTTTTGAAAGCGACTCCAATTCCCCAAGAGAATCAACATAAAAGCGGTATCCTTTATCGGTTGGAATCCTGCCTGCCGAAGTATGCGGATGGCTGATAAATTCCATATCTTCCAAATCCGACATAACGTTTCTTATTGTTGCGGCACTCAATTCTTCATGTATATATTTTGACAAGGTTCGTGAACCAACCGGAGATGCCTTAAGTATATAAAGGTGAATAATACGCCGCAATATATCCCTTTCGCGTTCTGAAAGTTCCCGTTCAAATGAAGATTGCGGCAATATTACATTTTTTTCGTTCATAGAATTTTTCGTATCTTATTTCGGCAATACAAATAATTTCTAATTTCCTGATAGAATAATTTTCTCCAGTTGCTTCAATTCTTCTTCAGTTCCCATCATAATAAATTGGTCATTTTCCGTAACTTTAAAATTGCCTCCGGGATTTGTGATTGGCTTGCCATTTCGTATAACAGCCAATACCGAAATACCGAAATTCTTACGCAAATCCAGTTCTTTTAATGTTTTATCAAACCACAAGCATTTTTCGGGTAATTTCAGGTTTTCGATTTTCAAAGGACCGGCTCCTATCCCAAAGCTTGTTTCCAGAAAATCCACGATATTTTGATTAATCATCAAATTTGCCATTCGCTGACCTCCAATAGAATATGGATTAACTACCCTGTCAGCACCGGCACGTTTCAATTTTTCCCTGTCGGAATCTTCATCAGCACGTGCAACAATAAAGATATCCGGATTTAAAACTTTGGCACTTAAAACAACAAATACAGTTGTTGCAGAGTTCCCGGTTGCAACGATTAATCCCCTGGCTTTTTTAATTCCTGCTTTTATTAATATGGAATCTTCGGTTGCATTGCCTGTAACCCTGAGTAAATTTTCCTTAAGATTGACGAAATCTTCTTCAATAAAATCATCATCAATCACAACAAATTTTTCACCACTGTTTAGCAACATACTTGCCGCAAGTTGACCAACTTTACCATAACCGATTAAGATAATATGGTCTTTATATTTTTCGATTTCTTTCATTTTTTTCTTTTTCCCCCGATAATTATGCAACTCCATGATAAAAAGATTTTCCATAAAAACACTAAGAATATAGAACAGACTGCCGATTCCGGCGATACTAATAATTATTGTAAAAATATGACCTGTATCATCCAAAGGGTGAACTTCAGTATATCCGATGGTAGCAATAGTTATCCATGTCATATATAGTGCATCAATTACAGAACCTCCGATGTCTTGCCATAACCACCAATAACCAAAAGTACCTACTATGATTACAACAGATACGACAATAGCCGGGAAAACAGGTTTTTTAGTTACCGGCTTAAGGTCACTGTATTTATTAAGTTTTTTAATTCCAAACATAAATTCTTTTTTTAGTCATATTTAGAAAACATCGAACCACAAATAATGGACTTATACAGCCGGCAACTTGCATGTCTGTACGACGACCATTTTCCCAAATACCAAACTATATAAAAGTTCTTAATTATCAAAAAAAATAAATAATTTTGTCCCAAAAATAAAATTGATGTGTAATTGTTAATAAGTTGTTCTTTAAAACGAAAATAAGTTGGATCCATTAATATAAATTTTAATAATTTTTTATGGAGGTTTTTTATGCGATTTTTTCTAAAAAATAGGGTGAAAACCCTACTTAGTGTACTCTTTCTTTTATTATTGAGCAATATTAACTTAACGGCTCAAAAAGGAGGAGGGGATTTTGACTTTATGGCACAAACCGATATGAATGCAAATGGCTTGTATTTATACTGGTTTATGGAAGATTCCGATATTGTACCGACTCAGGTTGAAGTCTGGGTAGAAAAAGGTGTTTTTTACGAAGTTTCGGAAATGAAAGACGCTGATGTATTTACTGTTTTATCACCTGACCAATGGACTGCTGAAAGAGGCATGTATCAAGCCTATGTTGAACATGAGTTTGAGTCCGGATATTATACCTTTTATATTTCAGCTACAATGTCAAACGGTACCGTTAAAAAATCAAATACATCCCCAGTGAATTTTAATTCGACTGAGCCGGGAAGGTATCTTGAGTTTACAACAGTACCTGCCGAAAAAGCTGTTGTCGGGTCCAATTATTCTGAAACTGTGGTTGCTATTGACCCTGAAGATGCAAATGCTGAAATTGAATATGCTTTAATATCAGGTCCGGCCGGAATGGAGATAGATAAAACTACAGGAGTTATAAGTTGGGTACCTGATAAAAAAGGCACATTTGAAGTATGGATACAGGCATACTCGTTGAATAATCCTGATGTTTTTGGCGAACATTATTATTACCTCACAGTTTTTTCATGTCAAAATCCTGCTATTTTAAGCGGTACTATTACAGACTCACAAGACAATCCTGTTTCAATGGGATATATACAGTTGATTTCGGAAAATTATATGGAGAATCCGGATAATCCAGACCAATACTATGCTATTGTTGAGAATGGCAGTTATTCCGTAGAAGCCGACGAAGGCAAATACTATTTGGTATTTCAGGATATGTACGGATACTACGAGTTTTATCCCGGGACGTTTGAAATTGAAAAAGCCGAACTAATAAATGTTGCCTGTGCTGATAATCTAACTTATGACATGAAACTAACAAAGTATAAGAATTCAGTAATGTATACAGTTACCGGTTCCGTTAAAACAGAAAACGATGACCCTATACCTTATACAAATGTTATGTTCGAAGGTGTTTTTGATGATGAGTATGGCAAATCCGCTATGTTTAACACTATTACTGACGAAGAAGGTAATTACGAAGTTCAATTACCCGATGCATATAAATATATTGCTTATGTAGATGCATATTGGGACCCAACTACTGGAATATCAAAGACTTTGTATTATAACCAAACATACAAAAGAAGTGAAGCAGAAATTCTTACCCTGACTGGAGATTTGGATGGAATTAACTTTGTAATATCCGGTAATAACGACTTCAAATACTATACTGTTTCGGGTAATGTTTCGAAGGAAGACGGAACTCCTGTCGAAAATGCGACAGTTGTTTTTGAAGGTTTGTATGATGATGCAGGACAAAGATATCCATATTTCGGCAACCAAGCAATGACCGACGAAAATGGAAATTACACACTTCAATTACCTGAATTATTTAATTATAAAGCTTATGTCGTTACCAGCAACAATTGGCTATATAAACCTTTGTATTACAACCAAACATACAATTACGAAGAAGCCGAAGTTATTACTTTGACTGCCGACAGAGAAGGCATTGATTTTGTTCTTTCCGAACCTGATTTCAATATGTACAAAATTAGCGGTAAAGTTACAAGAGAAGATGGTACTCCAATTCAGGGAGCTATGGTCGCAGTTGAGGGTTTCAACGATAGCCCCGATTACTATTACAATAAGTTTAGTGAGGCAATATCAACCGACAGCGAAGGTAAATATGAAATCGAACTACCTGAAATATTTAAATATGTTGCTTATGCTTTTGATGTTTCGCTTTACGACAGATATAAATGTATGATGCCTATGTATTATAAGCAAACTTATAATCCCCAGGAAGCTACCATATTGGAGTTAAGCGGCGATTTAAGCGATATTGACTTTGTATTCGGAGATACTCCTTCGGATTCCAAATCCTCGATTAGTGGAAAAGTTGTAGACGAAGAGGGCAATTCTTTGGAAGGAATTTACCTTATGGCATATAATGTTAATGCAGAAAATACAGACCCTAACGGCATGTATGACGGCAGAGCTACGATTTCCAATGAATCCGGTGAATTCAAATTCATGTCATTAAAACCGGGTTCTTATGTGTTGCTGGCTGTACCGAAAACTTTGGATAATGTCCCCGGTTTTTACAAGGAAGGTTCTACAGTAGTGCTTAATGCCGATGAAGCTACCATTATTGATGTAGCCGAAGATGAAAGTGTTAGCGGCATAACAGTTATACTTGGTGCATTGGGAGAAATTCAAAATGCAGACAAAGGACTGTGCCAGGTAACGGGGAGAATCAAGGCGCAATCAAGCTACAGCCAGGAAAGAATTTCAGTTAGCGGTGCCGTTATTTATATTGAAAACAGTGAAGGTAAGATTCAAAATTATGTTACTTCAAATATTGATGGTTCATTCAATCTTAAGAATTTGCCAAATGATAATTTAACCATAAAAGTAGAAAAGCTGGGTTATCAAACATATACAAAGAATATTTCTTTCGATGAGACTCAAAATTTTGATGTTGGCGAGATTTTGTTAACACCCGAACCGCTTAGCGTCAAAGATGGAAAGACATATATTAGTTCAGTAATATCTTATCCAAACCCTGCAAAGGATAAATTAAATATAAGTTTTGAATCCCGTACGGATAATGTACAAATATCATTAATCAACTCTGTTGGTAAGATGGTATGGACAGCTCCCGTAAAAACTGTGCGCGGATCCAACAATATAACGTTAGATGTCAACGGCTACGCAAGCGGTGCATACTTTGTCATTATTGACAATGGTTCGTACTCAACGGCATATCCTGTAACAATCCGGCGTTAATCCTTAACGCACAAAAGCCCGACGGAGTAAATCTGCCGGGCTTTTTTTGTTTTTAACTGTCAGTTGAAACAACTGACAGAACGGAATGTTCAACTAATGAACTATAGCACTAACAAACCAAAGAACTCTGAACTCCCAACTCTTAACTCTCGACCTCTTCAAGCCAGACATCTGGATTTTTCAGGTATTCGTCAATTGCCGTGGCGGCTGTTCTTCCGGCACCCATAGCAAGAATAACTGTTGCTCCACCTGTTACAATATCGCCGCCTGCGAAAACGCCTTTTTTGTTTGTCTTCATTGTCTTTTCGTCAACGAGTATGTTGCCCCATTTGTTAACTTTCAAATCGGGAGTTGTTTTGCTGATTATCGGATTGGAGCCGTTACCGATTGCAACAACTGCAACTTCAATCGGGAAGTCTTTTATTGCTCCATCAATTGGAACAGGTCTTCTTCTGCCTGAAGCATCCGGTTCGCCTAATTCCATTTCCTGTAATTTTACACCCGAAAGCCAACCGTCTTCAGTTCCCATAAATTCGATAGGAGCATGAAGCAGGAAAAATTCAACTCCCTCTTCCTTGGCATGTTTGATTTCCTCGATTCTTGCCGGCATTTCCTTTTCAGTTCTTCTGTAAATTATCATTGCCTGTTTGGCTCCAAGACGAAGTGCTGTCCTTACGGCATCCATTGCGGTATTTCCGCCGCCGAAAACGGCGACTCTTTTACCCATAATGTCAAACATTGGAGTGTCTGCATTAGGAAAATCATAAGCTTTCATTAAATTTACACGTGTCAAATATTCATTGGCAGAGTAAACACCATTCAAATGTTCACCCGGGATATTGATAAAATATGGTAAGCCCGCACCTACACCAATAAAAGCGGCATCGTATTCTTTCAGGATTTCATCAACTGTATCGGTTAAACCAATAACCTGATTTGTCCTGAATTCCACACCCATTTCCCTTAAGCCGTCAACTTCCGCCTGAACGATTTCCTTGGGTAATCTAAATTCGGGAATGCCATACATCAGAACACCGCCGATTTCATGCAGTGCCTCAAATACAGTAACATCGTGTCCCATTTGAATTAAATCACCTGCACAGCTAAGACCTGCGGGACCTCCGCCGACGATAGCAACTTTTTTACCTGTCTTAGGTTTGAGTTCGGGTTTTTGCAAACCGATATTTTGTCTTTCCCAATCAGCCGCCCAGCGTTCCAGATAACCAATAGCAACAGGTGCATTCTTTTTCCCGGTAGTGCAGACAATCTCACATTGCTCTTCCTGTGGGCATACCCTGCCGCATACAGCGGGTAAAGCATTGTCCTTTTTTAATATTGCCGCCGCTTCCTTAAAATTCCCAAGTTCTATTTGTTTAATAAAACCCGGAATATCTACACGAACAGGACAACCATCAACGCAAGGTTTTTTTATGCACTGAATACATCTTTGCGCTTCTTCTATTGCAGTTGCCATATCATAGCCCAAATTAACTTCATGAAAGTTTTTAGCTCTTACCAGGGGGTCTTGCTCGGGCATGTGATGCTTTTGAATTTTCATTCTCTCTTTATTAGTCAACTCAGCCATTTGCTGCCTCCTCCATCTTTGCATCAAGTTTGCATTTATGTTGAAATTCTTCCAAGGACTGCTTTTCTTGTGATAAATACATTCTATTTCTCTTAGTTAAAACTGAGAAATCAACTTTGTGTGCATCGAACTCTGGTCCGTCAACGCAAACAAAAACAACTTTGCCGTCAACCAATGCCCTGCATCCGCCACACATACCTGTACCGTCAACCATTATCGGATTCAAACTAACAACTGTTTGAATTCCATAAGGACGGGTAACATCGGCAACGGCTTTCATCATGGGAATTGGACCAATTGCCAAAACGAAATCAATTTTTCTTCCTTCGTCGAACAACTGCTGAAGTTTTTGAGTTACAAAACCGTGAAATCCGTATGAACCATCATCGGTTGTAGGGAAAACTTCATCGCAGACTTCTTTCATTTCATCTTCAAGAATTACAAATTCTTTTGTTCTTCCGCCGATTATACTGATTACGTGATTTCCGGCATCTTTCAATGCCTTTGCCGTTGGAAAGGCAATGGCAGTTCCAACGCCGCCCCCTATGCTGACAGCAGTTCCGAAATTCTCTATATGCGAAGGTTTGCCTAAAGGACCGACCAAATCAACTATTTCATCTCCTGCTTCCATAGTATTCAAATGCTTTGTTGTTTTTCCGATTCCCTGAACGATAATTGTAATTGTACCATCATCGTTACTTGAATCGGCAATAGTAAGAGGAATCCGCTCACCGTTTTTATGCACTCTTAAAATTATAAACTGCCCTGGTTTGCGTTTTTCGGCAATCTTCGGGGCTTCTATTCTAAAAAGCTTGACATCGGGAGCTAAAAATCTTGCTTCTACAATTTTATTCATTTAAAAATCCCTATCTTAAAAAGTTATTAATTCTTTTAGTTTTATTAAAATTAAAGAATCTCAAAATTACCAAAATATATCTAATCAGACAAACTAAATTACTGTAGAGGAATATAGTTTTAATTGTTTGGTTTTGAAAAGAAAAATTATATTTACAATCTTTTTTACACTAATTTTTTATCACTTTATTTCAAGACAAAACAATTATTGCTTAAAAATTTAATTTATTTTTGTTTTATTTTTTCTTTACTGATTTGAATATGTCCTTTAGATTATTTTCAATATCATTTGCATCTTTTTGAACTCTTGGGTCAAGTAGAGAATTCCCGCTAATAAATGCTAAATTCGGGTCAATATCCAAAGCTATTGTGTAATTTTCACCTTCTTCAAATGTGATTTCCGGTTCAAAATCAAGCATTAAATTAGCTGTTACGGTACCATTAAATGTAAATTCTTCTGCTGAAGCATTTTCGTAAATAATCCCTTTAATTATAAAAGAATATCTGTAAATAGTTGCAAAATCTCCATAAATGGCGTCATTTACGTATGTTTCTGCTTCGTCTGTAGAAAATCTGTGCAGTTCAAATTTGATTTTACTGTAAGTCCCTTCCGGTATTGTACCATTTGCCAATGTAAAAGCTTTGCCGGTTGAATCCAGATTCATTAGAAAAGGTCCTGCTTTCATTTCATGGTCATCATAATTCGGGTCATTGTCGCCGGTCTTGGATTGAAACTTTAATCTTGAAAGTAAAATTCTAAAATCTTTTATAACTATCGAATCAATTGTACTTGCTTGGATGTCCGGTCTTTTTGCCCTGATAGCATTGACATCCACTAAATTGCTTGTCATTTGGGCAATAACTTTTACGTTCGGGTCATCCGATGGTTCGGTAGTTTCGGAGCAGGAGAACAATATCATTGCTATGAAAACTGCATACGAAAATAAAAATAATTTTTTCATTAAATACCTCACAATAAAAACATGAATAATCTTTAATAATGCCAATTTAAACAATTATCTGATAATTGTCAAAATTAATATTTTTCTGTATTATGCTTTTTTGCTTTTGGTTATAGATTGCTACTGAATCGTCCTTCGGCAAGCTCAGAAGGACAAAAAAACAACACTTGAGATAAAGCAATGAAATTATGAATGATTAATTTTTGATTTTTATTACTTTATTTAATAGCTTTGCATTAATTTGCATTTTGTAGAATTGTCAAAAAACATTTTTGAAATCATAAAATTAATATTATAAATTATACAATGAGAAGAATATGAAAATTCATGAGTATCAGGCAAAAGAACTTTTAAGAAAATTCAATGTTCCCGTTCTTAAAAGCCATGTGGTTTTCTCAGCTGATGAAGCAGGAAAAATTGCATACGAAAATTTTGTTCAGCAAGGCAGTAAGGCAATTGTTGTTAAAGCTCAGGTACATGCCGGAGGCAGAGGCAAAGGTATCGTTCACGATATCGAAACGAACAACGAAATCAGCTTTAATGATAAGCCATTACGTGGTGTAAACGTTCTGTTCAATGGAGATATTGCTCATCAGGCATACGAAATTGCAGATAAAATGCTGAACAACAAACTTGTAACAATACAAACCGGAGCCGGTGGTTCTGTCGTTAGACGAATGTTGGTCGAAGAAGGTTGCAGTATTGCAAAAGAATTTTATGCAGGTATTGTTCTCGACCGTCAAATTGGTATGAATACTATTATGGTATCTACCGAAGGCGGAGTAGAAATAGAGAAAGTAGCCGCAGAAACACCAGAGAAAATTTTAAAAGAAGCTGTTGACCCGAAACTGGGATTTCAATCCTATCAGGCGAGACGTCTTGCTTTCGGTCTTGGTTTAAGCGGAGAAGCTTTGAAAAATTTCATTCCTTTTATTACAAATTTAGTTAAAGCTTATGATGAATTGGATTGCAGTTTGCTTGAAATTAATCCGCTCGTTTTAACAACAGACGGGAAAATGATAGCACTCGATGCCAAAATAAATTTTGATGACAATGCTATGTTCCGTCATTTGGATTATGAAACACTCAGGGATATATCCGAAGAAGATGCTCTCGAAGTCGAAGCTTCAAAATTTGATTTGAACTATATCAAACTGGACGGAAATGTCGGTTGTATGGTCAACGGTGCAGGACTTGCAATGTCCACAATGGACTTGATTAAACTATCGGGCGGCGAACCTGCAAACTTCCTCGATGTAGGTGGTGGAGCAAATCCCGAAAGAATAGCCAACGCTTTCAGAATTATGATGAGCGACAAGAATGTAAAAGCTGTTTTGATTAATATCTTTGGTGGCATAGTCCGTTGCGACAAAGTTGCTGATGGTATCGTTCAAGCATTGCAGGAAGTAAAAGTCAACATTCCCGTTATTGTCCGCCTTGACGGAACAAATGCCGTAGAAGGTGCGGAAACACTGAAAAAATCAGGCATGCAGTTCAAAGTAGCAATGAACTTTGCAGATGCGGCAAAGAAAGTAACAGAGGTTGTTTCAGCTGTAAAGTAAGTTAAGAGTTCTCGTTCTGTTAGTTGTTACAACTGACAGCAACAAATAAACGTCCGGGGAATTTATTTTCCGGGCGTTTTTTTTATATGTGGAATCTCAGTATCTTATTTATATTCACTCATTTTTTCGTAAATTTGATTTTTTGTAATTCATTCATTATTTATCATTTGCTATGTCAAGATTTCTGATTGAAAATTACTATAAGGAAGTCGAACGGCTGATTCAATTCGGCGGCTCCTCAAAAGAAACAACCATTAGAATTCCATTTCAAAATCTGCTGAATGAATACTGCAAGAAAAAAGATTTCTTCCTCATTCCCGAACTTGAATATAAAACCTCAAAAGGCAAACTCGTAAGACCTGACGGAACTGTCAAAGATTCCCTGCGTCTCGATTGGGGCTATTGGGAAAGCAAAGACGAAGCCGATGATATAGATATAGAAATCCAAAGAAAATTCGACAAGGGCTATCCGAACGATAACATCTTATTCGAAGATTCCAAAACCGCAGTCCTTTATCAGGGCGGTATCGCAGTAGAGCGTGTGGACATGGACGACCCGACCGCACTCGAAAAAATCCTTAACGAATTTATCAGTTACGAAAAACCCGAAGTCCGTGATTTCCGTGAGGCAATCAACAAATTCAAGGAAGATATTCCCCGCGTAGCCGAAGCACTCAGGGATTTAATCGAAGAACAGGCAAAAACAAATAAAAAATACATTAAGTCAAGAGATGAATTCTATACCCTTTGCAAGCAGGTCATTAATCCCGATATGGCTCTCGAAGATGTCCGCGAAATGCTGGTTCAGCACATCCTGACAGAAGATATTTTCAATACCGTATTCGACGAAAACCAATTCCACCGCGAAAACAATATTGCACGACAACTTGAGGGAGTTTTGAACACTTTTTTCCACGGCACAACGAAAAGGAATTTCCTCGAAAACGTGCATCATTACTATTCGATTATTAAGTCCCGTGCTTCGGGAATTGCCAACCACAGCGAAAAGCAAAAGTTCCTTAAAGTCATTTACGAAAATTTTTACAAGGCATACAGCCCGAAAAAAGCAGACCGCTTGGGAGTTGTCTATACGCCAAACGAAATTGTACGCTTCATGCTCGAATCTGCCGACTACCTTTGCTATCGTCACTTCGGCAAAATGCTTCAGGACAAAAATGTGGAAATCTTAGACCCTGCGACAGGCACAGGCACTTACATAACGGAACTAATCGAGTACCTGCCCAAAAGCAAACTCGATTACAAATACAAAAACGAAATTCACGCTAACGAAGTCGAAATACTGCCCTACTACATTGCGAACCTGAACATTGAATATACATATAAGCAAAAAATGGGCAAATACGAAGAGTTCAAAAACATCTGCTTTGTGGACACACTCGACAACCTCGGCTTTACATTCGCCGGAAAGCAAGAGGGCATGGACTTTGGGCTTGGAGTGGAAAACCGCGAAAGAATCAAAAAACAAAACGAAAGAAAAATTTCCGTTATAATCGGCAATCCGCCATACAATGCCAACCAGCTTAACGAAAACGAAAACAACAAAAACAGGGAATACCCCGAAATTGACAAACGCATAAAAGCGACATACATAGCCAACAGCACCGCACAAAAAACAAAAATGTACGACATGTACGCAAGGTTTTACCGATGGGCTATGGACAGGATAGACAAGAACGGCATCATTGCATTAATCACAAACCGATCTTTTATAAACAGCAGGACATTTGACGGATTCAGGAAAATAATCGAGCAGGAATTTGATTATTGTTATATTGTTGACACAAAAAGCGACGTAAGGGCAAACCCGAAAATTGCAGGTACAACGCACAATGTATTCGGGATACAGACAGGGGTAGCGATTATGTTTTTGGTGAAGTGCGATGGAAAATAAAGCACCCCATATTAACATAGAAAGGCAACCCCACCCTAACCCTCCCCTTGAAAGGGGAGGGAAAAAAACAAAATCCCTCTCCGTTGACGGAGAGGGTCAGGGTGAGGTAGAACGATTCCTCCCCATTTACGGTGCGGGTCAACCTGCTGATTTCTCCCTCCACGATGTCGAGGATGTTCACCATACAGATTTCTCCCTCTCCGTTTACGGTGAGGGTCAACCTGCTGATTTCTCCCTCCACGTTCACGGGGAGGGTCGGTGTGGGGTAGATTACGCTCATGTTAAGAATGAATTTGGGGTAGATTTAAACCATTGGCAAGTCCCCACACACCTTTGGGAAAAACTCAAACCCCTCGCACGTCAAATGCGAAAAGACCCGACATCTGCCGAAAAACTGCTATGGCAGATGCTGAGAAAAAAGCAGGTATTGAATACAAAATTTCGCAGGCAATTTGCAATAGAAAGATTTATTGTTGATTTTTATGATAGCAAAAATAAAATAATAATTGAAGTGGACGGCGATATACATCAATATCAAAAAGAAGCTGATGCACTCAGGCAGGAATTTTTGGAAAGTCTGGGTTACCTTGTTTTGAGGTTTACGAATGACGAAGTTTTTGGAAATATGGATAGGGTGATAACGAGGATAGAGGAGGCAATTAAAACTACCCCACCTCAATCCTCCCCTAAATAGGGGAGGAAGCAAAAAAATCCCTACAAATTTCTCCCTCCCCTTCCAAGGAGAAGGGAAAAAACTCCCTCCCCGATGTCGGAGAGGGTCAGGGTGTGGAAGAAAACCCCCTCCCCGTTCACGGGGAGGGTAGGGGTGGGGTAGAAAAACAGCTTGAACATCCAGACTTGATTTATCTAATTATTTTCATTAATTTGAAAACAAAAAATCATGGGAATCACATAAATCACAAAAATCAAAGTTCAGACAGTTTTTGCGATTATGTTTTTGGTGAAATGAATTCATTAAGAAAGGGAAAATAATGAGTGAAGTTAACAAACAAATATTTTGGGATTCATTTTTGAAGGCAGTTGAAACTGAACCTGTGGAGGCAAAACCAATACAGGGGATTTCTGGTATTTATCATGATACAACTGCTATTGGTGTAGATGAAAAAAGAAAAAGATTGGTAATTATTTCTTCAGAACCCGACAGTAGAAACACAATTTTAATTCAATCAGATATAAAATCAAAAATTAAAGAATATCATATTATTTTAGCGAGACCAGCCGTTGTAAATTTAGGATACGTTGCATCTTTTATCACAACATTGATAGGTAATTACGATTTTTCAATGTCTGAATTAAATGAATTAGTAAAAGATAAAATAGATTTCCAAAAAAGAATTGAGAAATATGGAGAACAATTAAAAGCATTTCATGGATATAAAAAAATTATTAATTTTGATTCAGCAACAATAAGTATTATTTCAATGATTAAAGAAGTTATTGATCAATTATCAATGATTAAAATGACTAAGGAAGTTGATGATACTTATTTTTCATTAAAAGATATATCTTTATTTGATCCTGCTTCATATGATAGAGAACAAGGTATTTGTCCAGTTCCTTTATATGAATTTGAAGATTTTGAAACTATCGCTTTTCAACAAGGCAACAATCATGATTATGTAAGACATATATTAGAAAAAAAGCATATTTTGCAATACTTTTTTCCATCACCTGATTATTTAGCTATAGGATTAATATCATCAAGCATTTCAAAAACAAGTGATGTTATTTCCAAAATCAATGAAGCACCTCATATTGGGCATCCATTGGGTGAAAATGATCTGCTTGATAAAAATATTTCATTATTGAATATTATTGATGCTTTAAAAGATAAAAAATATGCTGTCGATGGTGAAATTTGTTTAGAGGTTACAGAAGAAGGAAAAAAATATAGAAATATAGTTAGATATCAACCCAGAGAAGGATTTTTAAAAAAGCTTTCAAATGTTTTATCAATAAAATTAGATTTTAACATCAAGGATTTATTCAGAAATCTATAGCAAAATACCCATGACCAAATCCAAAATATACTACTTCACTTTAACCGACGAAATGCGCCGGGAAGAAAAACTCGACTGGTTCGCTTCGACAAAATTCGAGCAAATCCCCTTCGAACACATCCAGCCCGACAAAAACGCCAACTGGATTGATTTGACCGATAACGACTGGGATGAGTTAATCCCCGTTGCGAATAAGGAAACAAAGCTTTCGAAAAGCAAAAACGAAGAAAAAGCAATTTTTAAGTTGTTTTCTTTGGGTGTTGTTACTGCAAGAGATGAGTGGGTATATGATTTTGAAAAAGAATATCTTGAAAACAAGGTAAAACATTTGATTGATATTTATAATTCAGATGTTGCAAAGTTAAAAGGTAAATCAAAATCTGAAATAAAAGATGAAGTGGATTATTCTATAAAATGGTCAAGAGCAGTAAAAAATGATTTATTCAAAGGTAAAAAATATGAGTTTAATGCTGACCTTATTATAAATTCATATTATAGACCTTTTATCTTAGAAAATCTATATTTTTCTAAAGAACTAAATGAAATGCAATATCAATTACCTTCTGTTTTCAATTCAAAAAATACTGAAAATAAGTTGATTTGTTTCGTATCTGGTAGTAGATTAGATTTTAGCATAGTTGCAACAAAATATTTACCAAATTATGCAATCTATTCATTGGATCCTACTCAATGCCTGCCCCTCTACCGCTACGACACAAACGGAAACAGGTATGAGAATATAACCGACTGGGGACTGGAGCAGTTTCGCTCCCGCTACGGCTTTTCCCCCTCTAAAAAGAGGGGCGATTCTTATTCCCCCTCTAAAAAGAGGGGGTTAGGGGGTGTGTCAAAAAGCAATGTTGATTCAACGATATCTTCACACACCCCTTTGTCCCCTCTTGATAGAGGGGAAATAAGAAAAGAGGATATTTTCTATTATACCTACGCCGTTTTGCACAACCCCGCATACCGCAAAAAATACGAACTAAACCTCAAGCGTGAGTTTCCGAGATTACCACTTTACGACGACTTTTGGCAGTGGCGTGATTGGGGGAAGGAATTAATGGACTTGCACATAAACTTTGAGGAAGCAGAAAAATTCCCCCTACAAATAGTTGACAGCGGATTCGACAAAGCCCGAACACCAAACGCAAAACTCCGTGCAGACAAAGAAAACGGAATAATAATATTAGACGAGCAAACTTCATTAACAGGCATACCCAAAGAGGCATGGCAATACAAACTTGGCAACCGTTCAGCCCTCGAATGGATATTAGACCAATACAAAGAAAAAACACCGAAAGACCCAACAATAAGAGAGAAATTCAATACGTACAGGTTTGCTGATTATAAGGAGAAGGTAATTGAATTGCTGATGAGGGTTACGACTGTGAGCGTTAAAACTGTGGAAATCGTAAATTCAATGAAAAATGAATAATTACGAATAAAAAACTCTGCGAAACTTTGCTTTAACTTAGCGATTTTTGCGTTAAAATTCTTATTCGTTTATAAAACAAAAAAATCCCGAAGATAACCCCGGGACTTTCTTATTATCAAATTTTATTTTCTTATAAATCTTCTTCCGGTTTCTCAACTACTACTTCAGGAAGTTCGTATCGGAGTCTTCCTTCGGACATTTCTTTCATTGCAATAAAAGTCGGTTTAGGCATTTTGTCGAATTCCCTGCTTATAGCGATTTGGTCAAAGTTAGCACCTTCGCTCGTGTCGCTGGTATCAATTACATCTGCCATTCTAAAATGTATCTCATTGCGAATGTCGTCGTTAATTTGTCTTGAACGAAATCCTAATGCGACAATTGATTTATATATCAATCCTTTTGAGGATTCCTGCATTCTTATCTTAACCGGATTTACGATATAGCTGCTCACTGTACACCCTTTTAAAAATTTTAAATATTATAGCTAACAAAAATAACTAATTTTTCATTAATATTAAAGCATTTTTTTTTAGGGAATTAATTTATACAAAATATCTTATTAGGATTTATCAAATCTTATTCGTAAATTTATGAAATTATTATTGTTAATTAAATCAATAATTGTTATGCGCAAACTTTATTATTCCATAAGTGAAGTGTGTCAATTAGTTGACGAGGAACAACATATACTCAGATACTGGGAAAAAGAATTTCCCCAGTTAAAGCCCAAAAAGAACCGTGGTGGCAACCGGATATATTCGGAAAAGGATGTTTTTCTGATTAACTCGATTAAAAAGCTTTTACGGGACGAAAAAATTTCTTTGAAAAATGCCAAGGAAAAGTTGTCAGAAATTGGTATAAAATCATTTGAGGATAATTTATTTTCAAATAAATTAGAAGAGAGAACTTTATTGACTCAAGGTTATGCTGACAATAAGGAAACGACGAAAGATATTGAAAAAGGGAAAATAACGTTAAGCAAAACAGAATCAGAGGAAATATTGAATATTCTAAGGAATTTTTCAAAAATTTTAAATCGAATTGGTTAAACTTAAGAACAATTTTTTTTAGATAATTATTAAAAATATACAGTTTTCTATTTTTATTTTCACAAAACTTTGTATTTTTGATATTTAATACTTTTACAAGTATGCTGTTAAAATTTATTTACATAATGATTTTTGGAAAAAGATAAAGTAAAATTAAATAATTAAGGTTTATTCTATGATAAGATATGTATGGATAATTTTAGTTTCTTTTCTGCTCGGCTTAATAGCGACACAAGAGACATCCGCTAAGAAATGGGAATATAAAATGCGAACTATCGGTCAGCACGACGACGAAGTCCTCGGAGTATTTGTTGACTTCAATGACAAAAAAGTAGCGACTTGCAGTTTGGACGAAACAATAAAGATATGGACATTACCCAATCCCGAAAAGAAAGACCCCGGTGGCAAGCTTCTTCATACTTTGGTAGGACATCTGGGACAAGTGAATAATATTTCTTTTTCAGGCAACGACAAATGGCTTGCCAGCGGCTCAAGCGATATGACGGTTCGTGTCTGGGATGTAGAAACCGGAAATCAATTATCCGTTCTCAAAGGGCATACGGACCAGGTCATAGGAGTTTATTTCAGCCAGGACGATAGCAGCCAATTTATTGCAAGCACAAGTTTTGACAAGACTGTTAAACTATGGGATACAAAATTAGGAGCAGAAGTAAAAACTTTAAGAGACCACACAAAAGCTACAAATAACATTGCATACAGCTATGACGGTCTTCATCTTGCATCGTGCAGCGATGACAAAACAATAAAAATATGGTCGACAGATTTGCATACAAAAGAACCTGTTATGACATTAATCGGTCATGAAGGTCCTGTGCTTACTGTACTGTATAGTTTTGACAGTAAATTGTTGATATCTTCAGACGAACTCGGGTATATCAAAATTTGGAGTATGCCGTCTGGTAAACTTGTAAGAACAATTAAGGGACATGATGATTTAATTCAGGATTTATCCATATCAGGAGAAAATGACATTATTGTTAGTGCGAGTATAGATAAAAAAGTTAAGTTATGGGATGTAGCTACAGGTAACAACCTAATGACATTTGATGCAGGTATCGAAATTTGGGCAGTTGACCTTGTCAGCGATGTTTCGACTTTAATTTTGGGTTGTGCCGATGGTTCGGTAAGATTTTTAGACCTCAAGAAATAATCAGGAGTAGATAATGAAAATAAACAAAAAACAGATTTTTATTTTAACCGCTTTATTCGTTTATGGGATAATGGCTTTTAATGCTAATGCTCAAATGTTAACAACAGTAGTAGCTGTAACAGGAAACATATTTGATGCTGTTACAAAAGAGCCGCAAACGGTTTTTGTGATTGTTTTGGATGAAAACGGAAACAAGGTTACTGCTACAAGAAGTAATGCTTATGAAAACGGATATTATTATGTTACGGGATTAAAACCGGGTAATAAATACATCATTAGATTAAAGAAAACTAAATATTTTCTCGAAAACTATGAAATCTTTATCGCAAATTCCGATAAATACGAAGAAATATCAAGAGACTTTTTAGTAAAACCTCTTTTCGTTGGTGCTAAAATACCTTTTCAGGTTCCTCCTTTTGAATTGAATAAGTCGAAACTAAGATATGGAGCAGAGGAATTTTTAAGTGATATTACAAATACTTTAGTGAACAATTCCGAAGTTGAAATAGAAATTCATAGTTATCCCGATGCTATTGGAAATAAATCGGAAAATCTCACATTAACAACCGAAAGATGCAAGTCCTTGTTGAATCATTTTGTTACTAACGGCATCGCAAATACACGTTTGACAATAAAGCCGCATGACAGTGTTGACCCGGACAATCCTCCACCAACAAAAACCAAGGCAAAAGGAAAAAGATATATAGGACCTTCTTATATTATTGTCAAAGAAATTAAGTAAATGAAAAATTTTAAATTAACAAGGTGCTTTTAGCACCTTTTTTTTTGATAATTTTAAAAATAATATTTTTTAATTGTTTTTTTTGAATTATTGTAGTAAATTAATTAATTGTGGAGTTTTGAAATAATATTAGTTAATTTTTACTTGAAAAAAAATGAAAATTGATAAGCGAGATAGCTCTGATTTAATAATAAGTGTGAAAGGATTGCACAAGAATTTTAATGAGAGTCACATTTTAAAAGGTATTGATTTTGAAGTCAAATCAGGTGAGTTAATTTCCATAATAGGCCGTTCGGGTTGTGGGAAAACAACTTTTCTAAGATGCCTCAATTGTCTTGAGATTCTCGATTCGGGGCGATTGAGAATTGCAGGTGTAAATATTTCGAGGGGTATGGAGAAGTATAAGAAAAGGAATTTGAGATTCACAAAAATACCAGGATTAAGAAGGCAAAAAAAATCTGCCGTTTTGCGTGATGACACTAAAGACGAAGATTTCCAGCTTAAACTTCACACTTTAAGAACAAGGGTAGGTATGCTCTTTCAAAGTTTAAATTTGTTTCCTCACCTTACAGTTTTACAAAACGTGATATTATCGCCGATGGTTGTGAAAAAGGAAACGAAAGAGCAGGCAACTTTGAGGGCTGTCCAAATTTTAGAAAAGGTCGGGCTGGAACAATTTATCGAAAGACATCCTCACGAGCTTTCCGGCGGACAGGCACAAAGGGTTGCTATCGCACGTGCTTTAGCTATGTCTCCACAGGTCATGCTATATGACGAACCGACATCTGCACTTGACCCTGAACTTGTCGAAGAAGTAACCTCGGTTATGCGGAATTTGAATAAGGAAGGCATGACTCAGGTAGTAGTTACACATCAGATGAATTTTGCCGAATCGGCATCAGATAGAATAGTGTATATGGAGGATGGACAAATTATCGAGGAAGGTCCCCCTGATTTGATTTTTTCCAATCCAAAAGATGAAAGAACAAGAAATTATTTAAAAATTTTAAATGATTAGGTTAATATGGCTCTTAATTACACAAAAAAGTTAATAAACATATTTGTCATATTTGTGTTTTGCTTTAGTCCATTATTGGCACAAAACCAAAAAAACGAAAAAAAACCCGTTTTGAAATGGGCGGCTGATGCCGAGAGCGGAGCTCCTTATGCTTTTCAGGATGCGATGGACCCGCTCAGATTGATTGGATTTGAAGTTGATATTATTAAAGCTATTGCCGAAGAATTGGGAATGACTCAAGAGCATGTCCAAAATCAATGGGACGGTTTGATTCCGGGATTGGAAAGAAATGATTATCAGGTTGCTATTAACGGATTGGAAATTACCAAGGACAGGGAAAGAGTCGTTGCTTTTTCCGAACCTTATTATATTACCTACGAGCAACTTGTTGTTAGGAAAGGTGAAGAAAAAGATATAACCAATCTTTCCGACCTCATCGGAAAACCTGTTGGTACTCTAAAAGGAGCTCTCGCTGAAAGAATTTTAAGGGCTGCAGGTGGCATAGATGTCAGAACTTATGATAGTGAAAAAAATTCATATAATGACCTTGAACTCGAAAGGTTAGATGCTGTACTTATTGACCATCCCGTAGCAATGTATTATGCCGGATGGAATCCACAGTTAGAATTGGCTGGTCAGCCAATTGGTGAGGTTATCTACGGTATTGCGATGAAAAAATCGGATACATTACTGCTGAAAAAAATTAACGGAGCCATTCAAAAATTAAAGGAATCCGGTAAGTTAAGGGAAATCCTCGAGCATTGGAATATGTGGAACTTCATGATGGCTAATTACCTTGATGACCCTTCCGCTTCGAATGTTCCGAGAAAAGATTACGAGAAATTTATAAATCAGCAAAAATTGCAGTTGACATTTTGGGATTATTTTAACCGCTATGTCGGATTTCTTCCAATAATGGGTCAAGCTGCCTTGCTGACTGTCGGATTATCAATTGTATCAATGATTGTTGCAATTATTTTAGGACTTCTAATAGCATTGCTCAGGGTTTATGCACCCCGTCCTTTTTCTTCTTTGGCTGTTTTATTTATTGAAGTAATTAGAGGCACTCCGCTTTTAATTCAGCTATTTTTTATTTACTATGCATTACCGGTAATGGGTATAAAAATTTCTGCTTTTTTTGCAGCCATAATTGGTCTCGGATGTAACTATGCGGCTTATGAAGCGGAAAATTACAGGGCAGGAATCTTTGCTGTTCCAAAAGGTCAGATGGAGGCGGCTATTTCACTCGGAATGAGAAAAATACAGGCACTAAGATTTATCATTTTACCTCAGGCAATCAGAGTTGTTATTCCACCGATAACAAACGATTTTATATCATTGTTGAAGGACTCATCCTTGGTCTCGGTTATTGCTATGGTTGAATTGACAAAGGTTTACACGCAACTTTCCGGAGTATATTACGATTACATTGGAACGGGAATAATGGTTGCGGTTCTATATCTGTTAATTGGATTGCCGTTTGTCAAGTTAGCCAAATTAGCAGAAAGAAAATATTCACCCGAACTAAAAACAAAATTCCAAAATGGCAGCAATAAAAGCCATTTTACAGGGGTTTCATTTAAACGATTGAAGTCATTTCTTAAATAAAATTGATTTCTTTAAATCTTTTTTAAGCTGCAAAGAAATACTGGGATTTAATTTAATTCTGACGGAATAATTGTGTTTTATTCTTTTAATTCATAGTGCTTTTTTACAACAAACATCTTTCATCAATTTTCTTTTTGAATCATACTAAAAATTAAAGCAATGACAAAAATCAATGCCTGAATTAGTATAATAGTTGCACCGCTTGGTATATCCATTAACAAAGATAGATACAAACCGGACAAAGCACTGAATATACCAATTATAACAGATAGTATCGTCATTTGGAAAAATGTGCGGCTAAAAAGTTTTGCTGCTGCTGGAGGAACTACTAAAAATGCTGCAATTAGAATAATACCAACAAGTTTTATGGAAATCACAATTGACAAAGCAATCAGAATAGAAAGCAAATAATTGTCCCTTTGGACTTTGTGTCTGTCAGCCGAAGCCAGTTCCGAATCAAAAGTAGAGTAAGCCCAGTTGTGCCATAATTTGAAAAATGTCACAATAGTTATTATTGCTATCATAGAGCTAAACCATAAGTCCGGAGTATTAACAGACAAAATCGAACCAAAAAGATATGTGAAAGCATCAACCGAATATCCTTTTTTCACCGAAATAAAAATGATACCTAATGCTACGGAAACCGAAAACAAAATTCCAATAGATGTATCTACGGAGATTTTTGCTTTTTGCTTAATCCATGTTATCATTACAGCTACAATAACGGTAAAAGGAATTGCATACCACAAGGGTTCTGATTCCAATAGCAAACCTAAAGCTATACCTCCAAAAGCAGTATGTGCCAAACCGCTACCCATAAAACTCATTCGCCTTTGAACGATAAATGCCCCATAATAACTGGCTATAAAACCAACCAGAATACCGGCAATAATTGCCCTTTGCATAAATGGGTATGATAGTACTTCAAGCATGTTTTTCTACTCCAAATATCATTTCATGCTTATGGCCGATATGACTGAATGTCTTTCTTAGGTTTTCCTCAGAAAAAGCTTTTTCGGGAATATCAAAGCTAATTAAATTTCTGTTGATAAGAATTACTTTGTCTGCATGATGATAAGCCGCTTCCCAATCGTGAGTAACCATTAATATAATGGTATTGGATTCTTTTCTATATTGCTCGATAATGTTATGAATATCAGTTTCTCCCATGAAATCAATCCCGGTTACCGGCTCATCCAAAAGCAGTATTTCAGGATTACGAACAAAACTTCTTGCTAAAAAAACTCTTTGCAATTCGCCTCCTGACAGCTTGCTTATTTGTCTGTTTGCCAGATGTGAAGCACCTACTCTTTCCAATTGGAGCAATGATAAACTTTTTTCTTCCTTTGATAATCTTGCAACCCAGTTGTTCTTTAATCCTGAGGCAACCAGTTCAATGGATAGGGCAGGAAATGTCATGTCCGAAGTTTTTATTTGCGGTACGTAACCAATAACATTTGGCGGCAAACTGCAAGTATCTTTTCCATTAATCAGCAATTCACCGCTTGTAGGTCTTATAAGTCCCAAAATTATTTTCAAAAGTGTTGTTTTGCCTCCTCCGTTGGGTCCGACAACAGTAACGACAGTATTTGTATTAATTTCAAAACTGATATTTTCGATAGCAGTATGTTTTCCATACACTACCGAAACTTTATTAAATATTATATTCGTACTTACCATAAAAACAAATTTAAATAAATCGCAATGAAAATCAGGTAATTTAACGGCTAAACATATAAATATTTTTTTGTTAAGAAAATAAAAACTAAGAAGTGATATTATCTCATGGCAGGAATTTTAATAATAGATGAGACTTCGTGAATTGATAATGACATGAATCTTCATGTTTTATTCAATTCCTTCCAACAAATACCTGACGAACGGCTCCAATACTTTACCTTTCTTAAGCATCATTTCAGGTAATTTTGCGGAAAAGAAATCCTTTTCATCAATATAGTTAAAAACCGTGTACTCCTTAAGTAATAAGAATTTTTCTGCCGGATGTCCTTTTGGAAATCTTCTTGGCGTACTGTTTAAGGTTTCACCTGTCAGAATTTCAGGAAATTCTTTTTTAAATCCCTTGTCTTTAGTTATTTTTTCTAAAACTTCCCATTCTTCTAACAGTATGTTACGTATTGACTTAAGATTTTGAGGACTCGGCATGTGCAAACCACCGGCAATAAAGCAGGAACCTCGTTCAAAATGAAGGTACAAACCAATGGATTTAGGTTTTGAATCAATGACTTGCGACAACGAATATGGGAAAAATACACCTAAATTATCCTTGTATGGATTCTTATTTTTACTGAATCTTATATCCCGATTAATACGAAAGATTGATTTACGCGGATCAGCTATGTATTGTAGCCCATTTTCATAGAATAATCCACTCATAACAGTTACAAATTTCTTAAGCGGCTCCCGGATTTCATTTATGTAAAACTCCCGGTTTGCATCGAACCAAATCTTATTGTTATTTTTCTCCAAATCCTTGAAGAATTTAGATATTGCAGGATTAAATCCCGGAAATATATTTTTTTGATTCATATTATTCGTCTTATAGTGTTTTAACAATTCATTGTGAGAAATATCTATTTAAAAAAGTTTTTTAATAGTGTCCCAATATAAGGAAAAAGATAATTAAGTATAGCCATATAAATAATTATGGCAAGAACTATCAGAAGATAATAAAATGATTCGGCGAGGAACATTACGACAAATCTCTTAAATTTTGAATTTTTGATAAATTTCTTGACTTTTTCTTCTTCCAGTAAATCATTAATTGTTGTGTTATCTTTCATTTCAATTTCCTTACAGAAAATATATATTTAGAACTATTAGTTAACTATATTATTACTCATCCATCAAAAATAAAAAGAAGTTTATATTCGGGAAATATTTGATTTCTATTAAACACTTATTTACAAAAAATCTATTGCAACTAAATAATAGTTGCATATTAATGATGTATTATATATTTTTGTATGTGAGTAAAAAGGATAAAATATTAAAGAAGTTTTTGCAAAAGCCGAATGACTTTACATACAACGAATTAAGAACTTTATTGGGTCAGCTTGGGTATAAAGAACTATCATCAGGAAAGACTTCCGGCTCAAGGGTAGCTTTTATTAATGAAACCTCTTTGCATGTGATACGCTTACACAAGCCGCACCCAAAGAATATTTTGAAAAATTATCAGATTGAGCAGATTATCGAAGAATTACAAAGAATAGGAGTTTTAAATGAAGGATAAATTAACATATAAGGATTTTATCGGCTCGGTTCATTTCAATGCAGAAGATAATGTCTTTTACGGAAAAATCGAGGGAATTGATTCATTGATTAGCTTCGAAGGTCAAACCGTCGCAGAACTTAAAAAATCATTTGAAGAAGCAGTGAATGATTATCTTTCTATTTGCCTGAAAACCGGTAAAAAACCAAGAAAATCATACAAAGGTTCATTCAATATTCGCATTAGCCCTGAATTGCACAGCAAAATTGCAGAAAAATCATTTAAATTAGGAGTGCCAATCAATAAAATCGTACAACAGGCGATTGAAAGAGAAGTTGGTAGGAAGTAATTCTTCAATTGAATTTCAGATAATATCCACCTTGAGGTGGATATCATCTGAAAACAAGATTTTATTTCACTACCACAAAGCTCTTAGTAAATATATCAATACAATAAATAATGTATATAGCAATCATTCAGAAAAAAACAAATCAGGTAATTTGATATTTTCGTTTCTTATGGGAAGATAGAAAATTCTTCCATTTTAAATAGTATTTCTACATTTTAATTAAGATGAATAACCTGAACATTTAATATTTTTATTTCCAATTAATTCAGGTACAGTGTTCTGACAATAAGAAGCCAATAGCTCACATAATTTACTAAAATTTGATGTTTGTGAACTAATTTTTTTGAAAACAGCTTCTTCCAAAACAATTGTTTTCGACATGCCATTGTCTAACTTAAGATTAACATTGTATTTTTTTGACATAAAAAACTCCTAAATTTTAACATAATTAATTTAAATATACAATTTGGATTTAAATCACTTGGAAATGATTTGAATCTTAAAGTCATTTTTTATTTCTTTAGCTCAACTACAATACCATTTTAATTTAAAATATTCGTAAGTGTAATCATTCCTTCTTGTATATAATAAATTTTTATTAAGTATTGGTTTAAACTGATACAGATAGTTTATTCTTCTTAATAATTTCATCAAAATCTTTTTTTGTTGACCTTATCAGTTTTAACAATTCATTTAAAATTAATTCTTTAGTATCATTTGATAAACTTTTATTTTCAATTATTTTTTCAATATATATATTATTTTTATCGGTAACATATTTATATCCAATTTTCTGATTTTTTAGGTATTCTTCAATCTCTTTGATTAAAGATTCGGGAATTGCATTCAATAAAAGATGTTTCTTGTTTACCATAAAATATATTCCAAATTTGTTTTTTCTATTAACATCTTTTTCTAATTCATTATAAAGCCAGATTTTGTAACTTAAATCCCAATTAGCCCATAATTCATCAGAATACCAAAAATGAAAATATCTAAATGTATTAGAAACACCTGCCCATCTACTAATTTTATCTGGTATCAATTTGTTATCAATTTTAGAATTTTTAAGATCTTCATTGATATTATTAAAAAAATCAGTGACTTCATCATCCTTTTTTACAGGTCCTGTAAGGTTTTTTAGGTGAGAATTATTTCCCCCAGCTCTAATAATAATTTCATCTAAACCTGGTAATGGTAAAATCGTATTTGATTCAATATAAAATGTTTTAATATCAACATCATAATAGGGTATTAGTTGAACACATTTAATATCCATATTATAATTATTTATTAACCAATTAACAGCTGATGTTACTTCTTTAGCAAAACGGTGAGAAACTAATATTATCCTTTGTTTTTTATTTAAATCATGTAATGTTTCTTTTTCAATAAATTCAAGTATTTCTTGCTCCAAATTTGAAATATTTTCTTTACTTATTTTGTTGCTTTTATTTTTATATGTGAAAAACGTATTTAAAATATCATTTAGTGTGAATTTTGAAAAATATGATGCATATTTGATAGCTTGCCATTCAACTGAAGTACCTGAATCATCTCTTTTAAGTTCAATTATGACAATATTGCTATCTGAATCAATTGCTATTAAATCTGGTCTTTCTTTTGTTTTATCAAACTGACTAAATTCTTTTCCAATAATCAATAATTCTTCACCAAGAATTTCTGGCGTTGATTCTACCCACTCTTGTATATCATACCTCTCTTTAAAACTAAATTCAGAAAATTCAATTTCTTTTAGTGCCTGTAAAACTTTTTCATTTTCATGAATTTTATAAAGATTTGAACTTTTCATTTTCCAAACTCCAATAATATTATTTCAATGCGAAAAAAAAATAAAAAATCTACATATAAACAAATTATTTAAATCATTTTTAGCAATTTAGCACTTTTTTTTAAAACTTCATACTTTCCGATTAATTAAAAAAATAAATTATTAGCCTACAATTAAGACATTTTTCACAGCGGCAACAACTTCTCTCCATAAATATAATGCTTCATAGCTATCAAGCCGCTGTCAACACCTGAAAATTTTACTCCGAGTTCGGCTTCTGCTTTCAGGTTCACCAAACCAAATCGTTTTTTAGGTTCCGGGCTGAACGATTTAATTAAAGTAGAATCCAGGGAATACATGTCTGCAATTTTATCTGCAAATTCGTTGACTGAGAGCCAGTCTTTACCACCCATGTGATATATACCATTTCTTTTTTTATCAATGATTTTAAGTAAGGCATAAGCAAATTCATCAGCAAAGCAAGGATTAGTCATGTAATCTTCCTTGAGATTGAAAATTTTCTTGCTTTGTAAATTTGAAATAAGATTTGAAACAAAGGCAGAATAGTTAAATGTATTGTAACCATAAATCAATGAATGACGAACCACAGTGCATTTCTTAACATTTATAAGACAAGAATTTTCCATGGCATGCTTTGTATTCCCAAAGTATGAAACTGAATCAGGACTATCCTTTTCCGTGAAAGGTCCACGTTTTCCATTGAAAACAAATTCATTGGAAATTGAAATCAGATGGCTATCGGTTACGCGAGCTATACTGAAAATATTTTCTGCGGCAAGGACATTGTAATCCTGCATCTTCTTTTTGTCATTTTCGAATATATTCCCAAATTCAATTGTATTGATAATAACATCGGGTTTAATGGAATATGCAATATCTTTTATCTGCTTGAAATTTAAGATGTTAGAGGGATAAAGAAAGATTTTACCGGTATTGAAGTTCTCTTTTGCTTTTTCGGATAGCAAATAGATAGAATGGTCAGACTCATGAAACAATACCCTAAGTATTGATTCAGCAACAATATTACAAGCTTCAGTTATTAAAATTTTCATAATATTAAATGTTTCACGTGAAACGGTTAATTTATAATTTACTTAACACACCCCTACCCCTCTCAAGAGGGGATTTTACTTAATTTATTTTTAAAGAATCCGGTAAATTTAACTCTTTGAACTTTAATTGAAAATCTAGTTTCTTGTAAGGTCCATAAATACTATCTGTTTGTTTATCAATAATCCAATAGTCATAATATCGAATTTTATCAAATGCTTCAAAATAGTCTGGAGCATAATTAATCTTATCTAAACCAAATAGTGTATCAATTTTCTCTCTTGGCTTTTCTTTGACTGTTATGTACTTACTCATCAAATGAATATTTTATTATTGGACCGAGAATTATTATTGGTCCTTGTATTGCATCACACGGTTTAGAGGGAGGTGCAAATAAAGCAATATCACTGTTGGGATCATAATCTATATAATAACCATTACCAAGATCCCAGACTTTACAATGTGGGTTATAAAGAAATAAAATAAAAATTATAATTATTATAAATATCGATATTATAATTAACGATATTTTGATAAATTTTTGCTTCATACTAATATCTTTCTTTTTTAATTTAATTCTTCTATGAAATTAAGCTTTTATTTCATATTGAAATTGCAATTAATTTTTTCATATTTCTTCCACACCTCTTCTTCTTATCCCCTCTCGAGAGGGGCAGGGGTGTGTTCTTCTATTATTGGATAATATTTATTGTTCCCAACTACCCAATTTCTTATTTCATCTAATACTTTTTCAGTATTCATTTTTACTTCTTCATCTCTGAATCTTAAAAATCTAATTCCCAATTCCTCTAATATTTCTTGTCTTTCATTATCTTCTTCCTGCCTCTCGTTAGAGTCATGGCTGCTTCCATCAATTTCAATAGCCAACATTAATTCATTACAAAAGAAATCTACGATATAATTATTCAAAGGTTTTTGCCTATGAAAATCATATCCAAGCATCTGTTTTCCTTTGAGATATTTCCAAAGAATAATCTCAGATTTTGTACTCTCGTTCCTTAATTTTCGAGCTTTTTCAGACAAAACAGGATTATACCAAATTATATTCCTTTTAGTTCTCATAATAAATTATTAACCTTAAGAACACACCCCGTCACTGCGTGACACCCCTCTCAAGAGGGGATTTCTTCTTTCTTTCCTACCCTGAATGTTTTATCCCCTCTCGAGAGGGGTAGGGGTGTGTTCTTCTATATTCTAAAAACGTTTTTCCCTACCTCAAATACAACGCCAACACAGATACATCCGATGCAGAGATTCCCGAAATCCTTGATGCCTGTCCCAGCGATGCCGGTCTTACTTTATTAAATTTTTCCCTGGCTTCTGTTGAAATTGAGTTGATTTTCATATAATCAAAATCTTCCGGAATTTTTTTGTTCTCATTATCGAGAAAATACTCAACTTCACGCAACTGCCTTTTTATGTATCCTTCATACTTAATCTCTGTTTGTAAAAGTACCGCTAATTTACGATTTCTGCTGATAATATCCAATTGCTCAGGCAAATCATTTTGAATTTTTAACAAATCATATAATATAACATTACTTCTTTTTGTCAATGAGAAAATATCTGTTGAATCTGTAACTTCAGTTTCACCTTTAGATATAAGATAGGGATTTATATTTTCAGCTTTCAATTTGTACTCTTTGCTCTGCTCATATCCTCTCGCTAAAGTTTCCTGTTTCTCAAGTAATTTTTCATAATCTTGAGCAGGGATTAATCCAAGCTGGAAACCGTATTTCATCAGCCGCTGGTCGGCATTGTCCTGTCTAAGCAATAATCGGTATTCGGCACTTGATGTGAACATTCGATATGGCTCTTCTGTGCTTTTGTTGACTAAATCATCAACTAAAACTCCGATATATGCTTCCGACCGCTTCAGTGTGAATGGCTCTTGGTTTTTAATCTTTATTGCGGCATTAATTCCAGCTATCAGTCCTTGTGATGCGGCTTCTTCGTAACCGGATGTTCCATTGAGTTGTCCTGCAAAATAAAGACCTTCAATAAGTTTTGTTTCGAGAGTGAATTTTAATTGAAAAGGAGCGAAGAAATCATATTCGATGGCATAAGCTTTTCTCAGCATCTGCACATTTTCCAGCCCACGAATAGTTTTCAAACCTGCAAGCTGAACATCTTCGGGCAAGCTTGATGAAAAGCCGTTGACATAGACTGAGTCAGTGTTTAAGCCCTCCGGCTCAAGTAATATTTTATGAGAATTTCTTTCTGCAAACCTATTGATTTTGTCTTCAATCGAAGGACAGTAGCGTGGACCAACTCCCTTAATTCTTCCCTGGAACATTGGCGAACGGTCAAATCCTGTTCTCAAAACTTCATGTGTATGCTCATTAGTTTCAGTTGCCCAGCAAACAATTTGATTTTTTACACTTTCTGTAGTGTAAGAAAACGGCTCCGGCTCTGCATCCCCGGGGCTTATAGAAACTTTACTGTAATCAATTGAATCCTTGTGCACTCTGGGAGGTGTTCCTGTTTTCAATCGTCCCATTTCAAAGCCAAATTCGTTTAATTTATTGGAAATATGTTCAGACGGGCTTTCTCCTACCCTTCCGCCTTTTGTCCATTCCTCTCCCGTCCACATAAGACCATTCAGAAAAGTACCCGGACAAAAGATGACCGATTCAGCGTAAATCTTTGTTCCGTCAGTAGTTAGAATGCCTTCAACTTTATTCTTATTAACCAGAATTTCCCATGCAGTAGCTTCAATCAAGGTAAGATTTTCAGTTTTCGATAACAAATCATATACGATAATTGGATAAAGGTCTTTATCGATTTGTGCACGAGGGGACCAAATTGCAGGACCTTTGGAGCGGTTCAGCATTTTGAAATGAATTCCTGCCCTGTCTGCCAAAATACCCATAGCTCCGCCAAGAGCATCAATTTCCTTGACAATATGCCCTTTTGCCGTACCACCGATTGACGGATTACACGATGGTCTGCCCATGGTTTGCAAACTCATGGAAACCAAGGCGGTATTGCATCCCATCTTAGCAGAAACATAAGATGCTTCAATACCGGCATGTCCTCCACCGATTACAATTATGTCGTATTTGTTTATCATTTTTCAGTTATTAGCTATTAGATGTTAGATGTTAGTAAAAAAACATATAACATTAATTTTTTGTTGACGTTTGATTAATTGTATAATTATTTGAATAGAAAGTAATGTCTTTACGACAAGAAATTATCGTATGTAACATATTATGATATGTTATTAATTATTGATTTACAAATGCAATTCAGTATTTGGTAACCATTCTCTGATTTTTTGTTTTTCTTCTTCAGTTAATAAATTTCCGGTCAACCACAACTCTTTTAGGTTACCGGCAAGATTTTTTATACTTTCAGGTAAGATTGTTAATTTATTGTCTTGCAAATATAACTTTTGTAATTTATCTAAATTACCAATACTTTCCGGTATTCCTGTAATTTCATTTTTCCTAAAAGCCAATTCAACAACATTAGACAAATCCCCAATTGATTCAGGAATTTCTTTAATTTGATTTTCCATTGCCCAAAGTTTAGTCAAATGTAGAAGTTCTCCGATATTGTATGGTAGTGAATCAATTTCATTATCACTTAAATCCAATTCTTCTAAAAGATCCATACCACAAAATCCATTTGATATGTATTTAATACTGCATTCATTCAGCCACAATTTCTTTAGTCGGTCCAATTTTCCAAAACTTTCAGGTATGTATATAATACCCGAGTTTTTCATAAATGAAATTTCTTCGAGACTGGTCAAATTTCCAATACATTCGGGAATTTCTTCTATCTTAGCACTCGTAAAATAAAGGTATTTCAGACCATTCCAATAGCGAATACCATTTATAACGCAGGTTTCTTCAAAGCCGCAGGGGCAATCTGGTTCTTCTTTGCAACTGATAAAGAACACTAATAAAATCAAAATATTTATAAGCTTTTTCATAATAATCCCCAATAAAGATTTTTAATTATTTGACAAATGATTTCAATAAGAACACACCCCGTCCCTACGGGACACCCCTCTCAAGAGGGGATTTTTACTCGTTTTTCTACCCCTTTTTGTCTTATCCCCTCTCGAGAGGGGCAGGGGTGTGTTTTCTTTTTTTCTAGAACTTAGCACCTTTTTCTAATATAGGAAAATATTTATTATTCCTCAATATCCAACCTTTTATTTCATCAACCACTTTTTCAATATTTTGCTTCACTTCTACATCTCTGAATCTCAAAAATCTAATTCCTAATTCTTCTAATATTTCCTGTCTGTCTTTGTCTTCAACTTGCCTCTCGTTAGAATCATGGCTGCTTCCATCAATTTCTATAGCCAGCATTAATTCATTACAAAAGAAATCTACGATATAATTATTCAAAGGTTTTTGCCTATGAAAATCATATCCAAGCATCTGTTTTCCTTTGAGATATTTCCATAGAATAATCTCAGATTTTGTACTCTCATTCCTTAATTTACGAGCTTTTTCCGACAAAACTGGATTATACCAGATAATATTTCTTTTTGCTATCATTATTTTTATTTTGTAATCCTTAAGAACACACCCCGTCCCTACGGGACACCCCTCTCAAGAGGGGATTTTTACTCGTTTTTCTACCCCTTTTTGTCTTATCCCCTCTCGAGAGGGGCAGGGGTGTGTTCTTCTGTTATCTATTCTATCCAATATCATCAGTCCAATGAATATTTGTCTTTGGAAGCCAACTCTCATATATCTTTCTATCGGCTTCCGGAATATTTGTATTACTCAGGTATAAATCTTTAAGATTATCTTTTAAATTTTTAATTGTCTCAGGCAAAGAAGTTAATGGATTGAAGCTCAAATACAAAAACTCTAACTTCTTTAAATTTCCAATACTTTCAGGCAGATTGGTCATTAAATTATTTATTGCAATAATACATTGAATTTCAGGTAAATTCCCAATGCTTTCAGGAAAGCCATTTAAACCGCATCTCGATATTTTTAAAACTTGCAGATTTGACAACAAATAAAATTCATTGGGTAATTGTGATATGCTGTCACCACTAATGTCTAAAAGCATAAGTCTTTCTAATTCATAGATATCAACAGGAAATGATTTGAATTTGTTATCACTTAAATCCAAATCTTCCAAGGCATCTAAATCTTTAAAGCTATCAGGTAAGTCATTAATTAAATTACCCATAGAGTAGAAATGTTTTAGATTCGTTAGCTTACCAATTGTACTTGGTAATGCTGTAATATTGTTACCTGTAATATTTAAATCTTCGAGATTCTTCAGATTACCTATTGATTCAGGCAATTCCTGAAGATTAATCCAGGCAATCTCCAATAATTTCAAACTTGTTAAATTTCCGATACATTCAGGAATTTTTGAAATATTGCAATGAACTGATAGATTCTCAATCCCGTCGAAATATTCGATACCGCATATTATGCAACCATCCTCATTTTTCAAAGATGAATCATCAGAACAAGAAAAGTTGGCAATACACGCCAAAAACAAGACCAGAAGCAGCTTTTTCATAACAAACTCCATAATTTATTACATTATTGATATATCATTTTTTTCTATTTTATCTGAAAAGCTCATTCCCAATCAATATCCGTATTTGGAAGCCATCCTTCCAATTTCATCCAGTCGACCTTTGAAATTTTTGTTCTCCGGATACCAAGGTATTTTAGGTTGTCTTTAAGGTTTTGAATTGTCTCGGGTATTGACGATATTGGATTGCCAGTTAAATCTAGCGATTTTAAATTTTTCATATTCCCAATATTTTCTGGGAGACTGCTTATATTACATCCTGCTATTACTAAGTTTTCCAATTTTGTTAATTTGTCTATGTCTTGTGGAAGTGAAGAGATACTTTCAACTTCAATAAATAATTCGGTAAGATTTTTTAAATCCAATAATTCGTTAGGAAAAGAAATAAATTTATTGCCATATATTCTGAAAAATTCAAGACTATCCAAGTCTTTGAAGCTATCGGGCAAATCGTTTATTGGATTATCTTTTAAATATAAGTTTTTCAATCTATTTAATGAGCCAATTGATTCAGGTAATTTTTCAATTTTACATTCGTAAATTGAAAGATTTTGTAAACTCATTAATTGACCAATTGATTCAGGTAATTGAACTATTTCATTTCTGATCATTGAGAGGTTTTTCAAATTCACTAATTTACCAATTGATTCGGGCAATTTTTCAAAATTCCCATAGATAATTGTGAGCTTTTCCAAATTCACTAATTCACCTATTGATTCAGGTATAATTTTAATGTTATAGGATGATATTTCTAAATATTTCAAACTTTTTAAGTTCCCAATACACTCCGGAACACCTGAATTCTCGCAATAAAATCCTAAGCTTTCAATCCCGTCGAAATATTCGATACCGCATATTATGCAACCATCTTCATTTTTCAAAGATGAATCATCAGAACAAGAAAAGTTGGCAATACACGCCAAAGACAAGACCAGAAGCAGTTTTTTCATAACAAACCCCTATCAATTTTTTGATTATTGCTGAAATAATAAACAAATATAAGTCATTTCCTAATAAATTCAAATAGTAGGAATTACTAATTTTATAATTTTTATTTAAACCCCAACTTTTTATCAAACTCTATTGCTTCATTCATCAACTGCTTTATCTTTGATGAAACAACATCCTTTGGATTTGAAATCTTCAAATGCCTCATGGTTTTTCCGGTGCCTACGAGCAAGTCCGAACTTTTTAATTTAGCTCCGAAAAAGAATTGGAGATTGATGTGTTCTTTATGCACATGAATAGAGCAAGTATGCTTATTTATAAAGTTAGTAGTCAAATCCCATTTAATTTCTTCTTTAAGCTCTTTTGCACAATTTTGTATAATTTCTCGTAAAAGCTTGCGCATCTGAGCTAATTCCGGTGCTATTGTTATGATAAAGTCTTCATTTATTTTCATAAGATTATATATAACAATAAGTTACAGATTATTTAAAAATATTTCAGGATTAACATTATTTCTTTTTTTATTTTAAATATAATTTTGTATATTAGACTAGTTAACGGTGAAAAAGACAGATTTTGAAATTTATGATGTGAAAAAAATAAAAAATAGAAACAGAAAAGCATATTCAAAATTTCGAAAAATAAAAACTAATTTTTTCATTAGCTTTTTGAAGTTAAATGCTGCTGCAGAA
>JAZDIP010000050.1:0-29036 GCA_043804925.1 bacterium | reverse complement strand
TTCTCTGCAGGTGAATTTATTTCTACAATAGACATTGTTGTAAATAATTAAAGGAGCGGAATATGAAAAATTACTATTTATTCGTTATAGCTATTACGCTATGTACAAATGCATTAATACTGCATTCGCAAAATTATTTGTCCCCAACAACACTTACATTTACAGATACAACTGATGTATTTCAAAGGGGCATTCCTGATGAGTTCGTTATTGGCTGGAATTGGGGTGGTATGACTCCGAGATTAGATACTTCGTTTAAAATTAATTATAAGCATACGGGTTATCAATTGGAGTGGTATGGTGATACAAATAGGATTACTGATAATCAAAAGTTAATTTGGCATTTGCCGGGTTTGGGAGGAAAATTACAACGGCACTCCTCAAATTTTCTATACTCGATTGAAATACGAGAACGATACACTTAAGCATCTAATTGCACCCGAACATAAATCAGATATTACAACAAATAATGACAATATTATTAAATTAAGTTCGTTAAATTCATTGGCTAAAGGTTCATTTCCTGTTATTTATAGAACAATATCCAGATTTGATTTAAAAAATCCTCCACTCGAAACTGAGATTTTAGGGAAGAAATATTGGATTTCAAACAGACAAGAAAAAGTGTTTTGGAGTGTTTTCTATAGCCCTGATTCTATGGATTATATCTCGGGTATTAATATTTATCATAGAGATTGTTCAGAAAATTTTATGGAAATCATGTTAACCGTATATAGTTTCATAATATCATTGGAACTTGATCTTTTTCAACCTAACATCTCACAAAATTTATTTTTATATTTCCCAGAATATGACAAATCTTTAGAGTGGTATAATTTAAATATTGGTACATCTTCGGGCATTTATCAATTAAACTTTAATAAATCTCTGATCAACGACATTTATCTATCACTCGATTGGGTAAATCCCTCTATTATGGAAAAGATTACGAATGAAGGTGAATTACCTCATCTTTCAAAAAATTCAAAGAGTAATCCTATATCAGATATATGGTCAAATGATGCAAGTTTGTGGAAAAATAGGTCGATCTTCAATTCAGAAACTGGTAGTCCACCGGATATATTAACATCTGCAAAGTCATTCTATAGGCAAAGCGATGATGAAATTTTGACAGAAGGATATGCGGGTTATTGTAGCAATACATTTTATTATTATGTTGGAGAAGCTTTTTTAGATGGGAATCATATATCTTGGAGGTTGCCATTTGAGGAAATTGAAGATACAATTATTAATGAGAAATATTATGTTCCAATTATTCGGGATTCGATTTATACGCCGATGTTTAATGTTGCACCTAGCACAACAGCAGATTTGGATTTCACAGTTTTTGCATTGAGTTCAGAATCGGCAACAATAGGTTTGGAAGGACATCCAAGTAATACATTTATGGCATTGCCTATTCCAGTTTCGACGACTGATTCAACAGGAACTTTGATGCAGTTTACATTTATAAATATGGCTGATCTTGATTATAGAGTTATATTTATAAATCATGATACAACAGCAGAGTATTCTGAGAGATTGTTTATCGGTGGATTACCTATTGCCGACACTGTTATGGCAAAGCGTGCAGCAAACTATGGGGGTAGAATAATAATTGATTTGGAGACAGGTCAGATCAGAAAATTAACCGAAGCCGGTAAGATGGAGTTAAAAGTCTTTCCCAACCCAGCCAAAGACGAAGTCTTTGTTACAGTGAATTATCCTGTTAAATATATATTGGAAAATAGCGACAATATCAACAAAGCCAAGATAAGACTATATTCCATAACCGGAGAAAAGCTATTTGAGGTATTAGCACGACCAGGAGAAACAATAAAAATTCCAACAAGTGAATTTACACAAGGATTATACTTTATCCAGGCAGAAGAAAATATTGACAAATGGCAATTGGATTATCTTGCTCCTGTTGTGGAGAGAGTTTCTATTGCGAGATAAAATGAAATAGGGCTGTTTCAACTTAAGACAGCCCATTTTTTATTTATCATGTTTACTTCTATATGACCAAATCAATAATCCTATTCCTAAGAGAATTCCGGGGATGCTTAGTAACTGTCCCATATCCAATACCATAGTTTCTTCAAAGTTTACTTGAACCTCTTTAAAAAATTCGATTATGAACCTGGCAGTAAAAAGTAATGTCAGGAACAAACCCAGCATTTGTCCTTTAGGTAAGTTTATATTGTATTTTTTATATCTGAAAAGAAGTATTAGAAAAACAGTGATATATGATAACGCTTCGTAGATTTGGGTAGGATGTCTTGGAAAATCTTCTCCGACAGGTAATCGATTAAACACTACAGCCCATGGTATATCTGCTGCTCTGCCGACAATTTCAGAATTAAAAAAATTTCCAATTCTGATAAATGCTGCTGCTAAGGCAATACTTATTACTGCACGGTCTGCAAGCCAGAGGAATGTTACTTCGCGTTTCTTGAATTTTATAAAAATATACAATGCTGTCAGCAAACCTAATGCCCCGCCATGACTTGCAAGTCCGCCTTTCCATACTTTCAGTATTTCAAAAGGATTTGACAAATAATATACCGGTTCGTAAAAAAGGCAATGTCCAAGCCGGGCACCAACAACTGTTCCAATTATCATAGCAATTGTGAACGATTCCAACTCCTTCAAATTTTTACTTTCTTTAACGAATATCCAATACAATATCTGGTATCCTGCAACAAAAGCAAGAGCAAACAAAAGACCGTAATATCTTATTGTGATGGGCCCGATTGAAAAAATATCAGGTTCAACGTTCCAATAAATAGCAGCTAAAAAATTCATAATCGTATTATTCCTGTTCCTTAATTATAGAAAAATTCATATCACCGTAGTTTGCCGCCCAAAGAAGTTTATTCCTGAGCAAATCGTAGTAAGAGCTGTCTGTTGGCTTAATTAGTTTAATAAACTCTTCAGATTTTGAAATTAATACCGTATCTTTATTATTCAAGACTTTTTTGACCTGACCGTCGGCAACTAACATTGATTCTCCTGTCGGAGAAAACACTTTTAACTCAAGATTGTTCGAATCCGGGAGTACCAAAGGTCTTAAAGTCAAAGAATGAGGCGAAATTGGTGTCAGGCAAATGACTTCAGTTGAAGGTGTCAAAATCGGTCCTCCACATGATAGAGAGTATGCGGTTGAACCTGTTGGAGTCGTTACGATTAATCCATCGGCGCGAATTGAACCCAGTAGATGTTTATTTGTATATGCTTCAATTGTTATCATTCTCGAAGAATCTTTCTTTTCGATAACAAAATCATTAAGTGCATAAATAATTTCACCGTCAAGTTCTGTTTGTAGGACTGCCCGGTCAATAATCCTGTAATTTCCTTTTATCAGGTTGTCAATCGTTTGGTCAAGGTCATTAACGGAATACTCTGCAAGAAATCCGAGTTTTCCTACATTAATTCCCATTATCGGTAAATCGGTTTTTATCATCAATCTTGCCGCTGAAAGAATTGTTCCGTCACCTCCAAATGATATAAGGACATCTGCAAATTTTTCAAATTCCGAGTAAGGTAAAGCTTTGATAAAGCTTTTGATTTCTTCGGATTGCATTGATGCAATTAACTCAGAATTTGCACAACACTTAATTCCGAACTCCTTCAGTTTGGCTGCAGTAATTTCAGCGCATTTTATTGCTTTAGGTTTTCCTGTACCTTCAAATAGTGCGATATTTTTCATATTTAACTTTCGTAAACTTTACGTTAATTTTTATGTTTTGAACTTATGCCGTTTATTTCAATTGACAAATATAAACACCGTATTTCTTTAGCTCAAAGTAAAATTCTTCAAAATTCTAAAAAAGCAAAAAACATATATCTCCACATTTTATTTTATGCCAATGAATCAGCAAGGTCAATCCTCCAATCCTGCAATGCTTTTTTATTTTCCCATGTTTCCGTGAATGGAGTATAGGTAATCTCATGGTAAACCCTGCCAACCATAACGTCGGTTTTCCCCTCAAGTAAAGCGATAACTGCCGCTTTTCCTAAATGAGAAGCTAAAACTCTGTCCTTTACTGTTGGACTTCCTCCTCTTTGAATGTGTCCCAGGATTGTTACCTTAGCATCAATATCGAATTTTTCCTTTAAAACTTTTGCAAAATCAACTGCTCCCCCGAATTCATCACCTTCGCCTACTATAATAATAGTTCTTCGTCCCTTCTGTTGCAAAATTCTTTGATAAAGCTGTTCAATATCAGTAACGGTTTCGGGAACGGCAATAAATTCGGCTCCGCATGCTATACCGACATCCATTGCAATGAATCCGGCATCCCTGCCCATTACTTCGATAATAAAAGCCCTATTGTGCGAGTATGCAGTGTCACGGATTTTATCTATTGCTTCAGCTGCTGTATTAATGGCGGTGTCATAACCGATTGTGTATTCCGTACCATAAAGGTCGTTATCTATTGTTCCCGGCGTACCGACAACCGGAATACCATGCTCTATCCAAAGAGCGTGAGCCCCGTGAAAGGTGCCGTCTCCACCGCAGGCGACTACTCCTTCAATACCATTGTCCCGAAGGTTTTTGGCTGCAGCCGCTCTACCTCCGGCATGCATAAATTCCTTTGACCTGCTTGTCAGCAATATTGTTCCTCCCTGGGAAATTATGTTTGCAGTTTCTTTTCGGCCTAATGGGACGAAATTCCCTTCTATCATACCGGTATAACCGCCGTAAATACCAAAAACTTCTAAACCTTTAGCCAATCCTGTTCTTGTGACGGCTCTTATTAAAGCATTCATTCCGGGTGCATCTCCACCACTTGTAAAAACTGCAATTCTTTTCATACAGACCTCCGGGTAAATTGACATTAGAAATCGTTGATTTTAAATTGTAAATTTATGTAAATTATCTTGAATAGTAAAATTTATATTTATTAAGAAATTTTTGAATGATTTGAAAGTATTTCCATTATTTGCTGTTAACTACCATATTATCAATCAATCTTGTCTTACCCAACCTGCAAGCAATCAATAAAACAATACTCTGTCCTGAATTGAAATTTTCTGGCTCTTCCAATGTATTTGCTTCAGCGGCTGATGCATAATCAATTTTAACTCCCGGTATAGTAATCAACATATCTGCCATAATGGAATTTATTTTTTGTCTGTTAAGCTCTCCGTTGATTATTGTTGCTTTAGCGCGGCTTAATGCCCTGAAAAGTATTGTTGCATTCATTCTTTCTTCATCTGAAAGATATACATTTCTTGAACTCATTGCCAATCCGTCTTCTTCCCGTTTGGTTGGATGCAAAATAATATTTACAGGGAAATTTAAATCCGATACCATTTGTTTAATAACCAGATATTGCTGATAGTCTTTTTGTCCGAAAAGAGCAAAATCAGGAACTGTTGCATTTAATAATTTGGATACAACAGTTGCAACTCCTTTGAAATGAGCCGGTCGTGTCTTGCCCTCGAATTTATCGGATATGCCGGAAACTTTTATTTCGGTATTAAAATCATTAGGATACATTTCAGAAACGGAGGGATGGAATAAATAATCCGTTCCATTGGATTCTGCCAGAGTGCAATCCCGTTCGAAATCACGAGGATATTTTTCAAAATCCTCATTTGGAGCAAACTGGGTCGGATTAACAAAATGAGTTGTAATCACAACATCTGCGAGCACCTTGCCATGACGTATCAAACTGCAATGTCCATCATGCAAATATCCCATCGTCGGTATAAGGGCTATGGATTTACCCGATTTCCTTTGTTCATTTGAAATCTGCTGCATTTCTGTTATCGTTTCAATTACTTTCATCTTTCAAATCCTTGATTTTGTTAACGTTAATCCATTTAACAATTTTCATCAGCTATTATCCATAATTATGGTTCCTGCCCTGGCGGATGTTGCTTCCGTAATCCGGTTATTAAAAATTCCTACTTTTGACTTTGGGATTTCAGCTATAATTTCAACTGCATCATGATATGACTCTTCAAAACTAATAGCGAATTCGGATAATAGATGTTTAATAGTATTCAAGTCATCGTAAGTGCAAAATATTTTAACTTGCTTTGTTATATGCACATTCTTTATTGTGCAAAGTTGCAAAACAGATTCGGCAGCATCCGAATAAGCACGTGCCAATCCGCCAACACCGAGTTTGGTGCCGCCAAAATATCTGGTTACAACGACTATTAAATCGCTGAGGTCGTATTTTTTTATTGCAAACAGGATTGGCTTACCGGCTGAACCATTTGGCTCTCCGTCGTCGGAAGCACGAAAATCCAAACCTTGATTGCCAATTCTATATGCATAACAATTATGAGATGCATCGAAGAATTCGGTTCTGATTGTCCCTAAAATTTCTTTGGCTTTATCTTTCGTAGGTGCAGGGCTTGCGGTAGCAATGAACTTAGACTTTCTTACCTTAATTTCAAACCTTGCCCGTTCTTCGATTGTCAAGTAAAAATCGGACTTTCCGTTATGATTCTCTTTTATTTGTTCTTTATCGTTCATTGTATTTTTTTATTCTCCGGAATCAAATCCAATTTAAATGGTTAAAAATTATGTGAATTCCTATCAAAATTAAAACTACTCCACCCAGGACAGCAATCTTTCTGCCGAAGAATGAAGATAATTTTTCACCTGCCTTAATCCCAATTAATGACATAGAAGAGGCAACAACTCCAATTACAATACTTGGAAAAATGATTTCGGAATTGACAATTCCCAAAGAAAAACCAACAGCTAAAGCATCAATACTGGTTGCGACCGAAAGGTTGATAAGGGAGAATCCCTTAGTTATATCTTTTGTCAATACATTTGTGCCATTCATCAGGGCATCAAAAATCATTTTTCCGCCGATAATTACTAAGATAACAAATGCAACCCAATGGTCGTATTTCTCAATTATTTTAACTACTTCAGAACCTGCTATCCATCCCAATATAGGCATAAGAAACTGAAATAAGCCGAAATGGAAAGACAATCGGAACTTCTGTCTACTTGTTGCTTTTCCGAAATAAGTACCTGCAGCAAAAGATACTGCGAAAGCATCAATTGCGAGTGCAAAGGCAATTAATATGACTAAATAAATTTCCAATATGTATTTAAAATTTACTAATTATTTCAATAAAGAAAACAAAATTAGTAAAAAGAATGGACTTGTCGAAATCATAAACCGCAAATAACAGTTAGTGCCGATGGAATTACTTCGAATATAAAAGGAGAATGACCAAAGGTTTCGCCGTCAACTTCCAGAAAAATCTTTTTATCTGTTGTTATTGATAATTTTCTGGCTTTATATGTTGAAATTTTCGGATGATATATGTGTGTACCATTATATAGCTTGGGTAACTGCGTAATAACATCAAATTTGGAGATGTCTTGTATTAAAGTGAAATCAATAAAACCGTCATCGGGTACAGCCAAAGGGAGTTGTTTCATTCCTCCTCCATTAAACTTACCCTTACCTGCTGATAATAAAAAGAGTTTACAATCGATTTGTTTGTCGTCATATATAACTGTGCTTTTTACGGATTGATAATTAATTAATGAGGATATTACATTTTTCAAATAAACAAATATTCCGCTTTTATTCATTTGCTTATCGAGATTAGATTTTATTGCTACATGGGCATCAAAACCAATTCCTGAGATATTGGCAAAGTACCTTGTTAGGATTTGCTCATTCTCAAAATATGTTGCCTTAGCCAAATCCTGCGTGATTGTTTTTCCTTGTTTTATCAAACTAATGGCATCTTTAAAATTATTTGGGATATTATAGGAACGGCACCAGTCGTTACCTGTACCAACGGGTATCATTGCAAATGTCAAACCGTTTAAGGCAGATTCGGAGATTGATACAATTCCATTTATAACTTCATTTAAAGTGCCATCACCACCGACAACTATAAAATTTTTATAACCCTCAATGGCTTTTTCTCTGGCGATTTTGATTGAATGACCGCGATATTCCGAAAATTGATGTTGATATTCCAAATTATTATCATCTAATAAAGAGGAAATTTCTTGCCAGCCCATTTTACTTAAACCTTTTCCGGCATTTGGATTAATTATAACGAAATACTCTTTTTTACTCATATATTTTTGATTTGGACAAAATATTTTTTACAAGAATAACAAATTTTTTTGGTATATGAAATAATAATCATTAAATTAAATTTTTATTCATTGAAAATAAGGATAAAATAAAACAGGAAACCGTAAACATTGAACTTCTAAACCCCAGATTGAAGATTGTTTATGAGCGGTTGAAAATGGATTCCGGCGACAAGTTCCGGGATGAAGCGAGGATGGAGAATGGATATATAGTAATTGAAAATTATGTTAAATTAATTGGGTAAATGCCGGTATGAAAAAGTCAATATTTTTTTTAGCTTTTTTTGTCTGCCTCCTTTCTGAAAATGTTTATGAATTATTTTCACAGGAAGAGGCAAGAACTACAATAATCTTAACAGATAAGGAAGGAAATCCAAAACCGAATCTTGATTTCGATTTATTGAATTATTCCGACAATTCCATTAAAGCTAAAGGCAGAACTGATGAGGCAGGCAAATATATTATTATGCTTTCCAAGGGTGGCTCTTACATCGTTTTTTTTAAGCAAGAGGGCAAAGAATGGAATTTTAATTTTGAAGTTCCTAACAAACCGGGCAGGAAAGCTTATACATATAAGTTTGCAATCTATTTGGAAGAAACACGAGAAGTTGGATACAGAAGCACTTCCGATTTTGATGTTAAAAAAGACCCTACGATATGTTCTATTACTATTATCATTAGGGACCAATCCGGAATGGCTCTGCCGTTTCAACCGTTTACAATTTTTACAAAGGATAATGCTTATAGACAGGAAGTAATAAGCGATAGTTCCGGGGAGTATAAAACAGAGTTAAAACGCGATAAGCGTTATGAATTACTTTCGGAACTTGATGGATTCAAATTTACTACTTATATTGACATCGGTAAAGATATCGAATTCCTGAAATATGTTTTTGATATTGATTTTAATTTGATAACTCATTCAAATCTCGATACTACTTATGTTGAGAAAGAGATTGCTGAAAAAAGGGATATACACACAATAATTCGTGTTGTTAATAAGCAAGGGCAAGTTGAAGAAGATGCTGAAGTAGTCCTGGAGGAATCAAATAAAAGGGTATTCAATGGTATTACCGACAAAACCGGTGAAGTTAACACAATGACCGACAGAACCAGGGTCTATGATGTTTACGTTAGAAAAATGAACAAGACATTTGTTTATGAAATGATATTACCTGATGATGAGACCATAACCGAATTTCTTTTCATTGCTGAAGTGGATTTCAAGAAACAGCCCAAACGAAAGTTCAGGTTGAATGCCTATTTTGATACGGGTAAATGGGATTTGCGTTCCGAATCATTTCCCGATTTGGAAAGATTGCTGAAAATGATGCAGGATAACACTAAAATGATAATAGAAGTCGAGGGGCATACTGATAGCCGGGGTGCATCGAAGCCAAATCAGGTACTTTCTGAAAACCGTGCAAAATCAGTTCTGGATTGGTTGGTCGAACGAGGTATAGAGGGTAAAAGAGTTACACATATTGGCTATGGTGAAAACATGCCTTGTGCCACAAACAAAACAGAGCCGGGCAGACAACTCAACAGAAGAATTGAAGTCAGTGTTATGGATGAATGATTGTTAATTAGGTTGGATGAAGAATAAAATGGAAATTGAAGTTAAGAATAAAAGAGAATTAGTAACTACCTAATAAATATTTTAAATAATAAATTATATGGAAATATTAATTGTAATCTTTGTAGCTGTTTTAGCCGCTATGCTGGGTTGGTTTCTTGCAAAAGTAAAATTCACTTCCGAAAAAGGAGTACCAAAGGAAGAGGTTGAGAAATTGCATCAACAGATTAATGAGATTAATATTGTTAAATCTGTTGCAGAAGAAAAAGTCGCAGGTTTACAGCAGGATATAATTTTAATGAATGAAAAATATTCTTTGAAGGAAAAGGAATTAATTCAAGTTAGCAAGGATTATGCAGGTAGTCATCAGGATAATGTTAATCTTAAACAAAAACTTGAAGAGCAAAAAGCTGAAATAACCGAGTTGCAAGTAAAATTCACTAATGAATTTGAAAATTTAGCAAATAGAATTTTTGACGAAAAAAGTTCAAAATTCACAGAGCAAAACAAGGAAAATTTGAAAACAATTTTAAATCCTCTGGGAGAAAAAATTAAGGATTTTGAAAAGAAAGTTGAAGAAACTTACGAAAAGGAATCGAGAGACAGGACTTCACTTGGCGGTGAGATTAAAAAGCTTTTCGAAATGAACCAGTTAATTAGTAAGGAAGCTCAAAATCTTTCTGTTGCCCTAAAGGGGCAAGCTAAAACACAAGGAAACTGGGGTGAAATAATTTTGGAGAGTTTGCTGGAAAAATCCGGATTAGTTAAAGACAGAGAATATTTCATACAAAAATCATTTACAAATGAAATCGGAAAAAGATTACAACCGGATGTTGTAATTAAATTTCCCGGTAATCGGGATATTATTGTGGATTCAAAAGTTTCATTGAATGCATACGAAAGATTTTCTTCTGCTGAAACAAAGGAAGAACAGGAAAAAGCTTTGAAAGAGCATGTCATTTCAGTTAAAAAGCATATTGATGAACTTAGCGGTAAGAAATATGAAGATATAAGTGAACTAAAAAGTCTCGAATTTGTATTTATGTTTATTCCTATAGAGCCTGCTTATTATTCTGCAATTCAAGGTGATTCTCAACTTTGGAGTTATGCTTATGAGAAAAGAATATTACTTGTTAGCCCTACTAATCTTTTTGCAGTATTAAAAATGACTGAAAAACTATGGCAACAGGAGTATCAAAGTCAGAATGCTTTTGATATTGCGAAACGAAGCGGTGAATTATATGATAAGTTTGTTACTTTTGTTGAGGATTTGCAGACAATTGGTAGAAAAATCAATGAAGCTGAAAAAAGCTATGAATCAGCTATGAATAAACTACAAGATGGCAGAGGCAATCTTATATCAAGAGCAGAAAAACTTAAAGAATTAGGTGCTAAAGCAAAGAAAAGTTTGCCCATTGAATCCTTTGTTGACAGTCTATAAAGAAAAGAAAACTCTGAATCCTCTAACTATTTGAAACTAATACTGGTTTTGGAGAATTGAAATAGTGATAATTACTACAAACATGCCTTAATTATTACTACATATAAAAGGTGTTTCACACTATCCAAAATGTATATTAAATCATCGTAATTTTATTCTTAAAATAAATTTATTTTTTGATAAAATTGAGCTATTTTTAAATTGCTGAATAATAATTGAATTTGAATAGAAAATAATGTTGGGAAATTTGTTAGAAATATATTGGACTAATGCAAGGGTTATGATTAAAAATCATCAAATAAAGATTTATATATTGGTTCTCCTTGCACTCTTTAATTTTTCAAATTTAGAAGTAAGAGCAGATTATTGGCAAGTAACTACTTTGAATGAGCCGTCTGCAGGATATTTGAAAATGGATGTAGAGAGTGGGGGAAACTTTTATTTATTGGATAATTATGGAACAATGCAACATGTAGATTCAAGCGATGAAATCCAAGATTGCCTTCGCTGGAAGCAATTAAGAAACGGCAATTGGAGCTGTTCAAAGGACAGGAGTTTCAAAATTTTTAACGATAATTTCCAATTACTGCAAACAATCAATTTTGTGACTGAATATGATACTGATGACCACGATATAGAAGTTCTTGATAACGGAAATTATCTTCTATTATGTAATGAAACAAGAAAGATGGATTTGAGTGAAATTGTAGATGGTGGTCAGAGTGATGCAGAAGTGTTTGGAGTTGTATTAGTTGAAATTGATTATACCGGTACAATATTTTGGGTTTGGAATGGCTTGGACCATTTCGATATTTTAGATGCAACTCCTGATGTTGACTTGACAATGAATAACATTGATTTTACTCATACGAATTCTATTGCCGTTGATTTGGATGGAAATATACTCATATCATCAAGGAATTTGGATGAAATTACGAAGATTAACAAAGCTACCGGTGCAATAATGTGGAGATGGGGAGGCAGTGAGTGTAGAAATAATCAATTCAGTTTTACTAATGATAATATTAATGGCTTTTCGGGTTTTTCTCATCAACATGCAATTACTGTTTTGTCAAATGGACATTATTTGCTTTATGACAATGGGAATTTGAAACCTCAGCCATATTCGAGGGGAGTTGAATATAGTTTGAATATTCCGGCTAAAACCGCAACCAAAGTTTGGGAATACAGACATAGTCCTGATTTATCAATAGAATATATGGGGAATGTTCAAAGATTAAGTGATGGTAATTCTTTGATAAATTGGGGGATGGACTTGATAACAGAAGTGAATTCTTCGAACAATGTCAGATTTGAATTAACTCACGGAAATTTTGCTTACCGAGTTTATAAAATTTTAATACACATGAATGCTATGAGCAGGAATGTTTCCGGAACAGGATTATATGATTTTAACGGTGGAAATAAAGAGAGAACAAAGGTTAATATAAATATTAATTCATATGCCGGAAGCGGAAGTCTGAAGGTAGAAAAGCATGATTATTCACCTCCAACCTCAAGCTTTTCTGACACAAATTTTACATCAATATTGCCATATAGGTGGGTTTTAAGTAAAAACGGAATAACAAGCATAAACGGGAACTTAAGAATTAAAGTTAGTGAATTAAACGGAATAAATGAACCATCTACAATTAGTTTGTTCAAGAGGGATGGTGAAGCAAGAGGAACATTTGTAGAAATTAATACCAGTTATAATAGTGCGAATGGAGAAATTAGTGCAGATATCAACGGGTTTGGTGAAATAATTATGTGCTCTTATAAATTGGAAAATGTAAGTCTGTCTACTCCTTCCAATAACAAAGTTGGTGTTAATACTAATGGGATTTTGACATGGCAAAAAATCAAGGGAGCAAAAAATTACAAAATCCAAATAAGTGACGATAGTGGTTTTAATAATATCATAAAAAATGAAATTGTTGGTAATGTTTCAGAAACCAATTATGCGGATTTGAATTTTAATACAAGGTATTATTGGAGAGTATCAGCGATGAACAGCAAGGATACATCAGATTGGTCTGTAAATTCTTTTACTACAACCCTTCAACCACCCGTGTTGATATCCCCTGAAAATTCTAAAATTGGTGTACCGCTTTTAACATATCTGATTTGGAGTAAAGTAAATGGTTCAACAAAATATTGGGTACAAATTGCAAGAGACAGTTTATTCGCAAATATTGTTGATCAGTCATTTGGGGCAAGCGATACAATAAAATTAATATCTTTACCTATGAATTATACTGATTATTATTGGAGAGTTTCTGCTTATCGCTCAACAGATACAAGTATGTGGTCCGAAATAAGAAACTTCAAAACAAAGTTGGGATACCCAGAAATTACTTTTCCAAAAAAAGGGAGTTATAATATTGATACTGCCGGTACTATAACATGGACTGATATTAGTGGGGCAGAAACTTATAACCTACAAGTAGCAAAAGACTCATTATTCAATAAAAAATTTATTGAGGAATATCATATTAATAAAAATGAGAATGACTTTAAAAATGCTGACTTCAATCAAACATATTTTTGCAGGATACGCTCAGTTAATAGTATTGATTCAAGTGACTGGAGTAAAGTAACAGATTTTACGACATTTTTAAAAAGTATAAACCCTCTCATTCCTATTGATAAAACTACTGATTTAGACACGACATTTACATTTTTTTGGGAAGAAAGTAGTGACCCTTGTTTTTACACAATTGAAATTTCTAAGGACATAGAGTTTTCTCAGCGTGTTTTTTATGAAGATAGTCTTATTTTTTCCAATTGTAATGTAAATGGACTGCCATCTGAAACTACATTGTATTGGCGTGTAAGAATCGAAATAGGAGAAAAACAAAGTAAATGGTCAAAAGTTTTCTCATTTAAAACGATGAAGATTGTTCCTTTGACTCCGCCTGAATTGATTAACCCATCAAATAGTGCAGAAGACTATTCAATTTCAGGATATTATATTTGGAAATATGTACCCGGAGCTAATGAATATTCTTTGGAAGTTTCTCTGGATAGTTTGTTTAATAATATCATTGAATCAAGAAAAATCAATTCAGATACAACTGCATTTTTTGAAAAATATAAATATAACAATCAATATTTTTGGAGGGTGAAAGCTTATAATTCTTATGACAGCAGTGATTGGTCTGAGGTATGGAATTTTACAACCGCAGACGAAACGACATATCCTGAAACTCAGCTATTGGAGCCAAGCAACGCAAGTACTAAAATTAAAATAAAAGGTACATTTAAATGGCTAAAGGAACAACTTGTAAAAAAATACCATCTACAACTTTCCGAAGATGAGAATTTTAGCTCTTGCTTATATAATCTTAATGATATAACTAATGATTATTTTGAATATGACAGTCTTGATTTTAATAAAAAATATTTTTGGCGTGTTGGTGCTGAATTTAATAATCTAAGTATTAAATGGTCAGAAAAACGATGGTTTATTACCGAATTAAATGTACCATCAATAATTTTACCTGAACACAATAGTTCAGCTATACCAAAGACTGGATTACTCCAATGGACAGAAGAATCAGGTGCAACAGGATATGATATCCGTTTATCTGATGATACATTTTTTAGTAATATTATTCTGGATATAAAAAATAATTCGACTAACGAATATCCTTACGATTTATCTGATAGTTTGACATATTATTGGATGGTCAAAGCTGTTAACGATACTAATGAAAGCCAATGGAGTTCAGTATATAAGTTTGCAACTTCAAGTTCGATTGATGTCTTTGATAATCTAGTAATTGACAATCTTCGCATAAATCCAAATCCTGTTCATAATTATGCTACATTACATTTTTCAATTGAGAAGAATTCAATAATCACCTTGAGAATAATAGACTTATTAGGAATGGAGTTATACAAGCAGAAACTTGGTTATATATCCAAAGGACGAATTACTTATAATTTAGATTTGAATTTTTTAAATGATGGATTTTACTTCCTTTTGATTGATGAGGGATGGAATACCAGGACATTAAAGCTGATTAAAAGATAGAATAATATTTGCATTACTTTTTTTTACAGGTTAAAATATTTTTTATAAGGAGAATTATGAAAAAGCACATAATCATTCTGCTCGCTGTAATCTTATCAATTACCTATAATTCTTTTGCCGATGTCAGAGATTCGGCAGCAAAATACGAAGGCACAAAATACATTGGCGATATTTTCAAGGAATATGATTATGTTCCTGAACCGATAAATAAAAGACATAGTGTTTTTTTATCGAATTCATTCTATTTGGTACAATTAGAATCTCAAGCATTTTATGAAATGGGTTTTCATTATCTTTATAATATTCCAGTATGGAATCTTATTAATAAACCTCTACGTAATTTATTAGGTCCATATTTAAAAATCACTATAGAGCAATATCCATCATATACAATCGGACTTTCAATGAAAATAAGATATGATAGTCCTTTTTATTTAGGTTTTAATGAAGGGATTTTTATAACAAAGTATGAAGATTCATATAATTTCAAACCGCTTGCACAAGATGATGAAAAAGTATTTCAATATGGTTTGGGATTGGAAGTGGAACTTTTCTTTGGTTACGAAATTGATTTTAATGATTGGTTGATTTCACCTGAGTTGAAGTTTAACGGCCAATTATATTTGGAAGATCCTGGTTCTAATCATCCCAATTATAATGGTTTCTATAAATCCCCAATCCAATTAGGATTGAATATAGGAAGAGATTTTTAAAAAAGCAGTTATCAGTTTTCCGTTATCGGTTATCTGGAACTTCTGTCCTTCGGTCATTCAGTTTTTCTGTTTTTGGTTTTCTCATACTTCGCATTAATAATCGAATTCATACCCCCTCTTGTTGACCATTCGCTTATAATTTCCATTTCGAGGGGTTTGCATGCGGAAACCAAATCATCGAGAATCTTGTTTGTAACATCTTCGTAAAAAATGCCTTTGTTTCTGTACTCAAGAAAATAATATTTCAATGCTTTAAGTTCTAGGCATTTCTTGTCAGGAATATAGATAATAGTAATAACAGCAAAGTCGGGAAGTCCAGTAATGGGACAAACCGATGTAAACTCAGAATTGATATGAGTTATTGTATATTTTCTTCCCGGCTTTGGATTCGGAAATGTTTCTAATTTTTTCATAATCTCTATACTTTCAAATTTTAATTACAAGACAAAAAAACAAAAATGAGAATTATTTTCTTAATTTTGAAAATTATTTTTAATATGGATTATTTTATGGACGAAAAAACTGCTTATATATTCGGTCGGAATGCAATTCTCGAAGCATTGCAAAATGACAGGAACAATATCGAAAAAATCTTTGTAACATTTGGTGCGACAGGTGAATCAATAAATAAAATCTTTTCACTTGCGAAAAGAAACAAGGTCTTATGTGTTAAACAGGACAATCGTAAGTTCATAACTCTCGAAAGAGCAGTAACACCAAAAGGAGCAAATACACAGGGAGTAATTGCACTATTAAAACTGTTTGACACTGTTGATTTAACAAAACTGATTTCCATTTCTTACAAAAAAGATAAGAATCCGGTTATAGTTGCTTTGGATGAAATTACTGACCCACATAATCTCGGGGCGATAGCCAGAACAGCCGAATGTTCGGGAGCAACAGGAATAATACTTTCAGAAAGAGAATCATCTCCGGTTACCCCAACAGCGATTAAAATTTCATCAGGAGCTTTAGAGCATTTACCTGTTGCTAAAGTCAGCAGTTTTGCACAAGCGTTTGAATTTCTGAAATCTGAAGGTTTTTGGATTATCGGAACCGATATGCAGGGTGAACAGGTATATACTGAATTTGATTTCAACCGACCGCTTGTTATAATCATTGGAAGCGAAGGAAAGGGTTTAAGACCATCAACAATGAAGCATTGCGACGCATTATTAAGAATACCAATTAAAGGCAAGGTTGAATCTTTGAATGCTTCTGTTTCTGCCGGTGTTGTGCTGTATGAGATAGTAAGGCAGAAAAGTATAAATAAAAAATAAAATTTAGGAACCTTAGTAATGAAAATAGAATACAACAACTTGTACACTCACTTCATCTTTATAACAAAGAATCGTCTGCCTCTCATTACCGGAGATAATAGGGAAAGAATTGGAAAATATATTACCGGTATCGTAAACCATAACGATTCAAAATTGTATGCGATTTATGCGAATCCTGAGCATATCCATTTTTTAGTATCACGGTCTCCAAAAGTATCAGAAGAGGATTTGGCTACAATTGTCGAAGAAAGTTCTGAAAGATTCATTAATGAAAATAATCTATGTGCTGGAAGGTTTAAATGGCAGGAATACGCTTCTGCTTTTTCCATATCGAAGTCAGATGTAAATCGGGTGTGTAAATACATACTGAATCAACCGAAACATCATCGAAAAACAACATTCACCGAAGAATATGAATCCTTCCTACAGTTTTATCAAAAGACCTTACAAATAAAATAAGGTAATAAGGTTTGTACTCTTGGATTTAACTATATTACTGAGGTTGTAAGGATATAATAAGGTTTATTAAGGCAATTCAAATCAAATTAACCTTTAAAACCTTAGTAAAATCAAATCAAATTAACCTTTAAAACCTTAGTAACTAAACAGGAAACAACTACCATCAACCTTTTACCTTATTAAAGATGCTGTACAACAATTATTGAGGTTGAGAGGATATTATCAGGTCTTTATTGAAATTTTATTTTAACTCTAAGCTTTTGGCTATATTTGGTATTGTTTATATTTGCATTTTAAAAATATGTTTGTTATAAAAAAAGATGAGCTTGTATCGAAAAATGAAGTGATGATTGAATTATCATTCGACGAGTTCAGGATGATATTATGAAGATTCTTGTAATTAATTGGCAATGTATTAAAAATCCATCGGGTGGTGGAGCAGAGGTGCATTTCCATGAGATTTTCAAACGAATTGCAGCAAAAGGGCATGATGTTACTTTGTTTTGTTCCAAATTTGAAGATTCTGAAGATGAGGAAATCATTGACGGAATTAAAATTATCAGAATAGGAAGCAGAAGTTTATTTAATTTTTATGTTAAAAAAACTTACATGAATAAATTTCGATATGAGAATTTTGATATAGTCATTGATGATATTAATAAAATACCTTTCTATACTCCCCGTTATGTGAAAGAGCCATTGTTGGCTATCAGTCATCATTTTTTCGGTAAGAGCATATATCGTGAAACCAACTTCATTAGCGGTTCTTATGTATATTTATCCGAAAAGCTGGTTGATTATGTTTATAAGAAAACACCTTTTGCAGTTGTATCACAAAGTACTCTCGATGAATTTACTGAAAGAGGTTTCAATTCTGAATTATTTTCAATTGTCCCAAATGCAATAGCACAGGAATTATTCCCAATGAAGGTTAGTGATAAATATGAAAAGCCAACAATAACTTATTTCGGAAGATTAAAAAAATATAAAAGCGTAGACCATTTGGTAAAAGCTTTTTCTATCGTAAAAAGAGAAATCCCTGACGCACAGCTTCATTTCTTAGGACGAGGTGATTTCAGACCCGAACTTGAAAAATTAGCCATAGAACTTGGAATTGAAAACAGCACTAAGTTTTTTGGTTTCGTAACCGAAGAAGAAAAAATCAAATATCTGTCCCTTGCTCATTGTGCAGTTAATACATCAATGAAAGAGGGATGGGGAATAACTAACATCGAAGCCAATGCCTGCGGTACTCCTGTTATATCGGCAGATGTACCCGGTCTGAGGGATTCGGTATTAAAAGATGAGTCAGGATTGCTTTACGAATACGGGAATATTGAACAGCTTACTGAACTACTTATCAAAGTCCTGAAAGATAATTCACTGAGGGAATATCTTTCCGAGGGTGCTGTCCGTTGGGCAAAGACTTTTTCCTGGGCTCAATCCGCAGATTTGATGCTCGAAAAAATTGAGAAAGTAATAAAAGAAAAAATGTAAAATTTTATTATATTGCCATTATGACAATGGTTATAAAATATGGAATTGTTTTTCTGACATTGATGATAATTTTCATCCCGGCTATGTTTATTTTTAATAAAGAATCGAACACTCAAAACGAAGGCGGAGAAGACTTCAAATCTACCCGTAAGAACATGGTAAAATACCAGATTGAAGCCCGTGGAATTAAAAATAAAAAAGTTCTGAATGCTTTCAAAAAAGTTCCAAGGCATAAATTCGTTCCTAAAGAATACATTAGACAAGCTTATAACGACGGACCTTTGCCGATTGGCAAAGGGCAAACTATCTCTCAACCTTATGTCGTGGCTTTCATGACAGATGTTTTAAATTTGAAAAAGCATGAGAAAGTTCTCGAAATAGGCACCGGCTCAGGTTATCAGGCGGCAATACTCGCGGAAATTTGTGATTCAGTTTTTTCAATCGAGATTTTCAAAGAATTGGGGAACAAAGCAAAACAGGTTCTTGAATCATTAGGATATAAAAATATTTTTGTTAAAATCGGTGACGGTTACAAGGGCTGGAAAGAACATGCTCCTTTTGATGCCGTTATAGTTACCTGTGCACCTACTAACATACCACAACCATTGATTGAGCAGCTAAAGGAAAACGGAAGAATGATTATACCTATCGGCGAACGATGGAGTCAGGAACTGGTATTACTTAAGAAAACTAAGGGGAAAATCGAGAAGAAAGAGGTACTGCCTGTTCGCTTTGTACCTATGATTGACAGCGCGGGGAAGAATTACTAATTACTAATTAAGAGTTTGGTGTTGGGAGTTTAAAAAACTTGACAAAAAAATTCAAATAAATGAAACAAAATCCGTTTTTTTGTGTTAATATATATATTATTAGGTTTAGAAAATAAATAAATGGTGGAGTTATGAAAACAAAAGTCATTTTACTCGCTCTTACAATCATTTTGTTTGTATCATTTAATGCTTTTTCCCAAACAATTACGGTAACATCTGTTTCTAAAACACAGTTCTGTGTAGGGGATGAGTTCACTGTTGATTATATTGCCACAGGAACATTCGATGATGATAATGTGTTTGTTGTGCAGTTGTCATATCCAGATGGTGATTTTTCAAGATTTCAAAATATTGGAAACTTGAAAACGGTTAATTCAGGTACTGTCAGTTGCAAGATTCCCGAAGATTGTGACTCTAATAAGACTTATAAATTAAGAATCATGAGCAGTAAACCTTATATTGTGAGTGATGTTTTTAAGGATAATTTGTCAATTTTTAGATATGGATACCCGAGTTTTGAAATTTCAAGCCAATTCAGTTTACCAAATCTAGAAATAAAAATAACAAATGAGGCAAGATATTCTATTAGCTGTTATTGGGAGTTTGGTGATGATGCGGTACCGCCAAACTATGCAGGTTGGAATCCGCCACCGGTAAAATTTTTAACACCCGGGAAAAAATGGATGAGATTATATGCTAATGGTGAAGGTAATTGTACAAAATCACAAACAAAGTATTTAACTATATTAGAATGCAACGTAAAGATTGATTCAAGTGCAAAAGTAATTGACACTATTATCAATGAGAATACTTCGCATGGTTCATATTATTGGATATGTTCCAATGGAGTTTATAACTGCAATGATGCATTTTATGGCAAAGCTATATATATGGAAGCGGGTGCTACAGCCAACATTGATTTAATTGAAGCAAGTACAAGAATTTATATGAAACCGGGTGCATGTCTTAACATTAATTATGGATGGTATATGGTTGTTTTATATTCCGATGCTTCAAGTATCAATTGTTATGATAATATTACAAAACTAAAATGTGACGACCTCGAATTCGATTACTCCGAAGCACCTGTTGCAGGAAAAATAGCACAACATCTTGACGTTGATGATGCGACTTCGTTAAATAATCTTAATATATTTCCAAATCCAAGCGATGGTTTATTAAATATCTCATTAAATTCAGAAGCTCCAATATTTACGATAACAATATTTGATGTTTTGGGGAATGTTATCTTTTCGAATAAAATTGAAAATATGGGAGGATCATGGAATGGAAAGATAGACTTATCCGGAAATCCATCAGGTATTTATTTTATAAAATTTTCCAATATCAGTAAGAATATTATTAAAAAGATAATCAGGAACTAATCAAATACTTCAACAAAAAATCAATACCCGGGTAAAAACGATTACGATTGAGTGAGAAACGGTTATGCAAACTCTATGCAACTCTTTGTAATTTGATTTCATTTTTAACAATAAAACATCAAAGCAATTCTTTAAAAATTTCAAAAGACAAGAACCAGTCTAATTCTCTATGATATTCATTCGGATTGTTTCTGAATTGTTCTCCTATTTTACAAATATTCTCATAATTGTAGTAAGGATATTCTCTTACACTTTTTGAATTGATTGTATCGAGAATATATTCTGATATCTTATTTAAAAAATTGATTTTTGAATAATCTTTAAATTTACTTCCAATTTTCTTCTTAATCTTTCCTGTAAGAATCAATCGCAATGGCGAAGAATTGAATGGATAAGTAAAATCATTCTTTGCTAATGGATATTTTGCCAAACTGCTTTGATGCTTTGCTATTAATTTTCTTGATAGTTTAGAATCTTTTCTAATATTGACATCAACTGAAAATAAATTTTTCATTAATGATAATTGAGCAAAAGGCATATAGCATACATGAGACTGGTCTAATCTTGTTTGCTCATGAGAATATAAATTTACTAATCTTGTTTTTATTGCGAACAAATCCAGCCAGTTGGCTAATCCTATTTCTTTCACATACGGAAGTTTGTTCATTATATCTTCAATCTGCTCACAAGTTCCTTGATACATTATTTGTTTTACATTATCCAAGAAAATATCCGCTTTTGGAAGTGACATATATTTTATTATTTCGGGAATATTTACATTTTGTATTGCATTTTTTCCGAAATAAAAAAGCTTGTTTAAAAATTGCCTCCTCCAGATTTCTCCGAATCCGCCGTCAATAATAACATCCTGTTTGCTTTGGATGGATTTATAATTCATTAATTGAATTATCTCGGATGCAGGATTGCAGGCAAATGTAAAACTGAGATATTCTTTTAGCTCTGCAATGATTTTATCAGGTTCGTTTATTTCAGTGTTTATAAAATCATGTCGTAGATTGTAGTCGGCAACAATTTGTTCAGTTACAATTTTATCGGGATTATCGGTAGAACCAAAAGTATGACAAAACCAATTGTTATTATTGCTGTCAAGAAGGTACGAAAGAAGAACTCTTGAATCCATGCCGCCGGATAAACTCAATGATAATTTCTTGTTTTGTTTGAGTGGAGACAGAATTAATTGTGATAATTTTTCATCAATTGATTTAATATCACTTGAAACATCAGATTTTGGGATAAAATCTGCTTGTATTTTCTCAATTGACAAATCATTTCTGTTAATGATTAATCTTGTTCCGCTTGATATTCTTTCAATTCCTTTGATAATACTATGTGGAGATATTTGATTGAACAGAAGCCATCTTGAACCAAATACTGAAAAATCCAATTCAAGTGTCCTGAAATTTTTCAGCAGCAAGGGATTAGTTGACAAATAAATATCTTCAGGGTTACGATAAAGATAAATATCCCTTAGACCTAATAAATCAGTATATACATTAATTTGTTTTTCTTCCCATTTGATTATAACAAAGTGTCCGTCAATTTCTGAAGGATTAAAATTCTGATGTATTTCATTCCATGACTCAGAATTTAGAAATTTCAGTTCACCATTTTGCGAAGAAATGTCTAATCCTAAAACGATAAAACCTGTTTTGGAATTATTTTGTGAACCTTCGATACATGTATCAGGATTTCCTCCGGCAGATAGGAAGAAACTATCATCCGAATAATTAAATAATTTCTCTACCAGAATTTGATTGTAATCAAAATTCTTTTTATATTTTGAAATATGAACAAAAGCCCGACTCAATTATTATTTCCAAATATTTTAATTTTTGAAAATGTCATTCAAAACGTAGAGAGGAATCCAGTATTCATACGGTTTTTGGATTCTTCGCTTAGTTTCGTTCAGAATGAACTGTGTTAAAAAGCAAATTTTTTACCATAAAAAAAGTCCCCAAAGGACTTTTTTTGAACGAGCCAACAGGCAGACTCGAACTGCCGACCTATTCATTACGAGTGAATAACACCCTAAAATCTTAACCTGTGAATTTTAAGCAAGTTGTTTATTTATAAAGAATAATCTTTTTGCTCTATTTTCTTAATATTCTATATTTTAATTAATTTTCTATATTTTCCGTAGCGAAATCGTAGCGAGATTATTTAGTTAACCAATCTTTAATTTTATAATAATATATTGAGTTTGGTTGTAATACAATTATTTCACTTGGTAAATCGCAAATATAATTATATAATGTTAAATACTCACTACCTAAAAAAACCTCATTTTCGTTAACAATAGGTATTAATGAAATATTATTTGATGTTTTTGCAATATCAGCAATACCCAATTCCCAGGGAACCCATCTAGATTTAATTGCATTATTGGTAGCTAATAACATAAAATGATCACATTCAATAATTTTTTTCTTTATTTTTTCTGCTGTTTCTTTATTAGTATTTGGAGGCATAGATGAGTCTAACCAGTCTATGTATAAATTAATGTTTAAAGAATATAAATAATTTTTTAATCCTTTAGCTAATTCTTTATCTAAATGACTATGTGATAAAAATATTTTTTTTGAATCTTGCCAACTTTCAAATAATAAAAGTTTTTTAGCATTTTCTTCGTATTTTGGATCATCAAGATATTTTCTAATAAAATTTTCTTTTATGTAATTCATTTTTCTTCTATTTTAAATTTATTTATTTTTATCAATGATTTTTTTAATAATCCAAATTGCTCCAATTGAAAAACCTATTGTTGCTATAAAATCAAAAAATGAATCATCCTCTTTTTGTTCCCTATTATTTTTCAATTTTTTATTTTCTTTTTTCATTCAGTAATTGCCTTTTGCTTTTACTGCTTCTTCAATCCAAGTTCCCAATTCATATACATCAGTATATTTATAAATTTTACAATTATTAGCAATTAATTTATGAGGTATTTCTCCTGCCGGATCTGCTGTTTTTTCATGTCCAATTAAATGGTGTATCCGAACACCGATCACTGCATTTCCTCTTTTTAATGATTGCTCAATTTCGTAATTAATAAATTTTCTCCCAGCTGTTTTATAGCCAATCAAAACAACCGTAATACTTGTACCCGATAAACCATCATCAATAAGTTTATATATCGCTTCATCACTCTTTGCTCTTGCTTTTTCCCAAATCGATGAATCAACAAAACCAGCCGCAGAACATTTGATTATATTTGGAATACTTCTAATTTGGTTTACTCTAAAAATATCTCTTTGATAATGAAAGCTAAAAAATGTATACCTTGCCATATTAACACCCTAAAATTATTAATAAATCTGTTTTGAAAATTATTATTATGTATATTAAAAGAACAATTAATATCGATAAATAAAACCAACGGAGTGTAATGGAAAACATAATTTTTATTTTACTGTCAACATCTTTGATAAATCTCGTTGCGTTCATATCAAAAAGCATTTTTTTTGTTTCAAGTCTATTTGTGATTACCCAATTGTATAATTTTCGATACATTCTTTCCTGCCAAAGAAAATATGCATCCAAATACCAAAATACGATTAATGGGATAAAAGCTATAAATGATTGTTCTTTTGAGTTTTTTAATAATAAAGTTCCAACAACAAGAGTAATAGTCCATCCTTTCATCAGAAAAGAATTATTAGCCATTCTTTTTATTATGTCCTGAATAATATCTATTTCCTTAAACAGAACATCTTGAATATTGAGATCCTTGTTTTTTTTCATTGATACTCCAATTTTTTTTAATATCGAAGAATTATCAAATGAATTATTGTTTTTTTAATGATTAAAGTTTTCCTCAAATTATCCTTTTTATTCTTCACTTGATTTTTTAAATATGCTATAATAAAAATATAATATAACCGCACTTATCCACAACATAGTATTTTTTGACCGAAATTAGCAAAAAATAATATAGTGCCCGCTTTACATCCTTTTGTCTTTTGGGGATAACCCCACAAAATCCAAAAAGGACACCTCGAAATAGGAGTTTGCTAATAATAAATAAAAATAGACAAACATCATATCTCGAGGTATCCTTACGGAGATAGCGGGCATAATAAAATAATTTTAAAAAATAATAATATGACATTTGAATCAGGTATTATTAAACCCTTTGATAAAAATGCAGCCTATCAAGAATTGTGGCAAAATAGAAAACAATTAATTGAGAAGTATTTGCCAGTTGCAAAATTCATTAATAATTCATATCAACACCGCAGAAACATTTGGCGAAACAATGTCAAAAAAAGGATTAGCAGGTTTGTATGTGTTCCTGACTGGTTTGTTAATATGGAAAGTCTTGCAGAGCTTTCAGTATCAAGAAAATTGAGGTATAATTTAATTGAAAGCAAACCTAATCCATTTCAAAGGATAATTGCATATATCAAAAAATTATTCTAATATTCTATGAATACCCGAAAACTTATCCTCAACCAATTACTTGATATTGGTGGAGTGGCAACCAAAAACAACTTCTTTTCACCTAAAGCCAAGACTGTTGACGGCTCTGTTTTAAAGATTACTAAGTTTTTCAATGAATGGTTAAAAGACGGATTTATCCGTGAATTACCAACCGTGACCAGAGTTAAAAACAAACGTCAAGAGACCTTTTACTGCATTACAAGCAAAGGTGCAGACTATATTGGCAGAAAGTTTGACTATAAATATAAAGACCCAAAAAGCCCAAATAATGTAATGCACGAAAGCATGAAGTTTGATATTGCCATGTCTTTTTTACGGAATTACCCGGACTTCAGTATCACTTTCAGTTATGACGATAGGTTCGGAGGATTACAGCCGGATATTGTCGTTAGAATGACACAGCAAGACACCGGCAAGGAATATGTCTTTTTCATAGAGATAGAACGAAAGAAAACTGTTGACCGAGTTTATAAAGAAAAATTATTGAGATATGAAAAAGTATTGAATAAACTTGATTACAAGGTAAGCAACCTACCGAGACATCTGAAAGTATTGGTTATTTACTCAAACCTTAATTTTGACTGTTTTCTAAGGACACAGGATTATAAAACCCGGGAAGTTGGATATGAATTATCTTTACTTGAAAAGCAAATCACACGCTTAGTTGTTATGAGTAAAAACCTGCCGGACAGATACCGCTTTATCACTTTCAATCAATTCGTTGATATAGGCAAACCTATTTGGTTAACTCCCAAAGGGCAAAAAGTTTTAATAATTAACTAAGAAAAAATCTTATGGAAGAAGAAATGAATGTAGGCACTGCCGAAGCACCGGCAGAAAACGAAGCCGAAGAAACTTCAACTGCTGATGAATCTACCGAAGAATCTATTGAAGTAGATGAAGAATAGTAGATAGACCGAGCCTTATTTTTTAAGGCTTGGTTTGTTTAGTATTTTTTCACATTCAGGAAAGGTTTATAATGGCAACTCAATGGCATTTCATTGACCCGGATACCTGTATTCCCTCTTTATTTGGATTAAAGAGATTATGGGCAGTTAAGGTCAAAAAGCATGACGGTTTAAAAGATGTCCGTTCAGTCTATGTTTTAGGCGATTGGAAAGTCTACTCAGAATTACTTGAATATGATCCTGTTTCTTTCAAAAAGCTAAAACAAAGTACCTGGTTCATATTCGCTGCAAAAGGTGAATAACAAGCACATTTACAATTAAAAAAGACTTAATTCTCATCTGCTCTCCCATTATAGCAACAGCCCTTCCGCCGTCAAGCCACAAGGGTATTGACTGCGGTGGGCTCCCAGTTGCTTTTTCTTCATCAGAGATGAGAATTAAGGTGTTGTTTTCTCTCTTTTAAAAAACACCGAAAACAATTTTATGTTTCATAATTACGAGGTAGAAATGACAGATAAAATCAAATCTGTTCTGGATAATATTTTAGAGCAATTCAGAACTGGCGATATCCCGCAAGCAATAGCACATGCAAAGTTTCCTATCCCGAATATCCCAAGCACAAAATGGTCTTTGCTTAATCAGCTGATTATGGTATTCAGTGGAACAGCTGACGCAAGAGGATTTCAGCAATGGAAACAGGTAAAGAGAAATGTAATTAAGGGAAGTAAAGCGATTCACATTTTAGTCCCTTGGTTGAAGAAAGACGATGAAAACGAAAATATTAGCAAATTACTTGGTTTTATGGCAAAGCCAGTTTTCAGAGCAGAAGACACAGAGGGAGAACCTTTGGAATATGAGGGTATTAAACTTCCCGAATTGCCTTTATTGGATAAGGCAATAGATTGGGGTATTGAAGTAAAAGCGGTATTTGGTAGCGACCAATATTACGGCTATTACAAGCCCTCTAAAAAAGAGATATGTCTTGCTTCACCGGAAGAAAGGACTTTCTTTCATGAATTGAGCCATGTAGCACATGAAAAGGTAATCGGTAAATTACAGAATGGACAGCACCCTGCACAAGAGATTGTCGCTGAATTATCGGCACAGGCATTGTGTAGAATTGTTGGCAAGACTATGGATAGTCAAGTTGGTAATAGCTATCGTTATATTGAGGGCTATGCTATGAAAATGGAATGTTCTGCTTATACCGCTTGCCTGAAATTATTATCAGAAGTTGATAAGGTATTAAATCTTATACTTGGAAAGGAGGTATCTTATGTATAGCCCTAAGATAAATGAAGAATTGATACCAATTCTTTATAAAGAGGCAAAAGAGAATAAACTACCGATGACAAAGTATGTCAGCATGATAATTGAAAATCATTTGTTCCACTTACCTGAGGAGTATAAAATTGGGAGGATATGTTGCGAAAATATCGAGCAAAGTAGCTCCGATACTCTGGGCAAAAGCCAAGAGAGAGGACAAGAAGTTAGACGAGCTTGTTAATGAGCTATTATCAATAGCACTTTGGAACGAGCCGGAAGTTCTTTTTAAAGGTCAAAATTACAGAGTCGAACCTGATTTGTTTGGCAAGATAACAAAGCCACCAGATGATAATTAATTATTTGGTGGCTTTTATTATTCTATTGAAATTTCATATTCTTTTATATAACCAATACCTTTTTTTGAATAGAGTGTTATCCATATATTATATTTCCACTTTTTAATATTATTATCAACTTGTATATCAATGAATAATTTATTTAATCCTTTTTTAGGTTTAAAACTTTGAAAATTTAAAGTTGTAAAATTAGTTTCTGATTGTTTTCTAAGAAAATCAATATTTATATTTGTTAGAGTATCAGTTTTTATTGTTGATGGCAAAGATAAATAAATAAATAGTCTAGTGTTGTTTTTTACTTTTTTAGGAAAATTGATTAATGTAAACTTGTTATCAAAGGCTGGTAATAATTTATTTGTTCCTTTTTCCCTTGATGTTATATCATTAATAGGCATTGTTAATAGTATTTTATTTTGTATTTCTTCGTTCTCATTTATTAAATTATCTAAATTTGATAATATTATTTTGTATTCCTTTTCTTTCTCTTTTATTTGATCATTTATTTCTTTTATTTTTTTCTCATCAAGCATTGCTATTAATGAATCAGACCTTTCTAATCGTTTATTGACTTTATCGGTTGCGTATTTTTCAATTGATGTTATTTTGTCCCAACCAAAAAAAGAAAATATTGTTAATAATATTGTAAAAAAAGATGCAACTATAATCCATATTTTTTTTAAATACTTAATATCGACTGTATTATCAATGATTAAATTATCTAATTTTTCGTTTCTTTTAACATTAGGTATTGTTCTTTTCATATTATTATATTTTATTTATT
>JAZDIP010000049.1:0-4545 GCA_043804925.1 bacterium | reverse complement strand
TTCCCAAAATGCTTTTTGATTAAGCATCCACGTGTGAATTTTTCCTGATACACCGCCCATTGGGTTGCTTGGACTTCTGTTGTTGCCTGCGAAAAAGCCGTCAAGGGATATTCCGCTGTCAAAGATAATTTTGCTCATTTTTATTTATTGTTCGTCAAAGTTAATTTTTGTACCTGTTTCGATTTTTTGCATTGTCGCTCTACAATTACCGCTACGTTTGGAGGTATGGTGTCGTGCGGAATTTCGAGGTGATTTCCTATTAAGATACACTGACCTTTTTTACGAGCCACCAACCTTCAAAAACCTCTGAACCGACCGAAGGGAGCTCGCCGAAGGCAAACCCGCATGCACTATACTATGTGTGCTTGTTGCACAACTTCAAAGATAATAAATAAATTGACATGATATCAACTGTAAAATGTTTATAACAAGTTGTATAATAGCATTATAGTCTTACCTTAGTCAATCAACTTATTTTGTTGTACCGTTCGAGTTCAGATAAAGGGAATTTTTTTCGTAGCCTGGTCAAAGTCTCTGTTTATCGCTCCTATAATGTTTAATACTTATTAAATTATTGCGTCCTGTGCTGTCTTAGTTCATATCTCATTAATAGTAAGCCAAAAAACAAAGAAGCAATATATGAAACTAATGTCCCTGCCCAGATACCAATTTTAGGAAATAGCAGCATAATAGAAATTGCATAAATAAATAATGAAATAGACCCTAGTGGTGCGCTTTTCATGAAATGGAAAAGCTGACTGGGGTCATAATAAAAATGTAATATTACTAAAGTCGCAAAAGTAGCAGCTGGGAACATTATAAAGATACCGCCCCAAAACGGATTTAATGTTTTTCCTAAAAAAACAACAATAGCAATAACACTTCCTGTAAATACTGCTCTAACAACTATTTGTGTTTTTGTATAAACAGGTCTAATCAAATTGAACTCAATTTTTTTACTTCTTAAAATAGAATGGGTTACTGTGATAATTACAAAGAATCCGATAATTCCAATGAGAAGATTAGAAAATTTGTAAATAGCAAATGGAGACGCTAATATGAACCAAGCCATAATACAGGTCACTAGTGAACACAGAATTTGCAGAATCTTATCTTTTATGTGGTTTGAATAAAAGATGGAGCAATAAACATAGATTACCGTGGAAAATACAATAATGCCAAGGGGAATTAAAGTTGCAGGAACTATCGTTGAAACATTTTCGGCATTTGTTGTTAATCCTAAGAATAGGAAGCCCAAAACCAAAGTAGTCGGAAACATCATTAGTATTCCTGAGATTTGTTGGTTTGTTTTCTCTGCAATAAGTGTAAGTATTGTAATTAACGTACCTCCTGCAAAAAATGAAACGAACAACTGAACAATTAAAATTGTAGTCATTTCTTTCCCTAATATTTGTTCACAGCATTAGTCGTACTTCTCAGGAATCAAATTTTGAACCATCCCAATCAGCACCGGGCGGAAACAACTGCAATTTTCTATTTTTCATTTCCTCAGCAATTAACGCACTACTTCCGCCCAGGTCACTAAGCTTTGATATGATATTCATATAGCTTTTTTCATCTCTGTTTTGGCTAAGTTTAAAAACGTTATCAATTTTCTCTGCCTTTAACTCAAAACCCACTATTCCTGGCATCATTTTACTTAAATATGTCTCCGTCAGATTGTCGTAAATGGTAAGTGAGCTTTTATTACCTTTTTCAAATTTTAGGGTAAATTTTCGCATGAATTGAATTAACCATTCTGGCGACATTAAATTCATCTGACCATTTGCGTGAAGGCTCATGTAATTCCATGTTGACCCCATATGTGGGTTACTATACCATGAAGCACTTATATAAGTATTTGGGCCAGTAAATACAATCAGTGCATTTGGATTTTCAACAAATGCTTTATGGTGGTCTGTGTTTCGCATGATGTGTCCCTGCAAAAATAATTCACCACCTCTTTCTTCAAATAAAATGGGGATCTGCGTAGCAACCTGCGCGCCAGAAAGATAACTTCCTGTCAAAAAAGCAAACGGATTGTGTTCAATGAAGTCTAGCAATACTTGTTTATCCTTCTCTTTAAAATATGAAAAATTATACATAGTGGTAATTTAATGTTGTTACGAATAGCTCTCCTTACGCACGAGGGCATCTTGCCTGTCCTTTTCTTTGACTGCTCTTAAATGCTAGTGCAATATTTGAACTTTTTATTTTTAAAAAAGTTATCCTATGGCAATTAATGACCTTTAAGGATTTGTTTCCTTATTCTGCTTAATGAAGTTGGGGTTACTCCAATGAAGGAAGCAAGATATTTTTGCGGGATTGTCGCTAAGTAGTCAGGCTTTTTTAATAATTCAAGATACCTTTTCTCCGCAGAATCTGTTTGAAGTGAGGTAAACCTTTTTATCAGATTTAGAATAACATCCTCCCAGAATTTCCTCATCATCTCCTGCATTTTTGGATGATGATTGTAGAGGTTTAAGAGTTCCCTCTTTGGAAGATACAACACTTCAGTATCCTCAATGGCTTGTAAAAAATAGTTTGATGGACTTTCGCTTATAAAACTGTAAATCTCAATAGCAGAAGATTGCGGAAAAGCAAACCAAACGGAGATTTCAATGTCTACTTTCAAATAATATAAGCGTAAGCAGCCTTTCCGCACAAATACGAGGTCTTTACATGTGTCGCCTTGATTCAATAAATAACTATTTTTCTTAATTGACTTATTTTTAAATCTACTGACGATACTATCTAGTTCGATGTCCGAGAAATCAGCATATTGATTCAGAAATGTTTTTAGATCGATGTTCATAATGATTTGAGTGTCTTAAGAATAGTGCTGATATTTCTATTGGGCGATGTCAAAGTAGTCTACCAAAATTATTAGTCAAAAAAGTATTTTCAAGTCCTCCACATAACTTAAACATTGTTGTCTGGGTCTGTGTCGTTATTGCCACGTGACTTTTTAACGCCTGGCCCACAATGTATAGTATATGCAAAGTAGGCGATTGCGGGCTTCAGACTTATCAAACCGTTAAGATTTTGAAGCGGGCTACAACCGTTGAATTTACTACTATTTCGCCTATTTTGTAGATACATTGTTGTGTGTAGTGCATTTTTTATTATTTTATACTCAATATATTCATTATATTTTTTCCTAAAATCTTACCTTTCTCTTCATTTGAAATTGATAAATTATCTATCCTTTTTATTGTCCTGATTATGCTATCTATTCCAAATGGATTGTCTGAGCCAGAAATTAATTTGTCACATCCAAATGTTTTTATTGCATAATCTATTGTTTTTAGTTTTATAAAATAATAATTTGCTAAATCAAAGAAGGTTTTAGTCTATATTTCATTCCAATTTTTTGCAAATAACTTATTAAATAAAAGATGTGCGATTATTATTGTAACTTTTCTTTGTTTTATTACTTCAATTATATTCTTTGCATCCTGCTTTCCACATAAATGAATTAAAATCGGTAAATTGTTTTTCTCTGCAAAATTTACAACATTATTAAAAAATTCTGATTTGATACAAAAATAACTAACATTGTTGCAATTTAATTCCTGAAAACTGCATCACTTGATAATCCTCTTGAAGTTTTTCTATATATTTTGGAGTTGGTTGATAAAATTGAATAATTCTATCAGGTAACAACTCTTTCATATAATAAACATAAGTATTTCCAAAATCTATCTTCTTTGAAAGATTCATTAACTTTGATAAATATTTACCTATAACATTTGAGTAATACAATATCTCAATACTCTTATAATCCTTAATAATGTCTATTTTGTCTTTGTATACATCTGCCGGAAATAAAACAACCTTATCTATTGAGTTATTATTAAGCTCAATTTGAAGTTGATTTATTGAACTGTATTGAGCCACCAATCCTAATGTCGATTTTCTGAGAAAAACTAAAAAACGATAACGATATCAGAATGATTAAAAAAGAAATTTTCTTTTTCATTTTGATGTGTTTTTGTTAAAATTTTGATGAAGGTTTATTGTTCGTTTGGTGTCTAGTCCTAAAATGAGTCTACAGGTTAAACATTAAATTAAGAAGCATTTCTAAAAACCATATTTGGTGTTTTATATCCTAAAGATAAGTGAAGTCTTTTAGAATTATAGATTTCAATAGCATTTTCTGCAGCAATGCAGGCGTGGTGAGTGCTGAAGAAGCATTGGTCGAGATAAAATTCATCCTTTAAAATGCCATTTACCCGTTCAGCCATTGCATTTTCATAGCAATGGTTTTCTTCAGTCATGCTGATTCTGATTTTTCGTTTGTCCAGTTCACTTACATACTGGTTGCTGCAATACTGTATCCCGCGATCGGAGTGGTGTACCAACCCGGCCGCAGGGCGGGCTGTCCGCAGAGCTCGTTTTAAGGCTCGCAGACAGCCCGCCAGCTCCAGTGAGTCACTGATATCATATCCAACAATTTTACGGGAATACATATCTGTAATCAATGCCAGATAGCAAAATCCGGATATGGTACGGATATAGGTGATATCAGATGCCCACACCTGG
>JAZDIP010000048.1:0-83685 GCA_043804925.1 bacterium | reverse complement strand
TTTACCAATTAATTTTTTTAATACAAGAAAGGAACAAATAGTAGGAATATAATTTTTAAAATATTTGTAAACTTAGTCTTTCTTGCGTTCATTGTCAGAATCGCTGATTTGCACGGATTAATCAGATTACACAGAAAAAATGTATTTTACTTTTGTGAAATCTAAAAATCTTCAAAAATCTGTGATTCAGACAGTTAAATATTTGTAAGCGTGGTCTTACTTGCGTTCTTGTTTGAAAAACGACTAAATTGAGAATTGAGAATAGCAGTAAAGGCATGCTCCGAGGAATCGGGGCGTTTTCCTTTATACTTCTCAATTCGGGTTTCTTAGTCGTTACCTCAAAAAAGGGCATTAAATGTGAAAATGCCCTTTTTTAATTTATAAATTTTGGAGATTGATATGAAAAAGTTATCAGTGTTTTTAGTAGTTTTTATTTTTAGCATTCTTCTAGGGACTCATAATCTCGGCAGCTTAGGAAATGTAAAAGGAGGCTACAAGAAATGCACTGTCTTTACTTATGATTATAGTTTTGGAGAGGTAGATGTTGAATCTAAAGCTAAAGACAGCACATACAATTACAATAATTTTGGGGAACGGATTGAGAAGATATCGTACACATCAGACGGCTCGGTTGATAGTAAGAGAATTATCAAATACGATGATAAGGGAAATTTGATTGAGAGCGTTTTATATACATCATACGGTTCAGTTGATAGTAAGGATGTTTTTAAATACGACGAAAAGAGAAATATGATTGAGTGGGTAACCTACAAATCAGACGGTAAGATTTATGAGAAGGAAACTTACAAAAATGATGATAAAGGTAAAACGATTGCACGCTTTAGCTATAATGCAGACGGTGCAGTTACATATAAGTATACTTACAAATACGATAATAATGGAAATGAAATTGAGCAATTGCAGTATAAAACAGGCAGCTCAATTCCTAATAAGTATTCTTACAAATACGATGGTAAGGGAAATCTGATTGAGGAGAAGATATATTGGTCAGACGGTTCAGGTTTTTCTTTGGAAACTTACAAATATGATGATAATGGTCATCTGATTGAGTGGGTGGACTATAATATCAATAAAGAGGTTGATAGTAAGGAAACTTACAATTATGATAATAATGGAAATCAGATTGAGCGGGTGAAATATAATAATTTAATGGAGCCCATAAAAAAGTATGAATATATATATTCTAAATAAAAGGACATAACTATGAAAAATAAATTCATTAATATTATTTGCTTATGCGCCATCCTTCTTTCCTGTTCCAGGTCTCCTGAACAATACGAAAAAGGAATTGAAGAGATGGAAAAGAAAAATTACGAAGCCGCTATTAAAAGTTTTCTTTTAGTTCCTTCGGAAGAGAAGGAATATAAAGATTCTGCAGCAAAACAGATAGTCTATTGTCTTGATTCTTTGGCTACAAATAACCATTGGGAATTTGCGAACAAACAGCTAAAATTTATTCAATTGGATAGCTCTGCCCTGATTGCTTCTCAAATAGGAATTGTTAAAATTCTGGACAGAATTGTTAAAGATGGTGAATGGAAAACAGTTCTGTTTGCTTTAGACACACTTGATAAAGAAATAATCAAACCTGAGTCTGTTAAAAAGATTAGATATGCTGCAGAGGATTCTGCTTTAAAGGGTATTTGGTCTGGTATTGGAGAGGTAAAAAATAAGATTAAATTTGTACGGAAAGATAGCATTTCAAATGGAATTTGCGTGAAAAATTATGATGGTGGATGGGAAGAAAATTCGATTATCTATAAGAATGTAAGATATGAAGGTAATGGAATCTGGGATGTATATCCAAAAATATTCCAACAAAATATTTTTGGTTACAGTATGGGTTCTTATTATTCAAAAAAACTAGGTGCAATTAAATTTATTGGGACAGATACAATTGATATTAACTATGAAAGAGATCTTTTAAGTGATGATACTCAGACATGGATTTCAAAGCTTATTTTCATTAGAGATTATGAAAAAATTCAAAAGGATAATGATGAAGAATTTATTACTGACTTTGACGTTTTTTTAGGATGTTGGCAAGGTCCTTATGCTAAGAATAAAAGAACTATTGAAATTTGTTTCTCTTCCATTGTTGGCTCAAATGTTAGTGGTTCGGATAAACTTATTCTGCCATCAGGTGAGATATATAAACCAACAAACTTTGAAGGAACAATCAATAAGAGCTCAGATGGTACTAAAATAATTCTTAAACTTTTTGAGACAGGGGAGGGAAGAATCGGTTCTTTCGAAATCATATTTGATGCATCAAATCCAGTCGAAGGTAAAGGTACATGGAAATCAAATGATGGAAAATTAGTAAGAGATTTAACAATTTCTAAAGAAGAAGAAGATACTTAATAATTTTTTTTATTTATTATTTGGAGAAATATTATGGCAAAGGTAATGAAAGAAACTCATCAGAACTACACTAAAACATTTGAGGAATTAAATTTTTCAGAGCAGTCAAAATCTATTTCAGCTCAGATTCTATCAATTGGAAAAGCAATCAAAGCACATGAAAGAAGGGCAAGGACTAAAGAAGAAATTGACAAAGGCAGGGATGCAAACAAGGTCTTATTAAACTGTATTAGTCAATTATCAAGACTTATTGATAGATTAACAAAATAATTATTAATTTTTTGGGAGACACAATGAAATTATTATTGAATTTATTTCTAGCTACTGTATTAACAGTATTTTTTTTTACTGGTTGCAGTAAATCCGAAAAAGATATTTTGGAAGAAGTAAGTGGTGTTTGGAAAATATCTAGTGAAACTACTTTAATGGAAATCAAATTAACATCTGATAAAAATTTGATTAAGATGGGAAATTTAGAAATTCCAGTTAAAGTAAAATCTGTAGACACAGAAAATTCAACGATCAACTTATCAATGATTGATAAAGACGAAATAGAACAAGTATGGACTTTTAAACAACAATGGACTGAAGATGAAAAATCTTTTACTCTTTTGTGGACTGCTCACGATGGTACACAATTTAATCTTGAATATGTAAGGGATTTATAATTTTATTGGTAGGGTTAAAATAATTCAATAATGTCATTCTGAGCATTCAATCTTCATCAAGCTCATGATGACTGTTTATTGGTTTGTTATTTAAAAAATGGCTCGGATTTCCTGATAAATCCAAAATAATTTAATATGGATTTGGCATATTAATTATTTTATTTAATCTCTAATCTTTTGATTATTTTTTTAGCAAGATTTTCGGAAATTTCGGTATGACGAGGTATAGATTCGATGATTCCATTAACTGGATTGTACCATAATGAATGGCTTGCCCCTTCACGTTTTAAAAGACAGCCATTCTTTGTTAATAACTTTATTAATTCTTTTCTTTTCATTCAACGGTTACAGTATCGAAGGAAAAAGTTCTATTGCTCCGGACTATATAATCATTTAATTTATCTTCATTGACTAATTTAATTGCATCAGCAAGATTCTTACGACATTCCTCAAGAGTTTTTCCCTGACCGTTTGCCTCAGGGACTTCCGGACAAAATCCGATGAACCACTCACCATCCTGCTCAAAAACTGCTTTATATTGTTGCATGAATTAAAAACTTATTAGTTTAACATTTTTAAACAAAACGTTGAGAAATTTAATATATTGTGTTTTGCAATCAATTAGGAGCTATCAATAAACCTAATATTTTGTTATCATAATTATGAAAAATTGGCTCGGACTTCCCGGAAAATTCTAGCCGTATCGCATATTTCCATACAATTTTAAGTGAATCATGCTTAATTATTTACCTTAATATCTACTTTCTATTTGGTAAAAAATTAAATTAATTTTTGTTTATATTTATATTTTTTACTTGACTTTTTGATACTTTTAATGTAATTTACAAATGCAACATATTATATACAAAAATACTTTTATTCTGTGTGTAACAATAGTGTTGTAATGAGTAAGTTAAATAATAAAAAAGTAATGGAATGACAACTGATAATAATCCTCATTGTATTTATTGTAGAAGTTCTAAAGTGATTAAACACGGTAAGACTTCTAATGGAAATTCGAGGTACAGATGTAGAATTTGTGGTAAGACATGGGTTTTAGAACGTATAGAAACCATTCGCCCGGATATAGCAGATATTGTTGAGGCATATCTTACCGGACGGACTTATAGAGATTTAGTTAATGTATATCATAGCTCTCCGCTGAGAATCAATCAGAAGATACGTGAGTTTTTGGAAGGATGCCCAAATTGGGAGGAATATTTGGATTGTAGTATTGGTAAGCATGAACCCCGTTTGGTTTATCTTGTCGGTAGGGAGTTTTCATGCGCCTGCAAAGGTTCAAGAAATAACAAAATGTATCTTGCCTTAGCTGTTGACGGTTTGTCAACCGTGATTTTGGGTTATGAAATCGGTTCCCGAGAGAGCGAAAATGTTTGGATTCATTTATTGGATAGAATGAATTGCCGAGGGATTATGGTACCGACCTTTATGTATAATGGCTCAAAACATATAGAAGATGCAGTACAAACCGTATTTCCTTTTTCTTCTTTACGGATTAACTACCACAAAGCGTACAGGGACAGTGAGCTTATGTGTTGTTTGGCACGTCTAGCCGTAAATAATAAATTGATTAATGATGCTATTCGGGCTTATGAATCTTTGAAAAATGTGAGTATGGTCAGGTATTTGGAAACAATAAACGAACAGAAACTGAAAGATATTTTGTTTTCAAATCCGGAAAATTTCATTCGCAGATTGCGGGATAGAATGGACCAAAGACCGAGAACAAGAGTTGACGGATTATTGACAGCATTTCAGGCAAGGTTTGAAAAGTTTCATATGTTGAAGGATGACCCTACACCGGTTATAAATGGCTGGATAGCCCGATGGATGATGTCGCGTTTAGATGTGGGCTTTAGCAGATTGTCTTTTTATTCTCAGGTTCCGAGTTCGACTTCATTCAAGAGTTTTTCTTGTGGCAACAAACCTGAATTGCTGATTTTACAGGAGGATAGCCCTTTGTTAAAGTCATTTGTTATCGAGATTACTGCGAGGGGATTGCAGTTGCCGATATTTTATTACAAGTGCGAGATGAAGCTGGATAAGTGCAGTTTGTTTTAGTCGAATTACCCGGTAAACAATTTTTTTCAATTTTGAATAATATCTGCTTTGGCGGATAATAATTCATACGATTTGATATATCATAATTTGTTTTAATAATAAATTTTGTTCTAAAAACGATTACCTTTTTCATTTTCCCAATTCTTTTTTAAATATACAATTCTTAGTTCTATGGTCTAATAATGGATTGAAATGTATGATTTTGCATAAAAAATTCTAATTTCTGTAATTATGTGTTTTTATTGTTTTTGAGTTATAATAACAGATGCAAAAACAAAAGTAATTGATTATAAAATCAAGTAGTTATGTTAATGTTAACTATATTATTATATATGGCTAAAAATATTTTTTTTTGAGTATGCAACACACCGAGTACATATACCTACAACACAGCGAATACATTAATCCAAATGGGGTTGATTTTATTTTTTTATTTATATAACATTGTATTGTTCTTTGTGAAACGTGAAACATAAAATGTAAAACGAGATGAATAGTACATTGAAAATTTTTTATAAATAAATATTTTTTTTTAACAAAGGAGAAGTGATGGGAAATGTGAAATTAATCAGTCCTCACGGAAGTAGTGAGTTGATTGAACTTCTTTTAGCAGGTAAGGAACTGGAAGAAGAACAGAAAAAAGCGAAGGGCTTGCCACAGATACAGATATCGAGCCGCGAAACAGGCGATTTGATAATGTTGGGTATAGGTGGTTTTACACCGTTAAGAGGTTTCATGGGAAGCGAAGATTGGAAGAGCGTATGCTCGGATATGAAGATGCCGAGCATGAACGGATTGTTTTGGCCAATACCGGTAACTTTGTCGGCATCTAAAGCAGAAGCAGATAAATTGAAAATCGGTGATGAGGTTGCTTTGTATTCGGATGAATTCGATGAGATTATGGCTACTATGAAGGTAGAAGAAAAGTACACTATTGACAAAGCTTTTGAGTGCCAGCATGTTTACAAGACCAATGACCCTGAGCATCCGGGCGTTAAGATGGTTATGGAGCAAAAGGAAGTTAATATTGCAGGACCTGTAAAGGTATTGTCTGAAGCTACATTCCCAACAGAGTTCAAGGGGATTTATCAAAGACCATCCGAGTCGAGAGCAATTTTTGCTGAAAAAGGATGGAAGACGATTGCTGCTTTGCAGTTGAGAAATCCAATGCACAGAAGCCATGAATATTTGGCTAAGATTGCTTTGGAGGTATCCGATGGTTTGTATATTCATCAACTGGTTGGCAAACTCAAACCGGGTGATATACCTGCTGACGTTAGAGTGAAGTGTATTAATACTTTAGTTGACCATTATTTTGTGAAAAACACGGCAATATGTGGGGGCTATCCATTGGATATGAGATATGCCGGTCCAAGAGAAGCTTTGTTACATGCTTTATTCAGACAAAATTTTGGTTGTACACATATGATAATCGGTCGTGACCATGCAGGTGTGGGAAATTATTATGGTCCTTTCGATGCACAGGATATTTTTGATGATTTGTGGGAAGGTGCTTTGCTTTGCAAACCCTTAAAGATTGATTGGACATTTTGGTGCTATAAGTGCGGAGGAATGGCTTCGATGAAGACTTGTCCTCATTCAAAAGAAGACAGATTGTTACTTAGCGGAACAATGCTTCGCAAGGGCTTGTCGGAAGGTTCGGAAATACCGGTTGAGTTCAGCCGAAAAGAAGTACTTGAGATATTGAAAGAGTACTATGCCGGTTTGGATGAGAAAGTTGAAATCAAGGTTCACAGAGCGGCAACCGGAGGCTAAATAGGAAATAGAAAATAGAAAATAGGAAATAGAAAATAGAAATTAGAAAAAAGAAATTTGAAGTTAGATATTAGAAAAAGTAATGTTTTATAAACAATAAATAAAAAATTAATTAACTTATTTTTAAAAAAATTCAGGAGAAAAACTGATGCCAAGTTATGTAATTCAAGAAAAATGCGATGGATGCAAGGCGCTCGATAAGACTGCCTGCCAACACATTTGTCCCAATGATTTAATGGTTTTAAATAAAGAAGCAATGAAAGCTTACAATTTGGAACCTGAAATGTGCTGGGAATGTTACAACTGCGTAAAAATTTGCCCAACTCAGGCAATTGAAGTTCGCGGTTATGCCGATTTTGTGCCATTAGGAGCACAAGTGACTCCAATGAGGAGTTCGGATTCAATTATGTGGACAATTAAGTTCAGGGGTGGAGAATTGAAGAGATTTAAATTTCCAATACGTACAACCCCCGAAGGAACAGCAGTACCAAACGGTTCATTTGATGAAGGAGCCGGTGATATTTCTGCAGCTGAGCTGTTCACAGAGCCTGCTTCAACAGGATTGAAGGAATTAGCAGCACCCGGTCGAATTGGGTGGCAATAAGAAAATTGACAATTAATAATTATAATTAACAATTAAAAAGGTAAAAAATTATGGCAAATTTTGAAACAGTAGAAGTCACCACTGATTTATTGATTATCGGTGGGGGAATGTCTGCTTGCGGTGTAGCTGTAGAAGCAGCTTACTGGGCAAAGAAACACAACCTGAAAGTAACCCTCGTTGATAAAGCAGCTGTTGATAGAAGTGGTGCTGTTGCGATGGGTCTTTCGGCAATAAATCAATACGTTGACTTGAGAACGGGCAAGAATACTATTAAAGATTATGTAGATTATGTACGTAACGACTTGATGGGTATTACCCGTGAAGATTTGGTTGCTAACATAGCACGTCACGTTGACTCAACAGTTCATCTTTTTGAAAAATGGGGTTTACCAATTTGGAAAGATGAAGCAGGAAATTATGTTCACGAAGGTCGCTGGCAACTTATGATTAATGGTGAATCATACAAAGTTGTTGTAGCAGAAGCTGCAAAGAATGCTTTGGGTATGGATAACATTATTGAAAGAGTTTTCGTTGTCGAACCATTAATGGACGGCGACAAAGTTTCCGGTGCAGTTGGTTTCAGCGTAAGAGAAAACAAGTTTTATGTATTTAAAGCCAAAGCCGTATTTATCGGTGCAGGCGGTGCAGTACACGTATTTAAACCAAGGTCATCCGGCGAAGGTTTAGGACGTGCTTGGTATCCACCTTGGAACTCCGGTTCATCGGCATACTTTACGATGAAAGCTGGAGCAGAAATGACATGTCAGGAAGTTAGATTTATTCCTGTTCGTTTCAAGGATGCTTACGGTCCTGTCGGTGCATGGTTCTTATTATTCAAATCGAGAGCTATTTCAGCTGCCGGTGGTGAATATATGGTTGAAAGAAAAGCAGAGTTGGATAATTGGCTGCCATACGGCAAAGTAAAACCAATTCCGGCAAACTTGCGTAACTATTTGGGTATGCTCGATACAATGGACGGCTTAGGCCCGACATATATGAAAACTGAAGAAGCTATCCAAAAGATTGCTGAAAGTCTTAAAGACGACCCGAAGGAATACAAGAAGAAAATGAAAGAACTCGAAGCCGAAGCTTGGGAAGATTTCCTCGATATGACAATTTCCCAGGCGATACTTTGGGCATCCACGGACGTATTTCCGGAAAAAGAACCATCAGAAATTGCAGCAGCCGAACCATACTTTATCGGTTCACACTCAGGTGCATCAGGTGCATGGGTATCGGGACCAAAAGACTTGGCTCCTGCAGAATACTTCTGGGGCTATGCAAATATGTGTACAGTTAAAGGTTTGTTTGCGGCAGGTGATGCATCCGGTGCATCCAGCCATAAATTCTCTTCAGGTTCACATGCTGAAGGCAGGATTTGCGGAAAATCTGCAATTGAATACATCGTTAAAGAAAATCCAACGCATAAATATGACCAGGCAGCTATCGATGCTTTAAAAGCAAAGATTTTGATGCCGTTGGATTTATTTGCCCAGTATTCAAAAGAAACAACTGATGCAAATATTAATCCGAATTATATTCGTCCAAAGATGTTTATGTTCAGACTTCAAAAGCTTATGGATGAATACGCAGGTGGTGTATCGTCGCAGTTTAAAACAAACAAATTCTTACTTGAAAAAGGTATGCAGTTATTAGAATTCTTGAAAAAAGATTCTGAAAAATTAGCGGCAGAAGACCTTCATGAATTGATGAGAGTATGGGAGAATATACACAGAATGTGGCAAGCTGAAGCTCACGTTCGTACAATTCTCTTCCGTGAGGAAACTCGCTGGCCCGGATATTACTTCCGTGCAGATACTCCAAAGATTGACAATGAGAAATGGGAGAAATTTGCAAACTTGACTTATGATGCAAAAGAAGACAAGTGGAATATGTTCACAAGAGATATTTTACATATCTTTTAATTAACCTTTCAACATCCCCGGAATCAAACCGGGGATGTTGAAATTTTTTAAAAGGGAGCAGTGGAATGTTAAAATTAGAAGCGGAATTTAATTTAGTGAATAGTGAATAATGAATAATGAAAGAAGAAGAATCATCTTTTGATAATTACTGGATGATACTGAAATAAATTTGCTTTTAACTTTAGTATTTCAACTCCAAAAAATGAATTATAACAAGAAGAATTAATATTATGGAAAAGAAAAAATGCAAGTATTGTGGAGAAGAACTTAAGAAGGTTCTTATGCCTCCGCAATCTGATTGGGGAGTTGAATATTTTTTAATTTGTATGAATGACGAATGTTCATATTATGTTCGTGGCTGGGATTGGATGCAGGAGAAGTACAAAGTACATGCATCATACAGATACAAATATAATCCTGAGAAAGATGACGAGGGACCTATTCCCGTGAAATCGCCGAATGATATGAAAGATTGGGTTGTTGTACAATTTGAGAAGTGATAGTGGATACAGATTGGAGAACGGATAACGGATAACAGATAACGGATAACGGATAACAGATAACGAAAATAAGATTGAAATATAAATGAAAACAAGTGAATTTAAGGAAAAAATTTTAAAGGATTACGATAGGATGAAGAAAACCGATAAGTTCGGTTTTGCCTGTCATCCAGGAGTGCCTTGCTTTAATAAATGTTGCAATGATGTTAATATATTTTTAACACCTTACGATATAATAAGGTTGAAAAACCGTTTGGGTATAACATCTAGCGAATTTTTAGCAAAATATACAATTCTACCGATTGAGGAAAATTTAAAACATCCGATTGTGATGTTTCAGATGGATGACGAAACATTAAATTGTCAACTTGTCGGAGAAAACGGTTGTACTGTTTACGAAGACAGGCCATGGTCATGCAGAATGTTCCCGGTAGGTATAGCTTCGCCGAAAGATAACACCGAACAACTCGAAGAGGAATTTTATTTTCTACTCGAAGAAAGTGTTTGCGAAGGTTTTAAAGATGGCAAGGAATGGACAATTGAGGAGTGGATGAAGGACCAGGGTGTTGAAGATTATGTTGAACTTGGTGAATTGTTTAAAGAAATATCTTTACATGACAAATTCTTAAAGGGAAGAATAAAAGAACCTATTAAGCTGGAAATGTTTTATACAGTATGCTATGATATTGATAAATTCAGGGAATTGGTTTTTAACAGTTCCTTTTTCAAGAGGTTTATTGTTACTGATGAAGAACAAGATAATATGAAAAAAGATGATGTTGAATTGTTGAAATTTGGTTTTAAATTTTTGAAATTTTCTCTTTTTGGCGAGGAAACTTTAGAATTGAGCGAAGATTATAAAAAAGCATTCGATATGAAAAAGTAGAAATAAACTATGTAAAATAAGTTTGAGGATATGAGTTGAGCGAGAGACGGGATATTGGAGTAGATGTAGAATTCATCAAGCATTTGAAGAAGCATGGCGGCGAAACTATGAAGAAGTGCTATCAATGTGCAACTTGTTCTGTTGTCTGCCAATTGTCACCTGAAGAATATGCTTTTCCAAGAAAAGAAATGATTCAGGCGGCATGGGGCCAAAAAGAAAAATTGTTAAGCGATGCTGATATTTGGCTGTGTCACGGATGTATGGATTGCAGTTTGCAATGTCCTCGTGGAGCGAGACCTGCCGATTTGATGGGTGCTGTCAGGTCATTTATTTACCAGAAATTTTCTTTCCCAAGATTTATGGGTAAAGCGATGGCAAATCCGAAAGCATTGCCTTGGTTGTTTTTGTTTGCTATGTTTATGGTGTTTTTAATGGTTCTCGCCACTAATGCCATAATTCATGGATTTGACGGTAATTTCTTCGCAATAAGAGGCGATGTATTAAAATATGAAGATTTTATACATAAACTTGTTATCGAAGGAATTTTTATTCCGGGTAATCTATTAATATTTGGCTTGGCATACATAGGACTTTCAAATTATTGGAAGAGTTTGAAAGAGAATAATAATATTGGAGAACCTCAATATAATTTTGTTGGAAGTGCATGGAGAGTGTTTTGGGATTTTCTTGCTCACAGGAAATTCGAGAAATGCCCGACAAATTCAAACAGAAGATACGGACATATTTATGCATTCTACGGTTTTGTAGGAACGATGATAGCGACAGGACTTGTAGTTGTGGGCGAAGTATGGCATTACGGTCATATGTTCCATAGTGATTTTATGATGGCAATTTCGTTTTATTTACCGTATCCTATGGGTTTGTTGCATCCTGTGAAAATATTGGGAGTGGTATCGGGATTGTTTTTAGTTATTGGTCTTGTCTTATTTTTAATGAAGAGGTATAAGACAGATGAGCAACATGGGAAAAGCAGTTATAATGACTGGTTGTTCTTGTGGGTGATTTTAGGAGTAGGTATTACAGGTATGGCTATAGTATTCCTGAGGATGAGTGGAGTTGCTGTAATAGCTTATATTACATACTTTATTCATTTGACTTTAGTTTTTTTCTTGTTGTGGTATATGCCTTATTCAAAGTTTGCACACATGCTTTATAGATTTTTGGGATTAACATTTTTAAAGATGCACGGCAGAGAAAATAAGCCGGAAGTTTTTAAAAATTAGGAATTTGTCATCCTTCGACAAGCTCCGGATTATTGGGAGAAGGGAAAATATTGTTTTGAAAAAATAAAATAAATGAACAAATAAATTAAATTTTTTTATTATAACTGAATTAGTAACATTAAATAATTAAAGGAGTAGAAATGGCAGTTGAAAAAAAGTATGAAACCCCGATGCTCGATGAACTCGAGAAGGGGGAATGGCCAAGTTTCGTTAAAGAAATTAAATTTGCTGCCGAGAACAATGCGATGTCGAATGATTTATTAGGTTTGCTTGAGCAATCCTATAATGAAAGGATGGGGCATTGGAAGCACGGGGGTATTGTTGGCGTTATGGGTTATGGTGGAGGTGTAATAGGCCGTTACACTGATTTAGCTGAAAAGTATCCATCAATTTCACATTTCCATACAATGCGTATCAATCAACCGGCTGGTTGGTTCTATACATCAGATGCGCTACGTAAGATTTGCGATATTTGGGACAGGAACGGCTCTGGTATGACGAATATGCATGGCTCTACAGGAGACATTGTGTTGCTCGGTTGCCGGACTGAAGATTTAGAACCAACATTTCAGGAACTTGCCCATGAAGGTTTTGATATTGGTGGTTCAGGTTCAGATGTTAGAACACCAAGTTGCTGTTGCGGCAAAGCACGTTGTGAATGGGCTTGTTATGATACAATGGCGTTAACTTATTATATTACTCAAAAATTTCAGGATGAAATTCACAGGCCTGCATTTCCATACAAAATGAAGTTTAAGATGTCAGGATGCCCGAATGACTGCGTAGCTTCTGTAGCTCGCTCAGATATATCTATTATTGGAACATGGCGCGATGAAATACAGGTTGATATGGATATGGTCAGGGAATATGCAAACAACGGTACGGATATTTTCAATGATATTATATTAAATTGTCCTGGTAAATGTATGAAATGGGATGGTAAAAATTTGGAAATTGACAATAGCAGTTGCCGCCATTGCATGCACTGTATTAATGTAATGCCTAAAGCATTGGCTCCGGGTAAAGACCGAGGTGCAGTTGTGCTTATTGGGGCAAAAGCACCAATCGTTGAAGGTGCTTTATTATCATCGGTTTTTATTCCGTTTATGAAAATTGAAGAACCGTTTGACGATATTATGATAAAACAGTCCGGAGAAGATTTAAATTTCTGGGATTTCATTGAAGGGATGTGGGATTTGTGGTGCGAAGAAGGCAAGAATCGTGAAAGAATCGGTGAATTCATGCAAAGAGTTGGTCTAGGTAATTTCATGGAAGAAGTTGGCTTGGAACCAATACCTGAAATGGTTGCCCATCCTCGTGAAAATCCCTATGTATTTTACGAAGATTATTTTGAAGAAGAGTAAAATCAATTAACAATTAACAAATAAAAATTAACAATGAAAAAGGATAATAAAAATGGCTGAAGATAAACCAAAAAGATTGACAGATATTGGACCACCTCATTATGAGAAGTTTCTTCCACCGATTATTAAGGAGAATTATGGTAAGTGGAAACATCATGAAATACCAAGAGCAGGAGTATTGGTTCATACTTCCGATACGGGTGCTAAATTGTATTCTGTAAGAGCAGGTTCTCCGCGTTTGGTAAGTACGAAAAAAATCAGAATGTTTTCAGAATTGGCAGACAAGTATTCAGATGGTTATTTGAGATTTACTTCTCGTCATAACGTTGAATTTTTGTTGACAAAAGAAGAAAACATTGACCCGTTAATTAAAGAATTGGAAGCACTTGGTCATCCCGTTGGCGGTACAGGAACTGCTATTACAAGTATAATTCATACCCAGGGTTGGGTACATTGCCACTCTGCTGCAACTGACGCCTCGGGTGTTGTAAAATCTGTTATGGACGACCTTATCGAGTATTTTAAAGAAATGAAATTACCCGGTAAGATTAGAATTGCCTTAGCTTGCTGCTTGAATATGTGTGGAGCCGTACATTGCTCGGATATTGCTATTCTTGGTATTCACAGAAGACCTCCTAAAATCAACAAGGAGAATTTACCGAAGATGTGTGAACTTCCAAATGTTATTGCATCCTGTCCTACTGCTGCTATCAGACCATCAACGTATGAAGGCAAACCATCAGTTGAAATCATTGAAGAACAATGTATGTTCTGTGCTAACTGCTTTACTGTTTGTCCGGCTTTGCCTATGGCAGATGCACTGAATGACGGTATTTCAATCTGGGTTGGTGGCAAGGTATCGAATGCAAGACATGAACCAATGTTCTCTAAGCTTGCTATTCCGTTTATTCCAAATAATCCTCCAAGATGGCCCGAAGTAACTGCTGCCATTAGGAATATTGTCGAAGTGTGGGCTGCTAATGCCCGGAAACATGAAAGAATTGGTGAGTGGATTGAAAGAATCGGCTGGCCTAAATTCTTTAAACTAACCGGTATCGAGTTCCAGAAAGAACATATTGACGACTTCAAGCATGCCGGCTTGACATATAAACGTTCTGTACATTTAACATATTAATTTAAAGGAGATTTAAAATGGCTGTGGAACTTGCCAAAGTGAAAGATACCATGTTCAAGCTTGTTAGCGAGAGCGCCGGTATCAAAAAATGGAAAGCTACCGACCTTCACAAAGCTTGTGAAGAAACTTACGGTGACGAGTACGACAAAAGAAAAGAAGGTAAGGAAGCAATCAAAGAATTGATTGAAAGCGGAAAATTGGTCTATACTTACTTTGGAGGAAGCTATATAGAAGTTCCTCACGTAGAAGGTGCAGCCAATGAGTAACAATTAGCAATTAGCAATTAACAATTAACAATTAACAATTAACAATTAACAATTGATTAAATTGAAAAGAGTTTTTATGTTGATGCTAAGTTAAGTATTAGTTGATGTTTATTGCCTCCTTCGGCGTATTACATCCTTCCGTAGCTCCGAAAAAATGAAAAGCGACGAAGGAGGCAGGTTTATTAGAAGATTGAAATTAGAAAATAGGATAGGATGGCGGAATATTTTTTGTTGGGTATTTGAATATTTGTGAAACAACGAAACGCGAAACAGCGAAACGTTATTTTAGAATTCATCCTTCGACAAGTTCAGGACGACAAGATTATGAAAAATGAAGATAATATGCAACAATAGATGTTTTAGCTTGTTCTTTAAAAATTGATATGGGTTTGATTGAACTTCCAAGAATATTGATTGCCGGTTTAGGCGGAGATTCCGGGAAAACTTTTGTTTCATGCGGACTCGTCAGGTATTTTAAAGATACCGGATTGAAGGTTGCTGCTTTTAAGAAAGGTCCTGATTATATTGATTCAGCCTGGTTAAGAGTGGCAAGCGGTAAGGAAGTAAGAAACCTCGATACTTATCTGATTCCCAAAGATAGTGTTGTCAATTCATTTGTTAAAAATGCAAAAAATAACGACATTAATATTATTGAAGGCAACCGTGGGCTTTTCGATGGATTTGATAATGCGGGTTCGCATAGCTCTGCCGAGTTGGCTAAGTTGTTGGGATGTCCGGTTGTTTTAGTTCTGACTGTGAAAAAAATCACGAGAACTGCTGCCGCTTTAGTACTTGGCTGCAAATTGATGGACTCTGATTTGAACATTGCCGGAGTTATAATTAATCAGGTAGCAGGGAAGAGGCATGAAAAAATAATCAGGGATACAATTGAAGATATTACCGGTATTCCTGTGATTGGAGCTATTCCGAAATTGGATTCGGAGATTATGCCATCGCGTCATTTGGGTTTGATTACTCCAAGTGAATATGATTTTGCCGAAAAAGCGATTGATATCTCTAAGCAAGCAATAGCTGATTATATTGATACCGACAAAGTTTTGGTGATAGGAAAGACAGCAGACAAAAATTTAATTACTAATTACCAATTACTAATTACTAATGAAGAGAGGAACATCCTTCGACAAGCTCAGGATGACAAGAAAGAAGATAAAGGAGAAGGGAAAAAGGAGAAGGGAAAAATTAGGATTGGGTATTTTTGTGACAGAGTTTTTTCGTTTTATTATCCTGAAAATTTGGAAGTTTTAAAAAATGCAGGTGCAGAGTTGATAAAGATATCTTCTTACGAAGACAAACAACTTCCGGAAATAGACGCTTTATATATAGGAGGTGGATTTCCTGAAAGTAATATTGAACTTTTATCAGAAAACAATGAGATGATGGAATCTTTAAAAACTGCTGTTGAGAACGGTTTACCGGTGTATGCTGAATGTGGTGGTTTGATTTATTTAGGAAAGTCTATTGATATTGATAATAAGGAATATAACTTGTGTGGTATTTGTCCTGTAAAATTTAAAATGAATGAAAAACCTGTAGGTCACGGATATAGTGAAGTGATAATTGATGAAGATAATCCTTTTTATGAGAAAGGAACTGTTATCAAAGGGCATGAATTTCATTATTCATCAATTATTGAATGGGATGACAGGATAAAAACTTGCATGGATGTAAAAAGAGGAGTTGGTTCTTATAACAGAAGGGATGGTATTATTTATAAGAACGTTTTTGGTACTTATATTCACATACATGCTCTAGGATGCAAAGAATGGGCAGAAGGAATGTTAAGAATAGCAAATTTAAATAAGCGATAAGAAATGCCGACAAACAAAGATGCAATAAGAAATTTAATAAAGGTTTTGCGTGAATGGCAATTGATAGAGGATGATGCTGTCAGGAACACTTCAAAAATTATTAAGAAGGCAGATAATCCTTTGATAAAGTTAATAATGGAAATTATCAGGCAGGATTCGGCAATGCACAAAAGAGTTCAGCAATTGATTATTGACAATTTTGAAAAAGGGACAGTTTCACTTGATTTGAACGAACTAAACATGTTTTGGGAATTAGTTGAGGAACACGATAAACTTGAAAGAAAAACTATAGAGTTGGCTGAAAAAGCGATGAACGAAACAACATCGTCTTTAGCTAAATATTTATTAAGATATTTATTAGTTGATGAACAAAAACATAATCAACTACTTGAAGAAATTGAAAAAGTAAAAAAAGGATTATATCCTTACGGAAAAGTTTAAGAAAAGGGAAAAGGGGGATTTTTTAATTTTAATTGAAGAAACAATCGCAGGGCGATTGAATATTTGTAGAAGAAAATAAATAATGTTAAAATATAAATGAAGTAAATCAAATTTCATAGAAAAGCTAAAGAGAAAAATATGATATTTGATGAAACTATAAGGAGTAATAAATGGCAATAGCAGTAAAGAAAAAGAAAGTTGGAAGGTTCGGAGGAAGAGCTTCATCCGGTGGTTCGGGAGTTGACACATCTCCTTTAAGGCCTGAGCAAGTGGAAAAAATGCCACCTTGCCGGTCTGCTTGTCCAAATGGTACAAAGATAAGAGAAATTGTAACGACAATAGCACAAACAGTAGATAGCGGAAGAACGTACCCTGAATCATATAAATTAGCTTATGATTTATTAATCGAAAGGAATCCTATGCCGGCAACATGCGGTAGGGTTTGTCCGCATCCTTGCGAAGGTGAATGCAACAGACAATACAAAGACGGTTCTGTTTCGATAAACAATATTGAAAGATTTGTCGGTGATTATGCAATCGAGCATGATTTTCCAATTTCCAAATTAACGGATGAAAAACATTCCGAAAAAATAGCAATTATCGGTTCGGGACCGGCAGGTCTGTCATGTGCATTTCAATTAGCACGACAGGGCTACGAAAATATTTCCATTTTTGAAGCATTCAGTAAAGCAGGCGGTATGTTGAGATATGGTATTCCTGATTATCGTCTTCCCCCGGAAATTTTAGACAAAGAAATTGACAGAATCCTGAAATTAGGTGTTGATATAAAATATAATACTATAATTGGTAAAGATATTCCCTATGAAAAACTGCAGGAAGATTATGATGCAATTTTTGTTGGAATAGGCGCTCATGCAGGTAAAAGATTAGGACTTGAAAATGAAGATGCTCCAAATGTAATGTCAGGTGTTGAGTTTTTAAACAGAATAAATTCCGGAAGAACTGTAGATGTCGGTGCTCAAGTTTTGGTTGTTGGTGGCGGAGATACTGCGATTGATGCCGCAAGAATTGCAAAGAGATTAGGTGCAGACGTAACTATCGTTTACAGAAGAACAAGAAACGAAATGCCTGCAATCGAAGAAGAAATAGTTGGAGCAGAAGAAGAGGGAATTAAATTCCATTTTCTTGTTGCACCGAAAGAATTGATAATGAATGGAGACAAAGTTGCACAGATGATTTGTCAAGTAACAGAATTAGGTGAACCTGATTCTTCAGGTCGCAGAAGACCTGTTCCTGTTGAAGGAAAGACAATTACTATTGATTGTTCATTACTCATACCTGCTATTAGCCAGGAACCTAATTTTGATGGTTTGGACAATCTTCATGAAGGAAAGGATTGGGTTAAGGTTGATGAAAGATTCAAAGGTTGTCTCGATAAAACTTTTTCAGGTGGCGATGTTATAAATTTAGGTTTGGTAACAATAGCTATATTCCAAGGGAGGAAAGCCGCAGAAACTATTCACTGCAACTTCAGGGGGATTGAACCGGAGCAGGAACCTGAAGAAGAAATTGTAAAGCAAAACAGAATAGTTATGTCTTATTATGCTGATAAACTCAGGGTTCAGGCAACACATTTATCTCCTGAAGAAAGATTGAAATACCTGGATAAAGAAATTACAAGTACTCTAACAGAAGAACAGGTGAATGAAGAAGCTACACGTTGTTTTAGCTGTGGTAGTTGTTTTGATTGCGGTACCTGCTGGAGTATGTGTCAAGACCAAGTGATTCACAAACCTTTGGAAAAATTCCAGAGATACACTTATAAACTTGACCTTTGCAAAGGTTGTAACAAATGTGCAGAAGCATGTCCTTGCGGTTATATCGAGATGAAAGACCCAATGACAGGAAGGTTTGTACCGAGAGGTGAAGACGGTAAAGTGATATATCAATAAGATAATAAAAAGAGATTTCTCTAACAATAGTTTTTAAAATAATTTTAAAGGAGGTTAAAATGCCTATTTTTGAATGGAAAAATGTAAAGATTGAAGTTGATGAAGACGGCTTCATGGAAAATCCCGAAGAATGGAACGAAGAAGTTGCATTAGCTTTAGCATCAACAGAAGATGTAGCTGAATTAACGGAAGAACATTGGAAATTAGTTAACTATTTGCGTGATTATTTCCAACAATACGGTATAGCACCGATGATTCGTAAACTTTGCAAGGAAACCGGATTTCCTTTGAAGAAAGTTTATGAATTGTTCCCTTCAGGACCTGCAAAAGGTGCTTGTAAGGTAGCAGGATTGGCTAAGCCAACCGGTTGTGTATAATGTTATAATCAAGATAAAATTTTTTAAGTTTGAGATATTAGATTTAATCATTTAAATGATATATCAAAAGTAACTTTGATTTGTTTTATTCCGGTTTAAGCTATTATGAAGAGTTCATTTATAACAATTATTAATTTGTACCTAAGTGAACTCTTCTTTTAAAAAATCAGGATATAGGAAGATTTATTCAGAATATTTATGGAGTAGTGGTTGATGATATTAATACAAATATTATGTTATGTTGCGATTTTGATCTTTTTTGTGGCATCAATTTCTAAAATAATCAAAGTTGCTAATATGCCCGTACATCTACGGTGGGAGCTTTATCCGGTTCCTCATGAAAAAGGGAGAGCAAGCTATGGCGGTTCAAAACTCGAGGAAAATGAATGGTGGAAAAAGGAACATAAGAAAGACCATTTTAATGAATGGAAAGAAATGGGGACAGAAATTGTTTTTCTGAAAGCCGTCTGGGAATTTAACAGAAGCTTATGGATTGGGACATTCCCGTTTCATTTTGGTTTGTATATGATGATAACGAATATGGTATTGTTATTTATTGGTGGGATATTTCAATTGACCGGGAATCCTGTTACACCTGATTCATCCGGCATCGCTTTGATACTTTACTATTTGATATTGGCAATAGCCTGGACGGCTTCGATTATGGGAGTATTTGGTGCAATACGGTTGATGTTCTCAAGGATTGTTGATAACGGATTAAGGAAACACAGTTCTTTGAGCCATTATTTTAACATAATATTTATTGGAGCGATATATCTGACTGTACTCTTATGGTTGATGAGCGGGAATGAATTTGTTAATACTATGACCGGATTTTATGCTTCTATGATTAGCTTTTCTGCATTAGTTGATTTTACTGCTATAGCTGTATGGCACTTAATAATAGCTGCATTATTCATTATGTATTTACCATTTACTCACATGAGCCATATGTATATGAAATATTTTTTATATCATTCGGTCAGATGGGAAGATGGAGAAAATACACCTGGTTCGATATTGGCAGAAAAACTCGGAAGGCAATTGGCTTATCCTGTAAGTTGGTCAGCAGTTCACGTTGATTCTGACGGTACAAAAACATGGGGAGAAGTTGTTTCAAATATTCCGGAGAAGATGTAATATGACAGTAAGAAGAGATATAAAAGTAAAGGATATGAGTAAAGGAGTTGAACCTTTAATTGATTTGGATCCGCAGGATTTTTCTCCATTGCCTTCTCCTTATGATAAATTGGAAGAACAACCGGGATTCAGAAAGTTAAGAGAAGCAGAGAAAAAAGATAATGTCGTTAACCTCGATGGTGTTCTTATTGGAGGTTTGCCAAAACCAAAGTCCAAGGAAGAAGAACAAAAATATATTGATGCATTTATTGCAGGAATAAAAAAATTATTTACTAAGGAAGACAACTGGACATTTCTACAACCCTTGGTTCTTTCGATGGAACATTGTGCCCAATGCCAGAGTTGTTCTGATGAATGTCCGATTTATGAAGGTAGTGGTCAGCAGGAAATTTACAGGCCTACATTCAGAGCCGAAGTTTTAAGAAAATTATATTTTAAATACGGGAAGCCCGGTAATAGCCTGGTAAGAAAATTTCAACATGGCGATATTGAAGTTACATGGAGTTTGATTTCCCGTCTTTATGAATTGTGTTATAGATGTACTCTTTGCAGACGTTGTGCTCAGGCATGTCCTATAAGTGTTGATAATGGATTAATATCAAGAGAACTAAGAAAATTATTCAGTCAGGAATTAGGATTTTATACTCGTTCACTTCATGAAAAAGGAACTGTTCAGCACCTGCAAGTTGGCTCAAGTACAGGTATGAATGACCTGGCAGTAAAGGATAATATTGAATTCATTGATGAAGATATATCCGAAAGAACAGGTATGGACATTAAAACTCCATGGGATAAACCGGGAGCTGAGGTACTTATAATTCATAATGCCGGGGAAATAATTGCCTGGCCCGACAATCCCGGTGCATTTGCAGTGATTTTGGAAGCAGCAGGAATATCATGGACAATGTCAAGTGACATTACCGGATACGATGGAGTTAATTACGGTTTGTTTTACGATGATGTGCAGTATGCAAGAATTTATATGAAACATATTGAAATTGCCAAAAAGCTGGGAGTAAAATATATTCTGATGGGAGAATGTGGTCATGAAAGCAAGGCATTGGCGGCAATAGGCGACAGGGTGGATTCTTCAATACCCCGTGTTCCGGCAGTTACTTTTCTGAAGGATATTGTTTTCGGTGGGAAAATAAAGTTTGACCCGGAGAAAAATAATTTTCCTGTTACTTTGCATGACCCATGCAATTTAGTTAGAAGCATGGGAGTTGTCGAACCACAGAGAGAAATTCTAAGATACTTAGCCCCAAAATTCAGGGAAATGGAACCACATGGTGTAAGGAATTATTGTTGTGGTGGTGGCAGTGGTTTTGCAATTATGCAGCAATATAATTTTGCAGACTGGAGAATTCAGGTAAGCGGCAGAAGAAAATTCAAACAGATACTCGATGCATTTGCGAATGAAGATCCGTCACCAGATGTTCCAAAATATGTTTGTGCACCATGCTCGAATTGCAAAGGACAAATAAGAGATTTATTTGCGTTTTATGGGGCAACAGAAAAGAGCGGGATTTACTATGATGGTCTCGTTGAATTAATAGTCAACGCTATGGTAGATATTAAAGGTCCGTTTATTGATTTTGAAAATAAGATGTAATATTGTAAAAAGAATAAGTTACCAATAAAATTGGAGTAAAATATGTCAAAAAAGATATTAATTGTAGATGATGAAGAAGATGTATTGATATTTTTCAATGCACTATTCAAGGATAATGGATTCGACGTGATTGAAGCTAAAAACGGATTGGAAGCATATAAAAAAGCTAAAGATGATAAGCCGGACCTTATTACTCTGGATATCACTATGCCCGAAGAATCAGGTGTCAGGTGCTATAAAGATTTGCGGGAAAATGAATCTACGAAGAACATTCCGATTATCATCGTTTCGGGAGTGGACCCCGAATTTAAAAAATTCATCAGCAGTAGAAAGAATTTAGTACCACCTACAGCATATTTTGAAAAGCCGGTTAATGGCGATGAACTTGTAAATAAAATAAGAGAGATTTTGGATTAAGAAAATTTGTGGGGATTCAAAATCTTGAATCCCTACTTTAAAAGATTTTTTACCATATCAACTAATTCTTTTTCTTCAACCGGCTTTGAAATGTATCCATCCGGAGGAGGAACTCTTTTGCGGGATGAAATGAATTTTCTGAACTCATCTGATATGCCCGTAATGATTATAATTGGTATATTTTTCCATTCATGATTCCCTTTGATTATTCTGTAATACTTTACTCCTGACATTTCAGGTAGAGTTATATCCAGAGTAATCAAATCCGGCTTATTCTCTTTGATTCTCTTCAAAGCTTCTTCGCCGTTTTCCGCAGTTATTGTTTTATATCCGTTATCCTCGAGCAGGCAGGAGAAAAAAGTTAGTGTATCGGGTTCATCGTCAATTATTAGTATAGTATTTTCATCCATTTTGTTACCCTTAGTTTATTTGAAATCCCTGGACGATAAATCAATACTCCGTCTTGGAATTGTTACAATAAAAGAGCTACCTTTTCTCGGCTCTGATTCGATTTCTATTTTTCCACCGTGAGAAGTAGTGATTTTATTTGCAATAAACAAACCAAGTCCTGTGCCTTCTCCCCCTTTTGACGAGAAGAATAAACTAAATGCTTTTTCCCGGGTTTCTTGGTCCATTCCAATTCCATTATCTGATATATTAAAAAAGACATTATTCTCATTACCTTGCAATGAGAAACTTACATTATGTATCTCTTTGCTTTTATCTACACGACAGGCGTCGATAGAGTTCTCAAGAAGATTAACCAATAAAGCTCTTATAGCTTTTCTGTCGCAATCAAAATCTCCGATTTCCTTATCAAGGTCAATATCTAAAGTTATTCCCAATTCACTTGCCTTATCTTTAACAACATCATAGGACTCTTGGGCGATTTCGAGAGCAGAAATTTGCTCCCAATACGGTTCCCTGTCCTTGGCATAGTAGAGGATGTCCATAACCATACTTTTTATCCGGTCAACATTTCTCAGCACCATTTGCCAGCCCTTAAGCAAGCGGTCTTTGTTATCCAATTCGATACCTTTGTTGACAAGATATATACCACCATTTAATCCATTCAGCAGTCCTTTTATACCATGTGATATCGAGCTTATAAGAAGTCCTATTGATGTTAACTGGTCCTGCAACTCACGTAACGCTGTGATATCGACGCTCATTTCTATAACTTGGGCAACTTTGCCGTGAATGTCAGTGATAGGAGCGGTATGGACCATACAATTAATAGTCCTGCCGTCCTGAGTCGTAACAACTTCTTCGTGAGTATGAATTTTTCCATCTTCAAAAGTTCGCCGAACAGTGCATGGATAACATTCTTCTTCCCTGTGTTTGTAAACTTTGTAGCACTTGCAACCAAGATAGGAGCCGAATGTTTCCCTGTGTAGCTTGTTGGCATTAATAATATTGAAATCAACGTCCTGGATTGATACAAAGCAGGGTCCTTCTTCGAATAGCATTTTATATCTTTCCTCGTTTTCTTTGAATTTTCGTTGCAGTTCTTTGATGTCAGTTACGTCAGTTGACATCTCCATTACTGCGACTATATCTCCTTTATCATTTTTAATGGGAGTAGTATTTATCAGAACGGATATATTTTTACCATTTAAATTACTTACCTGCTCTTCGCTTGTCCTGGGGATTCCGTCTTTAAAAGTCTTTTCGACAGCGCAATATTCACATTTGTCAGGTCTGTGCTTATAGACCTGAAAACAATACCTGTTCTGATAGTCGCCAAATTCCTTAATGAATTTTTGATTGGCGACAATAACTTTTAATTCGGGATTCTGCACTGTCAGATAACAGGGCATTGAATCAAAATACTGTTGATATGGAAGTTCCATAGTATTTACCTTTTAACCAACCTCGATTATTTTTCTAACATTAAATAATAATGTTTCCTCATCAACCGGCTTGTCAAGATAACCCTCTGGCATTGGCACTGGTCTGTCGTAAATTAATCTTCTCAATTCAGGACGTCCTGTAACAATGCAAACCTTTGTAAGAGCAATATCTGGATTTTTCCTGAGATTTTCAAAAACCCATCCGCCGTCTTTACCTGGCATGTTTATGTCAAGAGTCATCAAATCAGGTTTTTCTTTGATACATAGATCGATAGCAGTCTCGCCGTCTGCTGCCTGAATAACGGTTGCACCGTTGTCTTCAAGAACCATACTGAAATAAGTCAATATATCCGGTTCATCGTCAACAACGAGGATTTTTCTTCCTGCCAATGGTAATTTTACTACTTTCTCGACAGGTGGAACTTCTACCATAGCAGGTTTTTCAGGTATTATGAGTGCATTGGCTACTAAATTAACCAACTGGGTTACTTCAATGCCTAACTCATAGTGTTTGATTAAATCAGTCAAGCCATCAACACAATTGTGACAGGAGGTAACGACAACAGTTGCTCCTGTTGCTTTAAGCTGGTCAGCTTTTACCTTTGCAGATTTTAATCGTCTTGGTGTATACTCGGACATGGACATAGCTCCACCACCACCGGTACAACAGTAGTTCTCATTCCGGTTAGGATACATTTCACGAAAATCTTCAACAACAAGTTGAAGTAATTCCCTGGGCTCTTCAAAAAGTCCGCAACTTCTGGCGTTATTACAAGAATCGTGGAATGTGTATGAACCCTTATTCTTTGTCTTATCAACTTTAATTTTTCCTTCTTTTATATAATTCAGCATTGTGATTACGGAACTTTCCATAATTAAGTCCTGGTTTACGCCTGCCCAGTTGGGACCTTCGCATCTTGTGGAACGGTATCCGTGTCCGCATTCGGATATTACAAGCTTTTTACCGCGAAGTTCTTTAAGTTTTTCATACACCCTGAGTGCTACTGCACCACCGAGAGCATCATCACCTGAGAATAAACCAAAGTTTGTCATATCCCAACCTTCGCTTGGCATTGTCCAGTTCTCTCCTGCAAGATGGAATATTTTTCCTGCATAGGATATGGTACGCGGGTCATATTTAACTTCACGTGGATTAATAGTATATACGACATTTGCGTCCATTTTGTCTATTGGTATGACTGCAGTCGGGTCATCAAGGTCTGATTGCATTTCTTCGGACATCCATTCTAAAGTGTCAATGTAATCTTCCGGTAATACGCCCATCTGGTTGCCAATTTCCCATTGGTCTTTACTGACTACAGCCACTCCTTCGGGCATAACACCGACAGAGACCAGCAATCCACGCATAACTCTGTTGAATGAAGCAAAATCCACTCCCATCGGGCAATTGATGGAACATCTCCGGCAATTCGTACATTTACCGAAAGCTATGTCTTTTAACTCTTCAAGTTCTTCGTCGGTAAAAACACTTTTTGCACCAACCCACCATGGCAATATTCTTCCTGTCCAGTCAAAATGCCTTTTAAATATCTTACGCATCCTGTCAGCTTTGTAAGCAGGTGCATAAGTCGGGTCATCGGGATTTGTCAAAAAATAATGACAGCTTTCAGTACATAATCCGCAATGTACACATGCTACCAATGAGCCGACTATCTGCCGGTTCAGTTTTTTTGACATCGCCTCGAGTAGTTTATTTGCTTTGTATGTTCTATTGTTCATAAGTTTCTCCGTTTTTCTTTCTTTAATAATCAATTATTGCCTGGTTCCACGCAAGGGATATACTCCGCGATACCCCATGGTTTTTCCAAAATAATATCTTGTAAATGGATAATAAAGGTAATGCGATATTTTGCTGAATGGCACATAAATAAGGAAAAATGCAGTCAGCCAGAAATATATTAATAATACAGTCTCGCCGTTTTCCGGTTTATTCGGAACCGATAGCGTTGCAAAAAAGAACCAAATGGTTATAAGTATCAGCGAAAAATAATCATCTGGTGTACTTATTGCCCTCATAACAGGTCTCTTTATTCGTCTGTAAATACGGTACAATCCGACCAAACAGGCGGCACCGATAATAACCTGAAAAGTTGTTGCCAGCCATGCAATTCCTATAATTTCGGGTGCATAAGGTATTAGGAATGATAGAATAATTGCTAAAGTTACTCCAATATGGAATATGACAAACTGGGCATAAATCAGGAAGTGCATACGTGTACTTTCCATTGCCCATGGCATAAAAATATTTGCCCAAGAATATAGTATTCCTTTCCTTTTGCTTGTGTCGGGCATACCTGTCTCCATCTGACGATCTTTTCCTGCTTTAAATCGAAATAGCCAAAACAAACGGGTGGTATAAACAATAGCCATAATAACCAGTGCAACTTCTTGTAAGCTATGTTCTGCGAAATGTAATGCCTCGCTCATTTTTCCCCTCCGAAATATTTATTTAAATTTGATTCGAACATGCGGAATTCCCTATTATCGTTAGCACAGAGAATAACTTTTTTCAAACTTGCAGTACCTGACAGATGTTTATTTATACTTTCGAGCATAATTTGAATGCAGGTGTCGAAAGGTAATCCATAGAAACCACCACCCATAATTGGGAAGGCTATCTCAGATATTCCTTTTTCATCTGCTTTTTCCAATGTGTTTTCCATGGTAGTTTTTAACTTGGCGCTAAAATTTTCTTCCTGAAATTTAGGACCGACAGCGTGAACTATATGTTTAGCGGCTAAATTTCCTGAGGAAGAAATTATGGCTTCATTGGGATTCACCTTACCAATTTTTTCCAGCTCTTGCTTAATCGTAGGTCCCCCTCGTGTTGAGATAGCATTTCCAAATCCGGAACCAAGAGATAAATCTGAACGGGCATAAAATACGAATGCCTCAACTTCGAGAGCAGTCAAATCACCTCTCATCAATTCCAGTTCTGATTGGTTGATTTTAAAACTTGTGGCCATAGCCAACATCCTTTCTTAATTTATTAATAAGTTCTTTTTACCAATTCTTTTAGCTTATAGTTTTAAGATTTGCAAAATGAAGTATTTTATACGTACATCATTTTACTATAATAACAAATAAAACTATGCAAAACAATACGCTTTTTTATATCAACTCAGACGATGTGATAGCTATACAAAACTTAAATAATTATTTAAGTTTGTATCTTCTTTATAAAGACATCGTCAATAACAATAATAAAATAAATGCGTCTTATTAATTTTTACGAAAGTCAGGAGAAAGCTGAAATCCGAAGTATATAGTACTTTTTCTATATATAAAAAATATTTTTTCAAATCAAATATTTCTTTCTAAAAGTAAATATATATGAAAAAAACAATAATATCAAATCATTTTTTTGAACTTGACATAAAATATTCATTGCTGTATAATAAGTGTGGTTTGATAAAAATTGGGAAAGATGTTGTTTTATCACAAAATGTAATTTGGTAGAATTTCTAATTCAATTCCAATAACACTGCCCTGCTGAAAAACATCTTTGGTTGAAGTACAACTGTTAATCCGGCTTTTTCAGCTAATGAAATTGTCGAAAGAAATTCCTTCATCTTTACATGGAAAGACGGTTCAACTATTAGTAACTTACCTCCGGATTTTAATAGCGATGACATTTCTTTGAGAAAATTTTCGGGATTGGGTGTTTCGTGGACGACATAAAAGGCAAGAATAAAGTCAAATTTTTCTTTGAGACCGGTAGAATTGGATTCACATTTATGAAGTATAATTTTACTTTCAAATTCTGTTCCCTGTATTTTCTTTTTAACAATTTCAAGCATACCCTCCTGGAAGTCTGCCGCTACGACTTTACCTTTTTTTCCAACAAGATTTGCCGCAGGTATTGTAAAAAATCCGGGACCGCAACCGATATCAAGAACAGACATGCCGTCTTTAATATAGTTTTTCAGTATCTTGTGTGGATTTTGTAATAATTTCCTCCACCACTGGTCTAATATACCGGCATGCTCAACCGGACAAAAATGATTATTGTTTTCTTTTTCACTCATAAACACATATCAAAATAATTGTTAATAATAATATCAAATATACGGATTTTTTTTATTTTTGTTATTGGTGCTTACTTTTTCACTTTCATCCTTCCAAAATATTGTTATGGCTCTAATACCAAAGAATTGATTCTGAAAATAAAATTTATTCTCAAAATAGTTGATAATAAAAAAAACTTGTAGAAAACTCTTTTGTTTTGTAATTTACTTTTAATAGTTGATTCTTAAAAAAATGATTCATTACTTATAAATTATTATTTGGATATAGTATGAAAAATCTGATATACTTGATTCTTATTATTACGTTGTCATATAGCTGTTCCGAAAAAGACAAGACTATTAAAGAAGTACTTAATGATGTTTATGAAAAATACTCAATTTCTAAAAGTATCTCTTATGATATAGATTATAAAATGAAATATCTTAACAAGGATGACACAATATCAATTGAAGCCAAATGTAAATTAATCAGGGATACTTCCGACACATTGTTTAATGGATTTGTTTGGCATGAAACGTCTGACTCAACAGAATTATATTATGACTTAAAAAAGATATATTCTATATACCACGCTAAAAAAACTATAACCGAATATGATGCTCACAAGGGGCAATCCTGGGCAATGACAGGAACTGTTTCCGGTGATATAAAGGATGTGTTTTTCCTGAATATTGAAAAACTTAAAAGTATTTTGAACGATACAACTGCAAAGATTCACATGGCTAAAGCAACTGTGAATAATATGGATTATTGGAGAGTAACTATTAAGTATCCTGACGATGGGGATATGACAGATATGCGGAAGATTCTTCTAATTAACAGGGATGAAGATGTTATTGAAAAAATAAGTTTTAAAGTGAAATTTCAGGGGAACTATCAATATACTGAATGGAGCTTGAAGAATGTTAAATTCGATGTTGTTGAAAAAGATTATATTAAAAACAGGGTCAAGAAATTTTCCAAAGCATACAAATATGAAGTGTACAAAGAAGAGAAATATGTCGAACCTGAACTATTAAAAAATGGAGCCCATGCACCTGACTTTTCCGGTGAAATTTATCCGACAGGAAAAGAATCAAATCTTTCGGATTATAAGGGTAAAGTTGTTATACTTGATTTTTGGTATATGTCGTGTTTCTGGTGCATTAAGGCAATACCTCATATGAATGAATTATATAAGAAATACAAGGATAAAGGATTAATTGTTTTAGGTGTTAACAGTAAGAATAATAATGAAAAAGACAAACATAAGATTCCGAATTTTCTTAAGCACAACGAGATGAGTTATCCCATAATATTTACAGATAATACACCTGACAGCTTATATCTTGTTAGCGGTTACCCGACGATATACATGATGGACAAAAAAGGTAAAATTGTTTTTTCTCAGGCAGGTTTCAGCGAAAATCTAAAAGATACTTTAAATATAATATTGAAGAAGTTATTAAGGTAAATTCGAAAATTAAAAATTTATAATCACATTCGGTTGTAACAACCGACTGAACAGCGTTTACCTAATCAAAACCACTTTTCCAAAATAATTTTCGTAATCAATTATTATTATCTGAACTTATGGTTTTTCATATCCTTCTTAAAATTCTTAACCATTTTACCGAATTCCTTGTCTTTCTTTCGTCTTTCAATCAAGGTTGATTCAAAATATTCATTTTCTCTTTCAATTTTCAAATAGTTTTCATAGGTTGATTTGTCAATACTACCCTTTTCGACAGCTTCAATTACTGCACAACCGGTCTCATTTATATGCTGACAGTCTTTGAATTTACAATTTTCGGAAAGCCGGTAAATTTTATCGAATGTTATTTCCAATCCTCCGCTGGCATCTGCAACAGCAACTTCTCTCATGCCGGGATTGTCAATTAAAGTACCTCCTTTTTCGAGTACGAACAATTCCCTGTGACTTGTAACGTGTCTTCCTTTGTTCGTACTTTCGCTAATGGTATCGGTTCTCATGATTTGCCTGCCGGATAGATTATTTAATAGCGTAGATTTTCCGACACCGGAAGAACCAAGCATGCAATAGGTTTTCCCTTTTTCAATAAACTTATTAATTTCATTGTATCCGTGCTGAGTTTCGTTGCTAATCGCAATTACGGGAACATCGCTAATACGTGCTTTTATGCTCTGTAAAATTTCATTTAAACGCAGTTCATCTATCAAATCAATTTTACTGAGGACGATAGCAGGTTTCACTTTCGATGAATTACATATTGTAAGGTAACGTTCCAACCTGTTGATGTTATAATCCCTGTCAACGGCTTGCAATAAAAAAGCATAATCAATGTTAGCTGCAATAATTTGTATCTCTCCAAATTCGGCAACTGCCTGCCTTTTAATAACAGAGAACCTCGGAAAAATCTTATGAATTATTGCGAAATTGTTATCATAGGTTAACATTGCCACCCAATCACCAACGGCGGGATAATCTTCACGGCTTTTTGCAGTAAACCGCATGTTACCCGTTATTTCGGCTTCGTATTCGTCCTGAACTGTCCTTACAATGTACCGTTCCTTATGTTCGGCACTAACTCTTCCTATCTCAAAATCAACGAGTTTATTCTCAATTCTGTAAGCTTCAAATTTTTCATTGTAGCCCAAATCTTTTAAAATCATTTTAATTTTTTCTCCAATACTAATATCGCATAATCAACCAAAGCGTCTCAGAAATTATCTAATTTATTTAAATTTTTTTTATTCAATAAACATTATCATGTGAACCAATTGTAAGCAATGAAATTGCATCAACATTTTCACCGGTTTCGTTATCAATCGCCTTGACAAATTGAAACACAATACGCAATTTAAAATTTATACTGCATGCCCAACAATCATTAAGTTCCCCTTTGAGTTTGTGAGTTTTCAGCTTGGCATCGAAAACATTTTCTGAAAGTAATTTTAGTGTTTCATTCAATTCAACAGCAAAATCAGGATTTTTTTGATAATGTTTTTTAGCTGTTCTTAGGAAATTTGAGGTTTTGACAAGTTTGTGATTCACGATGTTATTTCTTTCATGATGTCATCAATGCTCGAGGTTTTTTTGTCGCCTGCTTCATATTCCATTTGGGATTCTCTTACTACGGAAATTAAACTTTTTCGTTTTTCTTCGGCAATTCTTTTTTGAAGAATATCAACAAATGATTCCTGTTCGTCCAGCGAAAGGTTTGAACTTTCTTCTAATATCTTATAAAAATTACTCATATTATAATCCCAATAATTGCAATAAATTTTTATTAATAAAACGATTAGAAAAACAGCTTATTTTGTTTTAAAATAAGTTTACCTAATTAACACCAATTTTCTAAAAGAATTTTCTGAAACTATTTGTTGAAATATTTTTGGATGTACAATTGTTTGGATTGATAATCAGTAATGATATTTGCAGGAAACAATGATTATTTCATCATCAGTAACTTTGTAAACCAAGCGGTGTTCATCTGTTATCCTTCGGGACAAATAACCCTGATATTCATACTTCAAAGGTTCCGGTTTACCAAGACCAACGAACGGTTGCTTTTGTATATCTACAATTAATTGAGCAATCTTTCTAAATATTTTATTATCTAAGTTTGCCCAATTGTTGTATTGCTTAAGAGCAATTTTCTCAAATTTAATCTTTTTCATTAGCAATTTTCAGAATATCATCAAAAGAAACCTCGACAAGGTTTTCATTTTTTTCTACATTCCGGATTGATTTCAAAAGCTTTTCATGATTCCTTTTCGAACTTCTTAGATATTCTGTTTCGTCATAGCTTTCGACAGATAAAAGAATTTCATCTGTTGTAATCATCTTTTTAACATTTTCGATAAACTCGTTGTTGAGTTCATCTTTTTTTAAAGTATATGTTGCATACATTTTAGTCACCTTTATTAATTATTGCTATTTATAAAACGTATCAAATATAAAAAAGTTTTATTTCCGTTCAGTCCGTTGTAACAACCGACTGAACAACGTTTACCTAATCAAAACCACTTTTCCAAAATGATTTTCCGAACCGACCGAGAATTTATAATAATATATTCCTGAATTCAAATTATTTCCATTGAAATTTATTTCATGCTCTCCCTCAGGTTTCCCTTCATCGCAAAGCACAGCTATTTCCTGACCGAGAGAATTAAAAATTGTTAAATTCACATTTGCAGGTTGAGCGAGATAGAATTTGAATTTTGTGCTTTCGGAGAAGGGGTTGGGGAAGATGGAAATACCATCATAATAAGTTAAACTAATATTATCATTTATACCGTTAATATCATCCCACAGTAAATTCAATTTAACCATATTTCTTTCAGTATTAATTGTATAATAAATTATTATTTCCTTTTTATCAGGAGATAACTTCATTGAACGGGGAAGTGGGAAATTAAAATGGCTTTTTTGAGTAATTAATGTATCTTCTAGATTCATTTTTATCAATTGATAATCATAATTGTCATGACCATAATTATATAATAGTTTTTGAAAAATTACATTTGAACTGTCAACAAATAAGAATTCAATTGATGAAGAGTCCAATCGTTTAATTTTTTTAAAATAAATTGGAGAGTTCTCAAATAATTCAGACAAATCTGTAAAATAAAAGTAATCCTTTGGATATCCTCCATCATAGAACATCATGAATTTATTATTCTCTGAAAATATTGGACTATAATTACTGTTAATTCGAATAGTATCATTTTTGTAATTGATTTTTTTATCGATATTATAAATATTACTAGATTTTGTTATTCCTTTGTATCTATTAGAATCAGTTTTGATAAAATCAAAATCAGTATAATATACATAGGCCCTATCAGATGATAACTTAAAGTTGCTAATACCTTTATCTAAAATCTTATTAATAACATTTCCATGTAAGTCAATACTTTGAAGACCACCGAACCCGCATGTATCTCCTATTTCTTTTGTTTTGTCGTAACAATTTAGTGACATGATAATAGAATTATCAGAATCAAATTCAAAATTGCAAAAGCAGAATTTGTTCGTATTGGTATTTGGATTTAACGTATTAATTACTTTTTCGTTCATTATGTCATAAATAATTATTTCATTAGTATCAATTGTATCATGATAATATGTGTGTTTTTCAATTATGGCTATAGTGCCTATATCATTAATATCAAGGCATCTAAAATAAGTTAATTTATAATGGATTATTGGTAAAAACTTTTCATAAATTAATGTACCAGAAAAATTATCCCATTTCCTAAAAAAAATATCTCCAGAATAAGGATAATCCCCCCAAGTCAGAACATATTTTCCATCTTTGGAATATTTGAGAAATTTATCAACAGATTTGTATTTCTGTTCAAAATAGCCACCTTTTCCAATCCAGCCAGATAATGGTTCTATCTCACTTTGGTCAATGCTATCACAATTAATATATGAGCTATAACTGGTATTAAACAAAAACACTTTCTTATTATTTAAAGAAATCAAATTATAAGTGTTATAAATATTATATAGGGGGCTATCATAATTTAAATCCGGATAATGATTTTTTTCCCACATTTGTCCGTTATTGTTTGAATAAAAAATTCCACTTTCTGCAAGGGCTATAAAATCATCATTATTAGTTGATACAATTTTATATACTTTTGGACTATAAAACTCGGAATTAGAAGGAAACCATGTAACACCATAATTAGTGCTTTTCCATACTCCACTTCTTAAAGTACCAGCTATCATAACATTTTTACTATTACAAGCAATCGAAGTAACATGATGTTTGGTTAATTCTTCTATTTCCAATATGTTTTTATCTTTAGCAAACCATTGAAGAAGTTCACCCTTAGAAGTAACAATATATAAGCAATCTTTGAAAAATGTCATCTCCCGAACAGACAAATTCGTAATTACTTTGAAATTTTTAAAATAATCAGAAGTTAAATAAAGAGTTGAATCAGTTGCAATGAATATTAAGTTTGAATCACCGATACAAATACTTTTAATACTAAAATTCTTGATATCTCCAGAACAATTAATCCATGTTTTGTTTGAATCAAGTAAAAAAATACCTTTCTTTTTTGTACCTATTATCAGTTGTTCATTTTGCATATTATTTATACAAGTAACAGTATTATTTGAATCAATATTATATGTTATATCATTCCATATTAATCCTTCATTTTTAGTACTGTATATCCTGTTACTTGTATCAACTGCAATAAATGTTGAGTCTTTTTTTGAGTGAACTAAAGTAAATGGATAATGATACTTAACTGGTGGATAACTTTCAATCCAGTTTTTACCATTATTCGTAGAGAAGATAATATTATAGTAACCATTTAAAATAACAAATTTATTGTTTTTATTCGTCTGGAATTCTACCGGCTGTCGTAAACTTGCGTTAAAACCTTCTTCAATTTTAATGAAATTTGTATCTATTGAATATATTTTATCACCCCAATAAAGCAATATATTATTTTCATTATTGACTTCTAAATTATCAGCCCTATTCCAGGAGTTGATATGATCAAGTGAATCTAATATTTTTTGCCTAATACTTTTATCTGATTTGTTAATAATCAAGATAAAAGGTCGTTCATACCATCGTTCGTAGAGCATATCTCCATCATAATATAAATGGTCATAAGCACCTAAAACATAAATGTTTTCTTTATCACTGGTTGAACATATAAATATTTTTTTTGAACTATCGGAGTCATAAGAACTAATGATAAGTTCAGAACTATTTGTTAAACGATTAAATTTGTACAGTTCATTGTACGATGATTTCAGTTTTTCTTCCCAAGTTTCATAATTTTCTTCAATCTTACTATTGATTGTAGTTGTTAAAATTAAATCGTCGTCTGAATCTAAATTCATGTGCATCAATCCGTATTCTGTGTCATATGAAGTCCATGTTAATCCATCATCTGAAGAAAAGTATATCTTATTATTTGATCTAATTGCATAAATATCATCCTTTGAATTGAATTTATAATTAATAATTTCATTAGCATACAGATTATCAAGCACAGTAAAATAATAATTCCCATCAAATGAGCGGCAAAATTTACGACCGTATCCAGCCGTAAAAAATAACCAACCCTTGCTGTTAATTTTTAAATTTTCAATACCCCAATCATTGTATGTGAAACGATTTCTTGGAACCCAGCTTTTTGCACTGTCTGAAGATATGAATAAATAATAAATTCCGTTGATAGTGCTATTTTTGTATACTTCTCCAATAGCGTAAAGTTTATTATCAACGGGATTATATGAAACTGTTGAGAAATCGGCACCTCTATAACCGTAAGAATTCCAATTGAACCTTTCATTCTGGGCATTCAGAGGTCCAAGACTTATTAAAATCACAACCAAGTAAACGCATTTTTTCATAACAATTTCCAAATTTGTTAAAATTCATATAAAGACAATTTATTCCACAACTTACCTAATCAAAACCACTTTTCCAAAATGATTTTCCGAACCAACAGAGAATTTATAATAATATATTCCTGAATTCAAATTACTTCCATTGAAATTAATTTCATGTTCTCCTTCAGTTTTCCATTCATCGCAAAGCACGGCAATTTCCTGTCCGAGAGAATTATATATTGCCAAATTCACATTTGCAGGTTTGTCAAGTTTGAATTTGAATTTTGTGCTTTCGGAGAAGGGGTTGGGAATGATGAAGATAATTGATTTTTCTCGATTAGTAATGTCATTTTCATCAACATTGAGTATAACACCACCTTCTCGATAAACACAAAGACCCGAATTTGTGCCAATCCATTTATTATCATAAGAATCAATGAAGATTGTCAATATTGTATCATTCAATAATCCTGAGTTTTCCGTATTGAATTCTTTCCATGTGTTGTCATCAAACAGAACAACACCTTTGCCAATTGTTCCTATCCATTTTTTATCAAGTTTATCAATAGAAAGACTTGTAAGGTCATTAGAAGGTATCAACGAGTTAGTTGTATCATATCGTCTGAGCGAATCACCTTCAAATTCAAATAAACCTGCACCTACCGAATAATCGTCGGACATAATGACTTGCTTATCTGCACCTGTTACTAGCCATTTATTATTTTTTGAATCAATATCAATATCGCATATTGTTGCCCATGTGTAATCGGGTAACCTGTACAGAGCAAATCCGGAGTCGCTCTTGATAACCAATTTATTTTGATTGCCAATACAGATATTATTTTTTTTATCTATAACTAAAGCCGATATGTTAAACCGTTCATATCGTTCGGCGATGTTAAATCTGCTCCATTGGTCGCTATCGTATCTACCTGCACCATTAGGAGTACCAACCCAAATATTTCCAATAGAATCTTTAACAATATTAGTTACACCATTTGATGGTAAACTGAAATCAGCTGCATAATATACAGTCCATTCATTACCATTAAATTTTGCTATATCACCAAAGAAATTTCCTATCCAGATGGTATTATCAGGTTCGACGGCAATTGCACTTACTCCTCCATATTCGCCGGGTAATTGTCCATGAAAAATTGGGTCATAAACTCTTCTTGTACTATCATTAAGGCAAATAGTACCTCCATTAATAGTGATAAGCCAAAGATTATTTTTTTTATCAACCATCATTTCTGTTATTTCTGCATTAAAACTGGGATAAGAAAATTCAACTTGATCCCAATTTTTCCCATCGAATTTATATAAATGATAGCCATAACCGCATGAAATATAAATACAATTAGAACTATCAATTACAAAATCAGTAATTTCATACAAATACTCATGGTCGCTGCTATCGAAAATTTCTGCTTGGGAATCTTGAATTCTAAAAAGTTTATCGTTATTTAAAACCCATAAATCATTATTTCTGTCATAAGCAATTTTGGATGTCTTTGGTAATGGCAAGAGATTGTTGATTGAATCCATTGCAATAAACTCCGAACCGTTATATTTCATTAATCCTTTGCTGGTGTTGAGAATGAGATTATCATTCTTATCAAGATATAAAGATGATATCCATCTGTCTTTCAATGTTTCAGAATTTGTATCCAAAACTAAAGTAATGGAATCGTTGTACATATAAAGTAATCTACCATTTGATTGGAACCAAATCCTGTTATTTCTGTCACATATTAAGCTATGCAAAGCCCCCCATTTTTTAAAATACTCAATATTATAAAAATCTTCAAACTTAATACCGTCGAAATTATTCAAGCCATCATATTTAACCATCCACAAATTTCCAAGACTGTCAATTGCCAAGCTTCTGACTGGAGATTGTATCAATCCGGTATTTGTTTTATTATAAATATCCCATTTGCCATTTTGAAAACTTCCTAAACCACTCCATGAACCTATCCATAAAATTCCATTATCGAATAATAAATCATATATATAATCTGCATTCCATGGTAAATTCAGAATATGATTTTCTCCGGTTAGCTTATTTCGTTCTTCAGTAAATGTTTTTTTTCCAAGAAAATAACTGTCATGACCTTCAGCAACAGAATATACTCTGTCATCAGTAATCTTAACCCACTGAGGATACTGAGCAAATAAATTAGAAGTGAATATCAAAATCACAACAAAGTAAACACATTTTTTCATAACAACAACCTAATTTGTTAAAATTCATATAAAGACAATTTATTCCACAACTTACCTAATCAAAACCACTTTTCCAAAATGATTTTCCGAACCAACAGAGAATTTATAATAATATATTCCTGAATTCAAATTACTTGCATTGAAATTAATTTCATGTTCTCCTGCAGCTTTCCATTCATTGCAAAGCACAGCAATTTCCTGACCAAGAGAATTATAAATTGTCAAATTCACATTTGCAGATTTGTCGAGATTAAATTTAAAATTTGTGCTTTCGGAAAAGGGATTGGGATAGCACTCAACAAGATTGTTAATATTATTTTGTTTATCGTCATCTACTGAAACTACATAATTCCATTCGGATTCCTGTCTTTCGCCGTAATGTCCAAAAGAATAACCGGGAAAATCAAAATAACCTCCACCAATATTCCATACATTATCCCTGAAGTATTCAAAATCAATGGATAAAAGATTATTAAATTCATCATAAGCATAAGTATTTCTTTTTTTTCTCGGTTTTTCTCCTTCTTCTTCAGCTTCGAAAAATTGAATTAAAAGGTTATTATTTTCATCATATTGATAAGTATATCTATTTTCCAGTATTTTTTCACCGTCTTTCCAGTCTTCCCTTATATAAAAAATCCTGTTTCCATGTTCATCGAAAACATAGGTGAATCGTCTGTTATTCATCCATGAAGTTTTATAAGTTTCGTTCAACTGGGACAACTTCCTGTTTTGGCTGTCATAACTCATTGTGTAACGCCATTTTGTCAAAACATACTTATCATCCCAATATTCGATAAGGTTGAACAACAAATTTCCGTTAGCGTCATAAGTGAAGTACTCATTCCTGTTGTTAATCCATTTATTATTTACAAATTTCATGATTTCTTCGGATAAAACACTATCCTTAGAATCATAAGTATAATCTGTCCTGTTGTATTCCTGATAAATATCTTCTTCTACATGTTGTTTCATTAAAATTGAAATTATATTATTTCGTTCGTCGTAGTTGTAGAATTTTATATAATCTGATTCAAGATGCCCATCTTCAAAAGCCCAGTGTTTATAGGCATAGGTTGATAATTTTCCCTCATTATCAAATTCTCTTTTGATTATATATCTTGGCTGCCATTTATCATTTAAAAAATTCCATGACTCGTCTAATATACATTCATTTTTCGATGAATATTCTCTATGCTCTCTATCGGTCATAAACCATTTGTCAGTACTCCATGAATATCTTTTCAGAGAGGTGTCATTACCATTTTCATCAAACTCCCATGTGGTTCGATAATAGTTTGTCTCCTCACTTCCTATAGTTCTGACTTCTTCAATCATCCTGCCATTTTCGTCATAAGTATAATAAAACCCGTAAGAAGTTTTCAATACGCTGTCCCACGAATTGCATTCCTTTTCTATATGTGCTACGACTCTTCCATTGTCATCATAAGTATATTCATCCTTATCGGTTATAATCCATCTGTAACCATTCCAATATTCGAAAGTAAATTGTCCTAACTCATCATTTGGCAGATAAACCCAACTTCTTTTTTGTAAAGTAGTATCAGCATCCTTAATTTTAACAATATCTTCGTGAATTTTTCTTTCTTTTTCATCCCATACAGGATAATAGAATTCATCTCCAAAGTAGGTGGAAAAGAGTTTCAGGGATTTTAAGGTACATTTCGTTAAGAGAATTGAGTTTTGAGTAGAATAAACTTTGTCTTTCTCTGAAATCAATTGATTTTGAGAATATAAGTTTGAACTAATTATTATAATCACAATTAAGTAAAAACATTTTTTCATATAAATTCCAAAATTTGTACTTATCCATTAATATAATGACACATAAACAGCCAAAACGTCTCAGAAATAACAAAAAAAAGCTGCCCGGTTCAACCAAGACAGCTTTAAAGTATGTTATGTCAGTCGTTACAACTGACAGTAAGCATCGCGCAATCGGTTGTAACAACCGACTCAACAGTTTTTTTATTGCGGTGTCGTATTCCAAGCATTTAAAGCATCAACCAAACCTGCACCTTGTTGATTAGTGCTGAGACCAATATTTTCAGCAGTAGCTTGAATATGTGCTTTAACCTGTGCAGGTGTCAAACTATTATAACGTGCAAGAACCAGTGCGGCAACTCCGGCTACGTGAGGTGAAGCCATACTTGTTCCATTCAGATATTTATATGTGTCGCCTTTATAAGTAGAGTAAACATTTACACCGGGAGCTGCTACGGCAATCTCTGGTCCATAGTTGCTGAAGTAAGCAAAAGCATCATTTATGTCAGTTGCGGAAACTGCAATAGTTTCGCTGTATTTTGCAGGGTACTCGACAACACTACCGCTATTACCAGCAGCACAAACCATAACGATACCTGCATTATAAGTGGCTGTAACAGCATCATGGAAACTCTGCACGTCCACTGTAGCACTCAAACTCATGTTGATTACCTGAATACCATTATTAACGCACCATTGCAATCCTGATATGATATCTGATAAATACCCGTTGCCTCTTCTGTCTAAAACTTTAACGGCATATATTGCAACATGAGGAGCAACGCCAATCACACCAATTTCATTGTCAACAGCGGCAACTGTACCTGCGACATGAGTACCATGTCCATTATCATCTTCATAAGTTTTTGTAGGGCTGATTATGTTAATACCACCTACTAAATTAGCTGCCAAATCGGGATGATTACGGTCAATTCCGGTATCAACTATACCAACTTTAATTATTACTGTGCCTGTTCCGCCGCCCCCTGATACTTGTTCTGCATCAATCCTGTCAACACCCCAAGGTAAAGTTTCAGTTGGAGGAGGAGGTGGTGTAGGTGGGTCTTTTGGAGGTTTGGCGCTAATAATTATATCATCATCAATTCTTTCAACATCTGCATGTTTTGTTAATGCTTCAATAGCTTTTTCGGAAGCATTTTCTGGAAGGAATACACTTATAGCATTTATCAATGAATATTGCTGATTAACATGTCCTCCCCTTTTGCCAACCATATTAACTACGGATGCTTGTGAAGCACCTCTTTTTAGAACGACAATCTTTCTGACAACATTGCCGGATGTGATTTCACCGGTAGATTTACCGTTATCCTGTAAGATTTTACTATCATCAACAGGATTGTTTTCCTGACTGCAGCTAAACAAAGTCAGCAATAATACAGCAGTAATCAAGGTTAGAAATATTGTTTTCATTTTGCACCTCATTAAAAATAATTCATAGTTTAGTGTTCACTAATTTAATATTCAAATTTAAGAAATTATTATATAATATACAAAGGAAATATTTAAGATATTGAAAATAAATTTATAAGTGAAATTTTGGTTAAATTTACTTTTTTAATATTTTACTTTTGAATTATTTAATGAAATTAACAACACTTTTATCACATACTGCACAGTTAATCGGGTTTATACATAAATCCGGGATGCCGTCGGATACTGTTGCCTCAAATTATTTTCGTTCAAAGAAGTACATTGGGAGTAAGGAAAGAAGATTTATATCCGAACTTGTATTTCTTGCCCTACGAAATAAATATCTTTGTGATTATTGTTTCGATAAAGCTTTTTTAGTTATTAATGATTATTCCGATGTTTCTGAACCACAAAATGAAAAGCAGGATTTTGGTTGTGTTTTGACGGCTTTCTATATGTCATCAAAATTTACTATTGATAATAATTTTAATGCAGATACTTTATTTGCTGCTTTACCCGAGCAAAAAGATGGAAGTTTGAATGACAGCATTAAAAATTCGGTTTGCGAATTCTTTGAAATAAGTCCCGAATCAGCTGATAATTTTATAAATCGTGTTGATAAAATCTTTCCGGATTTGGAAAATGATATTTCGACAAAGATTGAAGGTTCAAATTTTAATGACGAATTCTTTAGTTTACTTGAAGTTCGTTACTCTATGAAAAGTTGGATAATTAAGCAATTGATGTCATATGTCGGCAAGGATGGATTAACAGAATTACTAACATCTCTAAATCAGTCTGCTCAATTAACAGTCAGGTTAAATACAATCAATAATACAAGAGATGATTTTGTCAAATATTTGAACTCGATTGATATACCCTCAGAAAAATGCAACTTATCACCATCGGGAATTAAAATTTTGAAACGAGTGCAACTTAGTCAATATGATTTTTTTAAGAATGGAATAATCGAAGTTCAGGACGAAGGCAGTCAGCTTATCTCTTTTGCACTTGCTCCGGTTGAAAATTCCAGAATACTTGATGCCTGTGCAGGAGCAGGTGGGAAGACATTGCATATTTCTTCGTTGACAAATGATAAATCCTATATTATGGCATTCGATATTGACAGCAGAAAGCTTCGTGAACTCGAATACAGGGCAAAGAAATTCGGATATAAATCAATCAAGACAAGAACTGTTCGGATTAAAGATATCAGCGAGAATATTCTTGTAACTAAAGAATTGTATGATTATGTCCTTGTTGATGCACCATGCTCAGGCACAGGTACAATAAGGCGTTCACCTATGAATAAATACAAATTGAATGAGAATCTCTTGCAACGGCTAAAAGAAAATCAACTGAGGATTTTGAATTATTATTCAAAATTTGTTGCTGATGGTGGGGTGCTGGTATATTCGACCTGCTCGTTCATGCCACAAGAAAATCAAGAAGTGGTAAAAGAGTTTCTTGATTCAAATACAGACTTCGAACCTTGTCCATTAAGTGATTCTTTTGAAAAATATTCAATTGAAATTTCCGGTTTGGGCAAGGATGATTATTTTATTAATTTACTTCCATCCGTGCATGGAACTGACGGATTCTTTATAGCGAAAATGAGAAGGAAAAGTTGATATGACTGCATATAAGAATTTCATTATTGATTTCGGAGGAGTGCTTTACAGGATTAACGAAAGCAGGACTGTCAATGCTTTTAAAGAAATATCCAACCTTTCGGAACAGGAATATTACTTATTAATAAAGACAGATGAGTTTAATGATATAATTGTTGATTTTGAGAAAGGGATACTAAACGGAAAACAATATTTTGAAGAGATGAAAGATAAACTGAATCTAAATTGTGAATTTGAAGTTTTTAAAAATTCGTGGAACATGACGCTATTATCATTATTCGACAATGCGATTGAGAACATTAAAATGCTCAAAGAGAAAGGCAGTGTTGTGCTGTTAAGCAATACGAATGATATACACTACAATAAATTTGAACCGGAATGTAATGAGTTATTTTCTTTATTCGACAAATGCTATTTCTCTTTCAAACTTGGTATGAGAAAACCCGACACCGAATTTTTCAAATATGTTGTTGAAGACAGAATTTATGCAAAAGAAACAACCATTTTTATTGATGATTCAGCAATAAACCTCAAATCAGCCAAAGAATTCGGATTGGGAACATTCAAGATAGGTGAGAAGGGAATAGATGAATTTATAAATTATTTGAAATAATTTTACAAAAAAATGAAACCTTTTCCTGTTTTTTGTGTCTTTACATATAAAGTGCTGACAATTTTTGGAAAACTGATATGAAAACAAAATTACTGATTCTATTTCTGCTTCTATTAGCACCTGCAAACAAGTTGCTGGTGCAGGAGATACCAGACTGTAAATGTTCACCAAAGTATTGGATGGAAGATAGTACTTTAATTAGTAATTCCGATAATAGTTTTTTAATAGACACTTGCGGAATTCCCAAATGGTTTGAAAGTTGTGATTCGACATTGTGGTATTACATAAAACATTATTATGAGCCATATTACAGATGTTATGCAAAATATTCATGGAGAATTAAATTTGAAGTCGATGCCATACCAATACCGGCTGTTGGAGCTGATACAACGATTTTCGTTTCATGGGAAGAAATTGATTCATCATTTAATGATATTAGAGATGGATTTCAAAGTTTCGAGCAGACATTTGGAAGTTTTAGTCTACGTAAAGTTAATCCTGGATTCGGTCCAGGTGACAGATTAAGCAGAGAATTTGAATTATTTTTTACTGATTATAACAATGTGCAATTAGTTACAGATGCTTTGAATGAAATCCAAGATGTGATTGCAGGTTTTAACAGAACTTTTTATTTTCATAATTCAAGTGTTCATAATGAAAATAATTTTAGTTATAATGTGATTTCCATCTCTCCCAATCCCGCAAGCGAATATATTGAAATTAATTCGGGAGTAGACAGCAGACGGCAGACAGCAGACGGCAAACAGGAATGGGATATTCAAATTTTTAATGTTTATGGCGAACAAATGTACAATTTTGTAGGGGCACATTGCAATGTGCCCGTACACATTGACATTTCAAATTTGCCTGTTGGGATTTATTTTGTAAAGGTAGGAAATACAGTTAAAAGTTTTGTGGTGCTGAGGTAGTTTTTAATTATTTCACCACACCCACATATATAAACGCTATACCAAAAGCCAATTGCTTGTAGTCGGTATCCGAGAATTTGCCTGTTGATTGCATTATTTTAATAAATTCTTCTCTGCATGGAAACTTCGCAGAGCTGTCCTGTAGATAATTGTAGGCACTGAAATTCTTTGATATTATTTTTCCTAATATAGGAATAATATATTTGCTATAAAACTTGTAAATATGTGAAAACAATCCTTGCGGCTGTCCGAATTCAAGAATAATCACTTTGCCTCCCGGCTTGACCACCCTTGCCATTTCATTTAAACATGCAATAACAGAATCAACATTTCGAATTCCGAAAGCAATGCTCGCAATGTCAAAACTGTTGTCTTCAAACTCCAAGGCATTAGCATCACCTTTTTCGAAAACAATTTCGAGATTATTTTTCTTTGCCTTTTCTCTTGCAATCTTGAGCATTTCTTCGCTAAAATCAATTCCTGAAATTTTACCTGAATTTCCGGTTGTTCTCTTAAATGCAATTGCTAAGTCCCCGGTGCCTGTTGCCAAGTCAAGAATTGAAACATTATCTTTGCCGGATATACCCGATATCTTAACAACCTTCCTCCTCCAGATTCTGTGAATTCCAAAAGATAAAACATCATTTAGAATATCATATTTCCTGGAGATATCGGAAAACATATTTTGAATTTTCTCGGACATATCCTCGTTTATTAAATTTAAAAAGCCAAAAATAAGGAAAATAATTGTTAATTGTGAATTGTTAATTGTGAATTATTCTTTAAGCTTTCTGCTTTTTTTATTAAATTACATTGACAAATAATTGTTTTTATTTTTTAGTACGGAAATGATGAAAGATAAATATTTTACTGAAGATAATATAAAGACGGAATCATTGAAGATGATGGTTCAATTAAGCAATTCTCATGGTTCAAAATTGAAAATGAGAATAACTAAAGATATAGCCCTAATTGTTACCGATATGCAGAATTATTTTTTGGATGAAAATTCTCATGCTTTTGTACCATCTGCCCAAGCGATTATTCCGGGTATTAAATCACTTATTAATTCTTGTCGAAATAAAAATATTCCTGTGATTTTTACTAAACATACAAATAACGAGGCAAATGCCGGAGCGATGTCCCGATGGTGGAGAGATTTGATGCATGAAAATTCTAATCAATGTGAAATATATAGTGAATTTAATACTGACAGTTGTTTAATTATTGAAAAGCATCAGTACGACGCATTCTATCAGACTGAATTAAAAACGTATTTAGTTCAAAATAATATTAAGCAGGTAATTGTCACAGGTGTATTAACTCATCTTTGCTGTGAAACTACAGCCAGGTCGGCATTCGTAAATGGTTATGATGTGTTTTTTCCTATTAATGGTACTGCAACTTACAAGAAGAACTACCATCGTAGTTCATTGTTAAATTTATCTCATGGCTTTGCTGTTCCTTGTTTGATTGAAGATTTAATAACTCAAATTGAAAGTTTATGAAAACAAATATGGTTAAACAGCGAAACAGCGAAAAGCGAAACGTAAACAGACAAGTGATAATTATTGGAGCAGGTCCTGCCGGTATTGCCTGTGCAGTTCAGCTTAAAAGGCAAGGAATTGAACCAATGATTATTGAGAAAAACGAAATTGGTGGTTTGATTCTCAATGCAAATAAAATTGAGAATTACACCGGGTTTCCAAATGGCATTAGTGGAATCCAAATTGCAAAGTTATTAAAAAAGCATCTGGAACATTGGACGATTGAAATTGTATATGATAATGTTGTCGGAGTTAATTTCGGAAAGGATGGTCTTTATGAAATTGATTGCGAATATGGATTGTATAATTCCGAATTTCTTGTTATAGCAACAGGAACAAAACCTAAGGAAGTTGACTTTTACATACCTGAGAATTGCATGGATAAGATTTTTTATGAAGTATATCCATTGTTAAATACCAAGAACAAGCAAATTACTATAGTTGGTTCAGGAGATGCAGCATTTGACTATGCTCTTAGTTTAGCAAACAATAATCAAGTAAGAATACTAAACAGGACTGATAAAATTAAAGCATTAAACCTTTTAGTTGAAGAATCAAGGAAAATAATAAATATTCAATATTATCAGAATGCTATTATTACTGAAATAAACGAAATCGGAGATAAACTACAAGTGACAGGTTCAAGAAATAAGAAAAGATATAAAGATGAATCCGACTATTTGATATTTGCTATCGGTCGCGAACCGAATCTTGATATACTAAGTTCTCTTATACAAAGCCGAAAGAATTTATTACTAAAATCAAAAAAATTATTTCTTATTGGAGATGTCAAAAATGAAAAATATCGCCAATTAAGTATTGCTGTTGGCAATGGAGTCAAGGCAGCTATGGAAATACAAGACAGTTTAAAAGTTTAAAGTTTATAAAAGTAGAAAGCTAAAAGACAAAAATATAATAGAGAACAGATATTTGATAACTCCTAACTCTCAACTCTCAACTCACAACTCACAACTCACAAAACTCATTAAACTGTTTTGGCACATTTGTTGCTTACTTAATATTAATTAATAATTAAATTAGGGAGGAAAAATGAATGCAGAATTATTAAAAGCAGGATTCATATTGGTTGCATCAGCCGGATTTGTAATCTTTAATATCAGTTCCAAAAGGAACTTAAAAAGATTTTTAAAGCTTTTCGTGAAACCGCGAGAAAAAAAAGAAGATGTAATTATAGGTATATAACCAACGTCATTATGAGGACGAAATTAAATATCACAATTCTTTCTGCTTTGCTATTATTATTTGTAGCGGCATGCACACCACAGATTCGCTTTGCTACAAGATCTTCAATGTTGTCAAGCGGTTCACATTCTCACAAAGCAAATGTGAAATCATCTAATAGTAAAACCGGAGCAACTGTTTATTCTATGCCTGATTACTCAGCAGATGCAAATTTGGACATAAAACGAAAAGAGGTACTAACATTCGCCGAAAGCTTGATTGGTACACCTTATTGCTACGGAGGAACAGATAAAAACTGCACCGATTGTTCCGGATTTGTAAAGCAAATTTATGAAATGGCAGGTATAAACCTTCCTCGAACTGCAGCTTTGCAATATGATTACGGAAAAGAGATAAATGAGAATGAAACCAGTCCCGGTGACTTGGTTTTCTTTAATAGAAACAACAAGATTGGGCATGTAGGAATTTATATTGGAAACAATCATTTCATTCATGCTTCTACAAATAAAGGAGTAGTTCTTCAAAGTCTCGAAGACGATTTTTACAAGCAAACCTTCGCAGGATTTAAAAAAGTGCTTTAATAGTGTGATAAATATTACACAGTTACACATTAAATTGTGAAAATATTTTCACAATCTGATTATTATGAAAAAAAGGGCTTGTCTCAAAAGTGTCATTAGTAACGAAGTAAGGAATCCAGCAATAAAAAAGTTTGTGGATTTCTGCTTTCGCAGGAATGACGGGAGATAGAAAAATAGAAAAATAGAAAAGTAGAAAAAAAGAATTGGATTTCTGCTTTCGCAGGAATGACGGGAGATAGAAAAATAGAAAAGTAGAAAAAAAGAATTGGATTTCTGCTTTCGCAGGAATGATGGGAGATAGAAAAATAGAAAAGTAGAAAAGTAGAAAGTTAGAAAGTTAGAAAAAAAGAATTGGATTCCTGCTTTCGCAGGAATGACAAATAAATATCCAGTGTTTTCTTTGCTTCATAAACTTGATTACTTTACGAACTTTTTAATAAATTTAAGGATTATCAATGAAAGCCTGGAAAGCTGAACTACTGTTGTTTTTTGTAACATTCATTTGGGGTGGTACATTCATTTTTACCAAGATTGGTCTAAATGATACCAGTCCGGAATTATATGTAGCCATACGATTTTCAATAGCTTTACTAATATCTCTGCTTTTCTTTGGAAGGTATTTGAAGGGTATAAAAAAAACAATTCTAATTCAAGGTTTGGTTCTTGGAATAATATTTGGTGGAGGTTTTGTTTTACAAACTGAGGGATTAAAACTTACAACTGTAACAAAATCAGCTTTCATCACAGGAATGTCTGTTGTTTTTACTCCTTTTGTTTTCAAATTAATTTCTAAAAGACAAATTCAACTTTGGCCAAAAATCGGTGTTGTTATTGCTTTTATTGGTTTATGGATGTTTACAAATCCACATATAGATTCAATAAATACAGGCGATTTAATCACTCTTATTTCTACATTTTTCTGGGCTTTTTATATTGTACTAATGGATGTCTTTACCAAAGGCAAGGAAGATTTTAAAGAAACAGTTCAACTTGTAATTCTGCAATTCATAGGAACAGTTACTGTTGCTTTGACTTTACATTTATTTTTATATCGGGCAAGTTTTGAAATTAATTTCAGCTCGAATCTTTTAATGTCGCTTGCATATAACGGAATACTTGCATCTTTTATTTTGACATTCATTCATACCGGATTTCAGCGATATACAACTCCCGTAAAAGCGGCTCTTATTTTTTCACTTGAACCCGTTGTTGCTTCAATTGCTGCTGTATTTGCTTTAAATGAAATTATTAATGGCAGGGAATATGTCGGTGCTATTATATTATTCATCGGAGTAATGGTTTCCGAAACAGGGGAGTTTGTCCAAAGTAAAATTGTTAATGTATTTAAAAAACGTACCTAAAATTTAATAAATTACTAACAAAAATTCTTTCAAACTTATAATCTTGATAAACTATTAAACTTTTTAACTTTTATAACTTAATAAACCTTCTAACTGAATATGTCTGTTTATCCTTATCATATATCCTGACAAAATATACTCCTGGAGTATAGTCATCAATAGATATTGTTAATTTTTCATTTCCATTGACATTTATTGAATATACTATATTTCCAATTACATCACTGATTTCAATATTCCCATTTGTAACTCCAAAGTCACTTATTTGTATTTTATCAATTGCAGGAACAGGGTAAATATTCCAATCAGAAGTTTGGTTTTGTCCATCAACTCCTATATCAAATTCGATATGCACAATTAATGTATATTGTTGTGAATCAGTTATAGTGTATAGTAATTGCTCTCCAAAAAATCCATAAATAATTAAATCACAGTTAGAATCCAATAATGCCCATCCACCAAATATATATCCGTAAAACATTTTAAAATCCGCATAAATATTACATGGCACTTTATTGGATTTAGTAATAATTTCAAAATTAAAATTAATTGAGTGAAAGATTTCCCACAACTCACCATTAGGGTCAGGTCTATAGTCAATTTTTGTGTCGAAATTATTTGGGGAATAAATTGGAGTTTTATTGGAGGGATCTATCAGACAATTATAATTAACTGTATCTCTTTGGATAACTCTTATTTCAAAATCGTCCATGGGAATATCTTTAATGTCTTTCTCCCCAAATAATGTGTCAATTCCAATTGTAGAATTATTATCAATACCAATTAAAACCGAATCAACTTTGTCTTCATGGGCAATCCATACTTTGGAAGTACTACCATAAGAATAGCATTGACTTATTGCATTTGCTAATAAAATAATAATTAAAATAATTTTTTTCATGACAAATACCTTTCAATTTGTAAATTGAAATTTAATAATGTCTAAATTAGAGAATAATAATAATTTGGCAAAGCAATTTCGTTAAGCTACTTTTAATTTGCCAATTTTTAAAAATTCATCACCCTTTATCTTCTGTTCTTCTTCTATATCATAATCATTTTGTAAACCCAGCCAGAACTTTGCGCTATTGCTAAAATACCTGCTCAATCTTAATGCTGTATCAGCAGTAATGCTTCTTCTTCCTTTTATAATTTCCGATAATCTTGTTTGAGGAACTCCTATATCCTTTGAAAGTTTGTACGCTGATAAACCGAAAGGAATAAGAAATTCTTCCAATAAAATTTCACCCGGATGTATGTTTGGTAATCTATTCATTTTTCACCTCAATGATAATCAACAATTTTAACAAGACTGGCATTATTATTATTCCACAAAAAAACGATTCTCCATCTGTCATTTATCCTAATACTATAATAGTCCTTATAATCACCTTTCAGCTTTTCCAATCTATTGGAAGGTGGAATCATCAAATCTTGCAAATTTTGAGAGTTATTAAGCATTCTTAATTTCCTCCTTCCGGATTTTTAAATTTCTGAAGGTAATCCTGTAACTCTTTCACCTCCCCAAATTTTCTCAGTTTCTTTTGAACCAAATGAAATAATCATAATATTGTCTCACGTTACTAACGTCAAAGATAAGTAATTTATTGTAAATTTCAAAAAATCTTTATTTCTAAGTTAAAACAATCTGGGCAAATCAAAGGAATAAAATATTCCAAGTACATTTGAAATATTTGGTTCTAATACATTAAATTCATGCTCTGCCATATAATAAATTGTCAGTTTTTGGTCTTTAAAAGTATCGATATCTACTCCCAAATACAATCTTAGAACATCAAACCTGTCAGAATATTCATCATTATTTACAAGGTAAAAAAGTTCTGCACTAATAAAAGGTGTCAACCACATGTCTGTATCATACTCAAACATGAACCGGTTTCTGATTTGGTCTTCATCCGACATTTTTTCGGTTAATTGTTTCTTTTTGGTGACTTTCCATCTGTACTTTTCTTGGTACCTCAAACGATATGAATATTTTATTTTCCAAAACTTATTGTCATAATGGAAATTCCCATTTACAACATGTTGCCACCTATCTTTTCGTGACCGGTAATCATAAGAAGCAGAAACCTTGAATTCTTTGTTAAAACTGTATGCTAATCCGGCATCAGAAATATGCCAGTTTATTTTCTCCATTCCCTGATTCCATCTTATTTCATGCTCAAGCGATAATTCCAACTTTTTTGTTATAGGTAATCCAATTTCTATCCCCGACCATAGTTCATTGTCATAAGTTTGCGATTTAGTTTTATCTAAATTCAAAAAAATAATTATGAGAATAAAAAGAATATAAGAAGTATGTTTTGTAATACTTTTTAACAAAAAAAATAAGAGATTGTTTTTCATAAATAAAAAATTAAATTGATATGTCGTTTTCAAATATTAATCTTCATAAATAAAAAATTCGGCATCGTCAGTATTGAATACATCGTAGTAAAAGATTCTTATTCTTGCGATATCCCTTAAAAAATCTATCCTGCCAATTTCAATTCTATGTATGTCAAGTCCTGTTCTGTCCTTTAAATCCTGAATCAATTCTTCCTGGTGTTCAGGTTTAATTAGCTCGATTTTGTCATATAGCACTGTCTTAACAGATTCATTCCTGATAAATTTTTTTTCAAAGGCATATGTAAATAATACGATAGTAACATTAGTGAAAAGCATAATACCATATCCGGTATTTATGTTTGTTAATGCATTAATAATCGCAATGCTTATCGAGATAAAAATATAGGTCATCTCCTTAATAGGTACGGTTGTGGTTCTGTACCGGAGTATCGAGAATATGGCGAAAATTCCGAATGCAAATCCAATGCTTAATTGCACACTTTGTAAAAGATAGCATACAAAAAAAACAAGGATATTCAATAAAAATAATGCAAACAGAATATTGCTTCGCCGCCTTACTTTAAAATAAATACCTTTGGCTATTATGTATATCACAATAAAGTTAAAAACGAACCTAAGAATAAATTCAAGAAAATTCTGTCCGTCAATATTTTGGAAGTCAATAAAATTAAAGTCCATTATCATTCCCGTTAATTTTGTGAATATAATTCATTTTTCTTTTAAACCGGTTGTGTTTTATTTCCGGATTTGTTAATATAAGCCCTGTGCAATATTTACTGATTGAAGTACTGCGAATATGCAATTTACTCATTACTTGCTCAAACTCACTCAAACCTTGTAAACGTTCCTGTTTGGTTTCTGCAATTACAAGATTCCTTATTGTTTGTGAACTGCGAGTTGTGAGTTGTCCCTCGACAAGCTCATGATAACAGTCTTCAGTGATATCTAAAGGTTTGAAAGATATATCAAAATCAATCGTAATTTTTTCATTATTAACTTTGTGCAATAATGTGATTCTGGAATAGCTGATGCTCAAACGAGGTTTTAACAGTGTGGGTGAAATATCCAAATTTTTTTTTAATAAGTTAACTGCAGAACTAATCGGTTCACTGATTTCATCTATACTAATTTCCTTGTTGAAATCTATTAAACCATCCTGCCCTTCCTTGAGCAGTACCCGCTTTTTGATAGTTTTTGATTTGTTTGTTTTTGATTTAACCTCAAAAAATGTTTTGTTAGATTCCTTATAATACCTGCTTCTAACTTTATTTCTTGTTTGCTTTCCGTTGTGATGCTGAATATAGAAATCATGTCTGTCAGTATCATAATAAATAGTAAGATAATTAAAAATTCTAATGTTGTCAATATTTAAAACGGAATAGTTTTCAGCCATATTGCTAAGAACGTTAGGTAATAATTCAGTATGAAATATATATTTTTTATCTTGACGGTTTAATAAATCTTTGGAGTCAATATCGTTTAACGATATTGTCCCAAATCCGGAAAGTATCGAATTTATTTGAAAATTAAAATTTTCGGACATTCTGCATATTAATATTTTGTTACCAAACCAATTTTGTAACTATATGCATTCATTTCCATAGAGTTTAACAAATATATTTATTCAATTTAATAAAAATAATTTAATTTACAAATTATTTTAAAACTCTTTATTTCTGAATTTTTAGTTACTTATTTATCAAAATTAAGGATAAATAAAGATTATTCATAAATTATTTATTATTTATCTTATTTAATGATAGTTTTATGAACAATGTGATTTTTGTATTTCCTATTAAATTACCAGAACCTAATTATTTGTAATATACAATCCAAAACTTTTTTCTGAAATTCATCATTATTTTGATTTAGACTACTTTTATAATTATAAAGTTTAAAGTTACCATAAATATTTTTTTCATATTGATTGAAAAATACAATTATTATTATACTGTCAAATCTCAACAACGGTTACACCATCTCCGCCTTCAACCAAGGTTCCTGAACGAAAAGATTTAATTGCATAATGCGTATCGAGGTATTCCTGAATGGCATGCCTTAATGCTCCGGTGCCTTTACCATGAATTATGGTTATTTTGTCAAGATTGTTTACAACTGCATTTGAGATTAATTCGTCAACCTCAGGTATTGCCTCATAGGCTCTCATTCCTCTTATATCAATACTCGATTTGACATCAAATGAGATAAAATCAGCTTCAGATTTTTTTCTTTGGGTCTTAACCTGCTTTTCGGACTTAATTAATTGTGAAACAGGAAGTTTAAATTTAATACCGTTGAAATCAACAAGAGCTATATTGTTTTCATCGAAGTTCAGGATAATACCGTTTGAAGTTGAAACTTCTGTAGTAACCAAATCACCTGCCTGAAGTGTCTCATCCTTTTTTCTCTTTTCGGATTTTTCAGATTGAACTTCTAAATTCTTTTCAATTTGAATCTTTTTCTTTTTAAAATCTTTCAAAATTTCCTTGACCGGTTTCTTCTGCTCCTGAATTTCTTTAATTGTTTTTTCAACCAAAGCATTAGCATCTTGAAGTATTGATGCGGCATCTTCATGAGCTTTACGAATCAGGACATCCCTTTTTTGCTTAATATCGGTATATTTCTCGTCATATTTTTTTCGCTTGTCTACGGCTTGGGCTTTTTCGACAGCCGCCTCAATTTTTAATTTTTCTGCTTCCGATTTATATTTATGCAAAATGGCAATACTTTCTTCGAGTTCGGATTGTTTTGTTCCTAAATATTTTTTTGCCCTCTCCAATACCAAATCTGTCAAACCAAGATTTTTTGCAAGTTGAAATGCATAAGAGTTTCCCGGTACTCCTTCCAAAAACTTATATGTCGGTTTTAATTTGTCTTCGTCAAATTCTAATGAAGCATTACGTAAGACATCCCTGCTAAGGGCATAGCTCTTGAGTGCTGAGTTATGGGTTGTTGCAATAAAATATGATTTAAGTTCTATCAGTGTATCCAGAATGCCGGCAGATAAGGCAGAACCTTCCTGCGGGTCTGTTCCGGAACCGATTTCATCAATCAGTACCAAAGATTGAGGGTCGGAATTTGCCAATATTTCTTTCAATTTAATTATCTGTGAACTGAAAGTACTTAAATCCTGCTCGATTGACTGATGGTCACCTATTGATGTATAAATCATACGATAATTTGTATGGCATTCTCCCAAAGGGAATATCCCGCTAAGAGCCATTGCAATATTTAATCCAACGCTTTTTAAAGATACTGTTTTACCTCCTGCATTTGGACCGGAAATCAAATGTCCTCTTTTGTTTTCATTAAATTCAATGTTCATCGGGATTACTTTTTTTACTCCCTTGGTGTGAACCAACAATGGATGTCTCACTTTATTTAATATAATTTCGTTATCATCTGATATGTTGGGTTTTATTCCTCCAAATTCCAAAGCGTAATTTGCCTTTGCAATTATTGCATCCAAATGAGCAATAACGTTTAGCGTTCTCAGGAATTCATTGGCTTCTGTTCCGATTTCTTCTGTTAAATTTGATAATATCCGGTATATTTCCCTTTTTTCTTCATTGATTAATAATGACAAATCATTATTTAATTCTATAATTTCAGATGGCTCGAGAAAAACAGTTGAACCGGTTTGTGAAAGACCATGAATAATACCCGGGATATGTCTTTTATGCTCCACTTTTACGGGAAGGACGAACCTTCCTTCCCTTAAGCTTATGAATTCTTCCTGTATCATATCGTCGCTTGAGACTTTCTGCATGATTTTATTCAATCTATGCCTGAGATATGTTGATTTACTTTGAATCTCACGCCTGATTCTTGATAGTTCTTTACTCGCACTATCCCTTACTTCTCCGGTATCATCAATAGCGTCATTGATATGTTTTTCGAGCAGCCGGTTTATGAAAATGAAGTTAATTTCTTCATACAGTATTGGAGTTTTTTCTTCCCTTGTCTGGAAGTATGACTTAATTAAACGTCCTGAACGAATAGTATCTGCAACCTCCAATATTTCTGTCGTCGACAATACCGCATTCTTAATCATTGACTTGTACAGCAAAGGACGAATATCGGAGTAACCCTCGAAAGGCAGTTGCTCATCTTCTGTAATCAGTGCTATCATTTCGGAAATTAATTCATGTTCATTTCTAAGCCAATAGATATCAGTATTAGGTTTTGAATTAAGAGTCAATTCTTTTCCGGGTTCGGAGTAGCATTTCTTGGCAATATATTCCAAAACCGAAATAAACTCAAGCTCTTTTAAGCTTTTTTCGAGTAAATTCAGTTCCTCTGGAGAGTGTGAAATCAACATATTACTCCGAACTTAAAAGACTTTTTAGAATTGTCTGAACTTTTGAACCATCAGCTTTTCCTTTTAGTTCCTTCATGGCTATTCCCATCACTTTACCGAAATCCTTAACATGATTAATCCCGGCTTCGCTGATAATTTTTTTACAGATATTTAAAACGTCTTCATCTGAAAGTTGTTTTGGCAGGTATTCCTCGATTATTGCCAATTCGGCTTTTTCATTATCAACAAGGTCTTGCCTTCCGCCTTTTTCGAACATTTCAATTGCATCTTTGCGTCTTTTTGCCTGATTAGTTAATATCTTCAGCTCATCATCGGGGTTCATATCCCTGCCGATTCCGCTCTTCTTGAATTCGATAATAGCGGCTCTGATAGACCGGATTGTCTCCAGTCTAAGCTTATCCCCGGACTTCGTCGCATTTTTTAACTCTTCATTTATTTTTTCTTCAAATGTCATATATAACTCTATTAAATTCTTCAATGTTTGTTTATTTCATTATTCAGATGTAACCGGTTTCTGCAAATTAAACATATAGTTCAATCCAAACCATAATTGCCCGGGGTGATAATTGTAATCCGAAGAATAGTTATCTTTAAGCATTCCGGATAATGAATAACTACCTTCAATCATTATATTGAACCTACCAAATTCATTTGCATAAACAGTAATTACTCCACCTAATTTTATATCAGTAAGTGTAGTTAATTCTTCAGATTTAACATCAGTTGTTTGACTACTTTTTTCTGTTGTCCCACTTAAAGGGATTCCAATATTAATGCCAAGAATAAATCCATTTGCGTACAAATAAGGTGATAAACCGAGGTAATTATATTGGTGAGAAGTTTTTATATCATTTTCTTTTGTTGTGAAGCCGTGAGTTGAATAAGCTAAATTCAATCCACCACCAAATAAAGTGGCATCAACAAAAGGGAAATATGAAGATACTCCCATTTCAGGAAGATTGCTAAAAGCAAAACCGTTATATGTACCATTAGGTACATCTGCGGCATTTACGCCACCTTTTAAGCCGATGTAAGGACCAACACTGATTGGATAATTCGAATATAAATTCTCGCTAAATATTGTTAAAAAACATATTATTACCGAAAAACTTATGACTGCTCTTTTCATATAAACTCCAATTTAAATAAAAAATAATAAAATTTATTTTATTCCAATTAATAAATGAATAATATCACAATCCAATCCATTCCAAAATGGTCTTATTAAGTCTATCAATATCTTCATTTGAAAGAAATCCAATCCTTTTAATAATAAGATGACTATCAATTGTGAAAATTCCTCTCTTAACCGCCGTAATAACATTTAAACCAGTTGATTCCCAATCTTTTAATATGAATTCATCAGAATAGATATTGATTATTTTGCTAGTTAAAGGTACGATAATTATATTATCCGATTTATGTTCAGTGCTGATTATTATGGCAGGTCTTACCTTAAAATCTGTTAAACTTGAAAAGGGATATTTAATTAGTATAACTTCATTTCTTGAGTAATTCTTCATATATATTATCTTCTTCGTTATTCCAAATTTTGTCAAGAACTTCTTCAGACGCTTTTAACAGATAGTCTTGTTGTGGCTCGGAAACAACCGCAACAAAGACCTTTGCTCCGTTTGGAATTTGCTCGTTACCGCTAAGGACCAACTTTCCATTTTCATAAATTGCCTGATGAACCGAATACATTTTATCTCCTTTTATAATTATAGCATTGGAAACGTTATAAAATTATTAATATTTTTCAATATTGCAAAGAATTAAATTTATCTTTTAGTAAATCATTATTTGCTTCTTATTTTTATCATAATTAAATTACATGTTTTTTATAACCTTTTTCAAGAAATTATGGCAAAAAGAGAGATTAAGCATAGCAGGAAAGTGATTGAAGAAAGCAAAAAGTCAACTAAGCAGATAGAGATGAAGCAGCTTAAAGACTTCCCGATTTGGCTTGTTTCATCTATATTTTTATTAACAACAATTATATTCTTTTGGGAGCAACTGATTGGCAGCACTTTCTTTTGGGAAGATTTTGTCGAGCAAGTCTATCCGATTCAAACATTTGCCGCACAGGCATTTTCTAATTGGGAAATACCTTTTTGGAATCCATACACATTTTGCGGGATGCCTTTTTTTGCTGATTTGCAGGTCGGCTTTCTGTATCCCTTAAATAGATTAACTTTCCTATTTCTTGATTCCAGCGGACATCTGTCTGTTTGGGGTTTGCAATTCATCATCATTTTGCATTTTTTCATTGCGCAACTTAGCATGTATCATTTGATGAAATATTTGAAAATTTCTTCAATTGGTTCAATTATCGGTTCAATTTCTTATGCCTTTTCATTGTCATTAGTCTTGCATGTTATTCATCCAATGATGGTTTATCATCTTGCTTGGTTCCCTTTGGTAATTTTATTTTTCTTAAGGGGAATAACTGAAACAAAGATAAAATATGGTATAATATCCGGTCTGATTTTTGGTATCAGCATGTTAGCAGGTCATCCACAGACAATTTTATATCAGGCATTGTTTCTTGGATTGTTGTTAATTTGGTATGTTATTGCTGATATTCGTAAGAATGGTTTCAAGGCAAAGCAATCAATAAAAAGTATTGTTGCAGGATTACTGCCTTTCATTATATCTGTCTGCATTTTTTCTGTCCAATACCTACCATCTCAGGATTTGGCAAATTATTCTAAAAGAGCTGATGCAACATACGAAGCTGCCACTGAAGGTTCACTCGAATTTGAACAAATTTATACATCACTCGTACCAAAGTTATTTGGTTTCACAGATGGAGCAGACGATAAAAGCGTTCCATATCATCTTGATAATCAGCCATATTATTATTACTGGGACACGGCATTTTATTTTGGTTTGACGGCTCTGTTGCTTGGATTAATAGCGATTGTCGGTGGATACAAAAACAGATTAACTGCTTTTCTGATTTTTATTTCTATTTTCGGATTTCTCTTTGCTCTTGGGGATAATTTCGTTTTATTTAAAATCTTTTTTAATCTTCCATTTTTCGGTTTGCTCAGGATTCCGGCAAGAATTATGTTCTTTGCTGTGCTCGCTTTTTCGATTTTAGCGGGATTTGGTTTTGATGCAATAATTAAGAACACACCCCTACCCCTCTCAAGAGGGGATAAAACAGGAAAAAAATTCCTGACAAAAATCATTATTGGATCATCAGTACCTTTGCTTTTCTCAATCCTAATAGCAAGCGGTACATTATTGAAAGCACTTGACACTCCAGAACAATATTTATCTAATATTCAAAGCTTTGGCACGATTGCCCTTGTCTTTATTTTATGCATTATTGTTGTTTTATTCCTCATGTATAAAGGAATTCTTAAACCAATTGCCGCAGGTGTGATTTTAATTATTCTGACTTTTATTGATTTATATACTCAGGGAGCATCATTCAACAGCAGTCCGAATAATCCCGAAAATTCCTATAAAATAGACAAGCAATTAAAAGATTTGTTTGTTGCGAAGGATAAAAATGATTTGTTTAGAGTATCTATGAGACATTACAATCCGAGCTATATGGCTATGATGAGAAATCAGGGTTTGATTGACAAAATAATGCTTGTAGAAGGTTATAATCAATTGGTCTTTAATCATATTCCCCCACCAACTGATGTTAAAAATATCCATGATTTGTATAACGTTAAGTATGAGTTATCATTTAATCAGGATACTAGGCAGTTCAGTTTTGTCGAAAGACAGGGATATTTTTCGAGGGCTTGGATGACATACAATACTATTATTTCAACACCGGAGCAAATTAAATATGTAATGCAGAATAATTCTGAAATTGATTATTCTAATACTGTTGTGATTGAGGAAAAGATTGATTTGAATACTACCGGATTTGATTCTTCCTCTTCAGGAAAAGTCAATATTATTAATTTTAAAAATAACGGCTTATCTTGTGATGTTCAAACTCCAAAGAAAGGGATTTTGGTTTTCAGTGAAATTTGGTATCCTGATTGGGCTATTTATGTTGATGGCGTTAAATCTAAATTACTAAAGGCAAATTACTCTTTCTGTGCAGTGGAAATACCAAATGGAAGTCACAAGGTTGAATTAAAATATGAATCGGATAAATTTACTCTTGGTCTTTATCTCATGCTCGCTTCAATTTGTCTTTCTGTTGCGGGTTTAATTTTATTAAGGAAAGAATAATAGACTTAAGATGCTCGAAAAACTATATATAAAAAACTTTGCTCTGATTCCTGAACTGGAACTTGACTTCAATAATGGATTGAACATTATTACAGGGGAGACCGGTGCCGGAAAATCTATTATTGTAGATGCATTAATGTTACTTCTGGGTGAAAGAGCATCAACAGAATACATCAGGCAAGGAGAGAAGAAAGCAATTATCGAGGGTGTCTTCAATATTCCGTCATCACATAATGTTGTTCGCTCATTCAACAACGAAGGTTATGAATTGGAAGATGAAAAGGTTATAATCAGAAGAGAGATTACAGAGAAGAATAGCAGAGCATTTATTAACGATACCCCAATTCAGGTTAATCTTTTAAAAAAGTTTGGTGACTTTCTTGTTGATTTCCATGGACAGCACGACCACCAAATGCTCCTTAAAACGGAAACTCATGTTGAATTACTCGATATGTTTGCAAAGACATCCGATCTGAAGAATGATTATTATTTAGCATATTCAAAGCTTAAAAATCAAATTGAAAATCTTCAGAATACTCTGAAAAAAGAAAAATCACTCAAAGACAGAATTGATTACATTAGTTTCGAGTTGAAGGAAATTGAGAAAGTTAATCCCAAAATTGATGAAGACATAGAAATAGAAGCACAGCTTCGAATTAAAGAAAATGCCGAACTCCTATTTCAGCAGTCTTCGGAAATCTTTACTGTTCTTTATGATGATGAAAATTCTGTTTATCATAAATTGCAAACTGTTAAAAAACAATTGAACCAAATAGCAAAGATTGATACTAAGTTTGAGCAATATTTGGATGATTTTAACAGTATTCTTGTCAATATCGAAGAGTTGTCTAATTTTGCATGCGATTATAAAGCAGGAATTGATTTCGATGCTCAATCAATTGAAGCACTGCGTGAAAGATTTGTTACTCTCAAAGGTCTGACGAAAAAATATGGGAGTATTAAGAACGCTGTAATAAAAAGAGAGGAGCTAATTTCCGAACTTCAGCTTGCCGAAAACTTTGATGATGAAATTCAAAAATTAAAACAAGAAATACTTCATCAGAAATCAATCGTAAAAGCCCATGCACAAAAACTTTCTTCTAAAAGACATCAATCGGCATTAGTTTTGGAAAAGCAGGTTGTAACAACTTTAATCGAACTCGGTGTTCCACATTCGGAATTTAAAGTTGTCTTTTCTAATGAGTCTGATAATTCCGGCAATGAATACTCTGCAACTATTCAAACAAATAAGGGAAATTTGAAATTATTCGAAAACGGCTGGGATATAGTCGAATTTTACATCTCAACAAACAAAGGCGAATCACCAAAACCTTTGGCTTTGACTGCTTCCGGCGGTGAAATTTCCAGAGTAATGCTGGCTATCAAATCCATAACTGCAGACAGCGAGAATATGCCAATGCTTGTCTTTGATGAGATTGATTCAGGTATCAGCGGTAGAATAGCCCAAAAAGTCGGCTTTGCCATGAAGAAATTAACTGAAAAGCATCAGATTATTTCGATTACACACTTACCACAAATCTGTGCTTTGGCAGACAAAAACATACATGTCGAAAAGCACGAAACCAATGGCAGAACAATAATCAATGCACATTCTCTCAATAAAGAAGAAAAGCTAAAAGAAACTGCACGACTCATCAGTGGAGAAATTGTCACCGAATCTTCGCTAAAAAGTGCGAGGGAGCTTATTGAAGCTGCGCTTCAATAATTACTAATTACGAATTACTAATGAATTCAAATAGAAGACGGAAGACGGAAGACGGAAGACGGAAGACGGAAGACAGAAGACAGAAGACAGAATGACGGAAGGACGGAAAGACAGAAAGACGGAAGACGGAAGGACAGAAGACAGAAGTCAGAATGACGAAAGGGCGGAAGGACAGAAGACAGAATAATGGAAGGACTGAAAGACGGAAGAAGAATTTTCGTGAAAAAGTGAAACGAAAGCCAATGTCTGAACCACAGATTAAGCTGATTCATCTGATTAAAATGATTTCACCTTTGCTTTAATTTCGATTTCACTGAGAGGTGAAATTCGGGGATTTTGTAATTTGTTATTATTATTGGATTTATCCAATTGCGAAAAGTTAGTTTCACCTATTTCACCGCATTTTTTAGTTTTTAAGTTTAATGAGTTTAATAAGTTTTTAAGTTTAAAACCTCTATCCTGGAACTCCGAGAAATTAATTGCCAAAGAACAAGCTGGACAAAATTACGGGGTTGGAATGAAACGTAATTTATTTTATTTTGATTTTATTTTTAGGATATTAGACTGATAGACTGTTAGGGAGGAAGGCAGACGTAATTTAATTATTAATTAATGAGAGAAGGAATATATGAAAAGAGGAAAGTTATGATACTTCCCCCTTTTACTATTTAATTACTCCATTTTTCAATTTATGGTTTTAAAATATTTATTAGCGAATATATAAGAGGTTAAAAATAAACCAAAGGAAAGAATACTTTCACCAAGTAAATCATCAAATTCGAATGAAGCCAAAATACATATAAATGTCATTATTGTTGAAACCAGTAAAAAAGTTTTTGCTTTTTTATTGTTCTTCTTTAGTTGAAAATAAGAAGCAAATCCAAAACCAGAACTTACTAAAAACCAAATAGCTAATCCTGTTAAGATGTTTGCTACATTTTCACCAATGATTAGTCTTACATCACCGATTAATGAAAACCAATGTATTGAATCGATTAATGTGTAAATACTGGCAATTAAAATAAAAACGAATCCAATTTTCTTTTTTGATTCAGGTTTACTTTGAACTACTGCTTCTTTATTACCTGAAGTAATTGGATGACCACACTTCGGACAACTGATCGCTTGGTCAGAAATTTGTTGACCACAATTTGGACAGAACATAAAACCTCCTACAATTTTATTAATAATTTAATTAATTAGAATACCGTATATAAAAAAAGGGCATTTTCACTTTAATGCCCTTCACTTAGGTATCGACTAAGAAACCCGTATTCTGTGCATAAAGGAAAACGCCCCGATTCCTCGGAGCGTGCCTTTACTGTTGTTCAGAATACTAAAATTTAGTCGATTTTAAGTGAAGAACGCAAGTAAGACCACGCTTACAAATATTTATTAATTACGCATTAACTAAAACACGTTTTATTTTTCTGACTCCTTTCAACAAATCGTTATATTTAGTTTCCATCTTTATTTTGTTTTCAAGTTCATCTAACATGAATTCAAGGTCTAACTTGGTTTTTTCTTCCAGATATGCCTTTCTGAAAGTTAAATCCTTCATGTTTTCTTCCCAGTATTTTTGTGCGTTGTTCATTTCTTATCCTTATAAATTTCTTTGATTCTAATGGCTTTATTAATTTCATTCTCTGATGTTTTTTCTGTTTTTTTAATAAAGCCATGAGTAAAAATAATGTATTTGTCAGACATAAAAAAGTATAAATTTCTTGAAGTAGTATTTTTCAAATTTACCCGCAGTTCAAAGATACCATCCCTCAGATATTTTGATAGTTTTGTATTTGGAAAAGCAGTTATATTTAGAAGTTCAACGAGTTTATCAATATAAGCTTTAATTTTTGCCCTATCTTTAGCAGTCAAAGAGTTGAGGAAAATATTCATTTCGATTTTTCCGTCAATCTCTGCAAAATCATATTGAAAAAGTTTTTCACTCATTTATATTTCAAGTAATTTTTTTTAATTATTCCGATTTAAAATCAACATTAAGCATTAACGCAGTATGACCACACTTGCAAATATTTTATTCTTTTACTAAATTATCTCCCTCAGATTTCCTTTCCAATTCGTATTTAATGTTATATTTTTTTCCTATTTCTTTCATTTCAGATTCAAAAAAATCTAAAAAATTTTTAAAACCGCTTTTTTTGAAATCTTCATATACTCTTTCTTTCATTTCCCAAACCTCTTTCAAAGATTCATCAACCTTTATCATATAATACTTCCATAGGATTTAATAATAATAATGATTTTGATACCTATTATCAAAATTAATTAAAACTCCTCTTTAAAACAAATAATTATTTCTACCCTCCATTTATTTCTTTCTCCCTATTCCCTTTTCCATGCTCTCTTGTTATTGTATATTACTGTATTTCTCATATATCGATGAATAATCAAAAATTTTAGTATTTTTACAGAATTACTAAATGCAAAGTATGAATGATTTTCAATTAATTCAATTTTATGGTAAACAAAACTATATTAGTCCCGATTGCACACGGTACAGAAGAAATGGAAGCCGTGATTATTATTGATATGCTCAGGAGAGCCGGCATTAAGGTTATTGTAGCAGGTGATTCCGATATTATATCATGCTCGAGAGCTGTAAAAATTATTCCCGATATATTATTTGAGCAATTGAATTTGGATAATGTTTATGACGCCGTTGTTCTTCCGGGAGGATTGACCGGCACGGAAAATTTAAGAGTTAATACTATCCTTGAAGAGATTTTACTCAGGCATCATGAAAAAGGAATTTTGATTGGGGCAATATGTGCTGCTCCAACTGTTCTTTCTCATTTTAATATTTTAAAGCATAATTCAACGATTACTTCGCATCCGAGTGTAAAAAGCCAGTTAATTCAACATAATTATTTGGAAGAAAATGTAGTACTATCCGGTAATATTATTACTTCTCGCGGGGCAGGTACTGCATTTGATTTTTCTTTAAAAATAATCGAACATTTTTGTGGTTCTGAAAAAGCAAAACAGATAGCTGATTCTATCGTATTAAAAGAATATTAAGAGAGATAATAAATAGAAGAGGAAGAATATTGAACAAGCAATGTAAATTCACAATCGGCGGTCATGTACAGGGAGTTGGTTTTAGATTTTTTGTGTACCGGAGAGCTATTGAACTGAACTTAACCGGATATGTAAAAAACCTTTTCAACGGAAATGTCGAAGTAGTGGCTGAAGGTGAAGAATACAATATTGATGAGTTACATAAACATTTGAAAGCAGGACCATCACGCTCCTACGTTGATTATGTCCATGCTGAATATTATGAATTTACCGGGGAATATTCCCGATTTGTGATTGAATAAATTATGAATGATAAAAACATAATGATTGATTTAAATAATGTTGGTTTAAAAGTAATAAATTTACCAAAATATCATCCTGAACATAGTGAAGAATCCATTATTCATACTGTTTATGGATTATTCGCTTTCACTTCACATTGTCCAGTGTCCGCTCAGAAGGACAGTCATAAAGCATTCCATTTAATTTTCCATATCGTCCTTTTTTCCATATTATTTTTTATATTTAATTCTCAAAATACTTTTTCTCAAACAAACAATTTCAAATTAAAATTTAAGGAATGTTGCGGTAATACTGAAAATGATGATAATTTTATTGATAATAAAAATAAGATTTATTTCTCGGATTTTGACAATTGGAGGCCCAAAGTAGCAGTTGCTTTGAGTGGTGGCGGTTCAAGGGGTTTTGCTCAAATAGGAGTATTAAAAGCTTTAAAAAATGAAGGAATCCCTGTTGATTATATTGTAGGCACAAGTATTGGTTCCGTAGTTGCCGGTTTATATGCTGTCGGATATTCTCCTTCGGAAATGGATTCGATTATTAGAAATACAAACTGGGACGAAATCCTTTCTTTCGCTGATGAATCGAACAGAAGTGATTATTTTCTGGACCAAAAAATCATCAGGGACAGAAGCTTGGTTACTCTCAGATTTAAAAATTTCGGCTTTGTCATACCCGAAGCCATTTCAGTCGGAAATAAATTTAATGCTTTTTTGCAGCGTCTTATTTGGAACGGTTTGTATCATGACAACGGGGATTTTAATTCCCTCAAGATACCTTTCCGGGCTGTTACAACCGACCTAATAAGCGGAGAAACCAAAATATTGAGTTCCGGAAATTTGATAACTGCTATTAAAGCCAGTTCGTCTATACCACTTAGATATACTCCTGTAAGACTCGATTCGATGGTTCTTGTTGACGGAGGATTAATGGCTAATATTCCGGTCAAAGCTCTCGATGAATTTGTTCCGGACATTACAATAGCCGTTAATACTATTTCTCCTTTACTAAAATATGAAGAACTTGATAAACCATGGAATATTGCCGACCAGGTTGTTTCAATTCTAATGAAAAAATTTAGTGATAGTGTTCAGTTCATGGCTGATATAAATATTGAACCCGATTTGGCTGATTATAAAAATACAGACTTTTCCAACCTGTATTCTTTGATTTATCAAGGTGAAACAAAAACCATGGAAATGATGAACCAGATAAAAGATAAATACTTCTTTGAGTTGGAAACTAGGGTAAAGAAGAAACTATCAGGTCTTCTCGACAATGTGAATGGAATCGAAATATCCGGATTTACTGAAGAAGATTCTTCCGGACTGATTAAAACATTAAATCGGCAAAATTTTAATAAATACAGCTTTGTCGAATCTTTTATAAAAATCTTAATTGAAAATAATTATCAATATATTTCCCTTGAGAAATCAGATATAACAGACATACTAAAAATAAACGGTCAAAAATACCTTTCTGTAAAATCAATCAGACTCGTTGATGATTCGGTTCTTTTAGAACCGGAGTTAGAGGATAATGTCAACAACCTTTTTTCTTCAAATACACTGAATCCTGATAGATTTATACAAATTTGCGAATATATTACCAGGCAATTACGAAAGTCCGGTTTATCATTTTCAGGTATTTCCGGTATAAATTTTAATCGTGAAACCGGAGAATTGCTTGTTACTATAAAGTCAACAAAAATTACATCAATACAAATAGAAAGTACAGGTAAATATGATTTTTTAATTAAGAGGGAACTTAATTTTAAAGAAGGCAAAACGGCAAGTGCGGATAATTTGATTGACAGTTGGGAAAATATAAACAGTTTGGATTTTATTAGCAACGTAGAGATGCAGTTGATTGGGAATGAAAGCGATTCATGCTTAAATGTTGTAATTAAAACAACCGATATTGGCGATCAGACCATTCGCTTTGGAATGAGGGTTGATAATGAGAGATTTGCACAACTCGGAATTGACTTTATACAGGATAACATTTTTAATCAGGGAACCAGACTGTCATTGAGGTTTACAGGTGGATTAAGAAATCAATCCCTCATATTAAAAGCAGAAAACACGAGGATATTCAATACTTTTTTAACAAGTTCATATTCGTTGGTTTACGATAATAAAATGAGGTATTTATATCAACCTAAAATTTCAAACAACAGGAACAGGTTTGAAAATGAACGTACCGGTGATTTGACAGAAGAAAGATTTGCTGCAAAACTTATGCTTGGTGCACAAATCGAGCGTAAGGGAACTTTATCCGCTGAATTAAGATATGAGAATTTCAGGTTTTGGGAGAATTCGGATAAAAATATTCCGGATTTTAAGTCATTTGTTACTTTAAAAGTAGGAGCTTTATTCGATACTGAGGACCGTTCTGATTTTCCTTCTGATGGCAGTGTCGTTGATATGGCATTGGAATCCTCTCTTTTCAGTACTGCAGATAATGTTAGCTTTTCAAAAGTAAATTTTCATTACCATTCCTATTATTCTTATGGCATGAATACTTTTAAACCATCTGTTCAGTTTGGCTTTGCCGATGAATCAACAGCTTTAACCGAATTTTTTAACTTAGGCGGCCAGGAACTTTTTTTGGGGATGCGTGAAGATGAATCGAGAGGACGGCAAATAGCGGTCAGCTCGCTTGAATACAGATTAAAATCTCCCTACAACATTTTTTTTGATACTTACCTTTCACTTCGATATGATTTGGGTTATGTTTGGGAGAATTTTGAAACAATTCGCTTGAGTACTCTAAAGCATGGTATTGGTTCTACTTTAGGTTTTGACACTCCTGTCGGTCCTGCTAAATTTTCATTAGGCAGAAGTTTTTATTTCCTGAAAAATCCAAATGCAGTTGCATGGGGACAAGTTTTTGGATATTTTAGTATTGGTATTAAATTGTAATTTTGATGAGAAAGAAAATGAAAAAGGGAAATATTAAAAAGGATTATTTTTACGGCTGTAAATATTTATTGTAAATTGAAAGAATGGCAATGAAAAAACATGTAATTATATTTTTGGTATTCTTTTCGTTTCAGACCTTTGTCTTTTCGCAAACGGAAGAAGTTAACAATTGTTTACGATTGGTTTCCGATGGTAAGGTTGATGAAGCTAAAATCCAATTGCCCGAGCTTTTGGCTAAATACCCTGATGATGCCGGAGTAAAATTTCTTCATGGAGTGGTTTTAGATGACGGCTCTTTGGCGGTTAGTATCTATAAAGATATTTTATCGAAATATCCCAAAAGTGAATGGATTGATGATGTTTATCTGCGTTTGGTTCAATATTATTCAATTACAGGTGATACTTCGGAGGCAAAAAAGTATTTGGACGATTTCAGGAAATTATTTCCTGATTCCGAATATCTTAATTTTGCGTCTAATGCTGTCAAGGTTTCTGTAAATCAGCAAAGTAAACATTTAAATGCTGTCAAGGTTACTATGAATCAACATACTAAGGATTTAAATCAGGAGGTTTTATCGGGTATTGAAGAAGATGGCGATGAAAAAATGGGGATGGAAGAAGGTATTAATGAAGAACAAAAACCGGAAGTAAAAGAAATTTTCAAAGAACCGGTTCCTGCTCCAACAGGTAAATATGCTCTTCAGGTGGGAATTTATTCCACACAAACAGCGGCAAAGAATGAAGCTGGCAAATATACCAAATTGAGATTGGTTGCCAATGTTTTGCCGAAGAAAATCGGCAGTGCAACAATGTATGCTGTCATTATTGGTGAATATAAAGACAGAAAGACTGCTGAAAAAGCAAAGCCTCTCGTGGCAAAACATTGCAATTGCATTCCATTAATTATTGAAAAATAAAAAAGAAGGAGAACATGGAAGAACAAAAGATTATATTAAAGGAAAATGAATTGAAAATGCAGTTCACTGATGAAGAACTGAAATTCAAAAAAAATTGTCTAAAGACAATTGTCAGGTTCTGGAAAAACAAAGAATTTTCTCAATTGATTCGTTATGCAAAAGATTCTTCCAAAAATCTGCCTGCAAATGCCTACGGCAATGGTGATAAGCAAATTGCGGAAATATATTATCTACTCGCATCGGCTATGGTTGAAACAAAATATGCCAAACTTGAGGCATTGGAATATGCCTTAAAATCTGCTCATTTCAACAGATTGGATAAAAATATTTTGTGGCTGATAAGGGAAATAAAATCAAGTTATTCTCAAAAAAACCAGCTAAAGCGTATCCAGATAAAAGGAAAATTGACATATATCTACAAATCAGAAGAACTGACAGATATTTTTAAAACCATATACACTGTTGCGGCAGAAACAAACGAAGAAGCTCTTGAGTTTATCAAAGAATATGAAAGAGAAGAAATTGGACAAAGTATGGAAATTGTCAAGGTATTTGAATTAGGTCCACGTCCGGAACTTCCCAAAGGCATTTTCGAAACAATGAAGCTTATGACATGGTTTGAAATTAATTAGAGACATGTTTTATACCTGTCTCTTATTCTATCATCATAATTGGTTTAACTATCTGCTCATTCCCGTCAATAATTAATCTAACCCAGTATAGCCCGGACGCAATTCCGAGTGGTGATTTGAATTGAATAGAATGACTGCCAGATTCTTTGAAGCCGGAAAAGATTTCGGCAACGTTAATCCCCATGTTATTAACTAAATCAACTTCTATGTTAGAAGTATTAACAATATGGAAAATTATATTAAAAAGCTGGTTACTATTTATGGGATTTGGAAATATTTCAATTTCATTGTCATTACTTATAAAATCATTTATACCCGTTAAAATATCGAATTTTGCAATAAAACTTTCATCTTGCCCTTTGAAATAAAATTCAGAGTTAGTTAATGGAAAATCAAGGTGGGAAATAGTTAACCCACCGATAATAATATTATTTTTTTTATCCACTGTTACAATAGATTCTGCATCAGTATTACTTCCCCCTAAAAAAGAAGAATATAAAAGTTCTTTTAAACCAGGACTGAATTCACAGAAAAATATTTCTTCTTTGCCTTTTAATTCTTTTTGGAAAGCATCTTCAGTGATAGGGAAGTCTGATGATTCAGTACGTCCGCTAACAATTAAATAACCATCATAATCAATTACAATATCTTCAACACGACTGAAAAAACGACCCCCAAGATGAGCAGATGCAATCACATTGCTGCCGTCTGCATTCAATTTCACAACAAAAGCATGAATCACATTATCAGGATTTACATTAAAATAACCGTTTTCTACTCCTGGAAAATCAAACGATTCGGTAAAACCGCCAATGATTGCACACCCGTCAGAGGTAGTTCCTAAAGCGAAAACCATGCTCTGCCCCGTACTACCCACCATAGTCGAATAAACAAGTTCCCCATTGTTTGTATTTATCTTAGCAATAAAAGGATTGTCAACATTAGGGAAAGGAACTTTCTGAAAAGCATTTTCAGTATAAGGAAAATCTTCCGATTGAGTATGTCCGGTTATATATACATTTCCCGTACTATCAACATCAAAATCCAATACTACTTCATTATGGTCTATACCACCAAAATAAGTACAAAATAATATTTTACTTCCGGTTAAATTTAATTTCAAGATATATGCATCTTGCCAAGTCATCCCGTTACTATCGGCTTGATACTCTTTTTTTATTGCATTTTCCGTTATAGGTAATCCGTTTTCATCCAAACTACCTGCTAAATATATATTACCTTCATAATCAATATCAATGCCGGATGTACCAGCTGATTTTGGAAGATTTAGAAATGTTGAAAATGTTAAGCGGGTTCCCGTAGAATCAACAGCGAATGCAACATAGTCATTTATAGAACCTATTGGGAAATTTTTACTGTAAGCATCTTCGCTTAGCGGAAAATCATTACAAAATGTATTAGCACAAATATATGATGTATTGTCAGGTCCTAATTTAAAACCTACGGCATCAGTTCCATTTTTTTTATTTTTATTTGGACAACCTATGAAAGTCGAATAAAGCAGTTTCGTACCGTCAGGATTTATTTTGCTTAAAAAAACATAAGTAGTTGTATGAACAGAATCTATGAAATATTGTTCGGTTATTGGAAAATCAGTTGAGCGGGAAGTACCACAAATATATGTGTTATCAAATCTGTCATTTTCTATTCCACCTGTTATATAATCCGGGGCATGCCCGTATAAGGCAAGTGAATATATTAATGGGTCAATAATCAGTGTTTCAGATTTATTGTATTTTCCTAATTTAAAATTTACGTTTCCATTTACGGATATGTTCATTGAACATTCAACCGGTACTTCTTTTTTATTAATTAATTGGTATGCATATAAACCACATTGCTTAAAACTGCCGATTTTCGTTTTAATACATAACTCACCATATTTGTTGATATCAATAGACTCATGTCCCTCAAAACTCATTTCAATAATTTCAGGATTTGACCCCGGTTCAATAATAAAATCATATCTTAGGTTTGAATTTTCAATATAATATCTTATTCCAATACCATCGTAAAGATTTTCAACAAATATACTTTTTTTGGGGTAAAGCTCTGTAATCCATTGAGAACTGTCGCTACCAAAAAAATAATTGAAATATGTATTGTAAATATCTGCATCATAAAATTTAAAATTGGATGTTTTTGCACCAACGAATTTTAATTTGACAGGATTTCTTTCAATAACTGTTAGAGTATTTTTATCATCATAACGCGCACAATTATTATCAGGAACATTAATAACTTCTTTGACACTTTGAATATCAAAAATTAAGTAATCTTTACAAATCCATGTATCAAATGATTTTGAATAATTAAGAAATCTTACTTCACTATTCCATTGTCCTCTGTTTTCAAGGAAATAACCCGTTTGACCCGGAGCAAGATAATCTTGTGAATAGGCAAATGATTGAGAAAACAACAAGTAAAGAAACATTAATTTAATATGATTTTTCATGCTAAATCCTTAGTTATTTTTTTGGAGTGCAGTATTTAACTACACTCCAAATAAAAATAAATTATTTTAAATAAGCAATTTTCTTTGTTCCAAAATAAGTAAAACCTCTTTGTGTAACAGCACTTATACCTAAAAAATAATTACCAGCCGGTAAACATTAATTTCGAATGAATATAATCAGTAAAATTTCTGAATCTTTTTATTTGCTGATTATTTCTATAACCAAAATAAGAATTTTTTTCTAATTTCCAAATGTTAATTTTCATAAGTTTTTTTTGATAGTTAGCTCAAATTTTTTCTGTCATTCTTTCTTTTGGTCTTTCTGTCCTTCGTTTTAAACTTTGAAACAAAAACCACTTCATATACGTTAATAAAAATATCTTGTAAATAATAATAATATTTATAGTTTTGTATTTATGAACAGAAGCACTGAAATAGTTGTACATATAATTTTTTGGCTTTTATATGTTATTAATATTAGTTTGACTCTCGATTCCAACTATCTGGAATCATACGGAGTACAAAATATTATTTTTAAACAGGCAACTTTCCTAATTATTATCATCGGTATTTTCTATCTTAACTACCTTTATATTATTCCGAAATTTCTTTCAAGGAGGAAGTATTGGCGTTATCTTTCGGCAGTATTGGTTGTGATTTCAGTTACAATTTTGCTCTATATTTTGCAGGCAAGGATTTTGGATTGGTATTTCAAAAGCGGTAATTTTTACTTCGATGACAGATTGAAGGCAGTTCCTTATCTGTTGTTCCAAATTATGTTTTATTTACTTGTCAGCACAGGTGCAAAATTCACTTTGGATTGGTTTAACAATCTTAAATTGAAGGATGAACTCGAACGCGAAAAAACCGTTTCGGAAATAAAACTGTTGAAATCACAAATTAGCCCTCATTTTTTATTTAATACATTGAATAATCTGTATTCACTTGTACAGAGGAAATCGGACAGCGCCCCTGAAGCTGTCCTTATGCTTTCCGATTTAATGAGGTATATGCTCAAAGAAAATTCCAAGGAAAAAATCGAATTAGTGAAGGAAATAAGCTATGTTAAAAGCTTTATTGAGCTACAGCGTTTACGTCTGTCCAATCCTGAAATCGTTACATCGGATATAAGGATTGACGATGCACAGGCACAGATTAGCCCTATGCTTTTAATACCATTTGTTGAAAATACATTCAAACATGCTGACATTACTTCTTCGGAAGCATTCATCTATTTTAAATTGGAACTGATAAAGGATTCTTTGTTTTTTACCGTTGACAACCATATCGGGCAAAGAAACAAAGACGAAACAACCGGTGTCGGATTAAGAAATGTGAAGCGGCGGCTCGATTTACTTTATCCCGGAAACCATAAATTGAATATTAAAAATAAAGATAATAAATTTCATGTAACATTGGAGTTAAACTTAAAATGATTACAAAATGTATTGCCGTAGATGATGAGCCGCTGGCTCTCGATATAATCGAGGATTATATTAAAAAAATCGAGTTTCTGGAACTTGAAGCAAAATGTACTTCGGCTTTGGAAGCTTTGCAAATCTTAAAGGAAAAACCGGTTGATTTAATCTTTTTGGATATCCAAATGCCTGACTTATCCGGCTTCGAAATGTTGGAATCTTTAACAAAAAATCCTCTGGTCATCTTCACTACTGCTTATGATGATTATGCAGTCGAAAGCTACAATTACAATGCAATTGATTATCTTATCAAACCTTTTTCATTTTCGAGATTCCTCAAAGCAATTGACAAAGCACATGAACATTTGGCTTCGCAAAAGGTGAAAATCGGCAGCGGCAAAAATGGTAAAAAGCTCGATTTCATCTTCGTTAATGCAGACAGCAAAAACGTGAAAATTTTCCTTGACAACATTCTTTTCCTCAAAGGATTAAGCGATTACATTGAACTTCATACAGTCGAAAAAAAATATATTATACGCGACAATTTGAAAGATGTTGAGCAGATGCTGTCTCCAAGTGATTTTACAAGGGTTCACAAATCCTATATTGTTTCAATAAGCAAAATAGATTTTGTTGAAGGAAATATAATCAAAATCGGAGACGAAGAGATACCGATTGGCCGTTCCTACAGAAACATTTTATTGAATATAATCAACAAGAAAAAGATTGGGTAACATTTAATTACTAATTACTAATTAATAATTTCGAGTTTCGATTTACTATTCAGTGTTCGTTATTCACTATTCACTGAATTGTCATACTGAACTTGTTGAAGTTAGTCTGCCGAAAGAGAAAAAATAAATTTTGCTGAATAAATTATTTATACTATATTTGAACTCATCAAATTAGAGGTGGTCATTATGAAAAAAATATTTGCCATAATTATTCTTTGCTACTTCATTGGCTCTGAAACAAAAGCTTATTCTCAAGAAATCTCAGGTTACAAATGGGATGAAGTTACAAATATTCCTGAACCATATAATAATATTTATTGGCTGGATGTCTTCTTTTTAAAAGGTAATCCGGATTACGGATGGATTTGTGGATATGGTGGAAATATTCTGAGAACTACCAATGGCGGTGAAACGTGGTCTGGCACAAAAATAATGGATATAGTTATTGATACTATAGATATTGGTGGAAATATTGTTTATGATACTACATTTATCCCGACAATTAATCAACTCGAAAGTGTTCATTTTTCAAACCAAAAAATTGGCTATGCTTCCGGAGAATCAAGAGTATTTAAATCTACAGATGGAGGTGCTTCATGGAGAAGTGTTATTGATACCGGAGCAGATGGCGATATCTGGGGAGTTTTTTTTATTACACTTGATATCGGAATGGCAGTTGGTGGTGGTTGTGATGGTTCTCAATATTTTAGAAGAACGACAAATGGTGGACAATCATGGACTACTTTTATTGGACATGAACCCGAATCCGGGCTTTCTGATGTTATTCTTGAATCCCTATATGGTGAAGGTTATGCTTCAAGTAGTGGCTTGATTTGGAAAACAACTAATGGAGGCGTTACATGGAATACTTTATGCAGTACCGGAGACAGAGATTGGCAGGAAGATATTGCTGTTTCAGGTAATACAATTTTAGTCCCATATTCAGAGGGATGCTATGGTGGAGGAATTAGGGGAGGATTAAGAATAAGCAAAGATTTGGGCAAAACATGGAGAGATTTTCCAACAACCATAACTATGTTTGGTGCTTTTTTACTGGACTCCATGAGAGGTTGGGGGGTTGGTCAACAAAATTCAATTTATTATACTTATAATGCTGGTGAAAGTTGGCATCTTTTAAATTCTGGTATTAAAACTAATGCTCCTTTGGATGATATTTGGTTTATTGATGATACAACCGGTTGGGTAGTCGGCAGAGGTGTTTACAAATTTACAGGTAATGTTATTGTTGATGTTGATGATAATACGTTCAACAATACTATCATTGAATCATTATTACCTAACCCGGTTAATGATGACTTAAAAGTTCTATTGAATTCAAATAATAAAACTCATCTCAGTATTTTAAGTCTAACGGGTCATTTGTTGATTGACAAAGAAGTTTTTCCAACAACAAATGGATTGAATGAAGTTAATTTTGATTTGAGCAATCTCAGTTCAGGTTTATATTTTCTGCAGGTTCAGTCTGGTGAAAAAACTGAATTTCAAAAGATTGTGAAGTACTAACAGATTTTTATGGAATACCGGATGATTTAATCAAATCAGTATGATATTTCTCGCATTATTTCAGTTATATCCACTAACCAAAAAAAAATCAGTAAAATCATTTAATCAGATTAATCCAAATTATTCATTATATAAAAGAAATATTTTAAAAAATTTCATGAGACCAGTGCTACAGTAATTGCAAACGCAGTGAAGCAATCCCCTTGATACTAAGGATTGCTTCGTCGTTGCACTCCTCGCAATGACGGCGTCAGTCTTGCATCATGTCAATGTTATTATTTTTATTGAATAATTTGGGTTTAATCAATGGTTCAGACTTTTTCTACTTAGCAATAATCACAAATTGTGTTCTTCTGTTTTTTGCCCTGTTTGCATTATTGTCATTAGGAGCTATTGGTTTGGACTCACCGAAACCGCGTGAACGTAAACGGTTTTCTTCCACACCCCGTTCGATTAGTGCTTCTTTTACAGCTATGGCTCTTCGCTCCGATAAATCCTGGTTGTATTCAATTTCACCAATATTATCCGTATGCCCCTGAATTTCTAATTTAACACGTGGTAAACTCAATAGTTTGTCAGCTATTTCATCCAAAACCCAATATGATTCGGGCCAAACAACTGCACTGTCAAAGTCAAAAAGAATTGGTCTTGAAAAAGCATCCCCCAAATCATCCCAATCGAATAAATCGGATGAATCATACCATGTATGTGCAATTAATGTATCTTCCCTGCCCGGGACATTAATAAATGTTTCAACGTAATGGTAGCCCCAATAAACAGGCGGCTTATATGTGATTTTATAAAAGTAACGCAAGCTCATGTATATATCGCGGAAAATCGCAATAAGTTCTTCTTTAGTATATGCCTTGTAGAATTTTCCTCCCGTGTACTCTGCTATTTGCCTTAGATTTTTATCCTGTGTATATCCAAAAGCCACTGTAAAAATAAATATATTTTCGCGCTTGGCTTTTTCAATCAAATCCCCAATTTTTGTTTTAGAATAATTATCATCTCCATCTGTAAATATCACAAGAACTCTCGGAGTAGTGCTATCCGTTCCTTTAAATATTTTCATTGATTCCCAAATTGCCTGATTAGGTGCTGAAAAAAGCCCTATTCCCTCTTCTTTTGTCGTTCTGTAAAGTTGTAGTATCGAATCTTTGTCTTTTGTCAAAGGAACCTTTGGAAAATATTCATTGTTAAATGAACTGATAGCAATCCGGTCATATTTCATTTTCATATCAACAAATATCTCAGTTCCTTCAAATATTGTTTCAAGAACTGCTGACATCGAACCGCTGTAATCAACAGTCAAAGCAATGTTATAAGGGATGGAATCATTGGCTCCGTACTCTCTAACCGTAAATGTATCAATATTGAAAGGACCTTTAACTATTTTTTGCCCTAAAGTCTCCTGCAATCTTTTCCAATAATTGGTTGTCGTATCTTTCAGGTAGGGTTTTGCCATATTTGTTACGAAATGCCCCAATGAATCATAGACTCTGGCGAATAAAACAACTTCTTTTGGATATTTGCTAATATCGTGCCTGTGTATATCTGTTGCCAACAAATCTACATTTACGGAATCAATAGGGATTGTACCTGTCAGGTAAATCGGTTTTTTTACTGTGTCAAAATCAACATCGGCAATTTCCCTCATCATATCAAAACCGGACTTTCTTTCAACTGTTTTGCAACTGAAAAATACAATGAGGAAGAGGGATAATACTAATATTAACCCATTTACGGAAGATTTACAAAGACAAAATTTCATTTAAAAAATTCACAATTCACAATTAAAAATTACAATGATGGGTTCAAAGACGGTTTTAACAGTTATTCCATTGTAATTTATAAATTAAAATATGGTTGAATCTTATTTTTTAACAGGAAATTAATTTTAGAAATTGATATTTGAAACATTTTCTTTAAATTAAATTATTAAAAACGGTAAAATTCTAAATGTTATGGTAAATGTCAATAAGAAAAGAGTAGTAAAATTAAATGAATATCCTGACTTTAAAGGTCCTGTGGTCTATTGGATGAGCCGCGACCATAGGGTAAATGACAATTGGGCATTGCTTTACGGTTACGAAAAAGCAGTAGAAAGAAAGGTGCCGTTTGTAGTCCTATTCTGTTTAGTTACTGATTTTTTAGGTGCAGGATTCAGGCAATTCAAGTTTATGATTGATGGACTCGAGACAGTCGAAAAAGAACTAAATAAACTTGGAATTGATTTTAAATTGCTCAAAGGCAAACCTGAACTACAGATTCCTAAATATCTTTCGGAAATAAATGCAGGTTGCCTGGTTTCCGATTTTAATCCCTTGAAAATCACAAGAAAATGGAAAGAAGATGTTAACCGTAAATTAAATATTGCTTTTTACGAAGTTGATGCCCACAATATAGTACCATGCCGGATTGCTAGTTTAAAAGAGGAATATTCCGCATATACGCTTCGACCGAAAATCAATAGGATTTTATATGAATATATGGAAGATTTTCCACAATTAAAACCGCTTAATAAACCGGTTGAAGGCAATATAGACTGGAAAAATATTTTAAAAAACTTGAGGGTTTCCAGACAGGTTAAACCTGTAAAATGGCTTAAATCAGGTGAAAAAAATGCTAAGCTGACTTTAACTGACTTCATTAGGAATAAACTCCAATTTTACCATATACAGCAAAATAATCCTAATGCTGATAAAGTATCCAACCTTTCACCTTATCTGCATTTTGGACAAATTTCTGCTCAAAGAGTGGCTCTTGAAATTATGCATTCCTATTCATTGCAGGAAGCTAAAGAATCCTTTCTCGAAGAAATAATTACAAGGAAAGAATTGGCAGATAACTTTTGTTTCTATAATTCCAATTATGACAATGTTGAGGGTTTCCCGGATTGGGCGAAGAAATCACTTGACGAACATCGTAAAAGAAAGAGAGAGTATCTTTATTCCTTAGAAGAATTTGAAAATGCGGAAACCAGGGACAATCTTTGGAATGCCGCTCAGGTAGAAATGGTTCAAACAGGGAAAATGCATGGTTATATGCGAATGTATTGGGCTAAAAAAATTCTTGAGTGGACAAAATCACCGGAAGAAGCTATGGAATTTGCTATTTTTCTGAATGATAAATATTCCCTCGATGGAAGAGACCCTAATGGTTATACGGGTATTGCCTGGAGCATTGGTGGTGTTCACGACAGAGCTTGGAATCCAAGGCCGATTTTTGGTAAAATCAGGTATATGAGCTATCAGGGATGCAAAACAAAATTCGACATAAATTTATATATAAAAAAATTTTGTTAGATTCTTTTATTTAATTGGTATTGAAAAGGTGAATGTTGTCCCGGAAATTTTAGAAGTAACAAAATCAACCTTTCCTCCGAGAATATTTTCACCGAAATATTTAATAAAATAGGTTCCCAATCCTCTGCTTATCGAATCATGAGTTGTGAAATATTTTTGGAAAATTCTTATTGCGGTTTCCTCGGGTATATAAAAATCATTCCAGACATTGAAAGTAATATCATTCTCATTTATCTCTGTCCATAATCTTACGAGAGTTCCAGGTTTGCTATGTTCCAAAGCATTTATTAGAATATGCAATAGAATTCTGGTTAATAAAATCAAATCCGACTCAAAATTTAAATCATCTTTTGGAAAAATTATTAATAGTTTAATATTTGAAAATTTAGGATTATATTCAATAATTTGTTTTAAACCATTTAATAACAGGTTTACAGAAATTATTTCTTTATTCTGAATAAATTCGGATTCTTTATGTTTGAATAGTGCCTTTTGGTACTCGGTTTCCTGATTGATTAATTTTACTATATATTTTACCTTAGCACATTGTTGCTCCAATTCCTCAGGATTTTCACTGATATTCGTTATATTTTTATTTAAAATATCAATTAAATAAGTAATATCGCCAAAAAATGTTTTTTCAAGATAAGCTCTTTTCCGGTGCTCGGTTAAATCATTAAAAAAAACAAGAATATATTTCTTTTTGTTTAATATAATTCGTGAAGATTTACATGAAAAGAAGTACTCTTTAGTAGTGCCTTTTTTTGTTGATAAAATTGAGCAATAAGTTTCTTCGGTTATATTTTTGTTCAAAGATGCAACAAGAGATATTGCTAATTTACAACTTGAGCAGTATTTGCTTGTACCACATCCCGCAGGCATAATATTGGAGTAATCGCAATTTAAAGCTTCGCCTATTCTTAATCCAAGTAGGTCAGTTGGATTTTCAATATCAAGAAAATTGAGAAAAGAATAATTAACCGTTATAATTTGACGGTTACTGTTTAGTAGCAACAGAAAATTTGGAACAATGGCAAGTAATTCGTTTACGAAAGTACTAATGCTTATTTCATCAATATCCTTATACAACTCCGATATGGGGCTTCTATGAGGGTCTGCAAAATATGACACCTTGTCTGTTATACCAAAATCAATATGGTTATGGCTGAGAGCCATGAAATTTTTGCACCAATAATTTATTAAAAGCAATAATTTTTTATATTTATACAAATTTAATTCATTTTATTTAAATAATTTTGTCTTTTTTAATTTGACTTGTTATACTATTGGTGGTTAAATGGAAATGAATTTGGCAGTATTATTAAAAGACAGTTCAAGAGCAACTATTGACAAAGCAACTGAAGAAACATTAAATGACAGGAAATTGTTTAATAAGATGCTGTATTTGGCTTTGAATGAAAATTCCAAATACTCGTTGAGGGCTTCGAGAGTTCTGTATTTTTGTACAAAGCATGAACCAAACTTAATTGAACCACACCTGAATGATATATTAACAGGTTTGAAAACAGTTAAAAATGACAGTATCCGCGGTAACCTGCTAAGTGTGTTCTATGAAATAGAATTACCTTATAATGAAGAATTTCTGGGTGAATTGACCCAGGTTTGTTTTGAACTCCTAAATGGACAAAGCGAACGTGAATCTTTGGCTGTCTATAGTATTGATGTGCTATATAAGATTTGTAAATTCTATCCTGAATTGAAAAATGAATTAATTCAAAATCTACAAGCCCTTCTTCCACACAAAAAAGCGGCTTTTTTTTGCAGAGCCAATGAAACATTAAAAAAATTGAAAAAATAAAAAAAATATTTGTGTTTTCTGAAAATTATTTTGTATATTAAAAGTAAAAAATTAAGGAGCTGCGTCATGAAAACACAAAATATTTTTTTGCTGCTAATCTTACTGCTAATTGTATCTTGTGAAAGCACACAAGAACCAAAGAAAGATATTGAATTCCAGCTAATCGGTTCCGTAAATTTCAGACTAATACGGAAAAGTGCAATTGGTATGACACTTGGGGAATTTAACTGTAGCTATTATCTTTCCGGTACAAAGATTGAATTATTAAGTAACGATGAAGTTGTCGGTACTACTTATACGGTTGCCGATACAACTTGTGACATATTCTATGTATTTAAAGATGTAGAATATAATAAGCCATACAAAATCAGGATGACATTGAATGATGAGATGGTAGAGTATAGTTCTGAATTCACAATAAAAAAAGAGGATGTAAAAATGTTTCCTTATGACTCTCTTACCCAATTGTTAAAGGAGCAACATTCATGGATTCAGGAAGGTTATTATTATACAAATCTTCTCTTAAATAAGGAAGGCAACGTTAATTTCGATTTGTACGCTAATGATTCCTTATTGGATATATACCCAAATCCAATAACATCAACCGGGGAAATTTCTTTTCCTATTACCAATGAAGCAAGCGTAGAGGTTTCGATACACAGTATTGACAAAACTTACTTTTATTTATTATTACGTGATAATCTAAAACCTGGTTTTCATTCTCTTCAATTTGGAGACAATTTAGAAGATGGTTTATATTTTGTTAAAATAATTGCAGGAGTACAAGTGTATAATTGTCCTTTCCTGAAAGGGAGAAAGGGTGCACCCGAAATGCCCTGAAAATTTTTTAAATATTTTTACAAATTCAATTATTATTTACGGATTTCAAAAATAATTGAAAATATTAATATTTAGCTAAAATAATAAAATACTATAACCGTTAATAATTCCGGCAGAGAATTTTTTTTAACTTTATTTTTTTTAGAAGGATTTTATATGAATATTTATGTAGGTAATTTACCTTACAATGTTGATGAAACAGATATCACAAAACTATTTGAAGAATATGGCGCTGTGCATTCTGTAAAACTGATTAAAGATTTCGAAACGGGTAAACTAAAAGGTTTTGGTTTTGTAGAGATGGAACAAAATGGCGGTCATAAAGCCATTGAAGAATTAAACGAGCGTGAATTAGACGACAGAAAAATTGTTGTAAATGAAGCGAGACAAAGGAAAGAACGCGATGGCGGCGGCGGCGGTCGGCGCAGTGGCGGTGGCGGCGGTGGAAATTTCAACCGCAGGTATTAATTATTTTGTCCTGGCTTCCTTATCTGTCTTTTAGCTCTCTGCCCTGAACGAACAAGATATATTTTTGAAAGCAAAATAATTGATATAGTATATAGAGTCCGGTGATGCTTTACCGGACTTTTTTTATTTTCAGTTTTTGGATAAATTAGTGTAACCTTTCTCCTTTTCTTGTGTCCTACAATAAATAAATTTGCATTTCCCCAAAATTATTTGTAAATTAAATAATAAATTGCCTAAAATTATTTAAGGAGTACACTATGAAACGTAAACTTTTTTTCTTAATCGCTTTCCTGCTCGCCATCTCAGGGCTGGAGCGGGCAAAAGCGCAAGAGCCACTACCCGACACAGTCTGGACATACACAAGCTGGCCTTCACAGAACTTTACAAGCGTTCTATTCTCTAAGGACGGTACAAAGATTTATACAGGGGGAGATTCTCTTAAAGTTTTCGATACCGAAACAGGTCAAAGTTTGAAATCAATTAATCATGGTTGGATAACATATCTATCTTTATCAAAAACTGGTAAATATCTTGCTTCATGTACAAGTACGGGAGTAATAACAGTTTGGGATACAGAAACAATGGAAATGTATCAAAGATTCAATGATTTTAATGGCTCCTATACTAAATATAATGCTTTTTCACCTGACGAACAATTGTTAGCAGCAAGCAGTTATAATAAAGGAGTTAAAATTTGGAATATCCACACAAAGGAATTGATTGATAGTTTTTACAATAAAATGAATCCTGATAGTTACAATGGAGCCTGTCTTGAGTTTACAGATGATGGTAAGTATCTTGGAATAAGTGGGTATAATAATATATTACGTAATTATGATTTATTAAAAAAAGAGTTTACTAATTTTCAAATATCAAATGTTGTTAGATTTAAATTTTTTGATAATGATAAAAAAATACTTGTCTATAAAGATGATGAAATCCCAACAATGATATCATACGAAATATCAACTTATAAAAAATTACATGAATTTAAAGGGCATTCCGATGGTGTGATTTGGGGTATGAAGATAACTCCAGACTCAAAATACCTAATATCTGCTGGTGACGATTACACTGTAAGAATTTGGGATATTGAAACCGGAGTGAATACTTATACTTATAATTATCTTGGTCCGAAAATGTCAGTTGATTATACAACTGATTTAAAATATATAGCCTCCTGTTCACCTGGGCATTTAATTTTATTCAACGCAAAATGGACAGGAACCGGAGTTGAAGAACCAGATAATCCAATAGAAATTATATCAAATATCTCATCTTTTCCAAATCCGGGCATTGATTCTATGACACTTGAATATACTGTGAATCAATTTATAAACTTAAAAATTGATATTTTTGATTTAATAGGTAATAAAATTCAAAATTTATTTGATGGTTTTAAGGAACCGGGAATTTATAATATTGATATGTATACAGGTTCCATCCCATCCGGAATATATCATATTCGTTTCTCTGCAGGTGAATTTATTTCTACAATAGACATTGTTGTAAATAATTAAAGGAGCGGAATATGAAAAATTACTATT
>JAZDIP010000047.1:0-151098 GCA_043804925.1 bacterium | reverse complement strand
TAAATTACTAAAAAATATATATATTGTCATTTATAAAATTTAATTTTCAGAGAATACGAAAAAATGAAACAAATCAAATATATATTGCTGATTTTTATCATAACGTTTAGCTTTGGCTCTGCTAAAAATAAAGTTATTCTTATAGATATTAAAAGCGGGATTGGTCCTGCAACCGCAGAGTATATTCATTCAAGTATAAATTATACCGAAGAAAAAAAAGCAGAGGCTTTGATAATACGTTTGAATACTCCCGGCGGCTTGCTTGAATCCACAAGAGATATAGTCAGCGATTTATTATCTTCGAATATTCCGGTCGTCGTTTATGTAGCCCCATCAGGAGCCAGAGCCGGTTCTGCAGGTGTATTCATAACGCTTGCTGCAAATATTGCCGTGATGGCTCCGGGAACTAACATTGGTGCGGCTCATCCGGTTGGGCTTGGCGGCAACAGCGATACTAGTCAAGCCATGTATGATAAGATTACAAACGATGCATCGGCTTTTATGAGGTCCATCGCAAAGAAAAGAAATAGAAATGTCGGCTGGGCTGAAATGACTGTACGGGAAAGTATTGCCGCTACCGAGACAGAAGCTCTCGACAGTGGAGCTATTGATTATATCTGCCCAAATATGGATTCACTTCTCGTTGCAATTAATGGTTTAAGTGTTGAATTACCATCAGGTACTTTTACGATAAATACTAATAATATCGAAGTTGAGAATTACGAGCAAAGCTGGAGAATCAAGATACTTGGAATAATCAGCGACCCGAATATCGCATACATTCTTCTTATGCTGGGAATTTACGGAATCTTCTTTGAATTATATAATCCCGGAGCTGTTTTCCCGGGTGTAATAGGAGGAATTGCAATAATACTTGCGGCTTATTCGTTGCAAATGCTACCGATTAACTATGCAGGATTAGCTTTAATATTACTTGCAGTTGTACTGTTTCTATTGGAAATAAAAGTTCCAAGCTACGGATTACTGACTATAGGCGGGGTTGTCGGTATTTTGCTTGGTTCGCTGATGTTAATTGAACCCGGTTCTGAATTAGAATTTGTGAGTATATCTATGAGTTTAATAATAACAATCGTAATATTAACAACATTGTTTTTTGTATTTATCGCTGCTCTTGGACTGAAAGCACAGACGAGAAAAGGTGCAAGCGGTAAGGAAGCAATGGTTGGTGAAGAAGGGCTTTCGCTTTCGGATTTCGACAGCAAAACCAAAGGAAAAGTCAAAGTGCATGGCGAAATATGGAAAGCCATAACTGATGAAGAAATAAAAGATGGACAGGATATTGTTGTCCTATCAATCAAAAATATGATTCTGAAAGTTAAAGGAAAAAGTTAAAAATATTTATTCATTAATTAAAAAGGAGGCATTATGCCATCATTAGTAATTGTTGCGTTCGTATTGCTGATTCTTGCATCAGCTATAAAGATTATGCGCGAATACGAGAGAGCGGTCATTTTCCGTCTCGGAAGATTGATTGCCGTTAAAGGACCCGGCTTGATCATACTTATACCATTCATTGATAAAATGATTCGTGTAAGCATGAGGACGGTTGTTATGGACATCGAACCACAGGATGTGATTACAAAGGACAATGTTTCAATTAAAGTCAATGCAGTTTTGTATTTCAGGGTAATGGAAGCAGACAAGGCAATAGTTGATGTAGAGAATTACTTGTTCGCTACAAATCAGCTAGCACAGACAACATTGAGAAGTATTTTGGGGCAATCCGACCTTGATGAAATCCTTGCAGAACGTGATAAAATCAATCATTTACTTCAGCAGATTATTGATGACCATACCGAACCCTGGGGTATTAAAGTATCATCAGTAGAAGTCAAGCAGATTGACCTGCCAATCGAAATGCAAAGAGCTATGGCACGCCAGGCAGAAGCCGAAAGAGAAAGACGTGCAAAGGTTATTAATGCTGACGGAGAGTTTCAGGCGGCAAGGAAACTCGCAGATGCCGCAAAACAAATACAGGAATACCCAATTGCCCTGCAGCTAAGATTTTTGCAGACTTTAGCAGACATAGCTACAGAGAAAAACTCTACTATAGTATTTCCTGTACCTATTGATTTACTGACTCCTTTCATGGAAGGTGCGCACTCCAAAGCCAAGGAGATGATATCAAAAATTACAACTGAACTTGATAATCAGGATTAGAGATTAAAGCTATTATTTATTGCAGGAATTTGTTTTAATGCAAGTTCCTGCTTTATTTTTATTTCGAATAATCCCTTTCTCCAAAAATTACTTTGTTTATTTGCAAGATTTGTAATAATATTATTATTGTCTGCTGAAAACAGGAAAGAATCCATAACTCATAAGAATTATGGATTCTTTATCTTATTATAAGCATTTTTATTACGAACAGCCGCTTGTTGCTCCGCAATCTTCGCAAACGGTGCAACTTCCATTCCGCTTCACCCTAATCGAGCCGCAAGATGAACATTGCTCTCCTGTGTATCCGATTCTTAAAGCTTCTTTTGCTTTCATTACCGGTTTTGAGCCATTTCCGCCAAACAAACCGGAAGAGCTTACTTTGCCTGAACTGTTCACTTCCGATTCAACTAATTCATGCCTTGACTCCTGATTCATTTTCGGAGTCAAAACTATGGGCTTTTTTTGCGGAGGACCCTCCGGTTCCAGTTTTACGATTTTTTGAGCTTCTGTTTTACCGGTCGTACCATTTGGTTTTTTGCCGTTTACTTCAGTATCTTCATCAACTGCTTTTTCGTGAACAAAGTCAGTCCTGCCCAGATAGTCGTAGCCAAGTGAACGGAACACATAATCCAAAATTGAAGTAGCATTTTTAATTGCTTCATGTCCTGTTACAACTCCGGCTGGTTCAAATCTTGTGAAAGTAAATGAATCCACAAGTTCTTCAAGCGGTATTCCGTACTGCAATGCTTTTGAGGCAAGAACTGCAAAAGTGTTTAGCAAACCTTTGAAAGATGCTCCTTCCTTGTACATATCAATAAAAATTTCACCTAAAGTCCCGTCTTCGTATTCACCCGTTCTAAGATAGACTTTATGTCCGCCAACAAATCCTTCGCGAATGTGCCCGTTGCGCTTTTTGGGCAATCTTCGCCTTACCGACCTGTTCATTAATTTATTACCGATTTGCTCCTGCAATTCTTTTGGACCCAAGGTTTCATCCAATGATTCCTCATCACCCAGCATAACTATTTCGTCGAGGTCTTTTAAGTTAGAAGAATTCAACGGCTGTGAAAGCTTTGAACCGTCACGGTAAACCGAAATCGCTTTTAACATCATTCCCCAGGATTCAAGATAAACCTTGCCGATTTCTTCTACAGTGGCATGTGCAGGCATATTGACCGTTTTTGATATTGCACCGGAAATGAATGGTTGTGCGGCAGACATCATGCGTACATGTCCCATATATGGAATATATCTTTTTCCTTTCTTTCCGCACTTATTCGCTGTATCGAAGATTGGTAAATGTTTTTCATCGAGATGCGGCGCACCTTCAATCATCATGGTTCCGCAAACATAATCATTTATGTTATCAATTTCATCGGATGAAAAACCGAGCTTGGCAAGAATGTCGAATTCGCTGTCATCGAGTTGTTCTTTCGTAAAACCAAGTTTGTGGCAAATTTCTTCACCTATAGTCCATTTGTTGAATGCAAACCGTATATCGAAAACACTTTTTAACTGTGATTCGATTTTGCCGATTATCTCGTTTGTAAATCCCTTTTCTTTCAAAATCTGATTGTTTAATAAAGTGCATCCTTTAAGAGTACCATGACCGCGTGAATAGTTTTCAATATCTTCAATCTGGCTTTCGGAATAACCTAATTTCAATAAAGCTTTTCTTACGGATTGATTGACAATTTTGAAGTAACCGCCCCCGGCAAGTTTTTTAAACTTGACGATTGCAAAATCAGGTTCTATACCTGTTGTATCACAATCCATGACCAAACCTATAGTACCTGTTGGTGCAAGAACCGTAACCTGGGCATTACGGTAACCATGTTTTTCGCCTTCTGAAAGAGCAGTGTCCCAGACTTCTTTAGCGGCTTTTAGCAAGTACGAGGGACAATATTTTGTATCAATACCTCTCGGACGGATTGTCAATCCTTCATACTTCGAAGCCGGAGTATTATATGCAGCTTTCCTATGATTTTTAATAACACGTAACATCTCTAATTTGTTTTTCTCGTATTCTTTAAATGCACCGAATTCCTTCGCCATCTCAGATGAAGTAACATAAGATTCTCCGGTCAAAATCGCTGTGATTGCACCTGACAAAGCCAAAGCTTCGGGTGAATCATAAGAAATACCATTGACCATTAACAGTGTTCCTAAGTTCGCATAACCGAGACCAAGAGTTCTATAATTATAGCTGTTTTGTGCCATGTTTTTCGAAGGGAATTGAGCCATTAGTACTGAAATCTCGAGAACTACAGTCCAAAGCCGGATTGCATGTCTATATTCTTCAACAAGGAATTTACTATTGTCTTCATCGTAAAATTTCATCAGGTTCAAACTTGCAAGATTGCATGCTGTATCGTCAAGAAACATATATTCACTGCAAGGATTGCTTGCATTAATTCTTCCTGAATTCGGACAAGTATGCCATTCATTGATTGTAGTATCGAACTGTAATCCCGGGTCGGCACTTTTCCATGCACTAAGATTAATCTTGTCCCAAAGGTCCCTGGCTCTTACGGTTTTACCCATTGTACCATCTGTTCTCCATTTCAAATCCCAAAGTTTGTCTTCCCTTACAGCATCAATAAATTCATTAGTAACACGGATTGAGTTGTTGGAATTTTGCCCGCTAACCGTATTATATGCTTCACTTTCGTAATGAGTGTCGAACTCATCGAATTTAATATTTGTGTAGCCCTGTTCGGCAAGTGTTAATACTCTTAAAATATAGTTAAGAGGAACACCGCGGCGTAATGCTTTTTTGATGAGTGCATTCAGTTTTTGATTCTTCTCTCTGTCAGCTCCGTTTGTCACAGCTTCATCGAGAATTGCACTCAAAAATTTAGTAATAACTTTTGAACCGCTTACCAGAGCGGCAACCTTCTCCTCTTCCTTTGCTTTCCATTCGATAAACTTTTCAATATCGGGATGGTCAATATCAACAATAACCATCTTTGCTGCACGCCTTGTCGTTCCTCCGGATTTGATAGCACCTGCTGCCCTATCAAATACTTTAAGGAAACTCATTAAACCGGAAGACACCCCCCCTCCTGATAATGGTTCTTTTTCACCTCTTAAACTGGAAAAATTTGTACCTGAGCCACTGCCAAACTTAAATATTCTTGCTTCACGTACAGCCAAATCAAAGATTCCGCCTTCTCCTACCAAATCATCTCTCAATGATTGGATAAAACAAGCGTGTGGCTGAGGTCTTGTGTACGCATCATCCGATTTTTTCAGTTCGTCTGTTTCCGGGTCAACATAATAATGCCCCTGCTTACTGCCTGTAATACCATAAGCCCAGGCTAAACCGGTATTGAACCATTGAGGAGAATTTGGTGCCGCCATCTGGTTAATGAGCATATATGCAATCTCATCATAAAAAACCTGAGCATCTTTTTCCGTATCAAAATATTTATATTTTTCCCCCCAATACCTCCATGCTCCGGCTAAACGGTGAACAACCTGTTTAACAGAGTTTTCTGCTCCAAACTTTTGTTTGCCTTCTTCATCTAAAACCGGCTCGTTATTTTCGTCAAAGAGTGGAACATTTGTTTTCCTGAAGTACTTTTGTGCCAGGATATCTGTGGCAACCTGCGACCATTCGTCAGGAACTTCGACATTTTCCATCTTAAAAACTTCCGAGCCGTCAGGATTTCTTAAGACAGATGTCCTATGTACATAATCAAACTGGTCAAAAGGCGATACACCTTCTTTTGTGAATTTTCTTTCGAACCTCATGTTGAACCTTCTATTTTTTATTATTAAATTTTCAAATTAACGAAACAAAATCATTCGCTGTGTAATTCACATTTTCTAAAGTAACAAATTACTTGGAAAAAACAGCGCACTTATATCAAAAAAAAAATTTAAAGAAAAAAAGCCCTGAACCGAAAAAATTTATTATATTATACTTTTCAAAATTAATTTATGTTCTTTGAACTATCAGATTTTAATACCAAAGAAAAATTAGGTATTATTTATATCTGAAAAAAATTTAGTTTTCCAAAAATTTTTAACACTTACATTTATGATTAATTTTTTCTTACATATTGATACTGTAATTTTTTATTTTATAAACATGACAATATCCAATCCTTTTTTCGATTCCGTCATGCCTTTTGTTACAGAACTGAAAAATTGGTATATTGTTTATATCATTTTATTTTTTTGGCTATTTTGGAAAGGAGGAAAAAACGGCAGAATAGCCGCTTTGGTTCTTATCCTGACCATAGTAATAACCGACCAGATAAATAGCATGGTTCTTAAAGAATTATTCGGAAGACCGAGACCCTGTGTAACGCTTGATAACATTAATTTGCTTGTATCATGCGGTGCGGGCAAGTCGTTTCCCTCTTCTCATGCTGCTAATAGTTTTGCTGCTGCCACAATACTATCTTTTTTTTATAGGCAATATAAATTTGCATACTTTACTATTGCCCTTGTCATTTCATTTTCAAGAGTCTATGTCGGCGTACATTATCCGGCAGATGTTATTGCCGGAGGATTAATCGGATTTTTAATAGCTTTAATGATAGCCAATATAATAAAGTTATATTATCGTCCAATTAAACCGATATAGAGTCTTCTATTATTTTCCCATCGCTCATTCTCAGAATTCGTTCGGCAGATGCCGCTACTTCGGGGCTGTGTGTCGCAATAACGAATGTCTTAGAATATTTCTTTTTCAAATTAAGTAAAAGCTCAAGCACAGCATCTGCATTGCTTTTATCCAAATTACCGGTCGGCTCATCTGCAAATACAATGGCAGGATTATTGATTAAAGCTCTTGCGATTGCTGCCCGCTGTTGCTCTCCACCAGAAAGTTCGGAAGGTTTTTGGTTTTGCTGTTCTGCAATTCCAACTATCTTAATAAGCTCTTGTGCCTTCACTGATGCTTCTTTGTATGACATTCCGGCAATCAGTGCAGGCATCATAACATTTTCCAAAGCAGTAAACTCCGGCAACAAATGGTGAAATTGAAATATAAAACCGATGTGCCTGTTCCTCAAAGCTGTAAATTCTTCAGAAGATATTTTTGAATAATCATAAACATCTCCATTTACACTCAGGACAATATTTCCCTCATCTGCCTGGTCAAGTGAACCAAGAATATGCAGTAAAGTACTTTTACCTGCTCCGGAAGGACCCATCAATGCTACCAATTCACCTTTGTTGACCTTTACAGACAGACCTTTCAATACAATCGCCTTTTTTTCACCGGCAATTTCGTATGATTTGCTAAGATTTTCCGCCAGTAAAATATTATTATCTCCCATTTTCATTAATATATTTTTAGTCTAAACTAAATTGTTACAATAATACGACAAAAATTTTAAAAAAGGAAAAAAAAAGACGTTCAAAGAACGCCTTTCAAAAAAAATATAAATTATTAAGCATTTTTTTCTTCATCAGGATTCTCTGGTATTTCTACACTTAAAGGATTTTCCTCAACAACTTCTTCTGTAGCCGGAGCTTCGTCTATAATTTCCGTAGTTTCGGCAACATCTTCATCTGGATTCTCAGATGCAACATCTTCAGTTACTTCTGCCGCTTCATCTACTTGAACTGTTTCTTCAACTTCAGCTTCTTCGATTATTTCTTCTTCTGAAATAGCGGATTCTGCTTTTTCCTTCTTTACTTTGATTTTTGCAGGTTTTTTAGATTTACGTTTTTTCTTGGATTTAAAATCAACTGCACCATCTTGGGGAGCAGACCAATCAACCAATTCAATAACAGCAGTACGGCTTCCGTCCCCTCGGCGTGTACCGGTTTTAATGATTCTTGTATAACCTCCTGGTCTCTCGGCAACCAAAGGAGCAATAGTATCGAACAATTCCTGGACAACAGCTTTATCCTTAATGTCTTTGTAAACTATTCTTCTGGAGTGGACATCAATTGTTTGACCTTCAGCCAACAAACCCTGTTGTTCTTTCAAGACCGCTCTTTTTGCCCTTGTAATTATTTGTTCGGCATAAGGACGCAATTCCTTGGCTTTAGCTTCGGTAGTAGCAATTCTTTTATGCTGTAACAAAGAAGTAGCAAGACTTCGCATCAAAGCATCTTTGTGACTACTTGTTCTTTTTAATTTTCTCCCTTTTTTTAAATGTCTCATATCTAATACTCAATAATAAACTAAAATAAACAAAATATATTAATACAAATCTCCCAAAGCCAGCTTTTGAACTTCTTCTTTTAAAAATTTATCAACGTTCATGCCGAATTCCAAACCATGTTGTTGAACAACGTCAGCAAGTTCGGTGAGAGATTTTCTTCCGAAATTTCTGAATTTCAGCAATTCGGATTCCTGCAATTTTACGAGTTCTGCCAAAGTTTTGATATTAGCTGCTTTGAGGCAATTATGTGCTCTAACCGATAATTCCAACTCTTCAACCGGGGTTAATAAAATCTTACGGAGTTTGTTCCTTTCCGCTTCTTTTACTTCTTCTTCAACCATTACCTGTTGCTGCTGTTCTTCCTCAACTTCGGCAAATGTTATGAAATATTTTACATGGTCATTTATAATTTTGGCAGCGTTATTAACAGCTTCCTGGGGACTTATTGTTCCGTCAGTAGTAACTTCAAGTGTGAGTTGCTCATAATCGGTTTTTTGTCCGACGCGAAATGGTTCTACAGTATATACAACATTTTTTATTGGTGTATATATAGCATCAATTGGCAGCATTCCAATTGGAAAATCTACAATCTGTTGCTCTTCAGATGGGATATAACCTTTTCCTCTGCCAATTCTAAGTTCTACTTCGAATTCAGCATCTTTTGCCAGCTGGGCAATGTACTTATCAGGTTCCATTACTTCTACTTGGTTTGAAGTATCCTGAATATCATTAGCAGTCCATGTATGTGGACCTTTAAGCTGAAAGATAATTCTTTGAGCTTTTTTGTCCAATGTCTTCATTCTGACTTCTTTCAAATTTAAAATGATTTCAGAAACATCTTCTACTACACCCGGAATTGTCTGAAATTCATGTAAAACATCACTGATTTTTACACCAATTATAGCTGCACCCGGAATAGAGGAAAGTAAAACTCTTCTCAGGGAGTTACCAAGTGTATGACCATATCCTTGTTCCAATGGTCTTAAAACGAACTTTCCGTAATTAATATCGGAACTTTCTTCAATCTGTACCCTTTCAGGCATTTGCATTTGTGTATTCATATTCTCAATTGCTACCGAATTATTCAAAATGCTAATTAATTTTTAATTTTATACTCTTCTACGCTTAGGCGGCCTGCATCCGTTATGTGGAATGGGAGTACGGTCAATAATACTGTGTACATCCAAACCTGCCTGAGTCAACGACCTGATTGCAGCTTCCCTGCCGGAACCCGGTCCTTTTACGATAACGTCAACCTTTCTCAAACCCATATCGTAAGCTTCTTTTGCTGTCTTTTCGGCTGAGACCTGAGCGGCATAAGGAGTGTTCTTTTTTGAACCCTTAAAACCGTTTCTTCCTGCCGATGACCAGCAAAGAACATTTCCGTACATATCGGTAATTGTTACCATGACGTTGTTAAAAGTTGCTTTTATAAATGCTTTACCATGTATATCTGCAACTGCTTTTTTCTTAGTTTTTTTTCTGACTGCTGCCATTTATTTTCACTAAATATTATTAATAATTTTCTTCTTATTACTGTTAACCGACAACTGTCAACCGACAACTGTCAATTTTTTCTTATTTCTTAGCGGCTACTTTTTTCTTGCCGGCAACTGTTTTACGTCTGCCTTTTCTGGTTCTGGAATTTGTTCTTGTTCTTTGTCCACGGCAAGGCAAACCTTTCCTGTGACGAATACCACGATAGCAACCTATATCCATAAGACGCTTAATATTCATTTGCACTTCGGAACGAAGCTGACCTTCAACCTTGTATTCCGCCATAACTTGTCTAATATTGGCAATCTCGTCATCAGTCCAGTCACTGACCCTTTTGCTAATATCAATACCCGCTTTGGTTAAAATTTCATTAGCCGTTGTTTTGCCGATACCAAATATATAAGTTAAGCCAATAATGCCCCTTTTATTCTTTGGTAAATCGATACCTGAAATACGTGCCACTATATCTCTCCTTTATTTATTATCCCTGTCTTTGCTTAAAACGGGGATTTTTTTTGTTAATAATATATATTCTTCCCTTGCGCTTAACGATTTTATCGTTAGGATTTCTTTTTCTGACCGATGCCTGTACTTTCATGTCTAAGCTCTACAATCTATTATTTTAACATCTTTTTCAAATTTATCAAAATAACTTTTCACTATTAGTTATTCACTTTTCACTAAATTATTTGTATCTATACACAATTCTTCCTTTTGTTAAGTCATAAGGTGAAAGTTCAACTGTTACCTTATCGCCTTGAAGAATTTTAATAAAGTTCATTCTCATTTTTCCGGAAATATGTGCAAGGACTTTGTGCCCGTTGTCGAACTTAACAACAAACTGCGTATTAGGAAGAGTTTCTTCTACTATCCCATCAACTCGTATTAAATCCTGTTTTGCCATTAATCCTTTTTCAAATCAAGTTTACAAACTTTTTACATTTTTCCTAAATTCCTAATCTCTTAAAGTCAGAATTATCGGTTTTTCACTATTTATCACAATTGTATGCTCAAAATGAGCAGCAGGTGATTTATCTGCCGTAACCACAGTCCATCCGTCCCTCAGCGTCTTAATATTTTTACCACCTGCATGAACCATTGGTTCAATTGCTATTGCCATTCCATTCACTAACTTCACATTCGGATATTGAGACCTGTGAAGCAAAGGCGGGACAAAATTCGGAACCGGTGGTTCCTCATGCAATTTTTTTCCTATTCCATGTCCAACAAGTTCACGGGTAACACTAAAACCGTTACTTTCCACATAAGTTTGCACAGCTCGTGCTATATCATAAATCTTATTTCTTTCAACTGCCTGTTCAATTCCCATCATTAGTGATTCTTCTGTGATCTTCAGCAATTTTTTCTTCAGTTCGCTGATTGCTCCCACTGGATAACTCATCGCACTATCCCCAAAATAACCATTCAATTCCGAACCGCAATCAATAGAAACAATCTCTCCGTTTTCAAGCTTTCGTTGCCCTGGTAATCCATGAACAACTTCCTCGTCTATCGAGATACAGAGTGAACTGGGATATGCTCTGCCATCAACTTTATATCCTTTAAATGCCGGCTTTGCACCTTTGGACCTTATGTAATCCTCAGCTATGGCATCTAGTTCAGCAGTTGTAATTCCTGACTTTATATATTTACCTAAAAGAACGAGCGTTTCGGCAACTATTCTTGCCGCTTTTTCCATCAAATCAATTTCTTTCTCTGTCTTTATATAAGGCGTTGGGAATTTGGTACTTTTACTCTGTTTCTTATTTGTTCCCATTTTTTGTTTTTATTTGTAATTCGTAATTACCTAAAATCCGCCCTGACCTACTCTACCCTTCATTTTACCGCTTTTCATAAATCCATCATAATGTCTCATTAGCAAATATGACTCAATCTGTTGTAAGGTATCAAGCGCCACACCAACAATAATCAGCAAACTTGTCCCTCCAAAAAAGGAGGCGAATGAACCTGTTACCGACAAAATATTCATCATAAATGTTGGCAATATTGCTACGATAGCTAAAAATATTGAACCGGGTAAAGTTATTCTAGTTAAAACTGAATCTATATACTCAGCAGTTGGTTTACCCGGTCGAATACCGGGAATAAATCCACCTTGCTTTTTCATATTTTCTGCTATTTCTTTTGGATTAAAAACAATCGCTGTATAAAAGAACGTAAAGAAGACAATCATCAATCCATAAATGAATGCATAAACAAAGGAACGGTCGCTGAACATTCTTGCCAATTCAATCACAAAAGGTGTGTTGGGGAAAAACTGTAATACTGTGTTCGGAATAAACATCAATGCCTGTGCAAAAATAATAGGCATAACTCCTGCAGTATTTACCCTCAAAGGTATGTACTGTGTAGTACCGCCAAATACTTTTCTTCCAACAACCCTTTTAGCATATTGCACAGGAATTTTTCTTGCTCCCTGTGTAACCAAAATTACCAGTGCTATTATCACTGCCAATAAAATAAAGATTATTATCTCAACAATTGGTAATCTTGAACCTACTTCAATCAGCTTGTATTCCTGAATTAAAGCAATTGGTAACCTGGCAATAATACCAATAAATATAATCAAGGAAATACCGTTACCAATTCCTCTTTCAGTAATTTGCTCACCAAGCCACATCATAAATATAACTCCGGCTGTCAGCAACATAACAGTCGTCATAACGAACAATATTCCACCATCGGGAACAAGTGAAGCACCACCGGCTGTTTGAGTATTCAGAAGTTTTACACTAAAAGCCCAACCCTGCATTGCAGCAATAAAGACTGTCCCAATTCTCGTATATTGATTAATTTTTCTTCGTCCGTCTTCTCCTGAACGTTGTAGCTTCTGTATTTCAGGTATGACTATTCCACCCAACTGCATGATAATAGAGGCAGTGATGTATGGCATAATACCCAAAGCAAAAAGTGCTGCATTAGAAAAAGCACCACCTACAAACATATCAAAAAGACCGAAAAGAGTATTTTGGTCTGAACCCATTGTTGCTTTCAATACCTCGACATCAATTCCAGGTAAAGTAATATGGGCACCAACCCTCACAACAATAAGAATTAGTAAAGTTGTAACAAGTCGTTTTCTCAACTCATCAATTTTAAAAATATTTTGAACCGTTTTAACAAAATTACTCATTTACTTTAGCCCCTTTAGCTGATTCAATTAGTTTAATTGTACCTCCGGCAGATTCAATTTTATTCTTTGCCGATTCAGAAAACTTATGAGCTTCAACGTTAATTGAAGCAGTGATTTCACCATTACCTAAAATTTTTACAGGAACATCTTTTTTTGATAAAATACCAAGACTATATAATAAATCAAAGCTGACCTTTTTATTTTCAATCTTGTTGTTATCAACCAAACTTTGCAAGACACTTACATTAATAACCTGATATTCAACTCTGAACCGGTTGTTAAATCCAAACTTTGGCAAACGTCTGTTTATTGGCATTTGACCACCTTCAAAAGCAAAGTTGCGACTATGTCCACTTCTGGACTGCTGTCCTTTATGACCTCTTGTCGAAGTTCCTCCATGTCCGGAGCCGGGACCTCTTCCGATTCTTTTCTTTTTGTGTCTCGAACCTTCAGCGTATGTTAGATTACCTATATGTTTCATTTTCCAATCATCCTTTATGTCTTACTTAAAAAGTCGCAAACTCCTGACATAGGAGCACACTCCTGAATTAATCATTAATTTCTTCAACTTGAACAAGATGTATGACTTTGTTAATCATTCCGCGTGTCTGCGGATTGTCAGGCATTATTACAGAATAGTTGGGTTTCCCTAATTTCATAGCTTCAATAGTAAGTTTTTGTCTTACGTTTCTGTCAATAATACTTTTTACTTGAGTAATTTTTAATCTTGCCATTGTCTTTTTTATCCTTAATTATTCACTTTTCACTATGTTCAGACAGGATTTGGCTACCCGTCTCAATGTTTTTCCCTGAATTCTAACCTCTTAACACCTTGTCAACTGCAATTCCTCTTCTTGCGGCAACAGATGCGGCATCTTCGAGTTCGAGCAATCCTTGAACGGCGGCTTTCACCGAGTTATGAGGATTAGAAGAACCCAAGGACTTAGTTAAAACATCCTGAATACCTGCAAGTTCCAATATTGCTCTAACTCCACCTGCCGCTATAACACCTGTACCGGCAGAAGCAGGTTTAATCAACACTTTAGCAGCTCCATACCTTCCTACAACTTCGTGAGGTATTGTATTTCCCTGAATGCGAACTTTAACAATATTCTTTTTTGCGTTTTCAGTAGCTTTGGTAACAGCATCAACAACCTCGGCAGCTTTACCAAGTCCATAGCCGACATATCCATGCCCGTCACCTACGACAACAATTGCCGAAAAGTTGAATCTCCGACCGCCCTTTACAACTTTTGCGGTCCTGCCAACATAAACGAGTTTATCATTCAGTTCAAGTTCGGAAGCTTTAAATTTTCCCACTTATTTCTCCTTTTACCTTTCAGTTAAATACACTTTAAAAAAAATATTAAAATTGCAATCCTGCTTCTCTTGCTGCATCAGCCAATGCTTTTACTCTTCCATGGTACAAATAGCCGTTTCTGTCAAATGCAACGGATTTTATATCCTTTTCAATTGCTCTTTTGGCAATAAGTTGTCCGACTAATTTACTTTTTTCAATTTTTTTAACACCGGATTTGATTTTCTCTCTCAATTCCTTATCAATCGAAGATGCAGATATCATTGTTTTTGCCTCATTGTCATCTATAATCTGGGCATATATCTCATTTAGACTTCTGTAAACAGTAAATCTCGGACGAGGATGTCTTCCCTGCAGATGCTTTTTAATGTGCATTTTTCTGCGAATTCTTCTTCCTAATTTTATATCTTTCTTACTCATATCCGTTGTTCAATCTCTATTATAAAACTTTTTCTCAATTATTTAATACATAATTAGTAATTAGTAATTAACTTTACGAACCTGTCTTACCTGCTTTTCTTCTAACAAATTCACCTTCATACCTTATACCTTTACCTTTGTAAGGTTCAGGTTTGCGAATCTTGCGAATATTCGCGGCAGTTTGACCCACTAATTGCTTATCAATGCCACTAACTTCGATAGTTGTAGGATTGGGTGAAGCAATTTGCACTCCATCAGGTGGTATTACAAGAACCGGGTGTGAAAATCCTAAAGCGAGCATAAGGTTTTTACCCTTCATCTCAACTTTATAACCAACACCCTCGATTTTCAAAACTTTCTTAATACCTTCAGATACACCTAAAACAGCATTAGCGGTTAACGCTCTTGTCAAACCATGCAATGACCTCATGGTTTTTGAATCGTCGTTCCGTGCAAAAGTAAGAACTTTTGCTTCGTTGTTAACGATAATTCCATCGGGAATATCAATTCCCAATTCACCCTTAGGACCATTTATCTTCAGATGATTATCTTGAAGATTTACCTGTACCTTGTCCGGTATATCTATAGGTTTTAATCCTACTCTTGACACTTTATTACTCCTCTCAACTTAATATTCTTACCAAATTGTACATAGAATTTCACCACCGACGTTACTTACCCGTGCCTGTTTATCGGTCATTACTCCTTTTGAAGTAGAAATAATGGCTATACCCAAACCATTTTTTACTCGTGGAAGTCTTCCGGCAGGTGCGTAAATTCTTCTTCCCGGCTTGCTAATCTTTTTCAATTCTCTGATAGCAGGCTCTCTTTTGTAATACCTCAAGGTTACTTTAATTTTACCCTGAAGATTATCATTAATAAATTCGTAATCCGAAATATATCCTTGCTCCTTTAAAATTTTGGCAATAGCCAATTTTAATTTTGAAGCCGGAATTTCGGTTTCTTTATGTCTTGCCTGAGCGGCATTACGAATTCTCGTTAAAAAATCTGATACTGTGTCTGTTACTGGCATAATCTCACATCATAAATTAGTTAATTACCAACTTGCCTTTCTAATACCTGGGATCTTCCCTTCCAATGCCAACTGGCGAAATACATGTCTGCATAGCCCGAATTTTTTATAAACACCTCTGCCTCTGCCCGTTGCAGAACATCTGTTTCTGACCCTGGTAGAAGAACTGTTGCGTGGGAGTTTCTGTAATCCTTCGAAATCCCCTACTTTTTTCATGGCTTCCCTTCTTTCAAGGTATTTCTCGACCATTATTTTTCTTTTTAAATTACGTGCTACTATCGCTGTTGTTGACATATTTATTCCTTAATCTTTTTTACGAAACGGAAAACCAAATTCACTTAATAATGCATGTGATTCTTCATCACTTTTTGACTTAATTACAAAACTTATGTCAAGTCCCGTTATTTTATTTACTTTGTCTACATCAATTTCAGGGAATATTATTTGTTCTTTAATACCAACAGTATAATTTCCTCTGCCGTCGAATCCTTTGTCGGGGAAACCCCTAAAGTCCCTGATTCGTGGAGATGCTATATTAATAAATCTATCTAAAAATTCATACATTCTTGCTCTGCGTAAAGTAACCCTGCAACCGATGGGCATACCCTGTCTAAGTTTAAAATTCGATATAGCTTTTTTTGCTTTTGTAATCGCCGGCCTTTGACCGGTTATCAATTCCAACTCATTCAAAGCGGCTTGTAAAAGTTTTTGGTCTAGAGATGCAAGACCAACACCCATATTCAGGCAAATTTTTTCTAATTTGGGTGCCTGCATTACTGATCTATAACCAAACTTTTTCATCAGGGACGGAATTACATTTTCTTTGTAAAACTCATAGAGTCTTGAAACAGGAATTTCTTTTTCCTTTACTTCATCCAAACGCTTTCCTTCGGGTTTAAAATCGGATTTTTTTGAAACCTGACCGAAGGTTGATGCTTTTTTCTGTGTTTTTGCTTTTGCCATTGTTAAAATCTATATTTTGTTTACTATATTTTCTTATCATTTGTTTTGGCAAATCTGACTAAAGTAGTCTTGCCATCAATTTCTTCTTTACGAAAACCAACTTTTGTTATATTTTTATCAGAATCTACCAGCATAACGTTAGATATGTGAATAGGCAACTCTTTACTTAATATTCCGCCCTTTTGGTTTTGTTGACTTGGTCGGGTATGTTTTTTCCTAAGGTTTATACCTTCGATAAGCACTCTTTGGATTTTAGGATAAACTTCGAGAACTCTACCGGTTTCACCTTTATAGTTACCACTGATAACCATCACCATATCTTCTTTTCTTATTTTCATTTTCGTATTCATAACCATCTTTTTTTAAGTATTAATCTCAAATTACCAATTATAGAACTTCCGGAGCCAAAGAAACAATCTTCATATAATTTTTTTCACGCAATTCCCTTGCAACGGGTCCGAAAATACGTGTACCTCTGGGTTCACCCTGAGCATTTAAGATAACAGCTGCATTGTCATCGAAGCGAATACATGAGCCGTCTTTTCTTTTAACTTCCTTGTGAGTTCTGACCACAACAGCTTTACAAACTTCACCTTTTTTTACTGCTGAATTAGGCAATGCCGCTTTTACGGAAACCACAATCAGGTCACCGACACTGGCGTACTTTCTACCATGACCGCCCAATATTCTTATTGTTCTAATTTTTTTAGCGCCTGAATTATCGGCAACTACCAAATTTGTTTCCTCTTGTATCATCTTTTTTTACCTAAAGTTTAATCTTCTCTTCCAACAAATTTTATTGTTAACTGTTTACTGACAACTCTCAATTTAATTACTTAGCTCTCTCAACGATTTCGACCAGTTCCCAGCTTTTTTTTGCACTAAGCGGCCTGCATTCCCTTATTCGAATAACATCACCGATATTGCAATCATTTCTTTCATCATGAGCCATGAATTTTTTTGTTTTCTTATAATACTTTTTATAAATAGGGTGCGACACCTGTCTTTCAACCTTGATTATAACGGTCTTGTCAGGTTTGTTAGAAACAACTTTACCCTGAAGCACTTTTTTTGTTGCTTTGACTTTAACCGATTCCTCGACTTTTACATCGGGAATACTAATAGTTTCTGCAATAGCTTCGATTTCAATTATCTCATCCGCAACCTCTGTAGTAACCTGCAATTCTTCATAGTCAGTTTCATTCTGAGTATTCGCAGTTGTTCCCAAAGTTTCTTCTTCGCTGATATTCTCTAATTCTTTTTCCATATTATTTAGCTCTTTGGCGTTCATTAATAATAGTATTGATTCTGGCAATATCTTTCTTTAAAATTTTTAAGTAAGCAAGGTCATGCAATTGACTGAGTGCTTTTTGGAATTTTTGCTTAGCCAAAGTTTCTTTAGCTTCCGTGAGCAATCTCTGCAATTCATCTTCATTTAAATCTTTTAAATCTTTTGCTTTTCTTGGTTTCATTTTAGACCAAATCTCTACGTTTAACAAATTTTGTTTTGATTGGTAATTTATTTGAAGCTAATCTCAAAGCTTCTTTTGCGGCATCTTCGCTGACACCGTCAACTTCGAACATTATTCTCCCGGGTTTTACTACTGCTACCCAACCTTCGGGAGTACCCTTTCCTTTACCCATACGAGTTTCTGCGGCAGTCTTAGTGTATGCCTTATCCGGGAATATTCTTATCCATATTCTGCCATCACGTTTCAAATAACGGTTGATGGCAATACGTGCCGCCTCAATCTGACGATTAGTAATCCATGCAGCTTCCATAGTTTTAAGCGCATAAGACCCAAAGTTAATCAGATGTCCTCTGTTCGCTTTTCCTCTGTTTCTGCCGCGTTGCGGTTTTCTATATTTAACTCGTTTAGGACTTAACATTACTTTAACTCACCAATTTTTTCAATAATCTTCATTTAAATTATCCGTTCTCTATTTTCCGTTTTCAACATAAAACGTCTTACTTTTCTTTCAATCTTCTATTTACTTTATTATGTCAACTATCTACTGTCAACTTTAATACAACTTCTTCCCTATCACTTCACCCTTGCATATCCATACTTTAACACCAATTGCACCATATATCGTAAAAGCTGTTGATGTCGCATAATCAATATCCGCCCTTAAAGTATGCAATGGGATTCTGCCTTCTTTATATTGTTCGGTTCTAGCCATTTCAGCACCGCCTAATCGCCCGGCACACATGACACGAATACCAACTGCCCCCATTCTCACAGCTGAAGATACTGCCTGTTTCATAGCCCTTCTGAACGAGATTCTTCCTTCTAACTGCTGTCCAATGTTGTCTGCAACCAATTGTGCATCGAGTTCAGGCCTTTTTATTTCACTAATTAAAATTTTTACGTCATCTCTCTTAGCAAATCTTTTAATTTCTTCCTCGAGTTGAGTTATATCTTTGCCTGACCTTCCAATAATAACACCCGGTCTTGAAGTATTGATAGTAATTCTCAATTGCTTAGTAGTTCTTTCAATTATTATTCTGGAAACACCTGCTTTTTTCAAACGTTTTCTCAGGTAACTTCTAACCTTCATATCTTCATCGAGCTTAACAGCAACGTTTTGTTCGTCAAACCAGTTAGATTCCCATTGTCTTATTATACCTAACCTCAGACCTATTGGATTTGTCTTTTGTCCCAAAATTTAACTCCTTCTCTTTTAATCCTGTGTTGCAACAACTATTGTTAAATGATTCGAACGTTTTCTAATTCTATAAGCTCTACCCATCGGTGCAGGCCGTATTCTTTTTACAGTACCTGCCTGATCAACAAATACCTGCTTTATATAAACGGATTCGTTCTTAACCGTGATACCATCTTCCAAATTCGACAGATTCGATATAGCCGATTTCAAAAGCATTTCAACATCATGCGCCGCTTTCTTTGGCGAGAATTTCAAAATACCGAATGCTTCTGCGGCACTTTTCCCACGAATCATATCCACTACCAATCTCATTTTCACTGGTGATGACCTAATATGCTTTTTTTGTGCTCTTGCTTCCATTATCAATTATCCATTATCAATTTTCAATTGTCAATTGTCAATTATTTTTTAGCGTCTGCTTTCCTATGACCGGAATGACCTCTGTAAATTCTCGTAGGAGAAAATTCTCCCAATTTATGTCCCACCATATTTTCCGATATGTAAACCGGAATAAATTTATTGCCGTTATGAACTGCCACAGTATGTCCGACAAAATCAGGAGTAATGGTAGAAGCTCTCGACCATGTCTTAATAACTTGCTTTTTATTCTCTACGTTTAACGCATCAACTTTGCGTTGTAATTTATAATGAACAAAATATCCTTTTTTTAGTGACCTTGACATACTTTCCTTAATTTAAAATTTAAAACTTAAAATTTAAAACTTTTATCAATTACTTTTTTTTCTCGAACGAATAATATACTTGCTTGACAGTTTACGTTTCTTACGGGTTTTCAAACCTTTCGTATATTTACCCCATGGAGTTGTTGGATGTTGGCGCCCGCCACCCGATTTTGAAGCTCCTTCTCCTCCACCCATTGGATGGTCAATTGGATTCATAGCCATAGCTCTTGTTTGTGGCTTTTTACCAGCCCAAATATTTCTACCTGCTTTTCCTTTCACAATATTTTCATGCTCACCATTACTGACAACACCTAAAGTGGCTTTGCATGACCTTGGGAGCATCCGAATTTCACCGGATGGCAATTTAATTTGTGCGTTCTTGTTGTCAACTGCAACCAATTGTGCGTATGTACCTGCACTTCTTGCCATTTGTCCGCCTTTCCCCGGTTTCATTTCGATATTATGGATAAACAATCCAACCGGAATTTTATACAACGGCAACGTATTGCCATCTTTAAACTCAGCGTTTTCACTTGTGATGATACTATCCCCAACTTTCATTTTGTCAGGAGCTAAAATATATCTTATCTCATCGTCCTCATACTTAACCAGAGCAATCCTTGCAGACCTGTTAGGGTCATATTCAATAGTTTCGACAATAGCAGGAATATCAATTTTGTTTCTTTTAAAATCAATAATTCTGTATTTCCGCTTATGTCCACCACCTCTGTGCCTGGAAGTAATCCTTCCGGTATTATTCCTTCCACCGCTTCGTTTCATCGAAACCACAAGTGGTTTGTATGGCTGGTCAGTAGTAATTTCGTCGAAAGTACTAACTGAGTAAAACCTCGTTCCAGGTGTTATCGGTTTTAATGCTCTTATTCCCATTTTATCTAACGTTATTCTTTAATAATCACACAAATTTTCTATCTTTCAGTCACCATATCGTTTAGATGTGTCCATCACACAAACACGACTTTACTCACTTGTTTCGCCTGACACCAAATCGATTGTTTGACCTTCTTTTAGCGTTACGAATGCTTTCTTTCTACCCGCTGTTTTCCCGCGCTGAATACCCTTTCTTGTAAAACGGCTTTTTATTTTACCTTTAACATTCAAAGTGCGAACACTTGTAACATTAACTTCAAAAAGTTCTTCCACTGCTTTTTTGATTTCAATTTTATTTGCATTCCCTTCAACAATAAAAGCATATTGGTTATTTTCACCAATTTTCATTGCTTTTTCGGTTACAAGCGGCTTTTTTATAACATCAATCATTTTAAATCTCTTCTTAATTACCGAATGTTTTCACAATAGTTTCAATAGCACTCTTAAACAACAATATTTTCTTATGATTTAAAATGTCATAAGTTGAAATTTTATCTGCAGGATAAATCGTTATATTTTCAATATTTCTTGAAGATATAAATACTACATCATCGGGTTGAGGAAGCAACAGTAAAGTTTTTGTTTCAGTCAAATTCAAATTTGCCAGTACATTAACCATATTCCGTGTTTTAATTTCATCAAATGAAAAATCCTCGATAACAGTTATATTATTTTCGCTACATCTGGTTGATAGAGCAGATTTTTTTGCTAACCTTTTCACTTTTTTAGTTAACTTATAATCATATTCTCTCGGTTGTGGTCCATGAATCGTACCACCACCTGCCCAAATAGGAGACCTTGTGGAACCTGCTCTTGCCGTTCCCCTGCCTTTTTGTCTCCAAGGTTTTTTACCGCCGCCTCTAATTTCGTCTCTGGTTTTTGTCTTGGCTGTACCCTGTCTTTTATTTGTTAAAAACGCTACTACTGCCTGATACATAGCATGTTCGTTTGGCTCAATACCAAATATATCATCAGGCAAATCAACTTGTCCTGTAACATTTCCATCTTTTGAATAAACATCTATCTGCACTTTAATACTCCTGTCTCTGTTCTCTGTACAGCCATGCAATTTGCATGTCCTTACTTTTGCTTAATAATTTCCATTATTGAATTTTTTGGTCCGGGCACACTTCCTTTAACAAGTAATAGATTGTGTTCCGGAATAATTTCTACTACCTGTAAATTCCTGACAGTAGCCCTTTTACCACCCATTCTTCCAGCCATTCTCAAACCTTTAATTATTCTTGAAGGATAAGAAGATTGTCCAACTGAACCGGGATGTCTTTGTCTGTCAGACTGACCGTGTGTAGTCATACCGACACCTCCGAAATGATGACGTTTCACAACACCTTGAAACCCCCTGCCAATGCTTGTACCGGTAATTCTTAGTCTATCTCCTACATTAAATTGCTCGACCGTTAAAACATCTCCAACATTAACAGGATTTTTTAATTCCCTGAATTCTTTCAAATGTCTGGTTGGTTTGACACCTGCTTTAGTAAAATGACCTTTTTCAGGTTTGTTCAATTTTTTTTCCTGTATATCCTGGAAACCTAATTGAACAGCTTCGTAGCCATCACTTTCCTTAGTTCTAACAAGGACAACCGGACAAGGACCTGCTTCAAACACAGTACAGGGAATTTGTTCACCACTTTCAGTGTACAAACTTGTCATACCAATCTTTTTACCAAGAATTGCTGCGTTCATCTTATTCACTCCCAAATTACACCTTAACTTCCACGTCAACACCTGCAGGCAGTTCAAGACGCATTAAAGCATCAATTGTCTTTTGAGTAGAACTTAAAATATCAATTAACCTTTTATGTATTCTTGTCTCAAACTGTTCTCTCGATTTTTTATCAACATGAGGAGAACGGTTAACAGTATAAACAGAACGCCTGGTCGGTAAAGGAATCGGTCCCGATACTACTGCACCTGTCTGTTTGATTGTTCTTACAATCTTCTCGCTCGATTTATCAATCAAGTTATGGTCGTATGACTTTAATTTTATTCTAATTTTTTGCGCTGCCACTTTTTTCTCCTGTTGTCATTTCTCAAATTACTGAGAATTTTTTTTTATTCAATAATTTTAGTTACAACACCTGAACCAACTGTACGGCCACCCTCACGGATAGCAAATCTCAAACTTTCTTCCATTGCAATAGGTGTAATTAACTCTATTGATAAATTATCAAGGTTATCGCCGGGCATAACCATTTCCACACCTGAAGGTAAATTCAAATTACCTGTAACGTCGGTTGTTCTAAAGTAGAATTGTGGTCTGTAGCCACTGAAAAATGGAGTATGACGTCCACCTTCTTCTTTTTTCAATACATAAACCTGTGCTGAAAATTTGAAGTGAGGTGTTATTGAACCCGGTTTAGCTATAACCATACCACGTTCAACCTCATTTTTATCAATACCGCGGAGCAATAAGCCAACGTTGTCTCCGGCTCTTCCTTCGTCTAATAATTTACGGAACATTTCAACACCAGTACAAGTTGTTTTCTTATGTAAACCGAAACCTACCAACTCAACTTCTTCGTTAACTTTTACAATTCCCCTTTCAATACGGCCTGTAGCAACGGTACCACGTCCGGTTATAGAGAATACGTCTTCAACTGGCATCAAGAAAGGTTTGTCCGTATCTCTTTGAGGAGTAGGGATAAAAGCATCAACCGCATCCATTAACTCAAAAACACAAGCTAATCTCGGATCATCTGCTTTAGCAGCTGTATCTGCTCCCGCTTCCAAAGCGTGCAATGCGGAACCCTTTACAATTGGTGTATCATCACCCGGAAATTCGTATTTATCCAAAAGTTCACGTAATTCCATTTCAATTAATTCTAATAATTCAGGGTCAGCAATATCTACTTTGTTCATAAAGACAACAATTCTGGGTACACCAACCTGACGTGCTAAAAGAATATGCTCCCTGGTTTGGGGCATTGGACCATCGTCTGCTGCACAAACAAGAATAGCACCATCCATCTGAGCTGCACCGGTTATCATATTCTTAATGTAATCGGCATGCCCCGGACAATCAACATGTGCATAATGACGATTTGCTGTCTCGTATTCTACGTGAGCAGTAGCAATCGTTATTCCGCGTGCTTTTTCCTCAGGCGCGTTATCAATTGAGTCAAAAGTACGGACCTGTGTGTTTGTACCTGTCTTTGATAGCCCCATTGTAATGGCAGCTGTCAAAGTTGTCTTACCATGGTCCACGTGACCAATGGTTCCTATGTTAACGTGTGGCTTAGAACGGTCAAATTTTTCCTTAGCCATATCAATGCTCCTTAGTTAGTGTTTAAATTTAATTTTATTTTTTTCTATTTTAACAATTTTCTTAAAAATTAGTATTTTCTATTTTCTATCTTCTAAAACAGCATGTTCGTAATGCGAAAATATCATTGTGTAAACTGCTCTGCCCTGACTTAGCGACCGTAATGTCGTTACATAACCGAACATTTCGGACAAAGGAGCTGAACCTTTAACAACCTGCATCACTCCTTGCTGATTTATACTTTCAATTTTTCCTCTTCGTGAGTTGAAGTCAGCAATTATGTCACCGACGTAATCTTCAGGAGAAACGATTTCCACTTCGAAAAATGGCTCGAGCAAAACCGGTGATGCTTTGCCTATTCCTTCTCTTATTGCCTGTGAAGCGGCAAATATATAAGCAAGTTCAGTTGATGATTCATCGCTGTAAGTTCCGCCAACCACAGTTACTTTTATATCTATAACCGGATAACCTTTTGGACCAACCTGCAAGGATTCTTTTATCCCTTTTTCTATTGCAGGATAATATTGTTTGGGAACTTGAGTATCATTGAGTAAATTTTGATAGACCAAACCTTCACCTCTTTTTGCTGGTTCAATCTTCAAAATAACATGACCATATTGTTTTTTATCGCCCGTCTGACGTTCGACCTTACCATCCTGTTGTATTGAATCAATCACCGTCTCCCTGTAAGAAACCTGTGGTTTTCCCACACGTGCAGGTAGATTGAATTCCCGCTTCAAGCGGTCAACAATAATTTCCAAATGAAGCTCGCCTACTCCGCAAAGAATCAATTCTCCACTTTCGTCGTCGGTATTAAATTTTAATGTTGGATCTTCTTCAACCAGTTTGTCTAAAGCAGTAATCAACTTCTCTCTGTCAGCTAATGTTTTAGCTTCAATTTTTTGATTAATCACCGGCTCGGCAAATTGTATTTTCTCATACATTATAGGGTGTTTTTGATCGCATAGTGTGTCGCCTGTTCTTGTGAAACGCAGTCCTGGAATGGCAAATATATCACCGGAGACAGCTTCTCCGATTTCTTGTCTTTTATTAGAGTACATTTTTAATAATTTATTAATCTTCTCTCTTTTTCCAACCGTAGCGTTTAGAACAGTTTCACCGGTCTTAACTTTCCCTGAGTATATTCTCACAAAAGTGAGTTTTCCTACAAATGGGTCTGAAAGTATTTTAAAAGCCAGTGCCGAAAATGGTTCATCATCATTTGGTTCTCGTTTAATCTTTTTTGATTCATTTTCCGGCTCGAATCCGTCAAAATTTTTAACCTCTTCGGGTGATGGCAAATAATCTATTATCGCATCCATCAATGGCTGTACACCTATATTCTTCAAGGATGAACCGCAAAGAACAATATGTAACTTTAACTCTATTACCCCTTTTCTTAATCCACGCCTAATTTCATCATTAGTTAATTCATCGCCGTCTAAATACTTTGACAACAATTCGTCGTCATTCTCTGCAGCTGCTTCAATCATTTTCTCTCTATATGATAAAGCTGTTCCTATATATTCATCAGGTATTTCTTCGATTTTATAATCCAACCCATAACTTTCGCTGTCGAAGTAAAGAGCTTTCATTTCTATCAAATCTATTATCCCTTTGAACTTATCCTCACTGCCCATCGGAATCGTAACAGCAACAGGATTTGCCTGTAACTTTTCTCTCATCATATTCAAGACTCTTTCGAAGTCTGCACCCAACCTGTCAAGTTTGTTTATAAAAGCAATTCTTGGAACAGAGTACATATCTGCCTGATGCCAGACTGTTTCCGATTGAGGTTCAACACCTCCAACCGCACAAAACAATCCAATTGCACCATCGAGAATCCTAAGTGACCTTTGAACTTCTGCCGTAAAATCAACATGACCGGGTGTATCAATTATATTAATCTGATAATCTTTCCAAAAGCATGTTGTAGCTGCCGACATTATCGTAATACCTCTTTCTCTTTCCTGATCCATGTAATCCATAAATGCAGTCCCATCGTCAACTTCACCGATACGATGAAGATAACCTGTGTAGAAAAGTATTCTTTCAGTCGTCGTCGTTTTTCCGGCGTCAATGTGAGCCATGATTCCGATATTTCTGATTTTAGACTTGGCTGATGACCGTGACATATTCTAACCAACTCTACTTAAATTGACAAAGAACAATTTACTTTATATTACCACTTAAAATGAGCAAAAGCTTTGTTTGCTTCAGCCATTCTATGTGTATCTTCTTTCTTCTTTACTGATGCTCCTTCGCCATTGAATGCTGCCATCAATTCTGCAGCAATCTTTTGCGCCATCGTTTTGTCTCTTCTTGCTTTTGCATATTGCTTAATCCAACGGATAGCCAAAGCAGTCCTTCTGTCTTCCCTGACTTCAACTGGAACCTGATAAGTAGCTCCTCCCACTCTGCGGGACCTTACTTCTGTTATTGGTGCAACATTCGACATTGCTTTCCTGAAAACTTCCAATGGTTCTTTTTTCGTTTTTTCAGCTATAATATCAAAAGCACCGTAAACAATTTTCCTTGACGTGTTTTTTTCTCCATCAAGCATTAAATTGTTTACAAACCTTGTTACAAGCAAATCTTTGTATTGCGGATCGGGTTCAACTCTTCTTTTTTCTGCTCTTCTTTTTCTCATGACAAAACTTCTATCTCAATTTTTCACTTTTTTACTACTTTGTTGTTTTTTTAGGTCTCTTAGAACCGTATTTACTTCTTCCCTGCTGCCTGCCTTCAACACCTTGCGTATCGGCTGTTCCACGTATAACATGATACCTTACACCGGGTAAGTCTTTAACCCTGCCGCCCCTGATATAAACAATCGAGTGTTCTTGGAGATTATGCCCTTCACCGGGAATATAAGATGTTACTTCAATCCCATGAGTCAATCTTACTCTTGCAACTTTTCTCAATGCCGAATTCGGTTTCTTTGGTGTTGTCGTATAAACCCTTGTGCATACACCCCTTCTTTGCGGGCAACTCTGCATTGCAGCAGATTTGCTCTTTACTATCACCTTTTTTCTCGGCTTTTTTATCAACTGATTTATTGTTGGCATTAAACCTAATCTCCATTAAACAATTTAATTTTAACTCTCTAATTTCCAGAGCTTGCAAAATTATGAAATATATTTTTAATAAACAAACAAATTCAAATATTAATTTTCAATTAATACCGGTTTTGTTTAAATTGTCATCATAATAAAAATTTTAAAATAAAAAAATCATCCGGTTATTAAATTAATTAATACTTTTCAAACCGAATGATTTCTTGTATAAATACTCAAACAACTCATTAGAATTTTCTATAATTTACGTTCAAATCCGACAGGTTTTCTTTTATCAAAATCAGATTCGAACCTTGAGAATGATTCTTCTTCTTCAATTTGAGTGTTTCTCCCAAAGATATTCCCAACCTCGCTTATAACCTTCATTTTCTGATAATTTCTTAAACCTGTACCTGCAGGTATTAATTGACCTAAAATTACGTTTTCCTTTAGACCAATCAAATAATCAACTTTACTGGCAACCGAGGCATCGGACAGAACTCTTGTAGTTTCCTGGAATGATGCGGCTGATAGCCAGCTTTCCGTAGTCAAAGATGCCTGAGTGATACCTAATAAAATCGGTTCACCTATAGCAGGTTCAGCAGGACGATACTGAACGGGCTTTTTATTCTTTTTCTTTAGACTTAAATTTTCTTCCCGAACTTTACGTCTTGAAACAATATCACCTTTGAGAAATCCCGAATCGCCGGGGTCGGTAACTACTAATTGTCTCTTTAATTCTTCGTTTTCATCGGAAAATACTATTTTGTCAATATTATCATTTTCAAGGAAGGATGAATCTCCCGAATCGACTATCTTTGCCTTCTGGAGCATTTGCCTTACTATTACTTCAATATGCTTATCATTTATCTTCACACCCTGCATACGGTAAACTTCCTGAATCTCATTAACTAAATATTCCTGAACAGCGTTTGGGCCTTTAATTCTTAAAATATCGTGAGGATTGATTGAACCTTCGGTTAACCGGTCACCAGCCCTGACAAAATCACCATCCTGAACTAAAATATATTTACCGATAGGAACTAAATACTCCATCTCAGTTTTTTCGTCTCGCGACCTAACGATGATAACTCTTTGCCCCCTCTTTGGCTTCCCGTAACTCACAAATCCGTCAATTTCGGATACTGTTGCTGGATTCTGCGGGCTTCTCGATTCAAACAATTCCGTTACCCTCGGCAAACCTCCCGTAATATCACGCATTCTACCTAAATCTCTTGGTATTTTCACCAATGGTGTGCCAACGCCGACATAATCATTATCTTCAACCCTTAATTGTGCTTTCGTTGGAATGTTATACGATTTTAATATGTTATTCTTCTCGTCAATCAGTTCTATAGTTGGAGATTTGCTCCTGTCCTTAGAATCAATCACTACTTTTGTTATATGTCCGGTTTGCTCGTCATTAATTTCTCTATAAGTTACATTCGGCAACAAATCCTTGAATTTCACATGACCCGAAAATTCAGTAATAATTGTTGAATTATAGGGGTCCCACTCATATATCATTTCACCTTTTTTAACCTTGCCACCCTCTTTAACCTTAAGCAAAGCTCCGTATGTAGCATCATATTTTGTTAAAACCCTGTTGCTGTCAGGATCTACAATATTTATAACACCACTTCGGCTAATCACTATCTGTGTTTCATCTTCATCTCCCTGATAGGAAACAAATCTTATATTCTCAAATTGTATAATTCCGTCAAATTTTGCCAAAACAGATGATTGGGATGCTATCAACAAAGCTGTACCTCCAGTATGGAATGTCCTTAATGTTAACTGCGTCCCCGGTTCTCCAATTGATTGAGATGCTATTGTTCCAACTGCTTCCCCAGTGTCAACTATCTGACCTGTCGCCAGATTTCTTCCATAACATTTCGCACATACTCCCCTGCGAGACTCACATGTCAATACTGAACGTATTGTTACCGTCTCAAGCGAAGATGCTTCTATTTTGTTCGCAATTTCCTCGTCAATTACTTCACCGGCTCTTGTTATCATTTCATCGCTTATCGGGTCTATTACATCTTCCAAAGTTACTCTTCCCAATATTCGTTCATACAATGGCTCTTTTATCTCCTCACCATCTTTCAAAGCACTCATAGCCACTCCGCGAATCGTTCCGCAATCATCTTCAGATATTATCATATCCTGTGCAACATCATGCAACCTCCTCGTTAAATAACCCGCATCCGCCGTCTTCAATGCAGTATCGGCCAATCCCTTTCTTGCTCCGTGCGTAGATATAAAGTACTCTAATATCGAAAGACCTTCCTTAAAATTCGCTATTATAGGATTCTCAATCAATTCTCCCGTCGAACCCGAAAGCGACTTCTTCGGTTTAGCCATCAATCCACGCATTCCCGCAAGTTGCCGAATTTGCTCCTTGGAACCCCTCGCCTGCGAATCCAACATCATCCAAAACGCATTAAATCCATCCTGTGACTTCGCCAACTCGGTATATAACTTATCAGCCACCCTGTTCGTTGCAGTTGACCATGTATCAATTATCTTATTATATCGTTCCCCTGAACTTATTACCCCATTTTGATACGCAAACTCAATCTCATCTATCTTACCTTGTGCAAGGTCTATAATCTTCTGCTTGTCGTTTGGTACCAACACATCAGAAATACTAACTGACAATCCACCTCTAGTCGCATAACTAAATCCTATATTCTTCAATGCATCTAGAAAATCAACCGTCTTTGCCAAGCCAGCTTTCCTAAAGCATATTCCTATTATTTGCCTCAATCGCTTTTTTGCCAATAACTCATTTAAAAAGCCCAACTCCTTTGGCACAATCTCATTAAACAACACTCTTCCGGTTGTTGTCTCCACCATTTCCGACTGAATTTTACCATCTGATGTCTGCTCTTTCTGAATCCTCACCCTTATCTTCGCATGTATATCCACTTGCTCATGATTAAAAGCTATTATAACTTCTTCAACTCCCGAAAATATCTTACCCTCTCCCTTAGCCCCATTCCTCAACTTCGTTAAATAATATACTCCAAGAACCATGTCCTGAGACGGTACCGCTATCGGGTCCCCATTCTGCGTATGCATAATATTATGCGGTGCCAATATCAACAACAAACTTTCCAATTGCGCCTCATAACTTATCGGTACATGTACCGCCATCTGGTCACCGTCAAAGTCTGCATTAAATGCTGTACAAACTAAAGGATGCAACTGTATCGCCTTACCCTCTATCAACCTCGGCTGAAATGCCTGTATTCCCAACCTATGCAAAGTTGGCGCTCTATTCAACAATACTGGATGTCCGTCAATAACTTTCTCCAATATATCATATACCTCGCTTGTCTTCCGCTCCACCAACTTCTTTGCGCTCTTCACAGTCTTAACATGTCCACGTTCTATCAACTTCCTTATAACAAATGGCTTAAACAACTCTACCGCCATATCTTTCGGCAATCCGCACTGGTATAGCTTTAATTCCGGTCCAACAACAATAACCGACCTTCCGGAATAATCTACTCTCTTACCCAACAAATTCTGTCTGAACCTCCCGGTCTTACCCTTCAAAGTATCCGCCAAACTCTTCAATGCCCTCTGGCTCTCACTCCGCACAGCTCTACGACTGTTGTCAAATAAAGCGTCAACTGCCTCCTGAAGCATCCGCTTCTCGTTCCTTAAAATCACTTCAGGTGCTTTAATATCAATCAAACGCTTCAACCTGTTGTTACGTATTATCACCCGCCTGTATAAATCATTTAAATCACTCGTCGCGAACCTTCCACCTTCCAGAGGAACCAATGGCCTCAAATCCGGTGGCGTTACAGGAATCACATCTAAAACCAGCCACTCCGGTTTATTCATCAACTCCTCACTCTCCTGCTTCCTGAAAGCATCCAATATACGCAACCGCTTCAACAATTCACCCTTCCTCTGTTGTGAATTCTCATCCTTCAACTGTTCTTTCAATACAAGATAATCCCGTTTCGCATCCACCTTCTTCAACATTTCCTTCACAGCTTCACCCCCGATTAAAGCAATAAATTTATTCGGGTCATCATCCTCCAACTTTAACTCTCCTTCACTCAACGATGCCAATACCTCCAAATATTGCTCTTCCGTCAGCAAATCCTTCGTCTGCAATCCCGTACTCCCCGGCTGTACCACCACATACGACTCATAATATACTATCCTTTCTATATCCTTCGTCGGCATTCCCAACAATCCGCTCAACTTACTAGGCAATGACCTCAAAAACCATATATGAACCACCGGTACAGCAAGCATTATATGACCCATCCGTTCCCTTCTTACTGTCTTTTGAGTTACTTCAACTCCGCACCTGTCGCATACTATTCCCTTATACCTTATACGTTTATACTTACCGCAGGCACACTCCCAATCCCGTATCGGTCCAAAAATCTTCTCACAAAACAAGCCATCCTTTTCCGGTCTGAACGACCTGTAATTTATCGTCTCCGGCTTCGTAACTTCTCCATGACTCCTATTCAATACATCGTCCGGTGAGGCCACCTTTATGGATATACTCGTAAATCCCTTCTTTGGTAATTCCGCACTATACATCTTGGTTCTCCTGTTTACTTTCTTATTATTTTCTTTTTCAACAAAAACTCTTAACTCTCAACTCAAAAACTCAACACTTATCACTTAACACTTAACACTTAAAACTTAACACTTAAAACTACTCAATATGCACATCCAGACACAATCCCTGTAATTCCCTAATCAAAACATTAAACGATTCCGGAATACTCGCATCAGGCATATTTTCTCCTTTTACTATTGCCTCATACATCTTTGCTCGCCCCTGTACATCGTCTGACTTCATCGTCAACATCTCCTGCAATGTATGAGCTGCTCCATAAGCTTCCAATGCCCATACTTCCATCTCTCCCAATCTTTGACCGCCAAACTGTGCCTTGCCTCCTAATGGTTGCTGTGTTATCAATGAGTATGGTCCTATTGACCTTGCATGTATCTTGTCTTCAACCAAATGAGATAATTTCAACATATAAATTACTCCCACAGTTATTCTCTCAGAAAATTCATTACCCGTTCTTCCATCAAATAGAACTGTTTTACCATCCTTTGGCAATCCTGCTTTTTCTAAATATTCACATACATCCTCCCATGATGCTCCATCAAATATCGGTGTCGCAAATTTACTCCCCAACTTCTCTCCTGCCCAACCTAATGCCGTTTCGTATAACTGTCCCAAATTCATTCGGGATGGTACTCCCAATGGATTTAATACTATATCCACCGGTGTTCCATCCGGCATAAACGGCATATCCTCTATTGGCACTATTTTCGATACAATTCCTTTATTTCCATGTCTCCCTGCCATTTTATCACCTATTTGCAACTTTCGCTTCTTTGCAACATAAACTTTTGCCATTTGCAATATTCCCGGTTGCAACTCATCTCCTCCCACTATCTTACTACGTTCTGCCCGATTCTCTCCTATCAAATCATCTCTCTTTCTCTGGTAATTCCTGGTCATCTCCTCGAAAAACTCATTTATACTCCCCTTATTACTCACTTCCTGAGAATATACCAGCAGTTCCGGTTTTAATGTCTTTTCCTTGTACTTCACTAATATATCATCTTTTTTCATATTTTTCCCACTGCGAAATACCTTTGTCCCGTCTGTCAATTGCAATCCCAACAACTTCTCACCATCCAACAACTTCCCTAAACGTTCGATATACTCTGCGTCCAATTCCCTCAATTCCTCTTTCTCACGTTTATTTATAAGTTCCTGCCTCTTCTTCTCGTCAGTCTTCGCATCCTTGTCTCCCCCGGCTACCTTCCTTGTAAATAGCTTAGTATTGATAACAACACCCTTTATTCCGGGAGTTGCCTTTAACGACACATCCTTCACGTCACCTGCTTTATCTCCAAATATCGCCCTTAATAGTTTTTCCTCCGGTGTTGGATCACTCTCTCCCTTTGGTGTTATCTTCCCTATCAATATATCACCTTCAACTATCTTGGAACCTCTTCTAACTATTCCATCCTCATCCAAATCCTTAGTTGCATCCTCACTCACATTCGGTATTTCCCTTGTAAACTCCTCCTCACCCCTTTTCGTATCCCTCACCTGCAATGTAAACTCCTCTATATGCACCGATGTAAACACATCCTCTGCCACCAGTCTCTGCGACACAATTATGGCGTCCTCAAAGTTATATCCGCTCCAAGGCATAAACGCCACCATTACGTTCCTTCCCAATGCCAACTCCCCGTTCTCTGTTGATGCTCCGTCAGCCAATGCCATTCCCTTAACTACCCGTTCTCCTTCTCTCACTATCGGTCTTTGAGTAATACACGTATCCTGATTCGTCCTGAAAAACTTTAATAAAGGATAAGTTACAACTCCTTTATAATCAAATTCTATCATCCTCTCCCGTTCAGTTCTTGCTTCGTCGTATCTGACTCTAATAAATTCCGAGCAAACATAATCAACAACACCATCCCCTTCTGCTAAAATCAAAGCTCTCGAATCCTTCGCCACTTTCGCCTCCATACCTGTTCCCACCACTGGAGCCATCGGCTTTAACAAAGGTACCGCTTGCCTCTGCATATTCGAACCCATTAATGCTCGGTTAGCGTCATCATGCTCCAAAAAAGGAATCAAAGAAGATGCGGCACTCGTTATCTGGTCTGTCGAAACATCCACAAAATCCACTTCCTTTGCACCCACTATTACAAAATCGCCCGCCTTCCTTGCCTTTATCCTGTCTCCTATCAATTTACCATTCTTGTCAATCATACTAGATACAGGACAAATAATATACTTATCCTCATCTTCAGCAGTTAAATACTCCACTTTATCAGTAATCTTTCCATTCACCACCTTCCTATAAGGAGTCTCTATAAATCCCAAATCATTTATCCTCGCATGAATTGCCAGCGATGAAATCAAACCGATGTTTGGACCCTCAGGAGTTTCAATCGGACAAAGCCTCCCGTAATGAGTATAATGCACGTCCCTAACCTCAAATCCTGCCCTTTCCCTTGTCAAACCACCCGGACCCAAAGCCGAAGTTCGCCTTTTATGCGTCAACTCAGCCAAAGGATTTGTCTGGTCCATAAATTGAGATAACTGATTCGTACCAAAAAACTGATTGACCACCGAGCTAATCGTCCTAGCATTCACAAGCTCTGCAGGTGTAACAGTTTCACCATCATGAATTCCCAATCTTTCTCTTATCGTTCTTGCCATCCTTGCCAAACCAACATTAAATTGTGTCCCTAACTGCTCTCCAACCGTTCTTACACGCCGGTTACCCAAATGGTCAATATCATCTCCACCCTGCTTGTCGTCATGCAGTTGAATCAACCTTTTAATTATCGCCACAAAATCCTCTACAGTCAAGGTTGTATGATTATAATCAATACCCATCTTCAATTTCTCGTTAATCCGGAACCTCCCTACTATTCCAAGGTCGTACCTCTTCGAATTAAAAAACAACTTCTCAACTAACGCCGCAGCAGTCTCCACATCCGGTGCATCGCTCGACCTCAACTGCCTGTAAATCGCTTCCAAAGCATCTTCCCTGTTCCGTGTAGTATCCTTGGCAATCGTTCTTGCTATTATGGGCTCGTCAACCTGCTCCTTATATTTAAACAGCCTCAATGAACTAATATCACTTTCCTTCATCTTACTAAGCAATTCCTCATCGATAATCATATCCCGTGTAGCTATAATCTCACCTGTACTCATATCGATAACATCAGAAGCAACCCTTCTTTCCAACAACTCCTCATTTATACTTTTTACCGGAATATCTTCTGCTATCTCAAACAAATTTAAAATATCCTCGTCGCTGGAAAAACCCAAAGCCCTTAGCAAAGTTGTTGCAGGAAACTTCTTTTTCCTGTCAATATATGCATATAGAACATCATGAATATCTGTTATAAACTCCACCCACGAACCCCTGAAAGGAATAATTCTAGCAGTATAAATCCGTGTACCGTTTGGATGCATAGCATCATCAAAAAATACACCCGGACTCCTGTGCAACTGTGTTACAATAACTCTCTCAGCTCCATTAATGATAAAAGTACCCCTACTGGTCATAGCAGGAATATTACCCAAATAAACCTCCTGCTCAATGGAATCTATATAATCCTCTGAGCCCCTCTCAGCTTTACTCGAAAGTCTCAACTTTGCTTTCAATGGCTTGGCAAATGTCAACTCCCTTTCTCGGCATTCATCCTCATTGTACTTTGGCTTTTCAATATTATACTCCAAAAACTCCAACTGAAAAATCGAAGAAGGATCCTCAATCGGAAAATTATTATTAAATGCCAATTGTAATCCCTGCAACTTCCTCTTCGAAGGACTCACTTCATCCTGCAAAAAATCAGAATATGCTTTCAACTGTACATTTAATAAATCGGGATAATCCAGCAGCATTTTAGATTTAGAAAAGTTAATCCTCTCAATATGCCTGACTAAACCATCGCTGCCAATATTTACGCCTTGATTATTCATAATGTTGTCCACCGAGCAACTCCTTATCTATTTGACTTAATTTCCAAAATCATTATTTAAAAAAACATAAAATCCCATCACCTTTGACCTTCGTTTCATTCTCAATTACTCTGCAGTATATTCACTAAAAAAAGCAAAACGAGGGAAAGCCGAAAAGCCGCTTTCCCCCTAAGAAAATCTAATAATATATCACTACTTAAGAGTAACCTTCGCGCCTGCTTCCTCTAACTTCTTCTTCATATCTTCGGCTTCATCCTTTGTAGCCGATTCCTTGATAATGCTTGGTGCACTCTCAACCGCGTCCTTCGCTTCTTTCAAGCCAAGACCCGTAATCTCACGAATCGCTTTAATTACATTCAACTTCTTGTCTCCAACCTCTGTCAACTCAACATTGAATTCAGTCTTTTCCTCCTCCTGCTCTGCAGTTCCACCTGCCGCTGGTGCTCCACCCGCGAACATCATCGGTGCTGCGGCTGTTACTCCAAATTTTTCTTCCAACTCTTTTTTCAACTCTGCGGCTTCCATAAGAGTAAGATTTGAAATCTTCTCAACTAATTCCTGTACTATTTCTGACATTATAGTCTCCTTTAAATATTATTATAAATTGTTATCAAATATTAAAATGTAAATCATTTCACAATAAACTGTCAACTGACAACTGTCAACTGACAACTATTTAAGATGCTTTCTTCTTGGCAACCTCTTCAACCAAATAGGCAACATCTCTCATAACCGCATTGATTGAACCAACTATTCCACTAATTGGAGCATGTAAACTACCAACGATTGATGCCATCATATCCTTTTTACCCGGGAGAGATGCCAACTCCTTGAGTTTGGAACCATCGAAAAACTGACCGTCTAAAACCGCCCCCTTGAGAGCCGGCCTTTTATCTTTATCAAAAATATCTCTGATGACTTTAGCCGGAGCAATTGGGTCATCATAACTAAAAACAAGCCCCGAAGGACCAATAAATATGTTATCCGGAATCTTCAATTCCGGGCTATCGCTCAAAGCCCTTTTAATCAAAGAGTTTTTAGCGACGACATAATTGACATTAATATTTTTAAATGCTCGACGAAGTTTGATGGCTTCGAATACCGTTACACCGGTAAAGTCAAGCACATAAACTCCCTGGACACCTTTAAGTTTTTCGATTAGACCCGATACTATTTCTTGTTTTTTCTGTTTTGTAATCATAATCCAATCTTATCCATATAATTATTTATCTTTCTGTTAAGCCATAGCCGGACAAGTCCAAGAAGCATACTATAGCTTAAGAGTGCGTAATTTCTAATTTAATCTGTTGATTTTATTGTAAGTTCGTTAATGTTGACACTTGGTCCCATTGTCGAACTGAAGAATATACTATTAATATATTTGCCTTTAGCAGAAACAGGTTTTGCTCTGACAACACTCGAATAAAAGGTAGCAATATTATCAGCTAACTTATTCTCATCGAATGAACATTTGCCAACAGAAGCATGAATGTTACCTGTTTTGTCAACCCTATATTCAATTTTACCGGCTTTAACTTCATTAACAGCTTTTGCAATATCGAAAGTAACAGTTCCGCTTTTAGGATTAGGCATCAAACCACGAGGACCTAATATTCTTCCAAGCTTACCAACTTCACCCATTACGTCGGGAGTTGCGATAATAACGTCAACATCTGTCCAACCGCCTTTTATTTTTTCTAAATATTCCTCAAATCCTGCATAGTCGGCTCCGGCGTCCAAAGCTTCCTTGTCTTTAGGTGCTTTTGCCATAACCAAAACGGTAACCTTTTTTCCTATACCGTGTGGTAAAGAAACAGTACCGCGAACCAACTGGTCTGCCTTTCTGGGGTCAACACCAAGATTCATTGCAATATCGAATGATTCATCGAACTTCGCATTTGCGTTCCTTTTCACAATTTTTATTGCTTCATCAAATGAAAAGGTTTTTGATGAATCATAGCTATCTATTAACCCTTTAAATCTCTTTGGATACTTTTTCATAACTTAAATTTAATAATTATCTTTAACATTATATATATATTATTCAACGACAATACCCATGCTACGGGCAGTACCTTTTATCATACTTACACCTGCTTCAATGGTGTCACAATTCAAATCCTGCATTTTAGCTTTTACGATATCTTCACACTGACTAACTGTAACCTTCGCAACTTTGTTTTTGTTGGAAACAGCTGAGCCGCTCTGAATGCCTGTTGCTTTTTTGAGTAAAACAGCGGCAGGAGGTGATTTGACTTCAAATGTAAAAGTTTTATCACCATAAAATGTTACTACTACGGGAACTAAATATCCTTTTTGCTTTTGTGTTCTCGCATTAAATTGCTTGACAAACTCCATGCCGTTCAATGCTCTTTGTCCGAAAGCCGGTCCAACCGGAGGAGCCATCGTTGCTTCCGATGCATTCAACTGGAGTTTAAAAACACCTGCTACTTTCTTTGCCATAACCTAAAACTATCTATTATAATTCAACAAATCTATTTCAATTCTATTTTACAAAAGTTCCGGCTAACGACTGCCGTCTTCTTAGTGATTTTCAACTTCAACCTGACTGAAATCAAGCTCGACAGGGGTTTTCCTGCCTAATATACCAACTTCAACTTTTAATTTTTGTTTTTCAAAATTAACTTCCTTAACTGTACCGTTAAATGAAGTAAATGGACCGTCAATAACCTTCACAGGGTCACCTATTTCGAAACTCGTTTCGATAGTTGCAATACTTTTTCTTTCTTCGACCCTACCGATAATTCTGTCAATTTCATTTTTTCTTAAAGGAGCAGGTTCTTGCCTAGTGCCAACAAAGCTAACCACCGAAGGTAAATTTTGAATAACATCCTTAATCTTTTTGTCAAGGTTTATTTTCAAGACAATATACCCCGGAAGAAAATTCTTAATTTTGGTTTTGCGCTTACCCCCCCTGACCTCAAACACGGTTTCCTGAGGTATGATAATCTCAGGAACCTTACTGTCCAAACCTAATCTTTTCAATTCGGATTCGATAGTTAATTTGACTTTTTGCTCATGACCGGTATAAGTACGCAGACAATACCACTTAAAACCTTCATCATCGCTTATTTGTGTATTATCTAATTCTTCCATTTTATTATAATTTTGAACTATTAATTAACATTAAATTAATAATATAAATTGACAGCAGTACTCATGACCAAATCAATAACATAAACAATTAAAGTAATAACCAAAGTTGTAATAATAACAACATTAGTTGATTCCTTCAACTGTTCTCTTGTGGGCCAGGAAACTTTTTTCATTTCCTTAACAACTTCATTAGAGAAATTTTTTATTTTACCAATCATTTTACACCTAAAAAATTTATATTCAACGACTAATGCCGCTTTATCTGCAGGGGCGGCAGGAATCGAACCCGCAGCCTACGGTTTTGGAGACCGTCGCTCTGCCAATTGAGCTACGCCCCTAAGTCTCCTACCAGCATATTGGAGCTGATGACGGGACTTGAACCCGTGACCTCATCCTTACCAAGGATGTGCTCTACCACCTGAGCTACATCAGCAGGTTGAGAGCGGGAAACGGGACTCGAACCCGCGACCCTCAGCTTGGGAAGCTGATGCTCTACCAACTGAGCTATTCCCGCGCCAAATAATCAGTCAATACCGGGTTATTTCAAAAAGCGTTAATCCTTTTCTAATTTCTAACTTTCCTACTTTCTACTTTTCTGTTTTCTAAATCCGAGCGGGAGACGAGACTCGAACCCGCGACCCTCAGCTTGGAAGGCTGATGCTCTACCAACTGAGCTACTCCCGCCTATCATCAGTTCAAAGTTTATAAAAACATTTCAAAAAACATGTTCCGAATTCTATCTTCTATTTTCTATCTTCTATCTTCTATCTTCTATCTTCTATCTTCTATCTTCTATTTTCTATCTTCTAAAACCGTGGGCAGGGAAGGATTCGAACCTCCGAAGGCATTAGCCAGCAGATTTACAGTCTGCCCCGTTTGACCGCTTCGGTACCTACCCAAATGTTTAGCTTGCAAAATTATGAAAATTATTTTAAATATTCAAAAAATATTTCATATTTTTGTATTCTAACCGTTTATTTTTAAAAAATCTCTCTTTTTGAAGTATTTTTAGCATGAAAATGAAATAATTCTTTTTAATTGTTTTACTTTTTCACTATATTTACTTTACTTAAGTCGTTTTGTTGATTTGAATATTTGAAATATGAAAATAATACCTTATAACGCAACTGTCACTAAAATAAATTTAATAACTCCTGATTTAATGATACTGAATGTTAAATCCGATGAGCCAAGAATAAAATCAAGTGAAAGCATTTTCAATTATATTGGATTAGGATTACACGTTAATGAAGAACGTTCAGAAAATTCATCATTCCCTTTAAGACCTTTAGCGAAGATATGCAAATACGATGATTATCTCATAAAAAGACCTTATTCAATTGTAAAAATGAACAACAATAATAAGAATTTTGAATTTTATATTAATCAAATCAAATCCGGTCAACTATCACCGCGACTTTTTAATCTCAAGCAAGAAAGCAGATTATGGATTGATAATGAAATTTTAAATATTTTCTCCCTTGAACAAATACCTGAAAATTATAATATTGTTCTGATCGCTACAGGCACGGCTATTGCCGCATATATTAGTTTTCTACATACATACTTACAAAATAATAAGGAAACAAAAATTGCTTTAATACATGGAGCAGCTTATCCATGGGATCTTGGTTATTTTAGTGAACTAAGATTTGTTGAGAATAACCACGATAATTTTTATTATATACCAACTGTGCTTCAGCCAGATAATTCTTGGAATGGATTAAAAGGTTATATCGAACAACATCTTGAAAATAAAATTCTTGAAAATCAGACTGGTATTGAAATTAATCCTGAAAAAACTTTCTTTTTGCTTTGCGGTAATCCATATATGGTAAAAGCAGTTTCTGACTTTTTATCAAAATATCATTATACAAAGCACAATATAAAAAAACCAGGATATTTACACTTAGAAAATTAGTTCTCCATAAAAAATGAATTTAGACTGGTTATAAAAAATTCAATATTATTTTCATTAAAAGTTTTACTTTATATCCTCAACTGATAAATTATTTAAATTGAAATGAGCCGGTATCAATAATAATTTATTTTTTTTATATCACTTTTTTATCATAAATTTATTTTTTTAAAAAAAATGCTATTGATAATAATATTACTATGAATAATTTGCTATACAATGCAACAGTTAATGGGAAAATTCTAATAAATCCGGACTTAATGATTTTGAGAATTAAAACTGATACGCCAAGAAATAGTTTTGAAGCCGGTCAATTTACGGCTCTTGGTTTGATGGTATCTGAGCAAAGAGCTGCTAACTCGGTTATGAGACCCGAAACACTTTCGGGCGATAAAATGATTAAAAGACCTTACTCTATTGCTTCAGCGAATCACGAAACTCAGGACTTTGAATTTTATATCAGCCATGTAAAATCAGGACAACTTACTCCACGGCTTTTCAATTTGCAACAGGGTAGCCGTCTTTGGATAGATAATAAAATCTTAGGCGTTTTCAAACTAAATGATACTCCTAAAGGTTTAAATATTGTAATGATTGCTACAGGCACCGGACTCGCACCCTACATTAGCTTCCTTCGTTCCCATATTAAGGACAATCAGAATATTAAACTTGCCGTAATACACGGAGCCTCATTTTCATGGGATTTGGGATATTATGGTGAATTACAATTGATGGACAGTCTATTTGATAATTTTAACTACTACCCGACCTTATTAGATGCAAAACCCGATACATGGACAGGTTTGTCCGGAATGATTGAAAAACATCTTGAGGATGGAATTTTACTTAGGGACTCAGGCATTGAAATCAATCCTGAAAAAACTCATTTCTTCCTTTGCGGTAATCCAAAAATGGTTGAATCAGTTAGTTCATTCTTGTCAAAATATAACTATACAAAACATACGTCGAAAAATCCGGGAGCAATGCACATTGAAGAGTATTGATACATATCGTTCAGCATACTGCAAATTCTTTTTATTTCTCATCTCCGCAATAATATTAAATTCTTGCTTCATTGTTAAAGAAGAGGTTGAAACCGATGTAGCTCCTTCAATCATATTGAGTCCGAAACCGGTTATTGAAATGTCCGAAACATTGGTACGGTCACAAAAAGGAGACATGATTGCATTCTTGCCTAAGGATTGGTTTTTTGTTGACCTTGAGGATAAAATTTCTGCTGATGCTTTTGCTGTAGCAGTAAATCCCGATTACACTTTAGCCGCTGTTTTTTCGACGATAAAACCAAATGATGAATTGAATCAGTTGGTTAAGAAAGAAGGATTAATCGGATTAGCAAGATACAGCATAATTAAAAAACAAAACAAAACTGCTGATGCTGTAAAGCTGTATGGTAAATATACTTCCATAAGCATGGGAACTCTTTCGTTCTGTAAATTCAGCTATACTGCAACCGAAGGAGCAATAACTTCCTTATCAGCGGTATTTACTTCATCCCTTGGTGAGTACTATGAATTTGCTTTGGTACCTCTCAACGTTCGAAAATTACCATTAGCCGGAGCATTGGATACAGATAAGATTTTTCATTCGATATTAACAACTATTCAATATTAGTCAGCGTCAACTGCCAACTATTCACTGTCAACTGTTAACTATTCACTGTCAACTGTTAGTAGCTTGAAGCATCTATTTTAACTTTTCCCCTGAAAGCTGAATACATTAAAATCTTATATACTATTACTAGTGGAATTCCTATACAAGCTATAATAAACATTGTTAATAAAGTTGCATCGGATGATGAGGAATTGAAAATCGTTAAACTGTTTTCAGCAATCGGATTTGAAGGTACAAGGTTAGGATAAATTCCGATTCCTGCCTGTACTATTAGTAATCCTATAAAAAAACATGATGATAAGAAAGCGGAATAGTACTTCCGCCTTTTTACAAACAAGTAAATTAGTATTAATGATACATAAGTAATCACAGGTATAAGATATAATGCACCGTTATGGTTGTAATTGAAGAGTAATTGTGATTGCCCCAGAGCAGTCCATATAGTTAATCCTATATATATTATCAGGCAAAGAATCCATAAAAAGTTGAATCTGTTTAGCATCCGGTTTAACATATCCCCTTCCGTTTTGTTGAGAAGAAATAATCTGCCATGTAACTTGATGAGTAGAACAGCAGTAATCGCAACATAAATAGAATATGGATTGAACAGTCCTAAAAATGTTCCGGCAAATTCTTTGTCAGAACTTATAGGTAATCCCGATAATATGTTCCCAAAAGTTAAACCGAGAAGAAAAACAATCAGATAGCTTGAAATATGGAAGACAATGTCCCAAACTTTTTTCCAGGAATCCGAATCAACTTTACCGCGAAATTCGATTGCTATTGCCCTACCGATGATGACCAACAGGAATAACATGAAAGCCATGTAAAATCCTGAAAAAACGGTGGCGTATACATCGGGAAAAGCGGCAAACAATGCTCCTCCCGCCGTAATGAGCCAAACTTCGTTAGCATCCCATACAGGTCCTATCGAGTTGAGCAATACTCTTCGCTCTCTGTCGGTCTTTGCTACAAAATGCAACATGCCTACACCTAAATCAAAACCGTCAAGTACGGTATAACCGGTGAAGAGAACTATTAAAAGTATGAACCATGTAATTTGCAAATCCATTATCTTCTCCAATTAATTTTCATTTTTCAGTAATATAAAATTAAATAAATTATCTTTAATGTGAAATATTAATTTGATATATTTACAAAAAATTATTCTGTTAAAATTAGCGGCGACTTCATCTCAAGATATTCAAAACAATTACAAAATAATAATTAACTATCAATCCTATTTAGGACAGGTCTTTCATTCTACAAAAAATTCCGTCTGCTGTCTGCCGTCATCCTCAAGAGCCGTGTGCTCCTGAACTTGTCGAGAGACACTTCAGCCATTTACTGTTATCCGATTTATTTTTCAATTAATATCAATCAAAATCGTTAAAGAAGAGTATTATTAATTAAAATATTTAAATGAAAACAGCATTATTATTATCAGGTGGAGTTGACAGTTCGGTTGCACTATATCTACTGAAACAACAGGGATATGACGTTACGGCATTTTATTTAAAGGTGTGGTTGGAAGATGAATTATCATTTTTAGGTAACTGCCCTTGGGGAGAAGACCTCGATTATGCCCGCAACGTTTGTTCAGCACTCGATGTTCCTTTAAAATTGATTCAAATGCAAAAGGACTACCTCGATACTGTTGTCGAATATACTAAAAATGAACTTAAGGCAGGCAGGACTCCAAGCCCGGATGTTATGTGTAACCGTCATATAAAATTCGGCAAGTTCATTGACAAAATAGACGGTAGTTTTGAATTGATTGCATCAGGACATTATGCCCGGGTTGAAAAGAAAGATGAAAAATATTATCTTAAAAGTGCTCCCGATGCAGTCAAAGACCAGACATATTTTCTCACCTATCTGAGTCAGGAGCAATTGAGTAAAATAATTTTCCCAATAGGAAAATTTAATAAAAATGAAGTCAGACAATTAGCCCATAAATTTAATCTTTCTACCAAATCGAGAAAGGATAGTCAGGGTATTTGTTTCCTCGGCAAAATCCCATATAATGAGTTCGTCAAGTATCATTTGGGTGAAAAACCGGGTGATGTAATTGATATTCGAAGCGGCAAAATAATCAGTACACACAATGGGTATTGGTTCTTTACTATAGGACAAAGGCATGGACTTGGATTGGGTGGTGGTCCCTGGTATATTGTAAAGAAGGACATAGTGAAAAATATTATTTACATATCAACCGAAAAATTAAATCCAAGTGTATCCCGTGATAAATTTATTGTAAGAGACATCAATTGGATTCCTAAATTTCCGGAAAAAACATCTTTTCAGGTAAAGCTGCGGCACGGACCTAAAAAGTACAATTGCATTATTGAAAAAGTAAACGATACCAAGGTTATAGTTCAACTTTTAGGTAAAGACGAAGGAATAGCTGCAGGACAATTTGCGGTGTTTTACGTAAAGGAATATTGCTTTGGCGGAGGAGTGATTGAGTTGATTTCAACGAATAAATGACCTTTGGACAATAGACAGGCAAGGGGAATTACATATCAATATTTCTGTGGAAGAAGAGTTCCATGGAATTTAACTCAAGAGCAACTAGATAACCCAAGCCCGGATGTCTGCCATAATAGACGCATCCACCATCGAGAATTATTTTATCCTTTTTCAGGCTTTGTTTAATCAAATCCAAAGGAGTGGGTGTATGCCCGCAAATTAGTTTTCTGCCGCCTGTTTTATTCAGGTCAACGAAATTATCACGTATCCAGACCATGGATTCCTTGTCCTTGAGAGGGTCATCTGCGGTAAAGTTCAAGCCACCATGAACGATAATATAATTATCTAATAGATAATAATAGGGAAGTCCTCTAAAGAAATCGAGGTATTTGGGTTTAAATTCATGTGCATAATTAATTCCGAAACTTTTCAAAGTTGGTTTTGCCCCATTACGAAACCAAACTATGTGATTTTGAACGAAATTTGCTGAATCGAGAAGTAACAATTCATGATTACCAAGAACAGGATTAATGTCAAATCCGCTTTTTTTCAGTTTGATTATTTTGTCAATCACCTTTTTACTGTTAGGGCCCCTATCTATATAATCTCCTAAAAGATATATCGAATCTTCCTGTGTGATTTCCAAAGTTTCAAAAAGTAACTTTTTAAATGTTTTGGAGCAACCATGTATATCACCGATTACAAACTTCCGGCTCATATATATTTCATTCTAAATTGATTTCAAATATTAAATTTCGTCATAATATATTCCTCTGAACTCAAAGATTCTTACATTCACCATAAAACACTTTTAAAGACATTTCATCCACCTGCAATTGAATGCCAAAGTCAGCTCGGAAATATTTCTCTACTTCACGAGTATCATCATTTTTGCTATTGAAGAAACAGCTTGAGCTTGCAATCTACAATAATAGATGCCACTATCATATTCGTTTAATGAAAGCTCCGCATAACCGGAACCATCAGTTAAAGTGATTACTCTAACTATTTTCCCTATTAAATTTGTGATTATCAATTCAGGATTCCGGCATTTATCAGGCAGACTATATGATACTGTCGTAAAACCAGAAAAAGGATTTGGTGAAATTTGTTTTAAAATCAAATTTTCAGGATTTTTAAATTCTTCAACAGCTGTTGATTTTGCACTTCTAAAAACTCCATTCCCTTGAGAACCTGCAAAAAGCAAGCCATTTGCTTTCAAAGCCAACGACCAAATCCTTGTGTCGGTTAATCCCGGATTCAGAGTATCCCAATAAGCGCCGTTATCAGTAGAACGAAAAACTCCTCCACCCTCAGTTCCTGCAAAAATTTCACCATTGTCGTTAATAGTTAAGGATAATACTATAAGGTTTAACAAACCTTCATTGACAGCAGTCCATGAAACGGCATCATCGGATGTTTTAAAAACTCCGCCGCCGTATGTCCCGGCAAAGATATCACCATTATTTTTTACAACCATTGACCAAACCAAAGGATTTGATAAATCAGTGTTTGCATCTGTCCAGCTATCTCCATTATCTGTTGAATGAAAAATACCACCCCCCCAGGTACCTGCAAACACTTGGTTGTTTGTCTTTGTTGCAATAGAATATACTTCAAGAGTTGATAATCCGGAATTAATCAGGGTCCAATTCCCGCCATTATTTGTTGTTCGAAAAATGCCGGAACCATCAGTACCAACAAAAATATGACCTGCATTATTTATGGCGATACATTTTATTAATGTCGAAGTCAATCCTGAATTAATTTGGGTCCAACTCCCACCATTATTCGTAGAAAGGAAAACTCCGGATTGAGTACCTGCAAAAATATTTCCACTTGAATTTATTGCAAAACAACTAACAGCAGAACTGCTCATACCGGAATTAGATTGAGTCCAGTTTGCACCATCATCTGTTGTCAAATAGGCACCTCCATAAGAAGTGCCTGCCAATACTGCGTTATTGGATGCCGGGATAAGAGCATTAACCGCACCATCGTATGGTCCATTCGTTTTTATCCAATAATCCTGTGCAAAACCAATACTCTGTGGAAGTAATCCTATAACCAATATAACAATAAATAAGATGGTAGTTCTGAAACACCTTATAAAATTCCTTTTATTACAAACCACTTTCAAAAGTTCGCCCGCTATTCTCAACAGTTCACCCATAATTCACACCTCATATATTTTTCATTTTTATTTTTCAACTTTTCAAATATAGCTAAGTTCTTAAAATTAGAAAAAAATTTTGTTTTATTACGACTTATATGTTTGTTGTTTGTTGATAATAATTTTCAAATTCCTCAATATCAGAACTATCAAGGAGTATCTTTGCAAGTTTTTCCAACTCCACTTTATCTTTTTTCGAAAATCTCGAAAATGCCGGACTATCAATATCTAAAACACCATATAATTTCCCATCCTTGATTAAGGGAATTACAATTTCCGAATTTGAACCTGAATCGCAGGCAATATGTCCTGGGAAATCATGTACGTTTTCAACGACAATCGTTTCACACCGTTCGGCAGAAAGTCCACATACACCTTTACCCTTTTTAATTCTTATGCAAGCTGGTTTACCCTGAAAAGGTCCCAGTATTAATTCATCACCTTTCAAAAAATAAAATCCCACCCAGTTCAAAGATTTTATACCATGAAATAATAAGGAAGTAAAGTTCGATGAATTAGCCAGGAAATTTTTTTCATTTCCAAGTAAATCATTACACTCTTTTTTTAACTCTTCGTACATTTGTATTGATAATTCATTAGTTTTGTTAAAATTATTTTTACAAAATATATTTTTTTATTAATGTTTACAAGAATTTTCAGAATCCAATATGATTGTATTTCAATTTACCGATAAATTTGATGCGATAACATGCCTTGACGGGATGTTACCAGATGCCGAATTTTTTCAAGATTTTTTAAAAATACCAATTTTTTCTGCTGATGGAGCAGTAATTAAACTAATTAAAATGAAAATAGGATATGAGAAAGTTATTGGTGATATGGATACTTTACAAAAAAACGGTTTTTACGATTCAATTCAATTAAACAAAATCGTGTACCTTCCTGACCAGGAAACCAATGATTTTGAAAAAACACTCGATTACGTACATAAGCAAAAATACAGGAATATTCTAATAACAGGTATTCATGGCGGAGAACTTGAGCATTCTCTCAACAATTGGAGTGTACTGATGAAATACATGTTTAAGTTAAATATATGTATATATGACAAAGGAAGATATGCCATACCTGTTTCCCAGAGTTTTACACTCCCAACATTCCCGGGAGAAACTATTGGCTTAATCCCTCAACCCAAAGCAGTATTATCTACAAGGGGATTTAAGTGGGAACTTGACAAGGAAATACTGGAGCTTGGAGTTAGGGAGGGAGCCAGAAATATTGCCATGGGATATGAAGTCGAGGTGGATATCATCGAAGGTTCTCTTTTGCTCTTTTTGGATGCACGAATACCTTATGCTTTAAATATTTAAGTTTTTATTTTATTAATTTTATTCTTATATTATCTTTTTTTAAAATTAAATTCTTTACTTATGGATAAAAGTTTAAATAAAATCAGCAGTGAGATTCTACGCAAGGATGTTAATTTAGCTATTTACGGTCATTATGGTTTTGCTCTTTTGATGTTCCCCTCCAAATCGGATGACTATTTGGAAAACGAAAAAAATGGTTTTTTAGAAACCCTTAAACCATATATTGAAAAAGGGAAATTTACTGTTTTTTCTATTGAAACTGTAAATAATGAAAGTTGGTTAAATAATGAAATTTCACCGGAAGAAAAATCACAAAGACATTATGAATACAATCAGTTCATTATTAACGAATTGTTACCGGAAATTTTTGCTACTTGCGGAGGACCTGTTCCGGTTATTACATGTGGAGCGGCTATTGGGGCTTATCATGCGGCAAACAATTATTTCCGGCGGCCTGATATTTTTTATGGAGTCATTGCCATGAGTGGAATTTATGACATTCAATATTTTTCCAAAGACTTTTTTGATGATAATTGTTATTTCAACTCGCCCTTGCATTACCTGCCAAATTTGACTGATGAGTACTGGCTTTCCTTTCTTCGTAGTAAGCATCATGTTTACATGCTGACTGGAACCGGGGAAAATGAAAATCCCGTTCATCTCACACAAATCAGCCGGATACTCGAATCCAAATCCATTCCTCATAACACTGATTATTGGGGTAAGGAATGGGGACATAATTACAAATCCTGGAACGCGATGCTTCATAAAGTTTTGGAAACAAAACTATAAGAAATCATGAATTTAAAATATGTTAAAGGAGAAAAAATGCCGTTTATTGATTTTAATAAAAGAAAAATTGTCAAGATTTGGGATGGGATAACAGGTCCTTTGTATCACTCGGAAAATATAACTTCTGGACATTTCACTTTGGATGAAGGTATTGTTCTGCCGGAGCATAGCCACCCTCATGAACAGTGGTCACATGTAATCGAAGGTAAATTGGAATTTAATATTAATGGTGATATTAAAATTTTAGAAGCCGGTATGACGGCATTAATATTACCAAATATTCCACATTCAGGAAAAGCAATAACAAAATGCATAGTAATTGATTGCTTTTTACCGGTGAGGGAGGATTTTAAAGATTTGGAGAAAAATCAAACATGAGCAATTAAAAAGTACTATCACACAGAAGAGCATACAAATTACTGTATATATCTTTTACTGTTTTCTAACCTCTTTGAGTTATCAGAACACCTGTAATAATCATTATTCCCCCAATAGCGAACGGTATTGACAGAACCTGGCTAAAAATTATAATTGAAAAAATGGTTGTAAAAACCGGTTGAAAATTATTGAATACGGCAACTTTACTTGCTTCTTTCATAGTAAGGATAATATACCACAAACCATATCCCACTCCTGAAGTAATTACTCCTAAATATAATATCTGCAACCAGTTCACAGTCGAAATATCTGATACTGTCAAAGGAACTCCTGTCATTAAAAAAATCGGAATATACAGGAAAAATCCTGCAATCATAGTAATTCCCATCGAATAGAGCGGACCATATTTTATTGAAAAATCCCTGCCGATAATTGTGTAAAGTGCATAACAAAATGAAGCAGTTAATACAATAATGAATCCCCAGAAATTATCAGATGTAAAGTCAAATCCTTTTTCAAATAATAATATCCCTGTACCAAAAAAAGCTATAATTACACCGATTATTTTTTTTATATTTCCTTTTTCACCAAAAAATGATATTGCTAAGATTAGCACGAAAGCAGGTGTTAGAGCATAAGCAAGGGACACATTAGGTGCCGTAGTCAATTTTACTGCAGTTAAAAATAGAAATTGATTTAGTGGAATGTTTAATAATCCGAGTAAAAGGACTTTTATCCAATCCTCACGCTCTATTTTTATGATTTTCTTTCTGTTGAACAGCATCCATACAAAATACAATGCTGCAGCAATACACGAACGAATCAACATTAGTAACGGAGGTGCCAATTCGCTTGTTACACTTTTTGCAATAATATGTGTACCGGATGCCTGAAGCTGAAAAATGAGAACGAGAATATAAAACATATTGTTGAGGTATTAGATTTCTTCCATTATGGATTATAATTTATTTATTTCAATGTATATCATTAAATTTAACAATCTGCTAATTATTATTTTCTTGAGACAACCTGACGGATACTACTTTTGAGACACCTTCTTCTTCCATTGTTATGCCATATAAACTATCGGATTCTTCCATTGTTTTTTTATTATGAGTAACAATTAGAAATTGAGTATCAGTGCTAAAATCGCGAATAAGTGCTATAAACCTGCCAATGTTAGCATCATCCAAAGGTGCATCAACCTCATCAAGTATACAAAAGGGACTTGGCTTAACAAGGTAAATTGCAAATAGCAATGCAATAGCAGTAAGTGTCTTTTCACCACCGGAAAGACCTTCAATGGTTCTTGGCTTTTTTCCGGGAGGTTTAGCAGTTATTTCAATATCGGCTTCGAGAGGGTCTCCTTCCAGTAACTTCAACTCAGCTTGAGCATCTTCACCGAATAATCTCTTAAATAAATCCTGAAATGATGTGTTAACTTTATCGAATGTCTCTCGAAATTTTTCTTGAGCGTTTCTGTTGATTTCGTCGATAGTATCAAGCAAGTTCTTTTCTGCATCCTGCAAATCATTTACCTGGTTATTATAGAACTGAAGCCGTTCATTTTGTTCTTCGTATTCCTCCAAAGCCATGAAATTGACGTTCCCCAGTTGAATTAGTTTGTCTTTTAATTCATTAACTTGCTTTTTTGTCTCATCTATAGAGAAGCTTTCATCAAGTACGATTTCGCCGGTCTCAAGATTGATTTCATATCCTTCATTGGCACGTGCTTTTACGTTTTCAAGCTTGTTCGTCAATTCTGAAACCTTTAAATCCAACTGGTGTATTGACTCAAACAATTGTTCGTATTCTTTCCTCTTCAAATTGATGTCACCTGAGTATTGGGTAACCTGCTCTTTGAAGGATTTAATCAAATTGCCTGCAAATTCTCTTTGATTCTGGATTTCAATAGAGCTTTCATGCAAATTCTCAAGCTGCAATGCGAGTTCTTTGATTAATTCTTCATACGTTCCAACGTCGTCATTATTTTTTTGTATTTCGGCTTTACGCCTTTCTTCGTTATGCTCAAGTTCCTCAATCCTGCTATTCAATGAATCAATCTCCTTCTGTAATGAGATTGTTTCCTGGGCATATCGTACTTTTTTCATTTCAACTTTGTGAAGTTCATCTTCTTTTGCTGCAAGATCCTGCTCCATTTCGCGGAGTTCAGCAGATTTTAAAAGCTGTTGTTCCTTAGCTACTTTCAGATTTTCTTCCAATTCTTTTAGTTCTGTTTTGTAGTTTTTGGCAGTATCTTCTATTTGAGAGATTTCCTCTTTGAAATTTTCATTATTTCTTTCAAAAACCTGAATATTTTGTCCGATGCCCTGTATTTGATAGCCCAACTGGATGATAATCTGTTCATGACCGTTCCTGTCATTTTGTGCATTACGAAGTTTTTGATTCAAATCAGCCAAATCAATTGAATCATGCTCGTCTTTTAAATCTTTTAATTTACTTTCGTTCTTAGTAATCTTTTTAATAAATTCTGAAATCTCTTTATTTAACTTTTCGACTCTTTCCTTTTTACCAATCTGAAGACCTTCCGTTTTTAACTTTGAACCTCCTCTGAGGAATGCTTTATTTTTTACAAGTTCTCCCTCGATTGTCACTGCAGTTTCGCAAAGTCCTTTATCCATAGTATACCATGCAACCTCGAGGTTTTCTACCAATACCGTTTTACCCAACAACATTCTTAGAGCACTAACAATCTTTTCATCAGCCCGGACTACTTCACTAATTAATCCGATTACACCTGAAATTCCTGTCGGTTCTGAAGGTTTATTTGTAGAAGGAATTAAATTTTTACAGATAAAAGACGCTTTTCCTTTGTTGTTTTCTTTTAACCTCGATATTGCAGATTCGGCTTCAGCTTTGTTGTCAACAATAAAGTATTTCGAATAATCGCCCAAAGCAGCAGCAACGGCTACTCTATATTTTTCATCAACCGAAACAGCTTCACCCAATAATAGTTTTTCTTTGTCCGGCTCCCAACCGGATTCTTTCATCAGATATTTAGTGCTTTCGTCAGTATCTATAATACTCTGGAGCATTTCGAGAGATGCCTTTTTATTGCCCAACTCAATATTCAATCCTGAAAGATTCTCCCTTTGTTTTTCGATTTCGGTTTCAAGAGTTTTCTTGTGTTCTTCGGCAGTTTTCAAAGCAATCTCAACATCGCTCACTCTTTGGTCGAACTCGGCATTCTTTTCTTTTTTTAGAGATATCTCTTCTTCTAATTTTTTTAAATTTGATTTTAATGTATTAATTTCGATAAAGCTTTCTTCAATACTTCTTTCCAAACTCGCCTTCCGGTTTTTACTGTGTTCGAGCTCGTTTAAAATTGACTGAATCCGGTTTTGGAAACTCAATACCTCTTCATTTGAGTAACTATTTTGGTCTCTTGCCTCATTGACCAATTTTCGGACTTCTTCACGTGATTCAGATGCAGTTTTAAATTCAATTTCAACCTGCTTAACAAGTTCTATAACATTATTCAGTGATTTTTTTATACTTTCAATTTGCTCGTTTAAATTTGAATAAGTTTCGGAATATTCGGCAAGTTCAGCTTGAATTCTTATATTGGATGAATTTAGTGCAGTAATCCTTTCTTTAGTAACCGCCGAATCCTGGGTTACTTTCGAAATTTGGGAATTAATAGCGTTTTCCTGTTCTAAAGCAGATTGATATTCAGTATCCAACAATGCCATTTTGTCCTTCAATTCATTTAAAGCTTTTTCATCGGATTGTATTTCTTTGCTCTTTTCGGATTTCTTCTGTTTCAATTCCTCGAACTGCCCGCTTATACTGCCAAGAATTGATTTGTAATTTTCCCACTGATGAAAAAGCAAATTTACTTCATAAGATTTTAATTCTTCTGTCAGTTTATTGAACCTTCTTGTTTTCGCGGCTTGTCTCGAAAGAGAGTTTACCTGCTTTTCAATTTCCGTTACTATGTCTTTAACCCTAAGCAAATCGCTCTGGATATTTAGCAATTTTCTGGCGGCTTCCTTGCGTCTTAATTTGTATTTTTTTACGCCTGCGGCTTCCTCCACAAGACTTCTTCTCTCTTCAGGTTTACCGCTAAGTATTGCTTCGACCATCTTCAATTCGATAACGGAGTAAGAATCTGCTCCAATACCCGTATCCATAAACAAATCCATTACATCACGTAATCTGCATTGAGTATTATTCAAAAGATACTGGCTCTCCCCGTTTCTGAAAAGCCGTCTTGCTATTGTTACTTCGGTATATTCAGTTGGTAAAATCTGCTTTGTGTTTTGTAGGGTTAAGGATACCTCAGCCATTCCCAACGGTTTACGTCTGCTCGTACCATTAAAAATAACGTCTTCCATTATGTCGGAACGCAAAATCGAACTCTTCTGCTCACCAAGCACCCACCTTATTGCATCAACTATATTAGTTTTTCCACAGCCGTTTGGTCCGACCAAGCCTGTTATACCATCGGCAAATTTGAAATTTATTTTTTGTGCAAATGATTTAAAACCAACTATCTCTAAATCAGACAAATACATATATAAAATAATATTATTAATTTTCGAAAAATATAGAAATACAATTTATCAAAATCTGCTTTACTAATAAAATCAAATTATCCACATACTTAGTTTAGTGAGTTTAATGAGTTCAATAAGTTTAATGAGTTTAATGAGTTTAGTGAGTTAATGAGTTTAATGCGTTTGTTTTGAAATTGTTAAACAATAAACTTGCTATTCAATTCTTATTTTCATATTTTGCATAAAGTTAGTTAATTAATCAGGAGATTTCTGTTTTGAAAACAAAAGTTATTATTTTCTTTATACTGCTTATTGCCGGTGTGTTTCAGCTTAGTGCTTATAAATCAATTTTGGGGAATGATACAACTAAATGGTCAGTATACCATGAAATTCCTGATTTTGGAGAAACACATCTGGTTTATTCTTTCTCCGATACAAATATCAATACTATCCATTATCAAATTATGAGATATCTGATTGTTTGGACTCCTGAAATAAATAACTATACAAATTCACATGTTATCGGATATATTAGTGAGGATACTGTAACCGGAATCTGTAAAATTTTAATTGGGACAAGAGTTGATTTGCAATTTGTTTGGAGGGAATATACAATTATGGATTTATCACTGAATAAAAACGATACTTTTTTGATTTTTACTGACCTCCGGTATATGAATGCCGACACTGCAATTGTTGATAGCGTATATTATGAAGACAATAGAAAAATAGTTGAATTAAATCAATATCATCTATCAAAGCATGGCGGACAATTTCAAAAAATAAAATTTATAGAAGGAATTGGACCATCAATTGGATTTCCAATAAATGACTATTATGAGTATTATGGGTTTATTCTATTTTGTAAGTTTAATAATGATATTTTGGAATATTCTACTCCAGATAATATAAAAGGGAATTGTCATTATGGATTTGCTGATGTAAGAGATGAATTTAATGACAAACATATAATCATTTATCCGAATCCCTCAACAGAAAAGGTGTCAATAGAAATTTCGGATTTCAATGCTGAACGGCTTTCTTGTAATGTTTATAATGTTTTAGGTCAGATAATACAATCAGTTCCGATTATTTCAAATATAACCGAATTGAAAATTGAGCAAATCGGCTTTTATTATTTCATTATCACAGACGGGAAAAAATCTCAAGTCCAAAAAGTAATAGTAGAAAGATTTCCGTAAAAGGCAACTTTATATCAATTCCTTTTTGTTCCGCTTGTATCTTCAATAGCTAAAATCTTCCTGTATTGTTTCGGATAAAGCAAGGAAATTGCAGTATTGATATATTCATCGTCTTCAATACTATAAGTAATCATATCGTGTTGTGTTTTAAATCGTCTCAAAATTTCAAGTTTTAAAAATTTTGATACATCACTTTTTTGTTTATTCATTAAATCCTTCTCTTCGGCTTTGACATCTTTTTGAATATTCTTTAATTTATCCTTTAGACTGTGGTTTAACTTTTCCTTTTCAATCAATTCCATTAAATCATCAATCCTCGTTACAATCCGTGTTTGGAAAAAGTATTCCTGCTCGTCAACGAATTTATTAAATTCGTCGAGTATCTTTTGATTTATATCAAAATCTTTAGGTAAAACTTTGATTTTTGAAGCATACCTGTTCGCAAAATTGAAAAACAAATCATTGGCAATTAAGTCCTGAATAAAATATGTTCCTGCTTTCATTTTTACGGAGGAATCAGGCATTATACCGTTTAATTCTTCAACTTTTCTGCCATTTTTGGTAAAGAATTCTATAGTATCTTCACCCATAACTTTTTTTCTGCTGTAATTTATTTTTTGGATACTTCTGCCCGAAGGGATATAATACTTTGATGTCGTTATCTTCAAAGCTGCATTATATGGCAAATCATAAACCGATTGCACCAGTCCTTTGCCATAGGATTTCTCACCAACAATTATTCCTCTGTCCAAATCCTGAATAGCTCCGGCAAGAATTTCTGAGGCACTTGCACTCGAACCGTTGATTAAAACGGCTAAAGGCAAATCAGGTGCTAAAGGAGCTTGGTTTGATTTGTAAATCCTGTCATTTCGCGAATTTCTCCCCTTTGTCGAAACAATGACACTTTTAGGTTGTACAAAAAGTTCGCAAATGCCCACGGCAGATTCGAGCAAACCTCCGGGATTATCCCTTAAATCAAGGATTAATCCATTGAGTTTGCCTGTTCTTTTTAGTTTGTTCAAAGCATCGGTAACTTCCTGTGTTGAAGAGCGTGAAAATCTGTCAAGTTTAATATATCCGATTGAATCACGAATAATGCTGCTGTAACTCACGTTTTTCATATTAATTTCTTCAATCGTTACATTCAGATGCAAAGTGTCTTCAAGACCATCCCGCAGTACCCATATATCAATCTTTGTACCCGATGGTTTCTTTGTGTATTTTCTCAATTCACCTGCATTGGAATTAATAATAACAGTAGTATCAATTTTATACAACCTGTCACCAATCCTGATTCCGCTTTTTTGAGCAGGAAAATCATCCATAACATCAGTAACCGTCATCATCTCATCACGAATGGCTACGGTAAATCCCAAACCGTTATAAGAGCCTGTTGTTATCATATCCACATCATCAGTTTCGGATTCATCCATGTAGATAGTATATGGGTCAAGATTGTTTAGCATGCCTTCAATTGCATCCCGCACCAAATCTTCGGGGTCAACTTCCTCTACATAGCCGGTGGAAATTTCCTTGAAAAGCTCACCGAAAATTTCAAATGATTTATTTATTTTGAAAAAGACCGAATCAACTGCTCCGACAAACAGGAACATGGCAATTGGAATTCCAATCAGCAGGTATAAATATTTTTTCTTGTTTTTGTGCATGATATTAATTTTTGTATTCTTATTGGTATTCTAAATAAATTAATTAAAAGTTTTTAGTAATATCTGAAAAATAGGTATATAAATAAATCATTTTTTATTTCTTTCAAGAAGTTCAACCAACAAACTTATTATTTCATTGACTTTTTTAGGTCTTAAAGTACCAATAACTTTAACAACCAGTGTATCACTTCCGGTAAATATTTTAGAATACTTCACATAACTATCAAAATTCAAATTGCCACTGGATAAGTCATTTTTTGAAATAATAATGGATTGCTTGTCATCATAACTTTTACTTGTAATTTGAAGCATAATGTAATCTTTTTTATCAATTTCTCCTACAATCAGTGCAGGTCTTAATTTCGATTTAGACATGTCCGAATATGGAAAAGGAATAATTACAATATCCCCTACTGTAAATAAGCCCATGCTTCATCTTCCTCCGGTTTGTTCCAATCTTCAGCTAATACACTTTCACTAAGTAAATATGGCAAGGATTTCTCATAAAACGACTCTTCTGCATCTTCGTCAAAAACTAATAATAATGCCCTTTTAGGAGTATCTGCTTCGATATTCTGAAGCAGTCGGACCGACCCTCCTTTATTTATTAATGCCTGATATGTCTGAATCATCAGAAACCTCTTGTTTTAATATTTATAAATCAATATATCAAATGCTAAAAACGTAGCATTATATAATTAATTTTATTTGTCAACCCTAGTTAGAACAGGACATCTTTTTCTCCCTTTTCCTTTCTCCCATCTCCTTTTTCCCAAGAATCAACCATTCATCAATTTTTCGTTAATATATACCGAAACTTTTGTGGATGAAATTCTTTCCTGAACCATCGAATCTCTTTCTCTAATGGTAACGGTATCATCTTCGAATGTCTGACCGTCAACCGTAATGCAGAATGGTGTTCCTATCTCGTCTTGCCGTCTGTACCTGCGGCCGATTGCTCCTGAAGTATCATACATTACTTTAAATCTTTTTTGCAAATCTTTGTAAATCAAATCCGCTTTTTCGGGCATCCCGTCTTTGTTGACCAAAGGAAATATTGCCGCTTTGATTGGTGCTAACTTATTAGAAAACCTCAAAATTGCACGCATTTCCATTTTTCCGTTTGCATCAGGAGCTTCTTCTTCTTTGTATGCACTGCAAAGGAATGCCATGAACGAACGGGTTACACCACCGGATGTTTCCACGACAAAAGGTGTGTATCTTTCCTGATTGACAGTATCTACATATTCCAACTTTTTGCCTGAAAATTCCTGATGACGGCTCAAATCGAAATCTGTTCGGGAATGAATTCCCTCTATTTCTCCCCAGCCAAATGGGAAAAGATATTCAATATCATCAGCACGGTTTGCATAATGTGCAAGCTTTTCGTGTGCTTTGAACTTCAATGACTCCGGCTCAATTCCCATTTTGATATACCAGTCCCAACGCTGTTGTTTCCAGTAATCGTACCATTCCATTTCGGTTCCGGGCTTAACGAAATACTGCATTTCCATTTGCTCGAACTCACGTGTCCTGAATAAAAAGTTTTTTGTATTGATTTCATTTCTGAATGCTTTTCCAATTTGAGCTATACCAAATGGTACTTTTTGACGTGCAGTGTCCATGACATTTTTGAAGTTCAGATATATGCCCTGGGCTGATTCGGGACGCAGATAAACGACTGCACCGGTATCTTCGACGGGACCAATGAAAGTTTTGAACATCAAATTGAAATGGCGAACTTCTGTCCATTCCTTGCTTCCCGAAACAGGGTCTGGAATTTCATATTCCATAATAAGATTGTAGTAATCTATGGGTTCGCTAACTAATGATAACTTTTTTTCGAGTTCATCAGCTTTGTCTGTTCTTTTCTTTTTGCGGAGTTTGTCAATAAACTCTTCGATTAAATTATCAGCTCTGTATCTTAATTTGCTTTGTTTGTTGTCAATCATCGGGTCAGTAAATTGGGTTAGATGTCCGCTTGCCTCCCATGTTTTGGGATGCATCAGGATTGAAGCATCAATACCTTCAATATCTTCTCTGTAGGTCATTGCTTTCCACCACTCCTCCTTAATATTTTTCAACAGTTCAACACCTAAGGGACCAAAGTCCCAGCAACCGTTCAAGCCACCATAGATTTCAGATGACTGAAAAACCAATCCCCGCCTTTTTGCCAATGATATTATCGTATCTAAATTGTACATATTATTTGCCTAATACTTTTATTAATTCTGTAATTTTAAAGATTATAAAATTAACAAATTAATTTTAGATTTTAGATTTTAGATTTTAGATGTTGGAGCTTATCTTATGATTACAGGACATGCTTTTCTTATTCCGGCTGATTCCACGACAACGAAATAAATCCCGGCAGGAAATTTGGAAACATCAACATGTACGGGCAAAAGGCCGTTTGCCCCTACTATTGGGGTGAGGTTGAAAACACTAAGTCCGAGAAGGTTGTAAATGCGAATATCGTATAGTTCGTTAACCGTAGGGTTAACCCTACGGTTGAGTGAACCAAAGGATATTTCGATAAAATCATCGGCGGGATTGGGATAAACAGAAAATACATCATTTGTATTGGGCAAATCATCATCAACGGAAGTATAGTTTTTGTTGAGTATCTCGTCAATTTTTTCCTGTAATTTTTGACGCCATTCGCTATAAGTCAAACTATCACCGAAATGTAGAGGACTACAATAGTCAAAAACTTTATCATTTTTTATCGGAAAAATATAAAATAAATAATAATATGGATCTTCAGTTATTTTAGAAATATAATAACAATTATTTAAAGAATCAGTACAAAGTGAACCTCTCGCTTCAGCATAAAATGGCATAAGGTCAATAAAAACAATATACTCGTTTCCAATATTTCCAAATTCATAAACATCTTCAGAAAATTTATGGTCGAAGACAAATTGGAAGCATTTTCCCGGTTCATTAATTTGAAAGCAAGGGGCAGGTCTGACGTATTCGTCAGGAGTTTCAGGAATTGAAACATCTTTGCAGGTCGGGATAACTTTTCCTTTTATAACATCTTGTACTTCTGATGTGATTATATAACCTTCTGTACCAAAATAATCTCTTTCAATAATACCGGTAGTTTTTATTCGCACAATTATATCGGATTCAATTAATGCATAATGAATTTTCAGTTCAGGAGCAATTCTGTAAAATCTATCAATTAGATAATAATCAAGGCAATACGGACAAGTTTTCATTAAAGTATCATCATAATACAAATGCTCTACGAACAATACAGGATTGTAATCTTGAGTAATATATAATCTTTTTATTATTTCCTTATATTCATCATCAAAATTCTTTTTTCCAAAATACTTTCCGGTTTCCAAATCTTCGTAATTATGACACCAGTCGTTCCACCAGATATAATTAAGCATTGTTTCATAAGGCATGTCCAATTTTAATAATGGAAAGCGGGAAGGAATTTTGCCAGCATAAGACAAAGATATGTAATCCGGATAACAAGGTGGTCTTTGGGCTTGTATCTGATAAAAGCCAAGAAAGAAAAACAGTAAAAATAATATTTTTAATCTCTGTTTCATTTTGTATTATTTTATAATAATGAACTTTTTATTTTGACTATGGTTTACGCTTTTTATTGTAACGAAATAAATCCCCGGTTCTAAATTCTCCGAATTAATTCAAAAAATGGAATTAAAAGATTAAAAGATTATTAAATAAAGAAATTATCTTAAATTAGAAATATTAAAGTTACTTTTATTGAAAAAATTAGTGGATGATGGGAAAGAAAGTTGTTAAAAATATAGTTCCGGATAAGAAGACTGCTGTTAAGACAGTAAAAAAAAAGGCACTTAATATTCCATGGTGGGCTTCAGTAATCATTATAATAACTGCATGTTTTGCTTTGTACTATCCGGTCATAAATTATGGTTTGGTTGAATGTGATGACCATGAAATCATTCACAGAGATTATGAACGAATAAATCAAATCGGGAACTGGGAGCAGGAGTTTTCTAAATCATATATGTATAACTCTTATTACAGACCATTGGTAACAATCAGTTTAATGCTCAATGCCAAGATGAGCGAGCAGGAGCCGACCTCCTATCATTTAACAAATATTATTATTCACATAGTTAATGCCTGTTTGGTTTTTTCTCTGCTTGTCTTGCTCGGATATAAAAGATTCCTCCCATTGATTGGAGGATTAATATATGCTGTTCATCCGGTTTTTACAAACGCTGTTGCATGGATTGTGGGAAGAAATGATTTGATGCTGTCCATGTTTTTTCTGCTGTCTTTTATTTTTCTTGTTCAGTATATCAAAAAGCAGAAATGGTATTTTCTGGTTATTCATTTTCTTTCTTTTATGTTGGCACTTTTTTCAAAAGAAACTGCAGTTTTCGCTTCTCTGATTTTTGCAGCTTATATATTCGTAATCGAAAAAAACAGATTGAGAGATAAAACTACAATTACAGCAGGAGTTTCATGGTTTTTGGGAATTGCAATATGGTTTATTTTTCACTCGATGGCTGAACTCGGTGAACCTGTATATGAAAGCGGATTCGATATTATAATAAAAAACATAAGGGTTCTACCGGAATTTATAGCAAAATTTGTCATACCTGCTCATTTATCGGTTTTGCCAACTTATAGTCTTTTTAATACTGCTCTTGGTGTTGCAATTCTTTTAATATTCATTTTTACATTTATAAAAATTAAAACAAATAATTATAACAGGATTCTTTTTGGAGCGATATGGTTTTTAGTAATAATCGTTCCCGGGATGTTTATGGCATTGCTGAATGCTCATGAATGGAATGAATATTTGGAATGCCGGGGATATCTGGCGATGTTTGGATTGCTGATTATTATTTTTGATTTACTGAAGAATTATATTGAAAATAATGAGAAAATCTTTATCGTTTTGAGTGTTGTTTTAATAATGGTTTTAGCTTATCTGACTGTGGAAGAAAAACAGAATTATCAGGATGCTATACACTATTATGAAAGTGCAGTTGAAGATGATGGTACACGTGCAAATTTTCAGTTTTTATCAGGACAGATATATTTAAATAATCTTTTTAAAAAGACAAATAACATTCAATACTTGTATAAAGCTGAGAGCTATATTAAAACGGCAATGAGTCTGCGTCCCGGTCATGCTTCCTATTATAGGAGCCTTGCGGCTGTTTACACAAATATGTCGCGTCATGATATGGCTTTGCCGTTGCTTGAGAAATCGCTTGACTTGGATTCTAACAGGATGGATACCTACAATGGTCTTGGATATACTTACTATTATCTTGGCAGGTTTGGAGATGAAGTAAATATATTGAGTAGAGCTTTGAAGAAATGGCCTGATAATCAGGATATTATTTACAATCTTGCGGTAGCTTATTTTGCTATGTATAATTCTGACAGTGCCTTATCATTAGTCAGATATTCTTTTAATCTTGATAAAGGAGAAAAGAATTTGTATGAGCTTTATCATCTGATGAATAATTGGGGAGGTACTTTTATTCAGAATAAGTATTACGGGCAGGGAGTGAGCGTGCTGAGGATAGCCGCAGAGATTGAGCCGAAGCGATATGCGGCTTACGAGAATTTGATGAATTATTACCTTTTAGTCTATAACAGGCCTGATTCGGCGGCTTTTTTTGCAAAGAAGTTAATTGAACGCGGAAGGAAGATTGCTCCGAATAAGCTGGAATTTTTAAAGCCGTATATGAAGTAATTCAATATTGCGTTTTATTGCAAAAACATAATTGGAAAAATGGAGTGTACATAGTTCCCTCGACAAGTATCTTTTAAGGAAAGAAAAAGGGGCTGTCTCAAAAGTCAAAATATTGACAAATCGTCATTCCGAACGAAGTGAGGAATCCAGTATTCATGCGGTTTCTGGATTCTTCGCTTCACTACGTTCCGCTCAGAATGACTCTTTTGAGACAGCCCATTTTTTATGATTTTTTAACTTCCCGATTTCTTCGACCAACTAACTTCTAATGCTAACAGCAAAAAGTTATTTCGCCAATGAAACAGATCTTCTCTCACGAATAATCGTAACCTTGATTTGCCCCGGGTATTCGAGTTCATGTTCGATTCTTTCTGCAATATCTGCTGCCATTGCATCTGCACCATTATCATCAATATGGTCAGGTTCTACGATAACACGAATTTCACGGCCTGCCTGAATTGCAAAGGTTTTAGCTACTCCTTTGAAACTTTGAGCAAGGTTTTCGAGTTTTTCCAGTCGCTTTACGTAATTTTCAAGAGATTCGCGTCTCGCTCCCGGTCTTGCTCCGCTAATGCTATCGGCGGCTTGTATCAAAACGGCGATTGGAGTTTCCATTTCTATATCCTCGTGGTGAGCTCCAATTGCATTGGTAACAATTTTATTTTCCTTGAACTTTTTAGCTAATTCCATACCAAGTAATGCATGAGGACCTTCTGTGTTTTTATCCAAACATTTTCCGATATCGTGCAATATACCGGCGCGTTTTGCGATTATGGCATCCAAACCAAGCTCTGATGCCATTAATCCGGCAAGATAAGAAACTTCCATTGAATGGTTTAAAAGGTTTTGACCGTAACTGGAACGGTATTTCATTTTACCTACTAATTTGGATAGTTCGGGATGAACATTGTGAATACCCAAATCGAGTAAAATGTTTTCACCATCTCGAACTATTTCAGTTTCAAGTTCCTTTGTTGTTTTTCCTACGACTTCTTCGATCCGGGCGGGATGAATTCTGCCATCAACCATTAACTTTTCCAATGCACGCTTAGCAACTTCTCTTCTGAATGGGTCGAAACCGGAAATTACTACCGCTTCGGGAGTATCATCAATAATCAGGTCTATCCCAGTTGCAGATTCAAAAGCACGAATGTTTCTGCCTTCACGACCTATAATTCTTCCCTTCATTTCGTCGCTGTCAAGATTGACAACAGAAACCGTGCTTTCGACACTATGGTCTGATGCAGTTCTTTGTATTGCTTGAATCACGACGGTTTGAGCATCTTTTTGGGCATTCATGATGGCTTCATCACGGATAGCTTTGGCTTTCACCGATGCAAGTTCCTTAGCTTCGTTAACGAAATTATCTATAAGCTGTTGCTTAGCTTCTTCGCGGCTGTAACCACTTATAATTTCCAATTGCTGAATTTGCTTTTCTATTAATTTTTCAAATTCAACATTTTTCTTGTTAATCTCTTCTTCTCTCTTTTTTATGTCTTCTTCATAAAATTGGAGTTGTTTCTCCTTTTTGTTAATCATATTAACTTTGGAATCAACCCCGTCTTCACGTGCTTTAATTTGTTTTTCAAGTATTTGAATTTTAGCTCGTTTTCCTTGAGTTTCATTTTCAAAATCCTGTTTTCTCTTGTGCCATTCTTCTTTTACCTCAAGAAGCCGTTCTTTTTTGATATTGTTGGCTTCTTTTTCAGCATCTTTCAGGATGCTTAATGCCCTTAGTTCAGCTTCTTTGATTTTTGAAGCGGCAACCTTGTTACCTGCAAAATATCCAAATGCCCATCCTACAAAAAGCCCTAAGACACTAAGTCCTACTACTATCCATAAATCTAAATTCAACATAGTTTAAACCTCATAACGATACAATAATTTATTAAAGTTTCCGGTTCAGACCGGAAATCAGTTTGATAGATATTATTCATATAAATTGTGTTTCGATGTTTCAATGTTAACTCAGTTATTTAAAATTTACTTAAACGAAACACATTAATTAAAAAGCTGTAAGCTATCGCTGTCAATACTGTGAGTGCAGGCAAGAATCCTAAACTGACACAGTGGGTAACAACCTGATTATATCATGCTTCCTTCGCTACAGAGATTCTCGATTGAATTCCATAAATTTTCAAGGCCTGTTTTCTATAAACAGCGTAAATTTCCCATTTAAAAAAACTATAGATTCTTTTGCTTTTATCTACCAACAACGATAGTTACAGCTAATATTTTTGTTAGATGTTTCACTAACAAAATTTTCAAAGAACTTTTTTGAAATTAAATAAGTTAGTTTGCTTCCGAGAGTATATTCTGTCCTGAGTATTATTATGGATATTAACAATAAAATCTATATTACAAGTACACAAATTGACCTAATTATATTCATTCATTATTCACTTATCAATTAGAAATAGCATCTTCAAGAAATTTTGCCATTCTATCTAACTCAGTAACAAGATAATTCTCATCGTTCGTTTTTTCTTTACTTAACTTTAGTTTTTTTTCAGCAATATTTAAGGCAGCTAATACTGCAATAGTCTCATCAGGTTGATTTAAATAATTGTTGCCAAGGATTTTAAATTCATCGTCAACAATTCCGCTTGCCTGAAGTATTAATGATTCATCATCTCCTTTAAGTAAATATTCCTTACCTCGAATCTTCACTCTGATTTTTTCAGCCATTTTTACCAACCTGTGTTTCTTTAAAATATTTTTTTGTTATTATTACAAAAGAAACAATTAAAATTAATTAATTAACAGTACTAATAAGTTGAAACATTCAATTTATTACTGATTTAAAATTACATCAATAATTAGTTTTATACAAGAAAAAATTATCAATGCATAACTTTAATCATACAATTTTTTCCAATTTACCTATGTACTTTTCAACTGAATTTAAAAGTTCTTCCCTTTCCATTTCATCCATAACAAACATTGTCTTAGTTTCAGATTGTCGCTGTTCTAAAATTTCAAACTGCTGTCTGACGTCCATCAAATCTCTTTCTAATACCTCTATCTTTGATAATAACTCTCCCTTTTCCCTTGTCCATTCTACCTTCTCCTGCAACAATTGTCCGTTTGTCATCCTGATCCCGTCAAAGGTTGCTTGTAATTGCTCAAATTTTGTTTTGTATTCTTTGCTGTCTGCCGTCTGCTGTCGGCTGTCGGCTAAATCCTTTTCAAATTGTTCAATCTTGCTTAACATTTCTTCTTTCTCCCTTGTCCATTCTTCATTCTCCTGAAGTATTTTCTGCCTGCTGTCGGCTAAATCCTTTTCAAATTGTCCAATCTTGGCAAATAACTCTCCCTTTTCCCTTATCCATTCTCCCTTTTCCAATACCAAAGCTATTGTCTTGCTCTCAGCTTCTTTATACAATTTTATATCATGGTCTTTCTTTTCAATATCTTCCAACAAATCATTCATTAAATTTTCCTGATTACTTATTTTTTCAGAAAATTCTTCAACTTTATTACTTTTTTCTTCAAAATCGGATTTCATATAATTAAACTGAATTTCGAGGTTTCTGTACTTATCAACCAAATCCTGATGTTTTATTTTTAAATCATCATGCTGAATAAGTGTGCTATCGAAATTTTTCAATTTGTCCTCTAATGCCAAACTTTCTTCTTCTTTAATTCTGACTTTCTTTTCAAGTTCGGAAAACTCATTATTCAAATCGGCTATGGTTTCTTCGTAGCTCTGTTTAACGGATTTCAATCGTTTTACTTCGGCTGTACTTTCGCTAAGCTCAGAAGAAAGTTTTAATATATCATTAGCACTTTGCTCTTTTTCATTATTTAAATGAGATATTTTGGCAATCAGCTTTTCATTTTCTTCCTGCATGGTACGATTGATAATAAGTTGTTCATCGTATTCTTTTTGTTTTGTGTCGTATTCGGCAATTCTTGATTTCAATTCTTCGATTGTACGTGAATTTTCATGAAGTAGTTTGTTTTTGTTTGCAAACTCAGCTTGAGCCAAACGGAAACTTTTTTCAATTTCCCGAAGTTCACCTAAAGAAGTTTGAAGGTGATAATTCTCTTTTTTCAAACGGGTATTTTCGTCGCTTAACTTATCAGTCAAAGCAGATTTTTCTTCCAATACAGGAATCTGTTCTTTTAATTCATTATATCGAATCCAAAGCTTTTCAATCTCGTTAGCCCTAAGGGACAGTTCTTTGTTTTCGGCGTTCAGTTCTTTTATTTTGCCGGCTGTTCTGCTTAGTGCGGACCATAAATTTTTAACTGCTGAAGTTAAATTTGCACTATCTTGCTGTACATTTGTCTGCTCCATATTTTTTCTCCTCAAAAAAATGTCAATTGTTAATTGTCAATTGTTAATAAGTATCATTGTTTCCTCAGATTAGCGTCAAATCTTTTTTCAACGGCTCTAATAATTTTACTTAAATGCATCTCAACTTCCTCATCTTTCAAGGTTCTCTCAGGAGATGAAAAAGTTAAAGAATAAGCCATGCTTTTCATACCCTTTTCGATTGATTTACCATCGTAAACATCGAATAGAACGAGGGATTTCAATAGCTCACCACCATTCCCCAGAATCTCATTTTGAACCGTTCCATTTTCAATATTTGAACTCATTATAAATGCCAAATCTCTCGTGATTGCAGGATAAGCCGTTATAGAAGAATATTTCGGAATCCGATGTTCAAACCCGTATACTTTCGATAAATCAAGAATCAGGATATAAACAGGATTCTCAATATCGAAATACTTTAAATTCTCTTTCGATACTTCACCGAATGAACCAATAACATCATTTCCATGTTTTATCACAATCGAATTTTTTCCAAAAACCAAAAAGTCCGAATCGTATTTTTCAAATTTAATATTATCGAACTTAAAGAATTCAATCAATTCTTCATAAATTCCTTTAATATCATAGAAATCGGTCCTACGTTCAGAAACCCCCCATTGCAATGGTGTGCTTCTGCCGGTTAAAGCTACAATTAATTCTTCTTGCTCGAAAATATTTTTTATAAATGTTTTTGCGATGTCATCAACTTTATGAAATGATTTCCCGATTTCGAATAATTTTAAATCGGAATTCCCGAGACGAATATTTCTTTCAATTGTTCTTAGCATTGAAGGAACTAAAGAAGTCCTCATTATTGATAAATCTTCACCAAGAGGATTTGAAATTTTTACCGGTGGTTCACCGAATAAAGCGGCTGTTTCCGGGTCAAGCATATTTTGGGTAATTATTTCATTGAATCCTTTTTTGACAAGGTAATCTGAAATTCCATTTCTCAGTGGCGGGATAGCCAAATCTTTATGTATATTTTCTCCTGCTAAGCTGACAGAAATTGAATAATCCGGTTGGATGTTATCATAATTGAATAGTCTTGCGATTTCTTCGATTAAATCAATTTCCAAGGAAACATCAACCCTTGAAGAAGGCACTTCGACGGTACACGAATTTTTGTCTTCGGAAATAATATTGAATCTCATTCTTCTAAGCATATCTTTCATTTGCCCGGGAGAAATATTTATCCCGATGATGTCATTAGCTCTTTGATATCTAAATTGCACAATCAACTTATCAACAGGTGCGGGATAGGTATCAATATAACCTTTATCAATTGTTCCCCCTGCAAGTTCTGCGATAAGTCCTGCAGCACGATTCAAGGTATTAATAACATTATCAATATCAACGCCCCTTTCAAATCTATAAGAAGCATCGCTTTGAATACCGAGTTTCTTAGATGTTTTACGAATTGACGACGGAGCAAAGAAAGCCGACTCCAATAAAACATCAATTGTTTTATTGTTAATTTCCGAATTCCTGCCACCCATAACACCACCGATAGCAATGTTTTTGTTCGCATCACAAATCATCAGCATTGAATCATCCAATATTCTTTCTGTTCCATCGAGAGTTGTGAACTTCTCTGCATTCTTTGCTGTTTTACAAATGATTTTATTTCCATCTATTTTTGATAAATCGAAAGCGTGTAACGGTTGACCCTGCTCCATTAAAACGTAATTCGTAACATCAACAACGACATTTACAGGTCTCAATCCGATTAATATTAGTCGTTGCTTAAGCCATTCGGGAGACTCGGTTACTGTAATCCCCCTGATAATTCTCGCACTGTATCTCAGACATTTTTCCTTGTCTTCAATTATGACCTCAACGCTATCGGAAACAGGTTTGTTACTCTCTTCGACATTATTATTTGGTAAAACAACTTCATTACCTAAGACAGCAGCAAGCTCTCTGGCTATTCCAAGATGACTGTTGCAATCTGCTTTGTTCGGTGTTAAGCTGACATCGAGAATTATATCATCCATATTCAAATATTCGGCTAGTGGAATTCCCGTTTTGGTATCACCATATAAGACCTTGATTCCGCTACTGTCTTCACCAATTTGAAGTTCTGCTTCACTGCAAATCATTCCATTGGATTCTACATCGCGAATTTTTCTTTTTTCAATTATGAAACCTGTAGAAGGTACTTTTGCTCCGGGAAGACCTATAATTACTTTTTGTCCCTGTGCAACATTCGGAGCACCGCAAATAACTTTCGCTATCCCCGTTCCATAGTCAACATCACAGATTGTAAGTTTATCTGCCTTGGGATGCTTTTCAGCACTCAAGACTTCCGCTGTAACAAAATTCTCATACTTTTTTTTATAGTCAATGACTTCTTCTACTTCGATACCCAACATAGTCAATGTTTTGTCGAGGTCTTCTATGTTATAAGAAAAATCTACTAACTCTTTTAGCCAATTATAAGAAATGTACATTTCAAAAAAATCAAATTATTAATTAAAAAGGTTAATTATTTTATAATATGCAATTTAAGAATTTTTTCCGAAAAATTTAATTAATGACAAAGAATTTATATTTAATTTGCAAAAACTATTCTTTTTTCATAGATTTAAGAAATTCAAATTTGAGGAGAAAAATAATGAAAAGTTACCGTAAAGAACTTTGGTTTCACACGAACACCAGACGTGCATTTATCAATATTACACATGAGGTTGAAAAGTGCATTAAAGAGAGCGGAATTAAGGAAGGGCTTGTGCTGGTAAATGCGATGCATATTACTGCAAGCGTATTCATAAATGATGATGAACCCGGGCTTCATCATGATTACGAAGTTTGGCTCGAAAAGCTGGCACCGGAAAAGCCACATTCCCAATATCGCCATAATGGATTTGAGGACAATGCCGATGCACACATGAAGCGTCAAATCATGGGACGTGAAATTGTTGTTGCCGTAACCGAAGGCAAACTCGATTTCGGTACATGGGAACGAATCTTTTATGGTGAGTTTGACGGTATGCGGAAAAAAAGGGTGCTGGTGAAAGTAATTGGGGAGTAAGCTTTTCCCAAAGATGAAATTGTGAGAGACTTGTTAATCAATATGATTTTATCAAAATGATAATATATTTGAATTCAATTTTGCTAAATCTCGATATAACAGAAATTGCATATTTTTTGTTGTTTTAAATAAAGTCTACATCATCTATTTACATTTCCCATAATGCTATTTATTTTAAAACACACACGTTACAACAATAAATTCATAAATCTGCGTCAATTCGTAATAATAATTCTTATTATCTCTTTATTTTTTGTATATTTGAGAAATAAATAAAAAATGGCACACAACTTGATATAAAAAATATATTGAGAATAATATCACTGGAAAGTATGAGAAAAACAAAAATATATAATATCTTGTTAGCAATATCATTATCGTTGATAATGACACACTCTACTATTGCACAAATACCAAAGTATGATTTTATCAATCAGGAAGTGTTGAATTCTACTTATGTTGAGGATAATCCGATAATATCTGCCGATGGCAACAAAATATTTTTCAATTCTACAAGATTTTATCCCGAGCGAACCTGGGCGAAATTTAAAGATGTCGAACAAAGATATGATTACGATGTCTATTTTTCTAAGAGGGTCAACGACGAATGGATTCCACCGATTAATCTTGGAACGAATATTAATACTTCAGAAGATGATGTAGTGGTTTCCATTAATCCCGAAGGTAATATTGTTTATTATTTGTCCTTTAAGAAAGGGTGGCGTAATGACGGGGGACCCTTTTATAGAGCCGAATACCACGGTAAGGAATGGATTAATAATGTCGGAATGGGTGGAGGTATCCATAATTTTTTTAAAACATATCCGGGAGTAATTTATATAGCAGGTGCTTCAATATCTCCAAGAGGCAAGGAATTTTACTTTTCAACAACTGCCTGTGCGGTTTATGGAGTCTTTGACATTTGGGTATCATATTTGAAAGACGGAGTTTGGGCATATCCGAAAAATCTTGGTTCAAAAATAAATGCAAAAAATGCAAAAAACACATCACCTTTCATGTCATACGACGAAAGAACTCTCTTTTATTCGTCAGACGCTTTTGGTGGTTATGGAAAAAAAGAAATTCTATTTTCCCTTTTACGGGATGACGGATGGAGTTTGCCTTTAAACGTCGGGAATAGTATCAATACTGAATCGGATGAATACCAAATTACAATACCCGGAGCAGGAAAACCAATTTATTTGGTTTCAGACAAAATAGGCGGAATGGGAGCTGCAGATATTTACATTTCTGTCTTACCTCCTGATGTTACACCGACAATAAATACTGTGGTTATTGGCAGAGTTTTAGACACTGATAATCAGCCGGTAGGCACCGAGATACTTGTTGATGATTTGACAAGACCCGAATGTTCTTATTCAACGTGGAGTAATTCAGAAACCGGTGATTATTCCGTAATGTTACGCCCCGGTGGAAGTTATAGATTGTATTTTCAAAAACCCGGATATCTGTTTGCAACTTCAGATTATGTATTACCAAAGGTTGACAATGTTAAAAAAATAATAAAAGACGAGATTATTCAGCCATTAAATAAAGGTGTAAACTATGCCAGTGACAATATAGTATTCGAATCAGGTAAAAGCACATTACACCCAAAGTCACAATTGGAACTTGACAGAATAATAAAATTGTTAAAAGAAAATGAATATGTTTCACTTGATATAACAGGACATACTGATGATAGGGGTTCCAATGAATACAATCAAATACTATCCGATGAACGAGCTAAAGCTGTCAGGATTTACATTATTGAAAACGGAAATATTAGTCCGGTAAGAATCACAGCAATGGGTTATGGGGAAGACCAACCAATAGCCGACAATAATACTGCATCGGGAAGACAAAAAAACAGAAGAACAGAATTTAAGTTTAAAGAAAAAATAATCGAAGGAATAAGAAAGTGAAAAAATTTATATCAATAATATCACTAACTTTTACTTTTTTTGTTTATTCCGGTTTTTCGCAAGAACAATACAATTTTGAAATGCTACTCGCTAAACAAAAAGCATTGGAAGTTCAATTGAACGAAGTAGAATATGTTAACCAAAAATTACAAAGATTGGTATTTTCCGGTTCATACTACGATAAATACAGGGCTCTTCAAAGTGCGATGGAAGTATGTAATGTTAATGATGAATTTTTAAATGAACTCAACAATGTATTTTCCCATTACGAGGTATTTAAGAAAAACAAAGACGAACTTGTTAAGACTGAGAAATATTGTTATACTTTACAATTTAAACTGCTCGAAAACGAACTTGAATATTACAACCAGCTGAAAGTAAGACGTGCTCAAAATGATATTCTGGATTCACTCGAAGTACAAATCGATACAATGATGAGAACATCAATTGTAAAATTTATTGTTGTTACGGATAAGGAGATAAAGTCGCTGATAAGCCAAAAGGAAAGCAGTAATGATTTGACAGGGATTTTTAAGATAATCCTCGACTTAAAAGAGATGGATAAAAATAATGCTATTGAAAGGATAAATAACTTTTACTCTTATACCATGAATAAAAAGGAATCAGGACAAATTTCGTTATCATTAATAGTGTCCGGGGATTCGATTATTTGCCAAAAATCCGATACTTTACTAAAAGATTTGAATATTAAAGATTTTCTATTTTTTGTAATAGAATTCACGAAGCTGAAAGAACAATATTCTTATTCTCCAAATGTTCCTTTGTTAGCTAGTCTCGATTTTATGGAAAATAAATTTGCATATTATTCCGAAATAAATTTCCGGAATTATATTGGCAATACAATAAAAAAGGATGATTGTACTCAAATTATATCCATTGCTAATACAAAAGATGACAAAAAGAATGAAATAAAATATTACATCCGTAAAAAACCTATAACAAATGATGAAATAAATTTGTTCTATATAAGCCAAAAGGAATTCCACACTTTTACATTTGAAGAAAAACTGGATAACGAGCTAAAAAATAAAATTATGAATTATTTTAGCATTTGGAGCGGATTTGATATTTTAACCAAAGAAGATAAAAAGTATATAACCGATTTACTGAAAAATGCAAGTGCTCCACCTGATTTTATAACAGAGTTCAAATCTTCATTTAATAAATCGGACGAAGAGTTAATAGAGTATCTCAACAATAATGAATTTTACAAAGTGAATTTATCTCAAATACAGCAGACAGAGACAAATTAACAATAAATTTTTTAAATTTTCACAAGTCAAAATTAAATCCTGATTTGTTTTATGCTTGAAAATTCAAAGAAATAATCTTGTATATATTTTCTTGCAACTCCTACAATTTCTCTCAGCATTGCTCTATTATAACATAAGCTGTTGCGTTTTTGTCTGTATGTGATAGCGTTACAAGTACTATGCAATCTCCCCATTGCTTTGCCATACCACCGAACAACTCTATTTTTGGTCTTCCGCTTTGTTCATTCTTAACTCCTACTTCAGAAAATTTAAATCCTTCCGTAATGCCGGTGCCAATTGCCTTGCTGAATGATTCTTTTGCGGCAAAGCGTGCCGCATAGTGCAAATATTTTTTTTCCTTGAATTGCTCACAGTAATTTATTTCGGTGTCGGTAAAGATTCTTTTTAAAAACCTTTCGCCGTATTGCCCAATTGATTTTTCAATTCTTTCTATCTCGATTATATCCGTTCCTATTCCGACTATCATTTATATCCTCATATTTAAAGTAAATTTTCGACCTCATTTGCATATTTTTTATATTCTTCAATTAAAGCGGGAAATGCCACACCGGAAGGAGCATTCAGTTTAGCATGAACATGACTGCTGATTACGGTTTCATTTGGATTGACTTCAACAACATATGCACCGTTACGTAGCGCAATGAGCGGTAAATCCGCAGCGGGAAACACTTCAGCAGAGGTTCCGACACTAAAGAAAATATCGCAGGTTTCTGCAGATTCCTGTGCTTTCATTAAGACTTCATAGGGTAGCATCTCTCCAAACCAAACAACAGAAGGCCTGACTTTTCCACCGCAATGTGGACAAACCGGAGGCGATGTGGAAAACTGAACTACCTCATCTATATAGGGCTTCTTGCAATCCATACAGTGGTTATCCACAAGATTGCCATGAAGCTCGTAGACATTTTCAGAACCTGCAGACTGATGCAAACGGTCAATGTTCTGGGTAAATAATAGAACGTTAGGAATTAATTTTTGCATTTCGGCAATGGCATAATGCCCGGGATTCGGCTTTTTACTCCCCATAATTTCACGCCTGTGCCGGTACCATTCCCAAACAAGTTCGGGATTAGCCATAAAACCTTCAGGACTTGCAAGCTCGATAGGATTCATCTTTGTCCACAAGCCATCCGGGTCACGGAAGGTTTGAATACCACTTTCGGCAGAAACTCCTGCACCGGTCAATATTACGATTTTACCGGCTTCGTATAATCTTTTTACTATTTCCGAATACATAAAAATATTTTCCAAAAATAAAATTATTAAAACATCAAAATATAAATTTTGTAGATATAATCATAAAAATAGTTTTAAACAATTTTCAGAAAGTTGACATCGTTCAAGGCATTGGAAATTGTTTTGTCAAGTGCTAAAACTGAATAAATTTTTTGAAATTCTGGTTTTTTACACTGAATTTTTCGTGAAAAAATAGAAAAATTATGGAGTTGGGCAAGAAACCGGAGAAAAAATTGAGGATTTTATGGAGATGAGTAAAATTTTAACAAATGGAAGTGAGGTTAGAGAGAGAAAAATAGAAGGATTGAGGGGAAAAAATAGGGAATTGGCAAGAAAGTAGTAATTATCCAGTAAATTTATTCAATATATAATATCAATTTTTATCCTGCTCAATCCAAGCATCTTCAAACCAATACCCGATGCTACATTTTCATGCTGTAATGGCCACCATCTTTCAATGTAATGGTATATGCCGTCTCTTAATCCTTCGATTATCCACATTGAAGCGTCTAAGCCCATAAAATATGGATTACCGGAAGGAGTATTCCAAAAATCATACTTATCAATCACATTAAATAAATTATAAATATTTGCCGGAAAAAGCTTAAGATGACTGTCAATGACAATACTATCTTCAGTTATAGGTTTTTCTTTGCAGAATTTTTGGAAATGTAATTCTCCAAAATCATTTTCCAGGACATTAATTGTTATTACTATCATATCATGAAAAGAACGGTCCCAAATAAACCGGTATTTATGTTTTTTGCTATCAGACATTTCTTCAAATATTGATTTCTGATTTAATTTTGACAAAAAGTAGAATGAAATTTTTCAAATATACTGTCTGTTATATTTTCAGGGAAGTATTGCATCCGGATTCTCAGTCTGATGTTTTAACTAAGGTAAAATTATGTTGAATAATATTAAATTGTGTTAAATGAGAAAATAAGTATGGATGAATACCCCCTAGTAAAGGCATACACCGTAATACCACTTCTTTATTCTTTTTTGATTTGGTTGGATTTGAAAAATAATAATATTAATGTAACTAGCCTATATTATAATAAGTTAAAATATTGAAGTTTTTACTTATTTTCATTAGATTTTCATGATATTTTTATAAAAAGTCTGTAATATTGGTTTTACTAACAATTTTTTTTATTTTTGTATCAAGAATTATCTTTTTTTTTCTTATAATTTGAAATTTAACATTTGAATAATTTGGAATTTATCAATGGTTTAAAATTCTTCCAAAAGGGAAAATTTCATCAAGCAATTGATGCTTTTATGAAGTCTATTGAAAAAAATCCAAACAACGCAGACTCTTACAACCATATTGGGCTAAGTTACGATTGCTTATCAGAACATTCATTGGCAATTGAAAATTACGAAAAAGCAACTAATATTTGTATAGAATTTAATGATTTAAATAGTGCTGGTAAGATGAAAGTACACAAAGCTGATAGTATGATTAAGATATCTCTTTTTAACGAGGCAGAATTACTCATTGATGAAATACTAGATTCTAATGTTAATCTTATAGTCAAAGCTCAAGCTTTTTCAATATTGATAACTTCATTGATTCTGCAAGGAAAATATAATGAGGCTTTAAAAAAATTAGATGCAGATGGATTACCATATTTAGTATACTTTCAAGATATTAATGATAACTTCGGACTCGGAATTATTTCTATGTTAAGGGCTAGGTTGTATACTTATATACTTGATTATGATAGTGCTATTCTCAGTTTTGAATCCGCAAGATATTTGCTAAAAGGCAAAAAATCATCTATTGCAGAGTTAGATAATAATTATGGTGAATTTCTTTTACTAGAGAATAATCCAAAAGATGCTTTAAGATATTTTAAAAAAAGTTGGAAATATTTTAAAAAGTACAATCCAAGTTATTCAATAAATGTTATCAAAAATTTATCTGAAGCTTATCGGAAAATTGGCGATGAAAAAAAAACAGATTATTGGATGAAATTACTCAATGAAATCTAACTTTATACATAAATGCTGTAATGAGCTATTCCTTCCTAATAAAAGCAATAAGCTGATTTTAAAGTAATTTTAATTACATTGAATAAATGTATCAATTTTAAGTATCTTCAAATGAAATAAAAAATAATATTCATTGCACATTAGGTCCAGATTTTTGAATCTACTAATATATTATATCAATCTTAATCCTACTCAATCCAAGCATCTTTAATCCAATACCCGATGCTACATTTTCATGCTGTAATGGCCACCATCTTTCAATGTAATGGTATATGCCGTCTCTTAATCCTTCGATTATCCACATTGAACCGTCTAAGCCCATAAAATATGGATTACCGGAAGGAGTATTCCAAAAATCATATTTATCAATTACATTAAATAAATTATAAATATTAGCCGGAAAAAGTTTAAGATGACTGTCAATGACAATACTATCTTCAGTTATAGGTTTTTCTTTGTTAAATTTTTGAAAATGCAATTCTCCAAAATCATTTTCTTTTATATTTATTGTTATTATTATCAAATCGTGAAACGAGCGATCCCAAATAAACCGGTATTGATGGATACTCGTATCTGAGCATTTATCCTTGAGCAAATCATATCCTAATTGTGATATAGTACTTTGTAAGTACGTTTCGAATATTTTGCAATTTTCACCTGTTAAAGTTATCATTGTTTATAATCTCATTTAATAATTCTTTTCAATTTCCATTTAAACCTGACTTCTCCATCCTCTTTTCTCAATTGCCCGGATATTTGGTTCATCCTTAATCAGCTCGAGATATTTCATAAGATAAATCAACTCTTTATCATCAGGATTGGCTTCGTAATCTTCAACATGAATCAAATTTCCATAATTTTTTTGGTGACAAATCAATGTATTATCAATAACAATAACTTTTCTTAAGTCATACCCTTTTCTTTTAACCTTTCTCAGGTTTTTTAATTGGATAGGTCCTGAGAAATAAGAACTGTATCTGTCTTTTTCTGAAATTCTGTTTGTACACTTATTTCTTCCCCATATAAAAATAAGTTCTCCAGGATTAGGAAAAATCTCTCTGACTATATGTTCAACATATTCCTCCGAGGCAGAAGACCAAACTGCCACCTGAAAATTAACCAGACAATATTCCAGAAACTGTTTGAGAAAAGGTCTTTTATAAACATAATATCTTTCAAACATAAAATCATGCTTATTACCATTTTTATTGGTGATTGTTGAAGCATGAATTAAAGTTTCATCAAGGTCTAATATCAACAGTTTTTTATCGATTGCTGTTTCCTTTTCATTATTTTTCTAATTCTTATTTAAATGAACTAAGCAGGAAATGTTTTTTTTCATTCCAACTTCCGCCAATCCCATATTTTAAAATTCGATACATCTTTTTTTCCTCTGTTATCAATTACCGCTATTGATTGAACAAACCCTTGCTCAATCTCAATTTGAATTTCTTCTTCGTAAATTTGTTTATAACCTAGATGTATATTTTTGAGCAATCTACCTTGTGGAACAATAATTGTCCCGGAATACCAATCGGCGAATATTGGTTCTTTATTATTTTTTCGATAACTCCCTTCAATATCTATCAAAAATAATTTATCACCCTTTATTTCCCATGTGCCCAGATACCTTCTCCAACAATCCGAAAACTTAAACTTATCAGGAAGACTCTCAATTCCATCTTCTTTTAGTAAATCCTCGATGAACTCAGAATCCACAGGGATGTCCGGTTCACTTAACATAATAGTCTTTTTACCATTCAAAATTAATATTTCTTTTATTTGTGTAGTCATATCTTATTTTCTATTTCTTATCAATAATAATCTCAACACGCCTGTTCTTTTCACGACATACTTCTAAGGTATCAAGACAAATTCGCTTGCTTTCTCCGTATCCTTCTGAGTTAATTCGCTTAATGTCAATCCCTTCCCTTGTAAGATAATCCTCTACAGATTTTGCCCTATCCTTGGATAATTTTTTATTAAAAGGTGTTGTCCCTCTATCACAGGTATGCCCTTCAACTTTGACATTCCATCTTGGATTATCATTTATAAGCTTTGCTGCACGATTCAAATCGGGGAACGATTCTTGTCTTAACTCTGATAAATTTAAATCGAAGAACACATTGACCTTAAGTGTGTCATAAGGTGAAAGAGATAAATTTTTTTCAATTTCATTATAATTACGTAAGGAATCGGCTCTTAAATCCATGTTTTCACTTATACCCCAATATCCAACTGATTCTCCCCTGAAAGCATATAACTCACCATGAGGCAATGTTATTTTATATTCTCCGTTTGCCGGATTAGTCCTTGCCATCCCAACTTCTTTGCCATCGGATAATCTTTCATATCTTATTATAACTGTCTTATCTGTAATCGGTTTATTTGTTTTTTTATTAAATACTTTTCCATAAATCAAAACATTATTTGCCTTTGTTTTCATTTTAATCCTGAAAATATCACTTTCACCATAACTGTTTTCATCTGATGAAAAATAAGCATAATCCCCGGATGAAGGAATAGTAAAGTATATTTCAGACTTTGCGGAATTTATTTGATTACCTAAATTTTCTGGTTCAGACCATTTTTGCCAGCTGTCATCCAATCTTTTTGTCATATAAATGTCACGACCTCCATACCCGGGGTAACCATTAGAAGAAAAAAACAAAGTCTTACTGTCAGAAGCCAAAAAAGGACATCCATCTACCGATGATGTATTTACCGTTTTACCCAGATTCATCGGCTCTGACCAAGAATCATCATCCTCAAGAAAACTGACGTATATGTCCTGTTCACCATAACTATCATCTCTTTGAACAGCCATTAAAAGAGTTTTATTGTCATTTGCTAAAAAACAAGATACATGACCACCCCTATTATAAAAGCTATCAATTATAAGTTTTTCCGGAAATGACCAGCCGTCTTTTGTTTTATGGCTAATTGAAACTCCTTCGCCGTGACCATAAGTATTTCCCAAAAGAAGTGTGTTTCCATCGGGAGAAATTGAACATACAAAGTTATGACTTTCAGTATTTAATGGCTTCCCAATATTATAAGCTGTTTGCCATTTCCCATCTATACCCAATTTGCTTAGCCAAATATCATAACCGGTGTTTAATCCTCCAATATTTTCGGGATGATTTTTCAGAGCAAAAAATAATGTTTTCCCATCCGGAGATATTATAGGAACATTTTCAGGATAAATGGAATTTACATTTCTACCAAGATTTTCAGGTTTTCCTATGAATTGTATGTCTTTTGTAATTTTAATTTGGGTTTCATTCTGTGCAAAGACTGATAATGTAAATATTATTATATTGATAAATAATAAGTTGAATAATTTTGCTTTCACTATAGTACCTTTCTTTATATTATAAAAAAAATTATTTTCACTGCAATTGCCATCTATCCCAAAATCGAAATGTCCATTCGTCAAAGTACCTTTTCCGGTTGTCAATAATTTCTATTGATAGAACAACACCGGATTCTATTCTTATGAGAACTTCTTCTTCGTAAACAGAGAAGAAGCCAAGATGAACACGCTTCAGTAACTTTCCTTGCGGATATTTTATTATACCCGAGAACCACTCTGCGAATATTGGCTCCATGTTTTTCTTTCTATATGCTCCTTCGATATCCACAAAATAAAATTTATCCTCTTTGATTTCCCAAGTAGCTCTATACCTTCTCCAACAAGCCGTAGAACCAAAAATCCCTGAATAATACTTTTTCCCTTTATCAGGTTCAAGTTTTTCTAAGTATTCCGCATTTTCAAGAATAGCAGGCACGCATGACAGACCATGCTTTTCGCCTTTTATTATCAATATTTCTCTAACTTGTGCTGTCATAATATCTTTTTTTTCATTCTGATTTGTTCTAAAGCCAGTTAATAATTTTCTTTACTTCTTCCATACATTTTGAGATCCATTTCTAATGCATCAAGGTTATTTCTCATGCTTAAATTATTTGGATCTAGTCTAACAGCTTCCTTATAATCAGATAATGCTTCATGATCATATCCTATTTCACGCTTAGCATTACCTCTATTAAAATAATATTGAGAAATATTTGGATTTAATTCAATGGCTTTATCGTAATCGAAGATAGCTTCTTGAATTTTTCCCAAACTCTTTTTAGCAATAGCTCGACAATAAAATCCATCGTCATTCAAAGGATTTAATTCTAAAGCTTTATTATAATCATTTATTGCACCGTCAATATCACCAATGTACTTTTTTGATATTCCCCTTTTACAATAAAATAAATCATTGCCTGAATCAATTTTTATTGCTTCATCATAATCTTTAATTGAATCGGTATAATCTTTTAGTGAGGATTTACTTAAGGCACTGCCAAACCATGCTTTTTCATTTTTTGGGTCATAGGTAGTAGCTCTATTAAAAAATTTTAGGGCTTTTTTAAAGTTATTTTTATCCATACAATAAACAGCTTTATTTATAAATATTTGGGCAGCAATTTTTTTGTTTTCATCGATGAAATATTCTTTATCTTTCTCATAATTATCTTCAGAACCATTTACTTTATTAATTATTCTCTTTGATTCTTCGGTTTTTGCCAATTCTTGCGATTCTCTCATTTTTCTTTGAAGCCAGCTTTCTTTATTCTTGTTAAGTGATTCCATTACAATATTTCCATCTTCCCTTTTTTTATAATAAAGTAAAAAGCCAGCTAAAAGGCCATAACTAAAAGTTATTAAAGGAAGAAAGATTATTAATTCTGAAAAGTTTAACTCATCTATTTTAAAGTATTGTGGTGAATTATCATAACCACCCGGATGAAAAGGATTATAACCACGATAAAAAGGATTATATTGAAAAGTAGTTGTCCGCATAAAGTTAATCATCATCGCAAACCAAAAATAATATTTAAAGATAAATACTATCAATCCATTAAAAGTATTTTTAAATTCTAGCATTGATACTTGTTGATTTGTTCTTAAGCCATAACCTTGTTTTCCAAGCCATATTCCTGATAATATACATAAAGCAATTAAATACCTTTGGTTTATGTGAAGTCCTAAATAAGGGAAAATATAATACTTGGATACATCATAAAAACCACTAAAATTAATTACAATTAAAGCTATCGAAATGACAAGAGCTAGTTCTTTGTTTCTTATTTTAAATATTCGCATTATTAAATAAATAATTAGCCAGAGCAAGAAAGTAAGAAATAATTGTGCGCCATAAAATCCAAAAATATTGAAGAATTTAGACCATACAAATTCATTTGATGATGTTATGAAGAATTTAATAATTGCAATAGTAATATAAATATAAAATAATAAGCTAAGCTTCTTAGTATTTGCTCTAATATCATAATCTTTTCTAAATCCAGATAAAAAGAATAAAACAAATAAAATTAATAGCACTATACTAATCCAGTATGGGAAAGATGAAAAGCTTTCTTCCAGCATATCGATTTGCTCAAAATAAAAGTAATATCCACCAAAAATAAATAAAATTAATAGTATTGCTTTCTTTATCCATCCATTAATCGAAACAATCGAATGCCCAATCAAGCTGAAAAGACAAACTACACCAAGTAATCTCATAAATAGTGATATGTAAAATAAAACCATGATTGTACCTAAAATTATATTAATAATATTTATTAGCTTTGTAATATTTCACCAGATAGCCAATGCCAGTTCCATAAGCCCAACTTCCAAAAATTAATGTCAATGAATATTGATTCCACAATTCACCTGTTAGGTATGATAAGTGCCAATAATAGAAAAAACCTGGTGAAATAAGAATTGAAATAAAAGGTGAAATTTTGAATAAAAACGCATCAAACGAATGCCACATTAAACTCTGCTTAACGTTACTTGGTCCATTTACAATCAATCTTCTGCCAGCTATTGAATTTGGTAAGTTTAATACTTGATTAACAAAGTTTAAATACTGAGCATCAGATAATTTTATTCTTTTAGAAAACATATCTCCTGGATCTATTTGTTTCTTAGTAGAACGACCTGTTATATAACCAATTATGAAAGGAAGAGTACATAACAAAAATCCATAATAGTAAAACGGCTGAAATATAAATGTTATTAATATTGAATACAATGAAGGTAGTCCTTTACGTCTAATTGATATGATATTTAGTATTAGTAAAACAATCAGTAATCCGAATAATATACAAATAATTTTAAAAAAAGGTGTATCGTTACATCTTAGAATAATATAATCCCAAACATTATTAATAAATTGTGCCATTTTGGTTTTTCCTTATAATTTGTTAATGTTGATATTATTATCTGTTCCTACCCAAATCTTACCATTTTTATCAATATTCAGACACTGAATTCGATTTGAACGTATGGATGAATTATCAGTGTTATAAACACGCCAGTATTCTTCAGAGGGAAGAATATTATTAGATATTGTTATAAAGAAGAATAATACAGCGACAAGAAAGAATATTAAAGTTCTCATGATACCTCCAATTTATTTAATAAACTACTTATTTTCTTATCAAAATTGCTAAGAAATACTTATTACCTATATCCCGGTAATTCTAAAAATGTTTCAAAAATAATATTTTCTATATATAATTTTTTTGTAAATTTCTTCAATATTGGAAAAGTATCATTTTCAAATATAATTAATAATAATCTTAATGTCAATGTTTAATTTTTCGAACATAAAATCAATTCTTCAAGGAACTTAAAATGCATTGTCAGACAATCTCCAAGAACAAATACTGAATTTTTTATTCCGGTGTTTCTTATAATCTCTTGGCTGAAAGAAAAATCCGGATAACCTTCTCCTATTGGATATTAATAGTTCGGAGCAAAGTAAATGAAACAACTTCTCCAATAAAAACATTAAGAACGGTTTATTAAATTGCTCTAACTTCTGTTACCCGCATATCGCAAAAGCGAATCAATTGTGAAATAATATTTTGATATTTTGGATTATTTAATTTCATCAGTATTCCTTTTGCTTCCTGAAACCTGCCAAGATTCCGGCAAATTTCTCCTTTCATCAAACATTCCGTTTCATCATTATCGTTGAGCAAATTATTTAGTACATTCAAATTATCTGTCCATTGTTTTGTCCTGTCGGAACAATCAAATAGGAATTCATTACCAATCCATTGTTCAGTTCTATCAGGAAATTCAACTTGGATTTTATTAGCATTTCCGCGAAAATTATCGTTCCAGCGTCGCCAAGCTAAAATTCTAAGTTTTTTTTCTATTTCTGCATTAAAACAAAATACTTTATTATTAATAGCTTCGTAGTATTCCTCAACAGACAATGTTGTTAATTTATCAGCAATTTTTGATAGTTTTCTACCAAATTCCGTAAATTCCCTGTCTTCAATTTCTATTCTTTCTTCGAACCAATAAAAAGCACAACAACCTTTACACTTCAGTACTGTTGGATATGAAAGTAGCATTGGGAAAATATTGACACCATCAGACCATCTTGAATACCAGCAAAAATTACCGGATATCATCGTCATAATTTTTTTTGGATGTCCGCAATATGGACAAGCAATAAAACTATATTCTTCATCTAAAATCACTATCTTATCCCGTTTTAATGTTAAAATATTAAATAACACTCAATCTGTTGTTTGTCAAATCCGTCAATTCAAGTATCACATAATTACCTTTGATATTATTACACTAAATTTAAATATAATTTAAAGTAATTAATTTCACTTTATTCTTTTAACTTCCCATTCTTCTTTTTCACAAAAGAAAATCAACTTATTAATAAATTCTTGATGTTTATTATCGTGTACCTTAAAAAGAAGTGCTTTTGCTTCCCGATATCTTCTTAGATTGCGAAGTACCTCAGCTTTAATAAGGCATTCTTCTTCTTTACTTTCATCGAGAAGATTCAACAAAGTATTTAAGTTATATCTCCAGTGTTGGACTCTTTTCGGAATCGTGAAAACAGTTTTGTCTCCATTGCCACGAAGTGTATCATTCCATCTATGCCATGCCTGAATTCTCAACATTTTTTCGATTTCTTTTGAATTACATAAATTGCTTTCAATTGCTTCATAATACTCGTGAACAGTTAATTCCAATAAACTGTCTGTATGTTTGTAAATTTTCCCTGATAATTCAGAGTAAGGGTTAATATCAAACTCAATCTTATCCTTTGACCAAAAAAATGTTCCACAAAAATGGCATTTAAATATTGCAGGAAATGAAGGAAACATCGGATACAAATTAACACCATCTGACCATTGGGAGAATCCGCATGTATTAAAGGACCTGTATTCCATTCCCCGCTTAAGATACCCGCAGCAAGGACAGGCAAAATATTTTCTGTCATGCAAAATTATCATGAATTATTCTTTCTTGTTATTTTCAAATTTTTCAACAATACTCATTCTGTTGCTGATTAAATCGGTTAATTCAGTTATCATAAAATTTGCCTGTGTCTTATATTCATTTTTCACTGTACCTAATATAGGAATTACCAAATCACGGGTTTGAATAATAGTCTGTTTTATTTTATCCAAATCAGTAAAATCGGTATTTAAATCCGTTAGATTTGCTATTCTATCAGCACCCTTAACAATTTTAACCCGCTCAAAAGGTGAATTAATCAGACGTTTCAAGTATTGTTCTTTAGATTCATCAAATCTTTTTGTAATTTCTTCAACTCTCTCTAGTACCTGATGTCCTTCTTCATCCGCATCATATATTTGCTTTTTAATTCCGTCATAATTCCAGTCCTTGTCGGGATGGTCCTCTAATAAATCATGACATAAACCAATTTTTAAAGCTAAAGAATCGTAAATCTCATAGTCAAGAAGTATATTAAAACAGGAAAGTGAGTGACGCATTGCATTACCACCTATCCTTCTTGGTACACGTTTTAAAGGATTGATAAGAACTATATAACTGGCAACAGTTATTGACCGCAAATATTCAATTAAATTTTCTTGCATGGTATTTTCCCTTTACGTTTCTAATTATTTTTAACAAATATTATTCTTTACCTGATAACAAAAAACTTAATTGTTTCAACATAATCTTCACATCTAAGTGTGCAAAAATATACTCCCGAAGCTAAGTGATTTGTATCAAATTCAATTGTATTATCATTCGAAAATATTTTAGCTGAGTTTGTGAATTTGGCACACTCAATTCCCAAGTCATTTGTTATTGATAACTCTACATTTTGGATTTGGTTTAAATGATATTGAATTATCATTTTATCTTTAACTGGATTTGGGAAAATATTTAATACTGGATTTGAAAATGTTCTTTTTTCCGCAACATCAGTAATCAATCTTTCAGAAGTAATATAAACATCGAATTGAGACTTATTTGGATCATTAGAGAATATGGTAATAGTTCCACTGTTAATCCCATAGGACATCTTTGAATAATCGAAAGAAAATTTGATACTTTTTTGCACATTATATGGAACGACTAAAGTGTCGGGTGAAATATTAATGATCCAGTCGTTATTAGGAATAACTTCACTAATTACAAGATTATTTCCGCCTAAATTATTAAGTACTATATTTCCTTCCGGACTCACTGGTTTATGGTACTTCACAATCGCATTAATAAAGTAGGTCTCATTATACTTTGACCAAGTTGAACCATCAAAATCCCATGCTCTGTCACAATAATTTTTGTTATAACCTAAAGAAGCTATAGTATCAATCATATTAAAAGAAGCTAGAAAATTACCATTAATGCTAATATTTTTATTTTCTACATTATGTTCATACCATCCTTTTTGAGTAGAAGTTAATACTTGAGATTCATACAATTCGCTATCGGGATTTTCATTCAAATTATTAATGCCGATTTTAAAATTTTGTGTTTTATCGCTGCAATACACCTGGATTGCTTGAATTTTACATGAACCCTTCGGATGCATTGCCATTGCCATTTTAGTACCAGGTTTCCAATAGTAATAACCATAATTAGAATTTTTTAGATTATTATAGAGAAATGTATCCGTTTGGATAGGACCACTAAAATACATCGTCTTATCAGAAACAACTAAATTGGGAGTCGGATTTGTTTGAGTAACATTTATATATCCAATTCTTGTAATACGACATGTTATCGGAATCGGATAATCATTTGTCATTATCTCAAATTCTGCCTGCACAGTATATTTACCGGGTTTAGTATATGTATGTGTTGGAGAGGTTGATGTTGATGTATATCCATCTCCAAAATTCCAATATGAGGAAAAACAAGTTGCACCTGTAAAAGTTGCCCTAAAACTTACTTTTAAAGGTGCACTCCCAGAGGTTGGACTTGCTGAAATATCTGCATATTGGCATAAAATATTGCTTGACGAAAGCAATAGAATTATTGCAAAAAGGTAAGTAAACTTTTTCATAGTATCCTCCAGATAATTTGTAAAACAAAATTTAATTCTACGTATTATGTTGGAGGAATCAAAGAAATCTCGAAATAATTTTTATTAATTATTTATTTTTTCTGAACACCATTTATTATCCCTGTTCATTTCTGAATTTTAAGTGCTATTTATTTATTCGAATGCTCATTTATAAATTCCCTTATTTCTTTTATTATCGGAGCTCTTAACGGTAAAATAATTTCATTTATCTTTATTTGGATATCTGAATCATACTTTTGAATACCAGAGTTGAGTTCAATCTTATCAAGCTGATAATTAATTTCCCAATATTTTTTATTTGTTGTGTCCTTAATATTTATCACTTCCCATATCTCCTTAATTTTAAAATATGGATCAAGATAACTACCAAATAATTTTTTCTTTTTCCAGACAGAGTAAAAATTAACTAAGAAATCGAAATTCTTTGGATCATTGGAGTTTTTTGATTTTATTTTAAAAGTATCTCCTCTGAAACGTGGAATTTCCGTGCACCATTCGTTTTCAACTGTAATACTAAAATCCGTTGTCAATTGAATTTTTTCTTTAATATCTTCATCAACTCTGTCTATTCCATATTTATATTCTACAAAACCTGACACGTCTCCTTCTATACCTGCATTCGTTCGATACGTGTTCCGAACAAGTACTTTTTTGGATTTTCCACATGATAAAAGTATTATCCCAGTTAATAATAACATGATTAATAATATTTTTTTCATCTTTATACCTCCCAAATAAATTTATAAAAGTTAAAAGTTCTGAAAAAAGTAAAAGAATTAATCCTTTACACAGCGAACAGAAAAACCCATATCCTTAAAATCGAAACTCTTTATAGAGACTGATTTATAATTTAAGTAAAAGCTCCAAATTTTATTATTAGAAAATTTTTTATTTAACACCCACCAATTGCCATGAATACCATTATCTCCAGAATTGCCATTAGTAGCACAGGCACCTCCCGGAAGAGCAGTAAAACCACTTTCATTAGTGGCTCCAGTATTTGGACTATTCCAATGAGTCGTTCCTGCTTCTTTTAGCTTACCTCCAGCCACATCTTTTCCTCCAAGACAGTTAACTAATTCAGTCCACTCATCAAATGTGGACACATGCCAGCCCTCGGGAGCAAGTCCTCTTGAGTCGTTTACTGCATACCAATTATAAAGTCTACCGTAAATTCTCCCGTTTGTTGAGTCGTTATTACAATAGCACCAAGCACCTTCTTTGTTATTATATGCTTCTTTCCATTCTGCTTGCGTCTCACAATACAGAATTGAGTCACCGTTTCGATAATGCTCAACATCGAGATTTTTTTTCATCCAGATTTGGTCGCATATATTAACTTCTTCTATCTCTTCTCTTTTCACAATTTCCTCAGTTTCAGCTTTTGATTCTGAAGTAAATCCCAAATCAAAAGTATACCTAACTCCTAAATTTATATTCGCTAAGCTATGTCCAATAATAATTGGATTATTAGAAATATTAAATACCAGGTCTTCATTTAATGAATAATTTAAAGTAGGTCTGAATGTTAATTGCAATCCGGGAAAGCTCTCGATTGGTCTGTAGGTTAATTCAGCACCAATTGAAAAAGCCCGCCAAATCGTTCTACCGTTCATCTTTTGGCTGTTGTATTCCGATACTGCTTTACTATCGTAATACAGCCAGCCGAGATATGCATTTAATCCCCATCTGTTTTCGGGATTGAAAATATTGTAACCAATTCCAAAGCCAAAAGCATTTCCGTTCCATTCGCTAAAAATTTTCTTTTCATTAATGGACGAGGATGAAGTAATAAATGGCTTTGTGTAGTTTACCCAAAAACTGAACCTGTCATATACATTTACTTTTAGCATCATTTCCGGAGATAAATATGTGTCAACATTTTTGTTGGTTGATTGAACACCTTCATACTCCCGAACAATAATTGGAATAAAAACTCCTGAAAAAGACAAGGCAATCGGTGGAATTTTAATTCTCTCTTTTTCTTCTTCCGGTTCTAAATACCATATCCTAATTGTTCCATCTCCACTTCCGCTTACTAGTTTTGTACCATCGGGACTCCAACTGACTGAATGTATCCCTTTTGTATGCCCTTCAAGTTTTTTCAGTTTTTTGCCGCTTGTTGCATCCCATATTCTGATAGTCATATCCAAACTTCCGCTTGCCAGTTTGCTGCCATCGGGACTCCAACTTACAGAATTTTGTGAATAAGCATACCCTTTGAGAGTCATCAGTTCTTTGACGTTCTCTATATCCCATAACTTTATTGTATTATCCAAGCTTCCGCTTGCCAACTTTTTGCCGTCAGGACTCCATGCGACTGATCCTACATCATCAGTATGTCCTTCAAGTGTTCGGATTGCTTTACCTCTGGAAATGTCCCATATTTTTATTGTCTTATCCGCACTCACACTGGCTAGTCTTTTGCCGTCCGGGGACCAACTGACCGACCATATCCAATCAGTATGCCCTTTTAAAGTTATGATTTCTTTACCGCTGGAAATGTCCCATATTTTTATTGTCTTATCCGATTTTACGGTTGCAAGAATATTCCCTTTTGGTGAACAGCTAACAGACCAAACATAACCATGTGAATATGCCTTGATGGTCCTGATTATTTTACCGCTGGAAATATTCCAAAAAAATATTGTCCCATTATTACTCCCACCAATAAGGATTTTACTATCTGGTGACCAACTGATGGACCTTATATAATCTGAATTTCCAGATAGAGTTTTTAGTGAATCTCCAGTCTCCAAATCCCATATCACAATCATAGCTGATGAAGCACTAGCTAATTTCTTACTGTCGGGACTTATAGCAATATCATGTAATTTTCCGAAGCCCAAAACTTTGCAGGGCACATTTGAGCTATCTTGAGAAAAGAGGTTTGCAAAAAACGTAGAGTATAAAATTACTAATGTTGTTACTATTTTTTTCATTCTTTTATATTCTAAATTTATATGGAACATCTAGTATTTATTTAATTCGTTTCTTTATGTTTTGATTTCCATTTTAAGAACCGTTCAACTTCTGATTCTAAGTTTGAATAACTTTCTAATCTTGCTTTTTTGTCGAATTCTTTAATCTCGACAAGATTATTTCCCCATACACCAACAGAGCCAATCGCTTCGAGTCTGGAACCAAAGATAGATTCAATTTTTCTTCGGATTTGTATTTGTGGCTCATAAGTTATCAATGAGAATTCATCTTTAGGATATTTTATCTTTTGATCAAATCTTTTTACAAATTTCAGTTCCTGCTCTAAAATATCAGAATAAAGTAAATCAATCTCAGGTAGTAAATTTCCTATTTCTTGATATAACTTATGATCTGTAATAGCTTCCTCTAAAGAGATAAAAACAGTTTCAAGTTTCCATTTTAAATTTCGAACAGCCCAAAGATTTTCCGCTTTTAAAATTAAAACTCGAATATTTTTAAGAACTGCTCTTGCATAATTAAAATGACCTAATGAACTTTTACCGATTTTCCAATCTAGGTCATATCGTAATTGGTCACTGACACTACATAATTCAAATTCATTTATTAATATCTCATTACAATATTTGCAATAAATTACTGTTTTGGGAACTTGTTTATTGCAATTGGGGCAGTTAATGAGATTGTTAATTTCCCTCTCGTCCTTATTTTTATATGAAGATGTATTGCTTTGCAAAATGATACCACAATCGGAGCATAAGAAATTGCCATGGTCCTCGGTTACAAATGTTTCATGTCCACAATAATGACATTTTTTAGGTTTTAAATTTAAAGTACTATCTTTGCCTAAAAGCAGTAAACTCCTACAATTGAGACACATATACTTTTTTACTGAGCCATAAACATTTACTTCAGTATTGCATTTCGGACATTTTATCCTCTTTGTTTTACGAACAATGTTAATTATTGTTCTTATAAGTCCAACTATTATACCAATAACTCCACCTATAGTAACAAGAAAACCGATGGTTGAGAAAAATGTTCTGGAGATAATCCAAATTATAAATCCAACAGAGCCAATTATAAATGACCATCCTATGATACTCAGAGCTGAATTTATACCACTTTCTTTTGTCCTATCTGAAGCATCTTGATAGTAAATTGACTTTTGCTTAAATGTTGTATTATTATTTTCCATAGCTTATTCCTCTTTATTATTGTTAATAATTATTATGCTTTATTTTATACTCATGAAATATCTTTATCCGGATATTTCTTTAGGATCAGGCCCATAATCATTTTTCCCAACATTACCTTTTCCAAATATCAACCATAACACAACAAATGGAATAATTTGTATCCATCCACTTGAGTCAAGATCATGAGCTCTTTTTGCACCCTGTGCTAGCATAAACCAAGAAACCGGAATATATAAAAATAATATCACTAATGGTTCTATCTCTAACTCAGAAATTCTAAATAAGATTTGTAAGATGAAACTTATTATGAAGCTAATTCCGTACTCGCTGCGACGAATGCGACCTTTGAAAGAAAATGGATTTTTAAACATAAAACCTCCTTTTTATAAGGTAAACAATCATTTAAAATTTAATAATATCAATGATATTCATTATTCAATAAGTGTTACTTGAAATCATGCACTACAATATTTTGCAATCATTTCATCAGCATCTTTGTCGCCCAATTCTTGTGCTTTGAAAAAATCTTTACAAGCACCTTCAATATCCTCAAATTCGATTTTGACTTCACCACGGCAGTAAAGTGCATCTGAATATTTTGGATTTAGATTTAAAGCTGTGTTGTAATCAGATAAAGCCTCACTGTAATTCTTTATATCGAAATGTGCCATTCCTCTATTTAAAAACACTTCCGGATTGCTATCATTGATTTCAATGTAGAATGAATAATTTCTAATTGCTCCCTCGTAATTCTCTATCTCAATAAGACGCTCAGCTCTTTGGATATATTCTTCAATATTAGTAACACCACCAGTTTGATAATATCCTTTTTTTATAAGGTTATCTACAACCATTTTATTACCCTTAGCACCGATAATAAATCTTGCAACAATACTGATAATCCAGTAGACAATTCCAAGTTCCTGAATACCAATTGTTAGAATTTGTATAGCAACAAAAAGTACAAACAGGAATCCAATTTCCCAAAGTCCTTTTACAAAAACCCAGATGTGAGGGAAAAAGAAACCAACCCATGACCAACCCTCTTCTACTGTCTTTTGTTTTCCATCTTCATTCTCAAATACTAACATTACTTCACCTCTTATAATAATTATTGATATAATAATTCCCTACTAAAAAGCCAATGGTAAACAAACCAAAAGCATTAACAAAAAGAATACAAACCAGTATATTGTATCCTTGACTTTTCTGAATGTAACTGTATCGTGCTTTTCCATTATTGCCTCCTATAAAAATTTTCTAAAACTATTTATTAACTACGACTACTATGTTGAGACAAATGGTAAAATCTCGAAAAATATTTTTTATTTTATCTCACAACTATATCCGGTAAAACGAAAATTACTTTGCAAGTAAATTTTCCCCGATAAGTGCCTTTTGGCTGTTTTGCTGTTAATTCAATAGCACCTGTAATCTTAATTTTAGAATTTTCATCCTTTTTGACATGCCAAATTTCTTTTGAAGATGTTAGATAATTGATTCTCATCATGTCGCCTTTATCGTTCTTTAACATTCCTTCTTTGGGGAGTTCAATCTTGAAATAAATCGTATCCAGGTCTATTTTAACTTTCTTTTCTTTAGAGTTATCTTTATTGAAATCTTTCATTTTCAGAATTACTGTTGCCGGTCTACATAAGTCATTTTTAAATTTTATACCTCCAAGTACAGTCTTAGTGCTATCCATATTTAGTACTGCCAAACCTGCCTTATCGGTTGAATATAATACTCCAAAGTCCATCGAAACACTACTGTCAATATAATATTTCCAATAACCCGAATGACTCGAAGCTAAAGTTTTAAACAATCTTTTTTCAATTATATATTGATTAATATCTGAGGAAATCAAATTACTTTTTACAGATATTCTTTCCCCTTCTATTGCATTACCGGAAATATATGTTTTACCTGTTGTGTCTTTACTTGGAGATTCAACATCAGCAAGCAGATTAATATAAATTGGAGGTGGCAAAGGTAGAGTGTCAGGATTTGGGTCCGGCTCAATCGTAACTTCGACCTCAACGGTTATTTCCATTTCCTTGTAGGTTTGTGCATTCATTATACTATTACCAATAAAAACACAACAAATTATTAGTAAAAGCCAATATAGTTTTTGATTTTTCATATTTCCCTCAAAAATTAATTTTAAAATGTTTATTTCGATTTTTATTTTTATTTACTTATTTTTTTTCTTTACCTGATTTATCGATGGAAATATTAATGGGTACTGTAATCGGTTCCTTTTTGATATCTGATGCTTTTCCGTTAATTGGATTTATGGCAGTAGCTCTTAATTCCAAAGAGATTGTTCCCTCTATTGATTTTTGACCTTTGTCCAAAGAGCCCGTAAGTTCAGTAAAGATTCTTACTCTTATTGAGTTCTCATCAAATTCAGTTTCTATTTGAGGGTCCGATGAAAATTCATAAGTTCCACCATTGATATTGACAGTTCCGTTTTTGGCTGATATTTTAATTTCTGCTTTTTTTGAACTGCTTTCATCCAAAGTACCGATTGGAGGATAAAAGATTTCCAAACTCTGAGAAACAATACTGATTTTTTTACCATCCTCCGAATCTGCAATAACTCTTTGATTCCTAGTATTGATTGTTGGTTGTTTTTGTTTTATTGAATAGTTCTTTTCTTGAAAAAGTACTACCTCTTTATTCGTGTAAGGTTGAATCCACACAACTTCTAATGTAACATTATTTGCTTTAGCACCAATTTCTATGGTTTCATCCATGTACAATCCTGCGAAAGGTGGACTTAGTTTATCAACGTCAGTACTTAAATAGATTCTGAATTGATCAGCAATTATTTTGCTACCTGAAAATGGTTGAGCATTTATACTTAATCTACTACCATAAACTGTCAGGAAATTCAAATTCCTGTCAAGCTCATCTGCATTAATCAAACCTGTTTTAAATATTTCAAGTATTGAAGCACTCATGGTAAATAATTCATGGCATTCATGTGATAATTCAATTTTGTATTTTCCTTCAGGTAAAATTTTATCAACTGTTCCTCTCCATTCTTGTTTACCATATGGTGTTGGAGGATAAGCCATAACATCAGCAATTTGGTATAAGGGAATGCATGTTAGTGTAGCAACAGAATCACCTTTCATATCCAGAACTTTTCCTACTACTACATTAATCCCATTGCCATGATAAGGTGATATGGCAAACTCAAAAACAGCCGGTACTTTATCGAAACAAGTAACATAAGTAGGTGAGTAAATCACCGGTGGACAAATCTCAACCGTTTTACATCCTGCAAAAGCGAGGATAATGCTAAGTAAAGTAATTAATTTTTTCATTTTATACTCCTGTGATAATATTATTATATAAAAATTATATTTATTATTTTAGAAATAATCCATTGCATCCACTCTTAACAATATAATCTAATCTTTTTCAGAGATGTTTTATAATTCAATGTAAAGACATATCAACCAATTTTGGATATATTATTCCTTTCTCCATATTGACCTTATCCTTTTTTCATCGAGTTTAATGAAGTCAATAATTATTTGTGAAAATATTGAGTCAATTTTTAATTCTACATGACAACCGGCTTCAGTTGTAATTCGTTTATCTCCGCTTTTATTTTCATCAGCACTAACATATGTTCGATAATTTCTAAGCTTAAAAATTAAATCATTTAGTGAATCTATACTTGCTTTCTTCAGAGTTAATATGGATTCAAGAAAATATCTGTTATTCATCATTTGTTTATACAACTTCCCAGTATAATAAGATTTAAGAAATCTTTCTTTTTGCTTATTAGTATAACAAGAGATTTTACAATCTTTAGGACATATTTCAGCTATTTGAAGATGCAATAAAACCCAATTAAGTTGAAAGCTTGCCATTTCAAAGGATATATCTTTAAGTGGATAATATCTGTTTTCCATATCTTTGTAATATTTATTTAACTTCTCTGATGGTTCATCGTTATCACATGATACCAAAAACAATAAACAGCAAAAAGCAAAAAATATATAATTTGTTATTTTAAAATTTTTCATTTATCTTCCATTTATATTTTTTAATAATTCCGTATATTTTTCTCAATCCTTATATTTTACAATTACACGGCAAAGCCCTGTATATTCCCCTGATTCTTGATTTTCTTTAATATGCAATGTCGCGCCAATTTTTATTTTCCATTCCTTACTTCTTATAGCTTTCATTGTGGCAACTTCAGGTCTTATCTGCATTTTATAATCTTCAGCTAATATCCCTGTATTATTTTCCCCTTTCTTTTCTTTGAGGAGTAAATCTAAATCTTCTTTATTAAAGTTGAAATTATCTACAACCATCCAATTGAATTTATCATATCGGATTAAAATAGACTCAGGAAAAATGACATCAAAATCACTTTTTGACAAAGTTATCAAACTTAAATCTGCTGAAGATGACTGACTCCCATCAACTTGTTTTCTTACAGATGATTTAAGTTCATCATCACAATTCAATATTATTTCAGATTGTCCTGTATTTTTAATTTTCCCAAATCCCATATTGAAATAAGCTTGTATAAAAATAAGATGAGCAGAATCAAGTCCTTTTTTTGATAAACCTACATTAACATCACCTTCCATTAATGCTGCTCCTCCATATATATAATTAGTGTCAGCAGGAACTTCGTAATCAATTAATTCTGCAAAAACATTGATTTCTACAGTATCCGAATATTTCCCACAAAAGAGATTGCTATTTGCTATAACAAGTAAAGCTAATGCAATTAGAATATTAGCTTTTTTCATTTTAACCTCCAAAAATTTGTTTAAAGATTGTTTCTATCTAACAAGTAAATATAATCTTGACCATTCAATGTCTATAAGGGCAGAATACCTTGAAAGTAAATCTGAACCGATTAATCCATGTATTCTTTTACCGTAAGCATCAAATCCCGGAAATAATTCGTCGAGGTTACCTACAATTAATTCTTTACGACCGGTATTAGCTTTCCCGAATGTCAGACTGTCAACGCGGACTCTCCACAATTCTCTGCCTTCAGGGTCAGGTACAGGATGAGTAACGTAGCCAACGGAATCTAAAAGAGATTTGCTAAGTAATGACATGCTGGAACCAGTATCTACAATTAGTACAATTGGATGTTTACCGTCAAGCATTGCCTCCATTTCAAAATGTCCGTACATATTCGGTGTTAATTGAATGGAAGAATAATGAAGTGATTCCAAGCAGTCTATTAAGCTTTTACTTTGAGCTTTCACAAAAACATTTGTAAATAAAAATAAACTTATAAAAAGAAAAATTAAATATGATTTTTTCATTTGAGTCTCCTGAGTAAAATATGACAATAATGAATTTCTTTTAAAAAAAAATAATGTTTTTTAATGCTTCTAAATATATGGCTGGAACCAACTTTTACCACAACTGTTACATTTTAACATTACCATATTTGGAAATGTCTTTACAATAAAAGCTATAACAAAAAATGATATTATTCCAACTGCCCTGACTTCCGTAAGATATGACAATACTGATGAAACAGAACCACCAACCAAAATAATCAGAAACCATTTTAGAACTTTAAATGTATTGGGTGAACCAATACTAACACTTTTACCCTTGCATCTGGGGCAAGGAATTTTGTCTGTCTTTTCCATTTTTCTTTCCTTTTAAAAATATTAACAACATAAACTTTAAATACTATGTTGCGGAAAAATGGAAAATCTCGAAAAATTTATTTATAATAATTATTTCTTAACTGATTTTCATTATTTATTCAGGACAGTCAATCTGATAATTATCTCTTAACCATTTTAAGCATGGTACATCAGGATTATCTCCCCCCTCCCTCATTAAACTTCTGCAATATTCACATGCTTTTTTATATTGTTTCATAAGAACATTAATCTCAACACCTAATCTTAAAGCACCAACATGTTTTGGACAAAATTCCAGTAATTTATTGACGATTTGGTTAGCTCTTAATAAATAATCTTCATTGCTTTGACCTCTAATAAATAATTTATAGTAGCTAAACGCCGAATAATACGATAATTCACAATTATTGGGGAATATATTTAAACCTTCATTACATACAATTATGCAGGAATCGTAATTTTGTACAACATCAGATACATATAAATTCGCATAATGAAGATAAGTTTCCAACAATTCTCCTTTACAAGGTTCTTCCTGTTCATATCTATCCGATGCAAACTTCTTCGCAGTCATGTAATCTATCCTGGAATCAATATAATTACCATTGTTCGCAATTATTAATCCCATGGAATTATGAATTGCTGATTCCAGACAAAAATCCTTACGTTGGCATCCCATTGAACGTGCTTTTGATAAGTTTGTCAATGCACGTTTATAATACTCCAAAACATTTTGGATATTCGTTTCGCTGGCAACTGCCTGATTTCTATCTGTTTTTAACTTCTCGTCCTCAAGTCTTCCCTTTCTGTAATTAGAAGCACTCAAAAACCAATTAGCACAAGGACAAATATCCAATAGTTCGTCATTACCCATGAAAAAATCTATTATATCATCATATTCTTTCTTAATGAACTTATCAACAAGAAAATTATCTAATGTATAACACATTTGTTCTCCAGCTGATTTACATCCCAAATCTTTTAAAGTCATAGCTTCTTGTAAGGCTTCTTTATTATTATCTGAATTCGTAAGAATATTAATTTTTAAATTCCGGATATTACAAAGACATTTTGAATCATTGCCATTCTCTATTGCCCTGTTTATATAGTTTAAAGCATTATTATTTTGTTTTAATTTGAATTCATTCATTGCAAATTCAAATAGAATTTCACATTTATTCGGGTCAACAAAATATTTCTCCAGTGAATCGAGTGCTTCTCTGTATTTCTCTCTTTGTCTTAATATTTGAGCAGTCATCAATTTAATATTGGTATCTAAAGATAGAATTGATTTAGATGCATTATTTTTGTTAAAATATCTATCCTGCATTGCCTTCCTTATATAAGAATTCGATGAATCAAGAAATTTTGTAATTTCTTTATGGTCATCCCAATTATCTGCAATCACCAATTGATTATAATAATCTATTGCTGATAAGTAATGTGATTTTGCCATCAAATAGTATGTAGTAACAATATTATTGCCTAAATCTGCTCTTTCGTTGACCTTATAAGCAGTGTTAAAATATCGTAAAGCTGAATTATAATTATTATTATCATCCCTTTGAATACCCTGCTCAAAAAACATCAATCCCAACGTTGAATTCAAATCATAATTTCCGGGATATTTTGAAATACCTTCTAACAAATAGTCATTGGCTTCCTGCAATTTCCCTGATTTATACAACTTCAATGCTTCTTTTAAATAAAAATCAGGATTTAGCGGAGGTAATGATTCAACAATCTTGCGAATGGATTCAATTCTTTCTTTATAATTCGCTCCTTTTGTTTTTTCCAAACAAGTTATGACATTTTCCCATGTATTTCGGACAAGAATCATGTTTTTTGCTTCCTCCAAAGGAATTTTAAAGAAATAAAAGATAGCACTATCGCATTGGTCAAGATTGTAAAAACATGAATATATATTAAAATAACATTTGTTTTTGTAAACAGGATAAATTTGCTGGGCTTCTTTGAAATCAGGTATCGCTTTCCTATACATATCAAGTTCAACTAATGTAATGCCTCGCTCAAAATAAGCATCATGCAGCATTTTAATTTTAAGCAATGCATCCCTGTTTTCTAATGCCCTGTTATAATAACTAAGTGCGGTTGTAAAATTCCCCAAATTATAATACATGTAAGCCATCCAATATATAGCCCCGGGATTATCAGGACAACTATTCATTATTAAGGACAGCAGATTAAAGGCACTATGATAAGAATTTATTCCACTATTAATTGAATCAATAGCTTCATTTAAAAGCTGATTGCAATCTAGAAAGGGAATTGTAGTAGGCAAAGTTTTAAATTCTCCCTTTTGCCTTAATGAAGCAATCTTCTGAATTGGTACGGCATTAGTGATACTTCGTGTTTCATCGCCTGATACAATCATACCTATAACATTACCGCTTGTTGTAAAAACTGCCCCTCCCGATGAACCTCTTGCAGTTATTACATCAAGTACTATAGAACCCGATGTATTAAAATTGCTAATTGTCCCAACAGCTAATATATTCCGTAAATTTCCGGGATTACTTAAGACACAAATACTTTCTCCTTTATTGCAACCTAATTGATTGAACACGACATGTTCCAATTCTCCAGCATTTATCTTTAGCAAAGCAATATCATTAACCGGGTCATTGCAAAATGATACTACATTATACTCTTTTTTGTCATTAAAAATTACTTTAATTTCTTTACTTCCTGCAATAACGTGATTACAGGTTACAATATAACCTGTAGAATCTAATACAATTCCACTCCCGTGAAATTCTTCATTAAGATTATTAATAACCTTTACTACAACAACAGCTGAAGAATATCTGTTTCTTATTTCATCAAAGTTAGTAGTATTAATTTGTGAAAAAAGATTTACTATAATTAAAAAAAAGGTAATGAATGGAATAAAAAATAGTCTAAAAGTCTTCATATGGCTCTCCGAATAATTTATGGTTGATATATTAATTTTCAATATTTATATTATTTATTGTATTTTCTAAGGATTGAATTTCATCTCTACTATAATTATTATTTAAAAAATTTCTCATTAAACTAATACGATTAATTCCTTCCTGCCTTCTAATATTTATTAAATTATGAGCAAGAGCTTTATAAACTAAATCCTTAATATCGCTATTTGTAATTTTCCCCATTTGATTAATTATATGAATCGAAGAAGTGAATTCACCTAAGTATAGATAGCACATTGCAATATAAAAGTTAGAAGTTTCGTTTCTCTCACAGCTCAAGAATTTTTCCAATGCATGTGAATACTTATTACCCTCCCGGTAAATTCTTAAAGCTGATTCAAATTTTTCGTTTGTTGCCGGTCTATCTGTACTAAATTGAGTAGATAATACCCATGGATTTCTTGAGTCATCGGGTAAGGAACTCAAATCAATACTTGCTATTTGCTCATCTGGCAATGGTTGGGATTCTCTTATCCGGTGACTATCTGGTCCCAAAGGATTATTAACAGTATCACCAAAATTTTCATGATGCCAAAGTCTTTCCCCACGTTCTGCAATTCTATTATTTTGATAACTATCATCCTTCCCGTAGAAATATCCAATTTGATATGTGAGATATAAACCAAAAACTAAAATAACGGATGCAGCCGCTGAATAGTAAGTAAGCTTATTGGATAAGATTCTTTTAATGATATTTTGTCGTTCAATTGGTGAACCTATAACAGTATTTTCTGTCGAAACATCTTCGTTTTTTTTTAAAATATTAATTGATTTATCGAGCTCAGCCCTGAAAAATTCTGTATTTTCAAGCATAGTTTGAATCGCTGGAAACAACTCGCGATACTGTTCATAACAGAATTTACACTCAAATAAATGTTCTTCAAACTCCAATTTTTCAGATTCTGTTAATTTATTGAAAAGATAAAATTCCAATTTGTTTCCGATTTTATCATTAATACAGCTCATTTTGCTTCTCCCTCAATGTAGTCAGCCAGTATAATATTTTTATTATTTTTCTTCCCATTTTTATTTCCTTTTTTAACCTTTTTACTTTTCTTTTTATCTTTTTTGTTTTCTTTTAATTCAACACATTTTGCTTTTTGAAGTAATTCTAAGAATAAACTTTTACAATAAGATTTTTTTGAATTAAATTTATCTATAATTTTCTCCTGCTGTTCTTTCGAATAATCATCAGGATTAAAAATACTATAAAAAGCAACACACATTTCCCATTTATCTAATCCCTCATCAAGAAATAACCTGAAGAATCTTTGGCAATCTTTATTTAACTTTTTTAAACACTTTAGTATACAATCGCGAATTGAGAAAATTACAGTGTTTCTATTTCCTTCAAGAACTTCTATCACATTTTCTATTTCTTTATAGCTGATTGCATCATCAATTGATGTTAAAATTTCTACAACGTTATCATTAAAATAACTATACTTTAATCGTTCACGATAATAATCACCTGTTTTATTATATAGAACCTTGAGAGCCCAATAATAAAAACCAATTTTATAATTGATTTTTAAATAATTTTTTGAGATTTTTAACATAGCGTTTTGAACAATATCTTCCTTATCTTTTTTTAATTCTTCGAAATCTACACCAGACTTCAACACCCTACGTTGTGTAATAATTAAAAATCTCGAATTTAGTAGTGAAAATATTTTTTTTTGTATAAGCTCTTCAATTTCAACGGATTTTCTATTGCTATTAAAAAAGTTGGCTAAGTGCTTTTTATTCTTATTAATTAACTCAGTAATAATTTTAGTTTCTTTTAAATAGGAAATTAAGAAATTATAAGTTTCAGGTTCGTTCTGGCGGTTTTTGATTTGAATTTCAGCTTCATTCAATGTTTTGGTAGCAGTTTCCTTCAGATTTTCCAATTGATATAATAACTCATTATTTGTTGTGCTGTATTTTTTCAAATCGTCAAGTAACGACAATTCGACATCACATAATTTGATGCAAAGTTCAGAAAAACTCATAATTATCCCAATTTTATAATAAGAAATTTATTTTAGTTAATTATTCTCAATAATTAGGACATGTAAATATAATTAATTTCATCAAGAATAAAAATAAATATTTATTAATTGTATCAGGAACAAACAGAACTTTATGAAATTATTGCAAAATATTTTAGGGTGCCCCAATTACGAAAACAGGTTGGCGAATAAGTCGGACTTCCAACAAGTATTAAGGAATCTAAAGAATTTCGGTCGATATTATTTCTTTTAAGAAGTCCTTACAAATATCAATTGCTTTTTAGAAAAATCGAACCTAAAGTTTTTTGCATCATCTCCTTTGTTACTGTAATATTCAATTCAAATTCATTACCCTCGTCATCTTCAGCCGATATATCTTAGATATTTCAGAAATAAATTTAAATAATTTGTTTTCTTTAATATTTTTCTTTATTTTAGAACATTATCGAATAAATCAAGAATTAGAATTAAATAATAAGTAAATTCAACAATTAAATATATTTAGGTAGGGGAAAATATTGAAAACAAAATCAATTAGAATTATTGAATCCTTATTTATTTCAATAATTTTTTTCATGATATTTATTCATCCGGCAATTTCTCAGTTCTTAGGTTATACTCAGACAAATCTTGGAATCAATATTAACTCTCAAGAAGATGAATTAGCCCCATTAATATCACCAGATGGCAAAACATTATATTTTACAAGATCTTATTCTGAAACAATTGATGGCAAAGAAGAATATTTTCAATATATATGGTATTCTGAAAAATCAAATGGCTCATGGTGTGATGCAAAAAAAATGGAGAAGCCATTTAATGAAAGTACAATTAATGGCATATGTAGTATTTCTCCCGATGGAAATACAGCTTTAATAGTTGGTAAATATATCGATGGAACTTATACTTTAGGTTTCTCTGTTTGTGAAAAAGAAGGTGATGAATGGCAAACACCCAAAGCTCTTGAAATACCAAATTATGAAAATATCTCAAAAGGAGATTTCGCAGAAGCATACTTAGCGAATAACAATACGATACTTTTTTTGTCAATTAGTGAAAATAATGAGAATACATCTCAAAGTAATTATGACTTATACGTATGCTTTCTTAATGATACAACTGAAGAGTGGTCTGAACCCATAAATATCGGAAAAACCGTTAATTCAAAATTCGCCGAACATGCTCCTTTTTTAGCTCCTGATAACAGAACTTTATTTTTTTCCAGTAATAAAGTTGGCGGCTTTGGTAGTTATGATTTATATAAAAGCGTACGGCTCGATGATACCTGGATGAATTGGTCAGAAGTAGAAAACTTAGGTGGAGATATTAATTCATTGAGTTTTGATGCATATATTTCTCTTGATGCAAGAGGAGATTCGGCTTATATTATATCAGATAAAAACTCACTTGGTAAATCTGATATTAAGATTATACCTCTAAAACATAAAATAACACCAACAATTATTCTTAGTGGACAAGTATTTGACAATTGTAATTTAGCAGTTAAAGCAAAGATAAAATTTGAATATTTAGGGGATAAAGGAATTGTTGGAAGAGCTACATCAAATTCGAAGAATGGTAACTTTAAAGTTGTCCTACCATACGGGAAAAAATATATTGTATATGCTGAAGCAGATAGTTGTTTTGGGACAGCTAAAAAACTTGACCTCTCATCAATTGGAAAGTATGGAGAAACAAGTGAAAATCTAATCCTTACCTGTTTAAAAAAATGCCATCAACAAGATTTACAAGATGGAAATATCCCCGTTCAAAAGCCACCAAATCTATCCGCTGATACAAACCTATATCCCAGAGAACCTATATTAAACGTTCTATTTGATAAAAACTCCGATAAATTAGAAATTAATAAATATCAAAATGATTTAAACAGATTATTGAATTTTTTAATGAAATACAATCAGACAGATATAATCTTGCAAGGACATACATGCGATTTGGGAGACAGGAGCTATAATTTAAAATTATCTGAAAAAAGAGCAGAATCTGTTAAGTCATATTTAGTTATAAATGGAATTAAAAAATCAAGAATTAAAACATTTGGTTTTGGTTCAGATAAACTTTTATATAATAACTGTAATAATGAAGAATGTAGATCAAAGAATCGAAGAATTGAATATCAGATTCTCTGGAAAAAATAATTCCGAAATGAAAAGCAATTTTAAATTTTATTTATATAGTAACTAATTTTAACAAATACACTAAATTTTCATATTTTGAGGTTTATTATGAAATTATTAATCTGCCTATTGACTTATATCATTTCATTATTTAGTTTAAATTATACTACTTATTGTCAGAATCCTTATACTAGTATTAAAAAATTTGAGTTCATTCTTCAAACAATAGTCAAGAACCATACTGATGTTCATGATTATGAAACTCTGATAAATCATGCTATAAAAGGTATGTTAAATGATATTGATTCAACCTCTGTCTATTATACACCGGAGGAAATGAAAAGTATTAATGAGAACTCGCCAGATGAAGTAGTAGGTATTGGCATTCAATTCGATATTGTAAATGACACAATGATTGTTATTAGCCCTAATAGCTCAGGACCAGCAGAAAAAGCGGGATTAATTTCAGGTGATATGATTATTGCTATTGATGGAAGAAACATAATTGGTCTTGATAATAATGCAATTCCAAAGATGCTTAGAGGTCCCCTTGGAAGCATCGTTAAAATATCCATCAAAAGACCAGGAACTTTAGGATTACTTGATTTCGAAATAAAAAGAGAAAAAATACCATCAAATTCGATTGATGCCTCATTTATTATCGATAAAACATCAATCGGAGTAATTAGAATCAATAGATTTTCTTCTACAACCTTAGATGAGGTAAAAAATGTGCTGGACACTTTGTCTAAAAATGGTATGACAAAACTTATAATTGATTTAAGAAATAATCCAGGTGGTTACTTAAATTCCGTATATTTTGTTAGTAGTTTATTTTTAAACAAAGGGGACACCATTTGCTATACTAAAGGCCGTAATGAATCATTTGATGATGTCTATATTTGTCAAGAGAATGGCAAGTATAATACTATTCCCCTAACAATAATAGCTAATCAAAATTCAGCAGCTGGGAGCGAAATTATGGCTGGCGCTATTCAAGATTTGGACCGTGGACTGATTGCTGGAAATATTACATATGGAAGAGGCTCAATTGATAGAATATACGAGGTTGGTGACGGTTCACGAATTAAATTAACAATTTCAAAATTTTACTTAAGGTCAGGAAGATGTATTCATCGTTCAAATAAAGAAAAGAAAGATTACGCACAATTTAGAGATAAAATACAGCAAAGATTATTTCTTAATGTCGAGAAGGACGGAGAATCAATTACAAAATCTCTTAATCCCGAATCTCTCCCACTCGTGTTCAAAACAGTTAATGGTAGAAATGTATATGGGGGGGGTGGTATTACTCCTGATTTCATAATTAATGAAAATAATAATTCGGATTTTTTAAAAACCTTATTTTCAAAAAAATTAATATATTCTTTTGCTTATTCTTTTTATTTTCAACATCGGAATGAATTAGAAAAAATTATTAAAAATGACCCATCCGGTTTTATGAACAACTATAACTTCACTGTCTTCGACATCAAGGATTTAAGCAATTTTTTTCAAAGCAAGATTAACGGTTTTGATAAAAACCAGTTTGAGAATGATAAGAATAATATACTATTGTTAATTAAATTAGAAATAATACGATTTTATTTTGGGGAAACTAAATATAATATTTACAAATTGTCAACTGAAAGCCAAATATTAAAAATCATTTCCTTGTTTTCAGAAGCTGAGAGAATTGGAGTTAGATATTTGAAATAATGAATAGTAGCTCTTCAAAATAAAGCATACGAAAATGGCATTAAAAATGTTGGATAGTTTTGAGTTTGCAACATCAAATGATATATCTAAGATATTTCAGAAATAAATTTAAATAGTGCAACCTCAATAAGTCACAAAAAATTGAAATATCAATAAGTTGTGGAACAGAAGAAAACAAAGAGCAACTGTACAAAGAAAGGGGCAACGAAAAAAACAATACCGGGAACGAATACCAATTGAAGGAAAATTTTTGCAAGGCAAAAACGGAAACAGATTGAATTACATAAGAGCAAAGTTTCCTGAAACATCAGAAAGCTGGATTATCGGTATCTTCTTTGTTATGAATCTGATTGAATGTAATAAAAATAATTTGGATAATCCCAAATACATTTACCGTATGAAAAGTATATTATCAGAGCTTAGTATTAAATCTGAATACTTAAAAGAATCTGAATTAATTAAAGAATTAGATAATAAAATAGATTTGACAATAAATGAATTAATATCAAATGCTGATAATCAATAGTTAAAACCATTCTGATACAATCCAATATAAAATGTATACATTTATTCCTGAAATGTTTACATTCCTTGTAGAAATGTATTTTTTTTTGCTGAAATGTTTACATTCCTTGCTGAAATGTTACAACGATGTTACATAAAATAAAGAATATAATATAAAAGCAAAACTCGAATAGTGTATGTAATATGTATGTTAGACAAAAATAAATCCTTGCAAATAATTTATATTACAAGGATTAACACTATTGATATGTACAGAAGGAGGGACTCGAACCCTCACGGCTTTAAGGGCCACTGGATTTTGAGTCCAGCGCGTCTACCAGTTCCGCCACTTCTGCGATTTTAGAAAATAGAAATTAGAACATAGAAATTAGAAAGTTACAAAAAAAACATCTCCACCTCATCTAATTTCTTCTTTTCTTCTTTCTATCTTCTATTTTCTATGTCCTATCTTCTAAGACCCGTGGGCAGTGAGGGAGTCGAACCCCCGACCTCCTGCTTGTAAGGCAGGCGTTCTAGACCAGCTGAACTAACTGCCCAAAAAATGGGAATACAAAAATACGATTGTTTGGGGATTTTACAAACTTTATTTTGATTCAAATAAATTTAATTGTGAATCCATGTTTTTAATTAAGTACTTATAAGATGTCCCTTCGCGGATTACTTGTAATCCTCCAAAATTATCAACAGCTTTTTTTATTCTAATAATACTCTCATCAATTTTATCATTGATTTTAGTACTTGTAAAACGCATTGTCTTCCAACCATCACTTTCTAAAAGAGTATCCCTATCCTTGTCGTATTCTACATCATCACTTTTCTTGTGATTAGCATCGCCGTCGCATTCTACATCAATTTTTCCAGATTGACAAAACAATGCAAAATCTAAAAAGAAATACTTGTTTTCAACTTTTACAAAAAATTCTCTTTCTGCCTGAATTTCATTTTTTTTTATTTGATGCCACATCTTTTCTTCAATATCAGTACCAATGTATAAATCGTTCAATTCCTTTGAATTTTTAATCGTTCTTCGGTTGTTTCCATAAAAAGAAACCTTCTCCCCCGTCTTCCATGAATAGGAGAAGGAAGCTTTTCAAGTTGACCTATCTCTATTTTATAATATTTGTCTTCAGATTTTGGATGGTCATTCTTGTATATTAAGTCTTTTCCTTTAACTATTTTAATTTTTTTTACTTCAGCAAACCATAGGATAGACCATTTAAGTTCCTTAAATTTGCTGGTGAGATAAAATGAAATATATTTGATTGATTTATCTTTTATACTATCAGGAATCCTTTTTGTTGAGCATGGTATTCTGTACCAATGCTCGACATCGGCATAGTAGTAGTCACCTCTGTCTTTCAGCAATGCTACTAAAGTATCTTTTTTGCCTTTTAGTCCCATGATTGATTCAATTTACTAATCAAATTACATTCAATAATTACTTCTTGGGTAAATATTAAAAAAGTGAATGTCTCTTCAGAAACAAATATATGAAAAAAATATAGGAATGATTTCCATAATAAATTATATTTAAATATAACTTAATAACAAGCTCAATTCTCTTTTTTTATTAATTAAATTTGTACTTTCAGATTTTTTTACCAAATTTGTTTTTTGTTTTATGGATAAAATCTGTCTTTGTAACAAGCGACAGACTTTATTATGACATTAATTATTGATTTTATAGAAAGGCAATGTATGTATAATACAGTAAAAAGAACGGATAAAGAATTATATGATTGTTTGGAAAAAGAATTTAACAGGCAGAACAATAAGATTGAACTGATTGCCAGTGAAAATTTCACATCATTGTCTGTAATGGAAGCCCAGGGTTCTGTGCTGACAAATAAATATGCAGAAGGTTATCCCGGTAAAAGGTATTACGGGGGCTGCGAATATGTGGATATGGCTGAAGATTTAGCAAGAGACAGAGTCAAAAAACTTTTCGGAGCTGAATATGCCAACGTACAGCCCCATAGCGGAAGCCAGGCAAATATGGCTGTTTATTTTACCTATCTGAAACCTGGGGATACTGTTCTCGGATTATCTCTTGCACATGGCGGACATTTAACCCATGGTTCACCTGTTAATTTTTCAGGACGATTATTTAACTTTATACCATACGAATTGAGTAAAGAAACCGGCAGAATTGATTTCAACATGGTTGAAGATTTGGCAAAAAAGCATAATCCGAAAATGATTACGGTAGGTGCTTCTGCATATCCGCGTGATATTGATTTCAAAACGTTCAGGGAAATTGCCGATAAAATCGGTGCATTTGTTTTTGCAGACATAGCTCATCCGGCAGGACTTATTGCCAAGGGACATTTAACAAATCCTCTTCCTTATGTACATGTAGTTGCATCAACAACTCACAAAACATTGAGAGGTCCCAGGGGCGGCATTATTATGCTTGGCAAAGATGAACTAAATCCATTCGGTCTTGTTGCCCCAAAATCCGGTCGTGTTAAGAATATGAGTGAATTGCTCGACTCATGGGTAATGCCCGGAGTTCAGGGAGGTCCTCTTATGCACGTTATAGCAGCAAAAGCAGTAGCATTTGGAGAGGCATTGACAGATGAGTTCGATGAATACATTATTCAGGTTATGAAAAATGCAAAAGCTCTTGCCGGTACATTGTTGGAAAAGGAATACGATCTTGTAAGCGGTGGAACTGACAACCATTTAATGCTTATTGACTTAACCAATAAAAATCTTTCGGGAAAAGACGCAGAAATTGCTTTGGATAAAGCAGGAATCACCTGTAATAAAAATGCTGTTCCTTACGACACAAGACCTCCGCTTGTTACTTCCGGTATCCGCTTGGGTACTCCTGCAATGACTTCGAGAGGTATGAAAGAAAACGATATGCGTCAAATTGGCTATTTTATTGACAAGGTTATTACGAACTATCAGAATGATTCTGTTATTGCTGAAGTAAGAAAAGATGTGGAAGAATTTACGACTAAATTTCCACTATATCCTGAACTTTTAGGATAAGCATTTGATATCTAAGAATTGAATCAAAAATCAATTATTTAGTAGAATCACTATCCTGTATGAATCATTTCGAAATGAAGAATCCGGAAAACAATAACATGGATTCTTCATTTCGTTATAACATTGATTATAATTGGGCAATTCAAAAAAGTCTTTAAAATAAGTTACTACTTCGTAGACTAAAAAATCTTTTTTTTATCAACTGTCGCATCCAAACAGGTTTTTTCACAAGTTCTTTAAAAAATTCAATTCATTTTACCAAAGAATTCATAATATTTTTATAATTTTGCAGATTATTTATAATCATTTTTTTAAAAATTTGTATAGAAGGAGTTTGTTTTTATGGCACAACCGATACACATAACGGAAAGTACTTATCAATCGGAAGTATTGGAATCCAACATACCGGTAGTAATTGATTTTTGGGCAACATGGTGCGGACCCTGCAAAATGATTGCGCCCTCCATCGAAGAAATGGCAAGTGAATTTGAAGGGAAAGCAAAAATATGCAAAGTTGATGTTGATAATAATCAAAGCATTGCAGTACAATTAGGAATAAGGTCTATTCCAACCGTTATGATTTTCAAAGGCGGCAAGGTTGTTGATACAATTGTCGGTGCTGTTCCAAAAGCCCAGATTATCAGCCGTTTGAACGAATACCTTTAATTAATGGTCAATTGTTAATTGTAAATGGTTAATCAGGAAATTTACCACAAGCAATAATATGGTTTTCTTGCAAAAAAGTTTGACCATAATCCCGACATATTGATTTTTTGCCGGAACAAAGTAAGAGTAACGTTTTGTACTAGCGCTATTAAAGGACTAAAGAACTTGTTTTTATTTGCTAAGCAGATTCATACTTGTCAATTTAGACGATTAGGCAATTAGGGTATTAAATAGTTAATCTAAGAGAATAATTTTTTAAAATAAATTTTGAAAGGTAAGATTATGTGTTCTATGATTATTGATGTTTTCGGTCGTGAAATACTTGATTCCCGTGGAAATCCAACTGTTGAGGTTGAGGTCATTTTGGAAGACGGTTCTACAGGTTTGGCAGCAGTTCCATCAGGTGCAAGCACAGGTGAAAACGAAGCATGGGAACTTCGTGACGGAGATAAAAAACGATATTTGGGCAATGGAGTTACTAAAGCCATCAACAATGTCAATGATGTCATAGCCGATGCAGTTATCGGATTGGATGCTTCCGAACAAATCCAGGTTGATACATTACTTTGTGAATTGGACGGTACTCCTAACAAATCAAAACTCGGGGCAAATGCCATTTTGGGTACATCCCTTGCCGTTGCTAAAGCTGCGGCAGATTTCTACGGTTTACCGCTTTACCGCTATATAGGCGGTGTACATTCACATATCCTTCCTGCTCCTATGATGAATATCCTCAATGGAGGCAAGCATGCAGACAATAACGTGGACATACAGGAATTCATGATTATCCCTAATGGAGCATCATCGTTTAAAGAAGCACTGAGAATTGGAGCTGAAATATTCCACAATTTAAAAAAAGTTCTGAAGGCAAAAGGATATAATACTGCAGTTGGTGACGAAGGCGGTTTTGCACCATCTTTAAAATCAAATGAAGAGGCATTTGAAGTAATTCTTGAAGCTATTAAGAAAGCCGGATATAAACCCGTTAAAGATGTTTTGCTAGCTATTGATGCAGCCGCAAGCGAAATGGTTGAAAACGGCAAATACAAAATGTTTAAATCAACAGGTAAATTAAAAACATCCAATGAGATGATTAGCTGGTATGTTGACTTATGCAAGAAATATCCGGTTGCTTCTATCGAAGACGGCTTGGGAGAAAATGACTGGTCGGGCTGGGCAAAGCTAACAGAAGCTTTAGGAAATAAAATTCAATTGGTCGGTGATGACAATTTTGTTACAAATCCCAAATTCCTTGCAAGAGGAATTAAAGAGAAGGTGGCTAACTCAATTTTAATCAAACTTAACCAAATTGGCACTTTAACTGAGACGCTTGATACGATAAAAATGGCACATAGAAACGGATACAGCACCGTGATTTCCCACCGTTCGGGTGAAACAGAGGACACTACTTTGGCTGATTTGGCAGTTGCTGTTAACGCAGGGCAAATCAAAACCGGGTCTCTTTGCAGGACAGACCGTGTAGCAAAGTATAATCAATTACTGAGAATTGAAGAAGCCCTCGAAACTGATGCTGTTTATGGAGGTGCCGAAGCATTTGGTTTTTATACTAGGTGATTAGGGATTTTGGATTTAAGGCAATTAGGGGATAAGGTATAGGAAATATATTAATAGAAAATGTAATAACCAATATTAGGAATAGTATGATATCTTTTGGAACAGACGGATGGCGCGGATACATAGCACGCGATTTTACATTTGAAAATCTACAGTTGGTCGCATTGGCAACAGCAAGTTATTTAAAAAAAGCTGCCGGAAAGAAACCAAGAGTAGTTATTGGCTATGATACAAGATTTTTATCTAAAGAATTTGCAATAGAAACAGCAAAAATCTTAGCTTGGAAAGATATAAGCGTTCAATTAACAAACGGGATTGCTACTACTCCTGAAATTTCCTATCATACCAAGCAAAAAGGAGCCGACATGGGTATTGTCATAACAGCAAGCCACAATCCTCCTGTTTATAATGGCTACAAGCTGAAAGCAAGTTTCGGCGGACCCGCAACAACCGAGCAAATTGCAAAAGTTGAAGCAGAATTGAAACGAATTTTCAAAAGGCCTCCTCAGATTAGATGTTTGGAATTTTCTGACTATATCAAAATGCAAAAAATTTCCTATTTCGACCCAAAAGAATCATACTTCAGACACATTAAAAAGAAAATCGATATTGACACTATTCGAAAAGCAAAATTTAAAATATTGTATGACCCAATGTACGGAGCAGGTATCGGCTTGATGAAAGAGCTTCTGCCTGATTCCGACGAATTACATAACGATTATAATCCGTCCTTCGGCAATCTTGAACATCCCGAACCAATTGCAGAAAATTTGAAGGAACTCATCCAAAATGTTCGTAGATATAATTATGATATTGGAATTGCTTCCGATGGTGATGCAGACAGATTGGGAGCAGTTGACCAGCACGGCAATTTTGTTGACTCTCATAAAATTTTTATGATACTTCTAAAGTATCTTTACGAAGAAAGAAAGAAAAGGGGTATAGTCGTAAAAACAGTATCACTGACTTCTATGGTTGATAAGTTCTGTGCCAAGAATAAAATTCAGTTAATCGAAACTCCTGTCGGTTTCAAACATTCCGCCAAGATAATGAGCGAGCAAAACGTTTTAATCGGAGGTGAGGAATCCGGCGGACTTGGTACAATCCTGCACATTCCCGAAAGGGATGGAATTTTTAATGCCCTGCTTCTTATGGAAGTTATGGCCGAACGTGGAAAATCCTTAAAACAGCTTTGCGACGAACTGGATGAAGAATTTGGTATTCATAAATTCCAGAGAAGGGATGTACAAGTTACTCCGGCACTTAAAGAGCAAATTCTGAAAGCATGCAAGAAAAAACCGGCTAAAATCGGTAAATTTGATATTTTGACTATTAATGATAAGGACGGTTTCAAGTTTATTGTCGAAGATGGCTGGCTTTTAGTAAGGGCTTCGGGAACGGAACCATTGTTAAGATTTTATTCTGAAGGTAAAACCTTAAGTATGGTCAATGAGCTTTTGGATGAGGGAATGAAGCTGAAATAGTTATTTCTGTAGAAAGTTTGTTAAGAGAAAATGTTGCTTTTTATACGTAACAATACTATTTTAATGGATTGTAAATTTTTATTGGCTTTGAACAATTCAAAATTATTTGCTTGGCTACTTTATAAATTTGTTTAGAGTTGTGCTATACGGAGTACAATATTTGACGAACAGTATGTTGCAAAATACCATGCCCGGATATTACTAAAGTCAAAAAAAATGTTGAGCTGGCAAATAAAACTTTTAAAATTTCAAAATGACAAATAATTATTTAAAAAATATTCAAAACAAAATTGATATTTTGATTTATAAATTATACCGATTATCTCTAAATGAAGCAAAGATAGTTGTCCGGGAACAACAATTAAGCGAAAAAGAATATAATAAGTTTGAGTTGGAGGAGTAGTCAAAACTGTGATTTGTATGATTTAGGGGAAATACAGGATTAATAATTGTTTAAACTGTGATTTGTGTGATAGACATGAAAATAGCTTTACGTTTAAGCGATTTGACTTGCTTTTAGATAAAAAATAACAAATAAAGTAATAAATAAGTAAAATATTGAAACATTTTTATTCTTAATTTCGTCTAAGTATAAATAAGCAAAACTTCAACAAAACGGTTTAGGGAATTGTTTACGAAGAGAACAAATACAATTCTATTTAGAATTGCTATAGGTATCGCGGCTCTTGTCCTTTTAACTTTGGACATCAGCAACTTTTTCATGGTGATTTCGACCAAAACCGATGAAAATTATTATGCTGACCCACCTTCGAGATTTTATGTAACAAAACCTATTAAAGCTCTTGTTTTTGATTATAAAACCAAAAAATCTAACAAATCCCAAATTAATGTCGGTGACCTTATAGTTAAAGTCAGTGGAAAAATGCCAACTGACAGCAATAATTTTCGAGACCTGATATTTAAAGACAAAGAAAATGATTTCGTCGAAATAATTTTTACCGATAATAGAAATGTTAACAAAGACTTTTCGAGAAGAGGTTTTTATAATTACAAAAAAGCAAAAATAAATAAGAAGGACATACCTGAAGATTTTATAAGATATCTTAGTTCCGCAGTTTTTGTCGGATATGTCCAAAAAGATGGGGCTTCGGAAAGAGCAGGCGTTAAAGTAGGTGATTATTTCGTTAAAGTGAATGGGGAATCATTTAAAAACGCTTTAGAAGCTAATGACTATATTATTAAGGGAGAGAAAGGGTCTTATCTCAGGTATGAAATTTTAAGAGATAATAAAACCTTTGAATGCCAGATTCAAATTGTCAGGTTTCAGGTATCCATTAATTTTTTACTGCTATTTATAATTGGGCTTATTTATTTAATCTTTGGTGTCGTGTTATCACAAAGCAGACCGGAGATAAAAACAGCCCGGCTGTTGGGAGGGGCTTTTATTTTGATAGGTTATTACATATCTGCATTTTTAATACCTGTCAGGACATACGGTATTTATCAGTATCATATCTATTTGCTTTTTTATTTAAGTGCCGCTTATGGTTTCCCGCTACTCATCCATGCTTTGGTTTACTTCCCGCGCGAACGTTTGGACATGTTACATGCAAAATGGATTATCAGGGGTCCCTATATTTTCGGCATACTTTTATCTCTTACGGTAATAATTCATATTTTCTTTTTAAAATCATACCAAATTGAAGTTGTATTATTTACAATTTTACAAAATTCAATGCCCCTTTACTTAATTTACTATTTTGTAGTTTTATTAATCTTCAGAAAATCGCGTTCAATAGAGGAAGCGAGTCTTTCAAAAGTAATTAATGTAGTATTTTTATTAGTATTATCTGTCGCTATTTTCACATTAACATTCATTCTTTTCGTAGATAGAATTTCATCATTACCTTATCTTATTTCCTTAGTACTAATTCCTGCGGCTTTTATTTATACGATTGGCAGGTATAAATTATTAAATCTTGAGTTCAAAATCAGAAAAAATATTCAATATATTTTCATTTCGTCATTATGGAAAATATTTCTGATTTCCGTAATAATTTATATAATAACATTAATCGCCAAACTAAATATTGATATACCTAACCTGCATTTTACCGGAACAACAATTGAAATATTGGAAAAGCCGTTATCAACCGAAATGGCAGATATGTATCGCAATATTTGTATAATTCTCGTATCACTTGCAGGTGCTTATATATTCAGATTTATTAACAGGCGGGGACAGCGATACTTAGACAGAAAGTATTACAGGACAAGATTTGATTACAGAAGGGCTTCGGCAGAGTTTTCAGAAATTTTAGATAAAACAATAACATTAGATGAATTATCGAAAAATGTAATCAATGAATTGATTGAATTGGTTTATCTGAAGAAAGCGGGAATAGTCTTTTACAAGAACGAAGAAATCGTTCTATCGTCTTATTTTCATGGATATGTTAATGATTCAATAACAGAGTACTGCCGTGTAACCGCTACGAAACAGATAAACAGTATCAAACAATTCAAGAAGGAATTCAGGGTTGATTATCTCGATGAACCTATGAGAGAAATTTATCAAAAATGCGAATTCCGTTATGTTATTCCAATTCGTTCCAAAGATAAAATAGTCGGTGCTTTGATGGTTGGGGATAAGTTATCAGAATCCCCCTACAACAGAGAAGATATTGAATTTTTAAATCTAATATCAGGACAAATATCCGTCGCCGTTGAAAATGTTTTCTTATATGAGGAACTAACACAGCAGGAGCGAATCAAACATGAACTCGAACTTGCAAGAAAAATTCAATTGGCTTCACTCCCAAAAAATATTCCTTATATCGAGGGTTTGGATGTATCGGGCATATCCATTCCGGCACATGAGGTAGGCGGCGATTTTTATGACTATCTCCCTAACAACGGACAATTAACAGTTATCGTAGGTGATGTTTCCGGCAAAGGTACATCTGCGGCACTTTATATGTCGAAAGCACAGGGAATAATGAGAACATTGCATGAATTTGATTTGTCTCCTAAAGAATTATTCAAACGCTCGAACAGTCTTTTATATAAATACCTCGAAAAAAGCTCATTTATCACTGCTATATGCTCGATATTTGATACTAAGAATAAATCAATAACATTTTCGAGGGCTGGGCATCTCCCATTATATTACCTTAACAGTAAGATAAAAGATGTTGCCGTTATTCAACCGAATGGAATTGTACTCGGAATGACAAAAAGCAAATTATTCGATTTGCACATAGAAGAAAGGCAAATTCATTACAACACAAATGATATTTTCTTATATGTAACTGATGGTGTTCTCGATGCACGTAACTCTTACGGTCAGGAATTTCAATTTGAGAGACTCGTGAAAATATTAAAGAAGAATTCGAGTCAGTCATCAGAATTAATTCGTGATGAAATTTTGAAGTCATTAAGGGAATTCACATCAGATTCAGTTCAATTCGACGACATGACGGTTGTCGTAATAAAGGCAGTGTAGCTTTACCAACTCAAAGAAAAACCAACTCTGGCTCCATTCATATATCCTGTTTGTAACTTTAATGTTAAATCATCTGATACATTAAAATCAAAAAGATGGGCACCGACATAAGCATCAATTGCCGCTAAAATATAAACACCGGAAAGATAGAAAATATCCTGGTCCCTCTGGTCCCGGTAAAACTCTTTTATAACTTTTGAACGGCTCTTGTTAGGGTCATTGTCATCCATTTTCTCCCATTTTTCTTGCTCCGCAATGAAATTATTATGATTGTCAATAATCAAATATGTTAAAACACCGGTACCACCTACAAATACGGGAATTTTCCAATAAGACTCCACATAATACTGACCAAGTCCGGGTAAAAGCAATGAAAATAATACGGCTTTTGTAGGTGATTTTGCCATTTCAAATGACTTTTTTGAAATCGGGACTTCAGCAACAAAGTCATCCAAAGGTTTCAACTGAACAGTATCAGCGATAGTTTCATCAATCTCGGTACTATCAACTTGAGCAAAAAGTTGAGAGTTGAGAGATGAGAGTTTAGAGTTAGCGTTATCTTTAATTATGAATTGTGAATTGTGAATAGTGAATTGGTTATCCGTTATCCGTTGTCTGTTATCAGTAACTTCAAAATCATTAGTAATTAGTAATTGGTAATTAGTAATTAATGCCATTAATAAAATCAATATGTTGGATAGTAACTTCATCAAGATTGTTCCCTCATTTTATTTGCACCCAGCATAGCTGCACCAATGATACCGGTATTATTTTTAAAATATGCTTCTCTTATCTCAAATCTTTCAGATATAGTCGGTAAAGAACGTTCCCTTATTGTTTTTCGTATGGAATCAAACAGTATTTTACCTGATTGTGAAATACCTCCACCGATTATGGCAACAGGGATATCAAGCAGATTCATAGCAGATGCCAAACCAATACCAATAATTTCTCCTGTTTCGTTCAGACAATCAACAGCAGGTTGAAAACCTGATTTTGCCGAATTAGCAATATCCTCAACATCTAAAGAATCAATTCCTAAAATATCATTTTGGGAATCCAGGTCTTCATTCGTAATTCGTAATTTGTAATTCGTAATTCGTAATTTGTAATTCGTAATTAAATCCAGCTTGCCGTCTGCTGTCTGCTGACTGCTAAAATTATCATTAGTCATTAGTAATTGGTAATAAGTAATTATTGCTTTTCTTCCTGCCAATTCTTCTAATATACCCTGACGGAATGTTGGTATTCCCTTTCGTATCAAATCATAATTAATGATTGTGTGTCCAATTTCACCTGCACCGCCTTCACAACCTCTGTATATTTTTTTATTGATTATTAATGCCCCGCCAATTCCTGTTCCTAAAGTAATATAAATAAAATTCTCGGTATCTTTTCCCGCACCGGTTTCCATTTCCGCAATAGCCGCCGCATTTGCATCATTATCAACAGCAATTGTCAAATTGAAATCTTTTTTTAGTTCGTCGTGAATATTAATTCCGTGCCATTCAGGAAGATTTGGTGAAACGTTCAAAACACCGGATTTATCAATAATGCCAGGTACACCGATACCGATTGATTGGATTGAGGGAAATTTATTTATCATTTCAAATATTGATTTTTTTATTTGCATCAAATTCGCAGTTGGACCTTCACTGGTACCTGTTTTAAATGAATTGCCCAATAGAATATTACCGGATGAGTCAACAACACCCGATTTAATATTTGTTCCTCCTATATCAATGCCAATATACATTATAACCGGAATTACTCTTCGTTTTCTGTGACTACTTTTTTCCTGATATAAACCTTTTCACCTCTTTTAATCATTCCATATTTTTCTCTTGCGATTCTCTCTATTTCGACAGTATCGGTTCGGATTTCAATGATTTTTTCCCTCAAAGAATCATTTGTTTTTTTCATTTGAAGAAGTTCATTATATGAATCAGCCCTTTGATTTGCAAGCTTAATGCTTTTAATTATTCCATAAGGAGAGAACAAGAAAAAAGTAGCGGCAACAACTATTACTATTCCCGTAATCAACGCTTTTCTTTTTATTTTCAGCGATGATAACTTTTCAGAAATCTCTACTAATGAAAATGAATCCGACATAATAAATCTATTTAGCAAATTGACGTAAAAATTCAATAAAGCTGTCCATTTCAGCTTTTGTGCGTTTCTCTGTTACTGCAATAAGCAATCCTTTTTTGCATTCAGGAAATCTGTATGTGTCCACACCTGCTAAAAATCCCTGTTCCTCACCCTTTTTGATAATTTCACCCGGAAGTATAGGTGTTTTTACTAAAAATTCCCTAAAGAAAGGTTTGTCATTGAGCAAAGAAAATCCTGTAATATTTTGTATGTTCTTTGCCAAATAATGTGCTTTATGAAAACTTTGTTCAGCAACTTCCTTAATTCCCTGCTTACCCATCGTTGACATATAAACCGTTGCCGCGAGCATAAACAAACCCTGGTTTGTACAAATGTTTGAGGTTGCTTTTTCCCTTTTAATCTGCTGTTCGCGTGTTTGCAAAGTAAGTACATACCCTCTGTTGCCATCAGAATCTTTAGTTACTCCCGATAACCTGCCGGGCATTTTCCTGACAAATTTTTGTTTTGCTGTAAACAGTCCGAGATAGGGACCTCCATAATTCAAAGGAATACCTAAGGGCTGACCTTCTGCTACTGCTATATCTGCATTGTATTCTCCGGGTGTTAAGAGCAAACCAAGAGATATGGGGTCAAAAGATACAATAAACATCAAATCTTTTGAATGAGCTATTTTTTCAATTTCAATTACATCTTCAAGATTGCCATAAGCATTCGGTTGTTGCACGATAACGCCTGAAGTATTTTCCGTAATCGAGTTTTTCAACATTCCAAAATCACAAGTTCCGTCATCTAAAACGCATTCCTTAAAAATGATTTTTCTTCCACGGCACGTTGTTTCAAGTACTTTCCTGTAGTTCGGATTTAAAGTTCCAGCAATTAATATTTCCGTTTTCCTGTTTTGAGCATTCGACATCAAACATGCTTCCGCAAGTGCAGATGCTCCGTCATACATCGAAGCATTGGAGACTTCCATACCTGTTAAAGCACAAATCATAGATTGAAATTCATACATTGCCTGAAGAGTACCTTGAGACACCTCTGCCTGATAGGGTGTGTACGCTGTTTTAAATTCGGGTTTTTCCAAAACGCTGAAAACAATCGAGGGGATGAAGTGGTCATAAGCCCCTCCACCCAGAAAGCTGATGTGAGAGCTGGAATTCACATTTTTTTCTGCCAAACCCCTGATATGTTTTATTACCTCGAATTCTGACATTTGCGGAGGTAAATTCAATGATTTTTCAAACCTGATTTGCTCAGGTATATTGCTAATCAATTCCTCAAATGAATTAACACCAATCTTCTTTAACATCAACTTTCGTTCTTCATCCGTATTCGGGATATATGCCATTTTTTTTTCTCCTAATTCAAAAATATATATAGTTAAATTAATATAAACTACAAAATTAGGTTTATTTGCCATGCTATGCAATTAATATCAGGAAAAATATTTCGATAATCTTTAAGAAATTTATTCTTATTTTGTAAATTTTAGGTATATTTATATGATTTTCTTCCAATGTTTTGAAATAATTAATAATTAAAAGAAAGGTTTTTTATGGATATTCGGGATTTGAACATACCATTGATTCAGGATGCTGACCTGAAAAATAAGGTTGTGCTTGTCAGAGTTGACCACAATGTCGTAAAAAAAGGGATAATTCATGACCCTTATAGAATTGATGCCACACTTGGTACCCTGTACTACATTAATGCAAAGGGCGGTAAAATTATATTAATGACACATGTTGGCAGGCCCAAAGACAAAAAGACCGGAAATATTAATATTTCATACGATTCTTCAGTCGAACCCATTGTTAATTATTTTCAAAATAAGTTACATATAACCTTGAAAATACCCGAATTTTTTCCACATGGGAATCTTGGCTATTTGGGTATTGAAACATCAGTCAATCACTTAATTCGTGACCTGAACGACCACACTATTGACGGGATATATATGCCGAACACACGATGGTTTTTTGGCGAGGAAGGTGATGAGGAGATGATGGATAGGTTTGCAAATCAGCTTGCCGGCTTAGCTGATATATATGTAAACGATGCTTTCGGTTCATGGCAACCACATGCTTCTACAGTTGGAGTTTCGAAATATTTACCATCGTATGCCGGTTTCCTTATGCAAAAGGAATTAATAAATCTTGGCAGGATTTATGACCCTGAAAGACCTTTCATAGCTGTCGTCGCAGGTTCAAAATTCGATACAAAAATTGAATCCCTTTATACATTAATACAAAAAGCGGATTACCTCGTTCTCGGTGGTGTAATGTATAATGCATACCTTGCTGCCAAATACGGAATATCCATTAAAGGAATCAGCGATGACGACCTGAAATATGCAAAAGAATTCGTTGAATATTCAAAAGGATTTCCAGGAAAATTAATTGAACTGCCATATATCATTGAATCTGATACTATGGAAGGCAGACTTGAAGGGCAATTCAGAACGCATAAAGTTACGGAATTGAAAGAAGGTGATTCTTTGAATTATGTACTTGATGTTGCAAAAGAATCTTTCCAGGCAGAAGACATCAAAGAGATTTTCTCCAAAGCAACAACAATTTTTGTCAATGCTGTTATGGGATATGTACCTCATTTCAACGAAGGCACTATTGCTTTGGATGAAACCATTGACCACAACAGGAAAGCCGTCAAACTTTATGGCGGTGGCGATACTATGCAGGAACTGAAGAGATTGTTGCCCGGTCTTTACATTGTTGCGTTGGACAGTCCTCAATATTACATCTTTACAGGTGGCGGTGCAGTTTTGAAGGCAATTCACGAAGGCAGTGCATTGGGTTTGGCTCCTGTTAAGGCATTAATAAATCAAAAAAATAATGGGAATAATAGGAAGTGAGTTGTTGAATGATTTAATTAAAAAGATAAATTAATCCTTTATGGTAAAACAAATAGTCAGTATTGTATAAGAAACATGATTAAATTTAGAAATGTTTGAGCTATAAATGTTTAAAACTAAGTTAATAATACTTTTATCTCTGCTCGCTCTCGCAGGGCTGGAGCATGCAAAAGCACAAGAGTCCCTTCCCGACACGGTCTGGACTAAAATAATTGCTAATGCACACGACATAATATTTAGTCCAGATGGACATTATGTTTTTGCTCAACATGGTGAGTTTGGAAAATACTTTGTCTATAAAATTGAAACTTCTACCGGAGCGGTTTTCGATACAATTGCATTGAATAAACCATTATTGAATTATCTTAGCATTTCTCCAACAGGAGATACATTAATTGTATCCGGTAATGGTTTGATAATGTTATGGAATGTAAACACTGGCGACACAATTTTTACGTTAAAATATGGTGAAGAAGCACAATTTACTCCCGACGGCAAACATATAATCGCAACCACAGGAAAAATAGGACTTGACGAGCCACAGATTCTCGTTATTGACATCGCAACAAAAGAGATTATTAAATCTTTTGTCGGGAGGTATTATTATGCAAGTAATCCGCAGATTTCTTCCGACGGAAAATATTTCAGTTTTACTGATTTCCGTGGAACGTATAATACAGTTATTCTAATTGATATGATTACATACGAAGAAATAAAGATTTTTGAAATTCCGGATGGCACTTTAGCTCAAAATATTTTTTCTTATAATAATGAAATCCTTGGAAGTTACTATTATCAAAATGGGATTTATTTATGGGATTTAAAAAAGTTAGAACTTTTTAAAAATATAAAATTTAATGGATTGTTAAATCTAAATTTTGGAATCTTGCACATCAGATTTTCAAGAGATTCAAAAAACATAATCTTCGCGTATCGTGATAGCGAAGACTACGATCCTGATAAAATAATCGTATGGAATATCGAAGGAGACTCATTAGTTTATGAATATCCTTATTCAGGAGAAACAGCTATCGATGTTTCAAAGGATGATTATATTGCTGCATATGGTAATCATTCCGGATATTTAACTTTGCTTAGACCAAAGTGGAATGGAACGGATGTTAAAGATATAAAGGAAGATGAACTTAAATATTCAATAAATGATAAAAAACTAAAAATACATTTTGGTGATTTAATAATCGAAAAACCAATAATAAGCATATACGACATAAGTGGTAAAATAATAAAATCTTTATCTGATGAGGATGTTAAAATTAATGTTCAATCAATTGAAGTTGATGTCGCCTTTCTGATAACGGGAGTATATTTGGTAGTTGTAGATTGTAATGGCTCAAGGAGTGTGCTGAAGATATTGAAATAAAACCAACCCCATCCCTCTCCAAAGGAGAGGAAGCAAGACAATTCCCTCCCCTTCGGGGAGGATTAGGGAGGGGTGGAAAAAGAAAAACATTAATTACACCCATCGAAGCTGAAAAAGAATAAACAAGCCATTGGCCTTAACCATGAATTTATTATTTTTATTATTGACACCAATGTAATTCAAATTTCCATATTGATAATTCTCCCTTATTTCTTATATTGGTTTTTTGATAATAACAATTTAGGTGAACATGAAATTTTTAGTATTTGACATAGAAACAGTACCCCTTCCATTCGAATCGTTTTCTGAATCACAGCAGGAATACATTCTCAGGGGAACATCGGGCGAAGAAGAAATCCAAAAAAAGAAAAACGAGATGGGGCTTACCCCGCTTACTGCCCAGGTAGTTTGTATAGGAATACAACTAATTGAACGGGATGAAAAAGGGGAAAACAAGACATTGAGACATGGAGCCATTGCTGTAGATAACGGGATGAATGACAATGAAGAAAGAAAAGACCAGTTGTCGGATGGAACTCCATGCTTTTTCTATAATGAAAAAACCGCATTGGAAAAATTCTGGAAAACAATAACCAAATACGAACCGGTACATTTGATTTCTTTTAATGGCAGGGGATTCGATGCTCCGTTCCTGATGTTACGTTCCGCACTTTTGGGATTAAAACCATCAAAGAATATTATGTCAGGTACAAAATTCAATTATGGCATGCATACCGATTTAATTGACGAGCTAACATTCTATAATCCTTCCTTTGGATACGGAGCTACAAAACGGTTTAATTTCGACTTCTACACAAGAGCATTCGGTTTGACCTCACCCAAAGGCGAAGGAATTGACGGCTCGAAGGTGCCGGAATTCTATGCTAATGGTAAAATCAAGGAAATATCGGAATATTGCCTAAGGGACGTTAAAGCTACATGGGACTTATATCTGCTTTGGGAGAAATATTTACGTTTTTGATGTATTCATCAAGGTCTTCACCATATTTCAAATCGTAAACAAATTTTCCCAGTTCAGCCGAAAATAATATTATAAATGTCAGGTAATATACCCAAACTGCCATAGAAGCAATAATTGCATATGTCCCGTAGAATTTGCCATAAGCCGACACACCGCTGATATACCATGAAAATATGTACCTCGAAAGCTCCACGAAAATCACGCAGGATATTATGCTAACCATGCGGATAAAACGAGGCATTTTTCTATTCGGAACAAACCTGAAAAGAAGATAAAATAATACGAAAGAGTTGATAAGCGAAAAAGCTAAAACATAGACTTTGTTGAATATTGAACCAAGAACTTCAGGAGCAAATTGTACAATATAGTTTTGAACTATTGATATAACCGGCTGAACAAATGACATTATCATAATCAGAACAGATATGACAATTATCAAAAATATATCCTGTATTTTATAAAAGAAGTAAGTTTTTGGAGTTGCTATTTTAAATACGGTATTAATTCCGGTTCTCAACGAACTTAGTAAGGCAGACGAGAGCCAGAGCAAAGTAAAAATTCCAATCCATCCAAGTAATGAGCTTTTTTGGAAAATCACATAAACTTCATTAATTGTTTCGGTTAATACATCCTTTAACATTGGATTTTCAGGGATAATCTTCTCAAATAGCTCAGTCAGGAACAAAGAAATCTTGTCAGCTCCTATGCTTAAATTAACAACATAAAGAGCTACTAAAAGCATAGGAATAACATATAAAAGTATATTAAAAGCTATACCTGCAGCTAGTAAAAAAGAATGATTTCTGTCAATCCTATCAACCAAAGTTTCAATTGCGGCAACAACTTTTTTAATGAATTTGTTCCGTATTCTAAGAAAGTTCAATACCCTGATTATATCTTTATCCCTAATTTCAAGTTTCATACGACAATGTTAATTTTTAGTTGTTAATTCTAAAAGTTCCGCTCTTTTGCTTAAATTTGACAAAAATAATTTAACAAGATAAGAATATTCGGATTAATAATGAAATATAAATTAGTCAACAGTCGCCGGTCGTTGGTCGTTAGTCGTCAGTCGTCAGTCGTTAGTCGCCGGTCGATAGTCAACAGTCGACAGTTGTCAGTCGTTAGTCGTCAGTCTTCATTATCAATTATCAATTATCAATTATCAATTAAATTTTGTTTGCTGTTTGCTGTTTTACTTTTTTCTTGTGCAAATCCCCAGCCGCCTTCGGGTGGACCACCGGATAAATCACCACCGATTATTACAAGATATGCACCTGCTCAGGGGACAACTAATTACAAAGAGAAAAGCATTACGATTGAATTCAATAAATATATGAATAAAAACACAGTTCTTGAAAACATTTTTATTTCACCATCAGTTAAGATGAAATTCGATTGGAGTGGTAAAGAACTTGAAATTGAATTCGAAGAAGAGTTGAAGGATAGTACTACTTATGTTTTTTCTTTGGGTACCGAGTATTCCGATTTAAAAGGAAACAAACCGGCAGAATCATTTTCTCTTATTTTTTCGACAGGTTCTTTTTTGGATAGCTGTTCGATAACCGGAACATTGATTGACCCAAAACCGACAGGAACAAATATATATGCTTACAGGATTGACAATATAAATCCCGATACTTTAAATCCATCCCAAACAAAACCAAACTACAGAACACAGTCGGGACAAAACGGAAAATTCGATTTGGTAGCTTTGAAAGAAGGTAAATACAGAGTAATTGCTATAAGGGATAAATTCAAAGACGAAGTTTATGACGAAGGTCTCGATGATTTTGGAGCGGCGCCTTTCGATGTGGAAGTAACCGGGGATTCCGTTCCTGTTGTGAATTTGAAAATAGGACCTACTAAAGATAATACAGGACCACAGCTTTTTTCAGCAGAAGGATTAAACTCGAATTTGATTGAATTAGTCTTCAGTGAGCGGTTAGATACAAATTTCGTTAAATCACAAGCTCTTGAGATATGGGACAGTACAGGCATAGAAAAAGCAGATGTTTCGGGAGCAATGCTAAGTTTAAAATCTCCTGATAAGATTTGGGTGTTCAGTTCCGAACAACTCGATACGAATATATTATGGAAGATTTTGGCTATACCAAAAAAGGATTTTTCACTGAGAGATACTGTTGGAAATTTAATTAACGACACAGCAAACTTTGCTTATTTTTATGCTGAAAACTCGCCAAATCAGATTCAGCCGGAATTATTGAAAATGCCTTATCCTGATAGTTCTTTATATGTTCCTGTTATTCCTGATTTGAATTTTGTTTTTAACTTGCCACTAAGTAAATCCGATATAAATAATTCGATTAGTTTCATGGATGGAGATTCGGTAAAAATTAATTTTGATGTTAATTGGAAGTCTGATAATATAATGAGAATCATACCGAAAAATAAATTGGAACCGTTAAAATGGTATATCATCAATTTCAGAATGAATGAGATTGAAGCTGCTAATGAAATTAAAGGCAAGGATACTACATTAAGATTGAAATTCAGGATTCAGGATACAAGGAATTTTGGCGGAATTAAAGGGAGAATCAAAGATTTGCATCAGCCGGATTCAAATTTGAAAATAATAATATTCAATCCGAATTTCAAAATGGTTACATCTCCCGCAGATTCAGGAAAATGGAGTATTCCGTCATTGCCCGAAGGTAAGTATAAATTTGAATTATACTATGATTTTGATGGAAATGGAAAATACAGCTACGGCGAAGCATATCCTTTCGAGCATTCAGAACCATTTATTTTAATAAAGGAAGAAAAGGAGGTACCTGCCCGCTGGACAATCGAGTTGGAGCTTCCTGCTCCGGCAAAATAAGAGTCTTACGAAGAATAGAAGTCTGAAGTCAGAAGACTGAAGTCTGAAGGACGGAAACACGGAAAGACCGAAGGACGGAAAGACCGAAGGACGGAAAGTCTGAAGGACGGAAAGTCTGAAGGCGAAAGGACCGAAGGACGGAAAGAATTGATAATTGCCAATTGATAATTGAAAAAATTGATTGAAAATTGAAAAATTGAAAATTCTTCAATCCCAAATTGATTATGTGTTTTTTTCATTTCATGTGTATAAGTTTCAGGATATGTGTATTTAATCCATAGCTTATTGTTGAAAAGTATATACCTGAAGCTTGAGAATTGAAATCCAAATTATATTCGTAATCACCTGCTTCAACATATCCGTCAGCTATATTCAAGATTTGTTCACCCAAATAGTTGTAGATATTAATTTTAAGGTAAACATCATCGGGTAATTTAATCCGAAGCAAGGAACTGTTATTAAATGGATTTGGGTAAAAAGAACAATTAATGACTTCTCCCATACTAAATTCATCAGGTACGGAAACAATACCTGTCTCGTTGAATACAGATAATCCGCCGGTTGTACATATCCATTTGTTGTCATTCTTATCAATAAAAATTTGGTTTATTCTGTCATCAGATAAACCGGAATTATCTTGTTTGTATGTATCCCAATCATTCATATCAAAAGAAGCCATGCCAAAGTATGTAGCGATCCATGCTTTATTTCCGGAATCGAAATCTATTGATTTGATGTGATTACCGGGCAAACCCGTAAAAGATTTATCAAAAACTTCCCATGCCGTTCCATTATAAAAAGCAATACCATGCAAGTCCGTACCAATCCATATTCTGCCGGTCTTGTCGGAAGCTATTTCCATGATGTTGTTATCGGGTAAAAGAGAGTTGGAAAGGTTAAAATTAGTCCATTCAGATAAAGAATATTTGTATAAACCATAACCTAAAGTACCGCACCACAGTGTCCCGGAAGCGTCGTAAAGGATTTGAGACACAACATCTATATCTGCACCGGAATTGGATTTATTGAATATAATCCATTGATGATTGTCATAGAAAGCAATGCCCTTCCATGTGGCGAACCAAACTCCGTTTTCACCAACGCATATATCATTTATGTAATTATGGGGAAGTTCGGAATTTGATGGTGTGAAAACCTCCCAGATATCGTTATTCAGTGTAGCAAGACCGGATTTTGTTCCTATCCATAATTTGTTGTCCGGAGTACATAATAGTGACGTGATTGAATTATCCGGCAAAAGAGAATTTTGTTTATCGTACAAAATCCAGTCATTTCCGTTCCATGACATTAATCCCTTATCGTATGTACCAAGCCATTTTATTCCATTGCTGTCAGTAACAATTGATGTTATGACATTATTAACAAGACCTGAATTGGAAGGATTGATATAAGACCATGAATTTTGAACATACTTCGCTAATCCGTTATTATCTGAACCAAGCCAAAGGCAACCGTCTTCGTCCCTCAAAAAAGTGTTGACATAATTGTCGGGAATTGAGGAATTACCCTGATTGAAGATTGCCCACTCATTATTACTTAACCGGGCAACACCGGCATCAAAAGTTGAGAACCAAACATCGTCGTTATCAAATACAATAGATGAAATCCTGTTACTTGGGAGCAAAGAATTTCCGGTGTTTAGATGTGTCCAGAGTTCACCATCGAATAAGGATACACCCATATCAGTTGCAATCCACATTCTATCGTCTTTATCGAATGCAATAAAGTTCACATCGTCATCGGGTAATTCCGAGTTATTTGAATTGAGCAAGTTCCATGTACTGTCTTTATAGACTGCTAATCCGCCATCCCATGTACATACCCAAAGACAGCCATTATGAAATTTCAGGTAATGAATATTATTGGACGGTATTTCCGAATTATTCATATTAGAAACTGTAAAATGAGTGCCGTCAAATTTAACCAGACCGCCATAATATGTGCCGAACCAGATATTATTTTGAGAATCTATTTCGATTGCTTTGACAAAGTCGTCAGGTAAATTTGAATTTCTTGTTGTGAAAACCGACCACTCCGAGCCGTCAAATTTTGCAACGCCACCCTTAGTGCATATCCATAAGTTATTTTGATTATCAAATTTTAAAGCCCTGACGTAATTGCTTGGCAAAGGAGAATTCGCCTTTGTATAAAAAACCTTTTCGTAATTATCTTTATTTAATTGTAATAATCCGGTACCGCCTGCCCAAATATTTTCATCCTTCCCGATTATCGTATAAACATCATTTGACAGGTAATTCTCCCAGTTTACAGTTTGGCAAAATATTTCATTTTGTAAAATTATTATATGAAATAGTATGATAATAGTTTTTATCATTTTATGCTCCACTAATGCTAAAATTTTTTTCACAATTCAACAAATTACTAATTGCCCAATACGAATATTGTAAAATAGCAAAATCCGGTTAAACAAAAAAGGGTCGGTGCAAAATAGCGATTATGTAATGTATGGATTTTTCTAAGGGTTATAAAGATGAAAAATGAATATTTCACCAATTTCACCGTAATTTTGAGTTTTTTGTTTTGTCGCCGGTGTCGGTTCTTCCAGTGATGCTCTGGACAAAAATGAGTTGTGTTAAATCAACTGTTTTCAAGTAGTTGGTTCGGTAAAAATTGAATTTGTCGCATTTTGCGTAGTTTTTAAAAAAGTAAAAAACATAAATCAGAAGTCCGAAGTCCAAAGTCTGAACTCTGAATTTTCGTGAAATAGTATAAAGGCGAAAACGTGAAACGCGAAACGTTTTATTGACTGTGATTCAATTTAGCACCGAGATTAATTGACAAAGAACAAGCTGGACGAAATTACAAGATTGATGCGAAATGTAATTTATTTTATTTTGATTTTATTTTAAATCCGTTATCAGTTATCCGTTGTCAGAACCACTGATTGAATCTGATTAAAATGATTTCGCTGATTTTTTTCTTAATCCCAGAGGGATTAAATATCAGTAACAATCGGAAAGCCAAATGATTTTTATCCCGTCAGGGATTACATATTTATTGAGTATTTTTTTTAATATATAATTCCTTCGGGATAAGAACTGCTTTATATATTTCATGGTTACTGATATAAAATCCCGCTGGGATAATTTGTCAGAATCGCAGATTTTCACTGATTATTGGATTTCGCTGATGTTTTGTTGGACTGAAGTCCAGTGGTGGGGTGTTCCTTATTCCACGACTTGAAAGTCGTGGCTAGTAAAAGTCGTGGATAGCTCTCTGGTACAAAGGAGTTTTGCTGTCAGTTTTAACAACTGACAGAACGGAAAAAACTGTTGCACAATGAAATTTGTTAATTTTTACTTTTACTTTTATCAGTAATTTTACATTCAGATATGAAATATTCGGATTCTTTTAATTATTTTAATTTTTCGACAAATTTGATAATAACAAAAATAATAAAGAGCAATTATGAACATAAGAAAATTTTTAAAAGAATAAAATCATCAGGTTTTCTGTTTTTATTATTTTTTATTATTATTTTGGTTCCTTTAAAATCGAAAGAAAATATTAACGAAACCGAAGGAAACTATTGGATAGGTGCATCGTTGCTGCCATTTACAAACTCTGAAATGTCGTATTGCTATTTTTTAACTTATAATTTCGAAAAGATTTTGCTTTCAATTAACTATTACGATAAGACTCAGGATAATTCGAACAAGAGTTTGAATTTCAGTTATGATAATTTATATACGTCGGAATATTCAGCTCTGTTAGGTTTAATCTTAGGAGAAGAAAAACTAAAGTTTTCTTTAGAAGCAGGTATTGGTTATTTCTCAAGGAAAAGAGTTTCTTACATCAATAATAATTCACACAAATATATCAGCAAAACAACCGTAATAAATGATTTCAGTGTTCCTTTTTCAATAAAATTATTATATTGCCCTACCAATTGGATAGGATTTGGATTCAGCGGATTTTTTTCGCTTAATAATATTGATAGTAATACAGGATTTGGAATTACTGTAATTTTTGGAAAAACGGGGAAATTTTGATATGAGTTATGGTTAATAAATCTGGGTTTAAGTCTTTCAATATGGTGGAACCCAAACCGGAACAATAGCAGTAATCGGTGTTTCATTATGTCCTATGTTGACAACCTAAAAATATTTCAAATCGGTGATAGATTTAATTTCAGATTGATTACTTCTTATCATAAATACTTCTATAATTTTATTATTAAGTCATAAAATTTTTAATCAAACAAATAATATAAAATTTGCCAATTTAAAAAATAAATTATTACCCAAGAACCGAATGTCCAAAGCGAGCCGACTCCAATAGCAATTATTAGTTTATATTTTTGTTTTCTTTCTTCAGGAAAACCGGAAATAACAAATGACGAAATAACTAATAGCAAAAATAATCCTATGACCAGTATCTCAAAAATTGATTCTAAATGGAAGAACATTATTAGAAATCCACCCAAGGGAATAAGAAATATTATCCCGAAAACATAAGCTGTTAGTAGTTTTAGACTCATTTTACCCGGATAATTCACAATTGTAAATAATATAAATGTTAATAAAAAGATGCCAATACTTAATAATTCAAAAGTCGATTCCCACTCCCCAATATAAGGTTGTCCGGCTTTCCGATTTTGAGAACTTAAATAAGTCAAAGGTATATCGATAATAATGAATACCAATAATAAAATTAAAGACTTTTTAAAATTGTTTATATGAAATAATCCATAAATCATTTTATTCGTTCTAAAACCTGTTTTATCAATACTCCAATTATTTTTCAATCTCCCTGACATTTCCCGAACCATTAATCTTTACTTTTACATTTTCAGGATTCCCTTTGTATAAGATATCGCTGCTGCCATTAATATTGGCAATTAACTCTTTGTTAACCATCACTCTGACATCACCGCTACCATTTGTCTCGATTCTTGCATAATCACAAGTAAGACCGTTAGCATAAATATCTCCGGAACCGTTAATTTCAGAAACAAATTTTTCTGTGCTACCTTTAATTTTCACATCGCCGGAACCCAAAATCTTCACATGTAATTTTATCAAATCAACTGAATCAAATTTAATATCTCCGGAGCCTTGTATGTTAAGTGATAAATCATCTGATTTAATAGGTGTTTTTGAAATTATATTGCCTGCTCCTAAGATTTTAAATCCCTTAATGTCTTTCATTGTAATATAATAATTGAGCTTGCTCGGACAAATTGACAATTTATTACTCAATATGAGTTCCCCATTGTTGATTTCAGTTTCTAAAAAATTTAAAATATTTTCGTCAGTTTCAATTATTATTTTTTCTGCGTTACCTTGAGTAACTAAAAGATTTGCAGAGTTCATTAAATTTAAACTTGTAAATCCTGATTTAAAAATCTCTTGTTTAATGACCTTTCCCGAACCTTTTTCGCAGATGATACTTGAAAAGAAGCAAGATGTTAAAATCATCGAAACAGTAAAACAAGCAATTAAAAAAGTTTTCATTTTTGTTATCCTCAAATATTATAATGCAATATACGAATAAACGTAAAACATTCTATAATGTTTCAGTAGGCTTATGAATTCATTACAAATATAGTGAGAAGTAAATTAGCAAAAACCTATCAATTAAAATAAAACTTCTGATACAACCAATGGATTTTTCTGCAATTTTTAACTTTTAAATTCTTTGCTGATTTTTTCCTGCAAAAACATTTTGATTAATGACTGATATGGAATATCCATTTTATTTGCAATGGATTTTAAACTGTTCAGCATGATTTCAGGAAGCCTTATCGAGATGCTTCTTGTAGTCGGTTTTAGTGCCGGCATAACAATTTTTTTTGCTTTGCCCCAATCAACATATTCTGATGAATCATTTTTGCTCCAAAATTCTGATTCATCGGCTTCGGATTTAAACTTCAGTATTTTCTTTAGCTTTTTCATTATTTATTTTCCTTTCGTTCTTATTCATATCCCTGGAAGAAATTACACATATTTTGTTTTCCCTGACAGTAAATACTGTAAACAGTAATCTGTTATTGTTAGTTTTGCCGAGTGCAAAGTATCTTTCTTCCTCCATCTGAGTGTTTTTCATCCAAACTGATAATTAACGGCTCATTAAAAAAATAATTCTTCGCATTCTGTGAATTTCACATTGTGCTTTTCCAAATTTTTCTTCAGGTTGAACTTATCCCATTCAATCCCTGTGCATTCTTTTAATTTATCGGGCATATTTTTTGTATATTATCAATCTATACAATCCAAAAATAAGTCATTTGAAGATTAAAAGCATATGATTTTATAAAAATTGCAAAAAAAAACAAGTTTTCCCAAAAACGGATTTCTTCAAAATTATCTATTATCCATTGCCAATTATCCTCAATTATTAAAATTTCCATTTAAAATAATTTTTATTAGGTTTCAATTTGATGTCTTATTTTTCATAAAAATATTCAGGAGAAATTTTATGAAAATGATAGATAGAAAAACAAGAGAAACTAATAAATCATTTGATATTTTTAAAAAGTATTTGCAACTTGGCGAACGAAGAAGTCTTGAAAAACTAAGCGGGGAATCCGGTATTCCTGTTAAATCTTTGAAAAACCTGTCAAAAAAATGGGATTGGGATACAAGAGCAAAAAAATATGATTCGGACAACAACAAAACACAATCTAAAACAAGCAATTACAAACAAAACTATCAACCTGATTTTTCGAATAATGACATCGAATATCTTTATTCATCGGTTAAAAAAACCTTGAAGCTCATTAACCGGAAATTCATGATTAGTGAAGAACAATTTGACAAACTCAGTTTCGAGCAGATGTTAAAAAACATACAGAATTTAATGAAACTCTTTAACGAATTGATTAAAATCATGAAGAGCAATAAAGAATTTTCCGAAAACCAAAATGACAGATTCAAATATAACATAATCGAAAAAATCCAAAATGATGAGTATTTATATAATCTAGCCGATGAACTTTTAATCCGGCTTGCAGGAGAATAATATAAATTTCTTTTTGCATTCACGATAAAAATATTAAATTTATATTTTGATTTTTTCATTTTAATAATACATATTAATAATTTTATCGGAAAAAAATAGGTGAAATATGAAAAACTATAAGAGATTGTTATATCCATTCGTAGCATTTTTGTTTTCGTTTATCATTTATATCATAACGACAGCACCAGATTTAACTTTCACAGACAGCGGTGAGTTGGCGGCTGTTTGCACGACTTTGGGAATTGCACATCCTACGGGATATCCTTTGTTCATTTTACTCGGACATCTTTGGACATACCTGCCGTTTTTTAGTACAAATATTTATTCATTAAATATTTTCGCAGGTTTTCTAACTGCGATATCAGTAGTAGTGTTCTTCAATACGGTTTTATTTCTGTTGAAATATATAAATAATATTCCTGACAGGAAAAAGCAAAATAGAATTATGGCACAAAAGCACAAAAAAACAAAAGAATTAAAAGACACAAAAAGTATTGAAGCAAAAAAAGAAACAAAAATTTTAAATGAGAGTGTTTTACAGAATATCTCTATTATTGTTGCTTTTCTTTACGCTTTTGCCCGAACTATCTGGGCACAGGCAGTTGCAATTGAAGTATATTCACTTCATTTGTTGATGATGAATCTGGTACTTTTCTTTTTCTTCAAAGGAATTTTATCAGATGAGAACAGAAAGGGATATCTGCTGTTCGCTACTTTATTACTCGGTTTGAGTTTTGCAAATCACATGACAACGGTTTTACTGGTTCCAATGATTATTGTGTTATATTTTTGGCAATCAAACATCCTACGGCAAGTTCAGGATGGCAGTAGACAGCAGACATCAGACAGCAGACAGGATTTTGGCAGTAATATAAAACTTCTGTTCATACTGATTATTCCATTTTTATTGGGATTGAGTTTGTATTTATATCTTCCTATCAGGGCTTCGGGTTTTCCCGAGTTCAACTGGGGCTGGGTTTCACGGGGATTTGATAAATTCTGGTATCATTTTTCGGGTAAGCAATATCAGGTTTGGATGTTTTCCGATTCAACAGTTTGGAAAGACAATTTAATTAAATTCTTTGAAATGATTCCAAATGAAATTGCATGGATTGGTATTTTACCTCTCTTTTATGGACTTTATACCGCATTCCGAAAATCTAAATTTTTGTTTTACGGAATATTGATTTTAATCTTGACTTGTATTTCTTATGCAATAAATTATCAAATTCATGATATAGATTCATATTTTGTTACAGCTTTTGTGGGTATATTGATTTTTATCTCAATTGGTCTTTTGTATCTCGCAAAGCAATTTCCACAATTTGTTTATTCCTTCTTTGTTCTTCCTCTGTTCGCCTTGACTTTAAACTATTCATACAACGACCGTTCAGATGACGTCATAGTTCCGGAATATACAAAAATGGTATTCGGCAAACTTGAACCGAATGCTATTATTTTATCAACTCAATGGGACTATTGGCTTTCAGCTTCATGGTACAAGCAAAGGGTTGACGGCTTTCGTAAAGATGTTATAATCATAGATAAGGAATTGTTGCGTAGGACATGGTATATTGAACAGTTAAAAAGATGGTATCCCAAACAAATTAATGTCTGCCAAAAAGAAATTAATGATTATATGATTGACCTCGAATTATTCGAATCCGGGGAGTATTACAATCCCGCAAGTATTCAGTCAAAATTTATAAATTTATTGAATTGTTTCGTGGATAATAATTATGAAAAACATCCCATATATATAACTCTCGATGTACTGGAAACCGTACCTGATGCATTTCAAGGGTACGAAAAGGTAGCAAGTGGCTTTGCATTCAAACTTTCCCGGGATAAAGAACCTAAAAAGGTCAAGGCAAGTGATATCAACATTGATAAATTTGTGGAATCAATTAAAACAAACGAAGGTCATCTTGTTGATGGTATAAAAACAATGGCGGCTATCAGTTTGGTTAATCTCGGAAGGTACTCTTTAATGCAAGGTGAAAAGGTAGAAGCAAAAATTGCATTTGAAAAAGCATACCAGATTGACCCTGCAAACCGTTTTGTAAATGAATCAATAAGAAATTTCAATAATATCAGGTTTGAGGATTGAAATAATTTCTATTGATTTACTTTGTAAATGATTGAAATATTGATTAATTTAGAAATTATTTAACTTTAAATTTTTTAAGCAATTAAAAATAATTAATATAATTTATTGAGGTAAAACTATGTTATCAGTATCCTAAAGAAGACAAATAAGGTCCAAGAGAATAGAAATTAACGAATTAAAACCGTTTATAGGTAAGAATGTTATTATAACAATTAGTGAAGAGCAAAGTGAATCAGAAAAGTAGAAAAAATATTCCGATTTCTTTAATCTTGCAGGAAAAGTTTCCATAGATGAAGATAGTATTAATGTGTTAAGAGCAGCGAATGCGATAAGATATTGAATAGATTTGAAATTATTTAATGAAACAAAATTTATAGGAGAGCATATAAATTAAGATAATAATTTTGAAAAATAAATTGTAAGTGTTGTCTTTTATTAAAATGAAAAAGCAAAAAGTATATATTGAAACGAGTGTTATCAGTTACTTGGTATCCAAGCCAAGCAGAGATTTGGTTGTTACAGGACACCAACAGATTACTGCCGAATGGTGGAAAAAAACTAGGAATAAGTTTGACTGCTATATATCGCAAGTCGTTATTGAAGAAATCAGCAAAGGTGATAAGATTGCTTCATCAAAAAGACTTAATTCTGTCAGCGATTTCCCTGTATTAGCATTTAACAGCGATATAGAAGACTTAGCTGTTAAGTATGTCGAATTATTAAATATTCCTGAAAAATCAAAATTAGATGCTTTTCATCTGGCATTTGCAGTTATGTTTGAAATTGATTTTTTGCTTTCCTGGAATTGCAAACATATTGCTAATGCTATGATAAATTTTAAAATCAAAGATTACAATAATAAAAATTCTCTTTATGTTCCATTTTTGTGCACCCCACAGGAATTATTGGAGGTATGATATGAAGAAAGATAAAATCGTTGAACAGGTTCGAAAAAACAGAGAGAGACTTTTTGCTCAGTTCGATTATGACATTAAAAAGTTTTCTGAATATCTTTTAGAATCTCAAACAAAAGGAAAAAGAAAAATAATTACTTTGAAAGAAATGAAGAGTAAAGACAAAAGTAAGTAGATAAAATAAATTTATCGGCGTTGTCTTACCGGGTTCCTTACTAAAAACTACAAATTTAATTCTCAATAAACTCTGATGATTGATATTTGCTGAAAATATCATCAAACACTAAATTATTTTTATGATATTTAACAATATTTTCTTAGTTTAATATTTTAAATTTATCTAATTATTTTGGATTCGTTATGAAACATATTTCAATAACATTTTTACTAATCATTATTCCCAATCTTTTGTTGTCCCAGATAGAAGAAACAATAAAGTATTATTCTGGTACGCAGCAGGTATATTATAACAGCCCTGAAATTGATATGCAGTTTGCAAGATTTGAGCCGGCGGCTCCGTGCTTTATAAAAAAAATCAACGTACTGTTAACAGGAGCGATTGGTAACGCCAGAATCCGCTTAATTGGTTATGAAGCCGGAAGCCAGGTGCCTGAATTACAAAACGATATTATTCCACCTATGACCGTCCAAAAAACAGTGCAGGGAAACCAGACAATTAGTATCGAATTGGCTGAACCTGTCTGGTTTGACAATAGTTGGTTCTGGATTGGTGTTGATAGTTTAACTACGGGAATCTTCCTGCTATCCGACAATGTGCCAAAGACAGTTCCTTATGATACATATTATTATCAGGCACTTCATATTAAAAATCCTGACCAGCCATGGGGAGTAGGCAACCTTGCTTTTTTCATTGACATTCTTGTTTCATACCCGACAAAAACTTCTGAAAATATCTTGCAGGATTATACTTGGTCATTTGGTTATCAAGGCGAATGGAAAAGCTCTTGTATTGCTGCGGCAGATTATAATTCCGATGATTATATAGATATAATACTAAATAATAAATTGTACAGGAATAATAAGGACGGAACCTTTTCAGATGTTACTCAGGAACTGGGAATAGTTAATAATTATAATTCAGCTTTTCCAAACTCACAATGTCATTCTTTCGTTGATACGGATAATGACGGTGATTTGGATATAATATCATTTGGTCGAGATACAAGCGTTTTATTTGTTAATAATAATGGGACATTTGACGAGTACATATTATCTTTTCCGCCATTTTTGACCTACGGATATTCACCATTACTGTTTAATTGGGCAGATATAAATTACGATGGTTATCCTGACTTGGTTGCCCTCCAGCAAGCATCAAAATATATTGATTCCCTTCCAAGTTATGTGTTTATCAATGACAAGAATAATGATTTCATAGATGAATCAAACCGTATGTTCCCTGCAAATTATATTTACCGTCGGGCAAGAGCTTCTCAGTTTGGAGATTTCGATAACGACGGCGACCAGGATTTATATATTGCCAACTATTATCTCGAGAGAGACCAGCTTTATGAAAATATCGGTGATGGTTTTTTTGTTGACATCTCACCTCAAAAAAATCTCGACATTCACGCAACCGGTTCACAACATGGATGTGGTGTCAACCTGTTTGATTACGACAATGACCTCGACCTCGATATAATCGTTGCACGGATAGCACATGCGCGTTTCGTAATGTATGACCACAGGGGAAGTGTACTTTATAGGAATGAAGGTCCTCCGAATTTCAATTTTACGGATTTGACCGGACAGTACCACAATTACCCCGGGCAGATTTCTCCAATAGGTCTCGAATACGAAGATTACCATTCCAGTGCCGCATTTGCAGATGTCAATAATGACGGTTTACCCGATTTACTTTTAAAAACATACAACCAGTACAGATTCATCAGCTTTTACGAGCAGCAGCCCGACCACAGTTTTAAAATGGCAAGATTCAAATATGGCATTGACAGGATAGATGCCGGTGGTGCCGGCCAGGTATGGCTGGATTATAACAATGACGGAAGAATTGATTTGGCAATGTATAACCAAAGTAAAATCTCGCTATTTAAGAACATATTAAAGAATGCCGTGAATTCCATTGAACTAAACCTTAAATGTAGAAGTGGAAATAAATTCGCTATTGGTGCAAGAGCAGTCGTATATGCTGGGACTCAGACATTTATGCGTGAAGTGGTTTGCGGACAGGACGAATGGGTGCAGTTCCCTTACCGTCTGCATTTTGGTTTAGGTGAAATCAATGAAATTGATTCTATCCTTGTAACGTGGCCTGTTAAGCCACAGAAAAGAGATGTTTTCAAAGATTTGTTAGCAAATAATATTTACACACTGACCGAAGGTGGAGGAATAAGTTCAATACCGGTCGGAGTACAATACGTGAAGAAATATGATTTAATTACTAACGCATTCCCTAATCCTTTTAAAAATCGTTCAATAATCACTTATTCATTGGAGAAAAGCGAAAGGGTAATTTTAAAAATTTACGACGGATTAGGTAATGAAATCCGCACTCTCGTTGATGAAGTACAATCTGAAGGCGTACATTCATCAGAATTCAATGCAGAAGGACTTCCTCAGGGAAGTTATTATTACAAGTTGATTGTTGGAGATAAAGTAGTAGGCGATAGGTTGGTGCTTGTGAAGTGAGAGGGATTTATTTCTTAAATTGGGATAATTAAAAAAATATTTTGAGCAAAATTTAGTCATTATGATATGTATTATAGAAGAAAAATAATATTAGCAATGTTACAGCAATTTGGAGGCTCACTACCTAAAATTGATTTCCAAAAATTGTTGTTTTTACTGACAACTGAAAAAACAAATAATTTCTATGATTTTGTTCCTTATAAATATGGCTGCTTTTCATTTCAATCTTATCAAGATTTAAATACCATGATAAAATATGAACAGATATCTGAACTAAACAATAATTGGAGTAAAATTGAAAGTAAGAATTTTATTGAAGAATTAACCTTTGCTGACAGAATCTCATTAGTGCAATTTTATAACACATACAAAAATTTAAGAGGGGATAAATTAATCAAGTACATCTATAATAAATATCCATATTATGCTATAAAAAGTGAAATTGCCAAAAAGTTACTAAATAATGAAGAACTTAAAAATGTACAACTGGCTAAACCAAAAAATAATATTATTGCATTATACACTATTGGTTATGAAGGTAAGACTCCGGAATATTTTGCAAATCAGTTAATCAAACATGATATAAAAATTCTTTGTGATGTTCGTAAAAATCCAATCAGTATGAAATATGGATTTTCAAAAAATCAATTGAAAAATATTGTCGAAAACGTTGGAATCGAGTACATTCATATTCCTGAACTCGGTATAGAAGCCGGCAAAAGAAAAAATCTGAATTCTTTTGAAGATTATAAAGTTCTTTTCGGTAATTACAAGAAAACAACAATACCTAATGAGAAAGAATCATTGAATTTTATCGAAAAACTTATTACAACTAAAAAAAGAGTTGCACTGACTTGCTTCGAGGCAGACCACAATAGCTGCCACAGAACCGAAGTTGCTAAAGCGATTATGAAAATCAAAACTCAAGAATATGATGTTATTCATTTATAAATTTGCTTATGAATATGAAAGTTCTGATAACAGTCAAAGCTTATCCTGCAATATCGATAAAATATGGTGAAACCGTTTGTACTGCAGGTATAACAGAAGACGGTAAATGGATAAGAATTTATCCTATACCATTCAGAAAACTTGATTATAACAAACAATTCAAAAAATACGATTGGGTTGAAATTGACCTTGTGAGAAATCCGAAAGACTTTAGACCTGAATCATACAGACCAGTAAGTTTCGAAGATATAAAAACAATAGGTCACATTGACAGCGATGGTAATACATGGCATGCAAGAAGAGAAATCGTCTTAAAGAAAGTTTTTACTAATTTAGATGAATTAATTTTAGTTGCCAAAAATAAAGATATATGCACTTCTTTAGCAATATTTAAGCCAACAAAAATAAAAGACTTTATCTACAAACCGATATCGAGAGAGTGGGATAAGCGAAAACTTCGGCAACTTGAGTCGCAGAATGCTCAGGGTAGTTTATTTGATTTTGATGATGAATATGACATACAAGAGTTTGAATTAGTTGATAAAGTTCCTTACAAATTTTCTTTTATTTTTGAAGATGATTCGGGCAAAGAGTCAACTTTGATGATTGAGGATTGGGAAACAGGTATGTTGTACTGGAACTCCTTCATCAGACATAACGGCGACGAACAAAAGGCATGTGAGGATGTTAAAAAGAAATATTTCGATGACTTTGCTAAAACGAAAGATTATTATTTCTTTTTGGGTACAACAAAACTGCATCATTATGTAGCACCAAATCCTTTTGTTATTATAGGTGATTTTAGACCCAAACCGATAATTCAAGAGGGTATGTTTTAATTCTGCAACAGCTTGTTGCAGAAATAGTAAGGGGAAAAATAATTTCTTCGTTCACTTAAATTTTTCAACCTTAACAAGTATATCCTTGTTAATTCTGAATATTTACTTTATGTTTATTAATGTTAAATAAACAATATTGGAATAATTATGGAAAATGACAAATTTTACAAAATAGTATTTTATGTCGGCTGCGTATGGAATTTTGCAGTATCGGTATCGCTATTCATTCTTGTTGGCTCCTTACCCGATTTGCTGAAGATTGAGCCACCGAATCACTCGCTTTTTATTTATTTCAACCTATATACCATTTTTGTCTTTGGGATGATGCAATTTATGGTTGCAAGAGATATGTGTACTAACCGGAATATGGTTTTTATACTAATGTGGGCAAAATTTATAATGCTCGCTGTTTTTGTTTATGTGCTGATAATTGATGCTCCCGTGAAAGAACTAACCGGATTTCTTGCACCGGGTATGGTTATTGATTTAATTTTCGGTTTATTGTTCTGGAGATATTTAGTTTATAGTCGAAAGCAAATTGTAGCTTCTTGATTCTTTATTTTTTCAGAAATATTAATTTGATATTAACATAAATAATTATTTATATCGAACATCAAAACATTTATATTATACCCGTTATGATATAATTTTTTCATTTTCCATAACTCAATCCATACATTACCATTCCCATCAGCACTAATCCCGCTCCCGAAAAACAACTCCATTCAAATCCGATTAAGGGTAATAAAAATACTGATACAAGAATTGCACCTAATGCGGAACCGAATAAATCCGCACTGTAAATATTGCCTGCTGTTTTTGTCGAGTTACCCTCATATTTTAAAGACAATAATGTAAATAATCCGCCTGTCAAAAATGAAACAAATAGTGATAACACGGCAAAAACAATATGTATAAAAATCTCATGAATATTAATTGAATTCATTCCCTTCAGCATCAAAGGAAGTGAAATTAAAAATGCAATTATTATTATTAGGTAAACAGGAATACTGTTTTTGCCTTTAAACTTTTCATACTTATTAACTGCAAAAGCACCGATAGACATTCCAAACATAAACAATGCAATGATTATTCCTATATATTGATACACATACCCGAATATTATCTGAAAGCTGAATATGATAATTATTTCCGATAAACTCAAGGCATATCCTGCTGAGAACATCACAAAATCAAGCTTTTTCATCCTGAACAGGATTACTCCAAAAATAACTGCAAGTAAAAGAATAATCCATAATTTATTTGTCTCGTAATAACTCAAAAAATAATTAATATGAGAATAAAATGCAACAGGTTTGAAGTTTGTGTTAATTTCTGCATTTCTGTCAAATGCCTCAGCAATAAAATCAGCTCTTTGCATCAAAGAAAATTCATTCAAATAATATTTATTCACATATTTTGTTTCTATATTCCTCGCTTCTATTTCACAGGGAATATCGTAAGTCAGGTCACAGTTTCCAGCTATAAAATAATTTGAATTTGAAGGTATAATGATAACATTTTTAAATACAGATTTCAATGTATTTAATACTATGGATTGCTCTTCTCCAGCTTCATTACTCACATAATTGACTGTACCAGGCATCTTCAATGAAAATAAACCTTTGTGAACAAGATGCTTTTCTATTAATTCAAAAAATTCTCTTGTATAATATCTATTCAACTGTGCAGTTGCAGGTGCACCTATATTCAAAATAATAACATCATATTTCTTGTCAATTTTCTTCAAATAAATCAGAGCATCATCAATTATTATTTCAACCTTATCTCTACTCATACTTTGCCTTTCGAATCCTGTCATCCTGAGCTTGTCGAAGGATTCCCTCCTCCCTTCTCCCTTTTCCCTTTTCCCTTCTCCCGACTGCAGTCTGCCATATTTTTTATTAATTTCAATTAAATATTCGTTGGGCTCAATATAATTGATGAGAAAAGGTTGGTATTTCAATATTTCATCAGTAACCCCAAATATTCCACCTCCAACCAACAATACTTTTTTTGGATTCGGATGTTGAACCATTGCAAAATGTACTGACTCCTCATTTTGAATTGCATTATCACTTGTTGCAGACAAAATTCCTGACTCAAATACATTGATTTGACTTCCTGTCTTTGTTACGGCAACATTACCATAAGGAGTTTCTTTCTGCTCAATCAGTTTTTGACTCGGAAACAAAAACTCCTTCGACTTATCATCAATATTTGTCGTAAATAATAAAATATTTCCTAAAACAAATACCGTAATAATTATTGAAAATATATATAACTTATTTTTAGATGAAAAGAATAACAACACAACTAAATTTAATATAGAAACCAATAGTGCAGTTTGAATTGTATCGAAAATAAAAATGAAAACCAAACTAATCAATAGACCTCCAGCCGCACTACCGGCTGTTTCATAATAATAATTAATACTGACATTACTTGTTAAATCCGATACTGAGCAATAGAGAGTAAATAAAAAACCGGAAATAAAAGTGAAAGGAATTAATATTACAAAAGATGAAAAAATTATATCGGTAATACTCAATAATTCTCCCGGAAGAAAAACATCATACCAAAAATATCTCAAAGCAAGAATTAATAGAATCGGAAGGATTGAAAAAAGTAAATGCAAAATTGCAATGGCTGAAAATTTATTCATAATCTTATGAGAAACCTTTCCTGCTAAAGCACCCAAACCCGTAAACAGCATCCATGAAGCAAGAATAATCCCGATTGTTAATTCATTACCCTGAACAACAGATAAAAACTCCCTCAGAATCATTACCTGAAAAATCACGGAACTCATTCCAAGTGAAAATACAAATGTTCTTATCCAAAATAAATTATTCTTGAACATCTTAAGTATTATTTCTGTCTGTTAAAAAATTCATTAACCATTAACAATTAACAATTAACAATTACTTCGCCAACCTCACCCACTTAATCAAATCCTTGATACTTGGCTTCTTCCCATACATTAAAATTCCTACCCTGTAAATCCTTGAAGCAATCCATATACAGCCAAAAAATGTTCCAATCATTAAAATAACCGAAAGTGCTACCTGCCAAAAAGGTACTTGTGTAGCCGCTATTCTTACAATCATTAAAATTGGTGTAAAAAATGGAATTAATGATAATATGATTGATATACTTGAATCGGGATTTGTCATAACAACACTGATAAATAACATAGGAATTATTATCAACATCGAAATAGGGGTCATTAATTGTTGGGCATCCTGTTCCTGGTCAACAGCTGAGCCGATTGCTGCAAAAATTGTAGAATAAACAAAATATCCCGATAGAAAATAAAATAGAAATCCAACAAGAATCCCGGAACTTAAAAAATCCTTTACCATACCGAAATGTTGCTGTGTTTCAATTTGTTCAGGTGTCATCATTCCTTGAGTCATCAGTTCAGGTTCGGACATTAAATGCATAAGCAATGGCTGTCCGATATAGACTATTGCAATCATTAAAATAATCCAGAATAGAATTTGCGTTAAACCGACCATTCCAATTCCCACAACTTTTCCCATCATTATCTCAAATGGTTTTGCAGATGAAGCGATAACTTCAATAATCCTGTTTGCCTTTTCTTCAATCACACCCCTCGAAACAAAACTTCCATAAATAAACATGAACATATAAATGGCAAAACCGAGGACATAACCTAATACAGCAAATGCTTGAGTATGGTCTTGTTCAACACCTGTTTCAGTTATTTTTTCTGTTTCAATTTTTACATTTCTTTCGACGATGTCAATAACTCCTTCTTCCAAACCCGCATTTTTTAATCTTTCAATTCTGGTGAAATGCCCGACAGAAGATTCGATAGATTCGATAAATCCAATTCCACCACCCCCACGGGTATAAACAGTCGCTTTATTCACTTGCATAATATTATCGGGGAGAACAAGAAAGCCGTCAATTTCTTCGTTAAGTACCTGCTTTTTAAGTTCTGTTTCGCTTTGGTTAGTCAGGTAATATCTTGTAGTATCAGCATTAACAATCTGTGAACCGATTTTTCCATATTTATCTAAAACCGCTATTTTCTTTATACCAGTATCCATTGAAAGTACCGTAACCAAAACAACTGCACCAATCACAACTATTAAAGCCAATGGTCCAAGAATAGTACCGATAATAAAACCTTTTGTCTTAACCTTAGTTATATATTCATGTTTGATAATAGTAAATATTTTTGACGATTTGTTATACATTTTCAACTCCTGTCTTTTGAACTACATCAATAAATATCTCATTTAAACTTGGCTCTACAAGCTCGAATCTAATTACCTCTGCTCCCTTATCAATAGCTGACTGAAGTATTTGATTTGCAGTATAATTTGTTTTGTTTAATCTGAACTCAACCCTGTTTTTAGTCCTATTAATAAACTTTATGTTTTGCAAATCATTAACAAAATCATCAGGTCCCGAAAATTCCATAAGAACATAATCCTTACCGAAATTTCTCTTGATTTTTTGTACATTCCCCTGAAGGATTATAGTACCCTTATTAATAAGGATGATATTATCGCACAATTGTTCTACCTGTTCCATGACATGAGTAGAAAGCAAAATCGTTTTTCCCGCCTCTTTCTGATCCGATATAATCTTCTTCAAAGTCTCAACATTAATTGGGTCAAATCCCGAAAAAGGTTCATCTAGAACCAGTAAATCAGGTGAATGCAATATCGTGCTGATAAACTGAACTTTTTGCTGCATGCCTTTCGATAGCTCCTGAATTTTCTTGTTACCCCAATCTTTAGCATCCAAATCCCTAAGCCACTGGTTAGCCGCTTTGTGTGAGGCACTGCGGGTCATCCCCTTCAACTGAGCAAAATAAATAAGCTGTTCGATTACCTTAATCTTTTTATACAATCCCCTCTCCTCAGGCAAATACCCGATTCTGTTCTGATGCACAGGATTAACCGGCTCATCAAAAAGCAATATTTTACCCTCATCAGGCATTAATATATTAGTAATCATTCTTATTGTAGTAGTCTTACCTGCACCATTGGGACCAAGAATACCAAAAATTGTTCCCGGTTCCACCTCGAAAGATATTTTGTCAACAGCAGTAAACTTGCCAAACAACTTGACAACATTTTCCAAAACCAATACACTCATATTGAACCTTAATTAAATTAAAGAAGATATTCACATTAATAATTAACGAATAATACGAAATTAAAAACAATTTGTTTCTGAAAAAAATATTCGCATTAATACATTTAATTTGTTGACAACAAATCAGTTTGGCAATAGAAATTTTATAATTTTTTTATAATTTTTTTTACTTGCGGTTGCTGGGAGAAATCATCGTATGGGAATAAGAAAGTTAACATGAAAAAGATACTCCACAATTAAATTCAATACTCATCGTTTACATCTATCCTTTGCGGAACGAACAAACAAAAAGTTGCAAAGGAAGTAAAAATGATAGGGAATTTACATCCGGCAAAGAAAAAATTTTAATTTTTTTTAAAATATAAAAAATTTTCTTGCATAGAATAAAAAATACCCTTAAGTTTGTTTTCCCATTTGGGAACGTTCATTGAAAACAGAGAGCATAATGCAAAAACAAAAAACAAGACAGGAAAATGTCAATACTTTAGCCTAGAGATCAACTCATAAGTAAGAAAATAATATAAAAATTATAACAACGGAGAGTTTGATCCTGGCTCAGGACGAACGCTGGCGGCGTGCCTAACACATGCAAGTCAAGGAAAAAGAATCCTTCGGGGTTCTGGAAACTGGCGCACGGGTGAGTAACGCGTAGGTAATCTGCCCTAATCCGGGACATAACGTCGGGAAACCGGCGCTAATATCCCATGAGGTACTTCGGTATCAAAGCTTCGGCGGTTTAGGATGAGCCTGCGTCTGATTAGCTTGTTGGTGAGGTAACGGCTCACCAAGGCTGCGATCAGTAGCTGGTCTGAGAGGACGATCAGCCACACTGGAACTGAGACACGGTCCAGACTCCTACGGGAGGCAGCAGTGAGGAATATTGGTCAATGGGGGAAACCCTGAACCAGCGACGCCGCGTGTGGGACGAAGGGGCTCTGCCCTGTAAACCACTGTTGAGAGGGAAGAAATGCTTTTTTTGAAAGCGGGGACTGTACCTCTTAAGAAAGGATCGGCTAACTACGTGCCAGCAGCCGCGGTAATACGTAGGATCCAAGCGTTGTCCGGAATCACTGGGTGTAAAGGGTGCGTAGGCGGGCTTGTGCGTCAGAGGTTAAATCCCACAGCTTAACTGTGGAACTGCCTTTGATACGGCAAGTCTTGAGTGTGAGAGAGGGTGGTAGAATTCTTGGTGTAGCGGTGAAATGCGTAGATATCAAGAGGAATACCGGTGGCGAAGGCGGCCACCTGGCTCACTACTGACGCTGAGGCACGAAAGCGTGGGGAGCAAACAGGATTAGATACCCTGGTAGTCCACGCCCTAAACGATGTATGCTTGGTGTTGGGAGTTTCTCTCAGTGCCGAAGGTAACCCATTAAGCATACCACCTGGGGAGTACGATCGCAAGGTTGAAACTCAAAGGAATTGACGGGGGCCCGCACAAGCGGTGGATCATGTGGTTTAATTCGATGCAACGCGAAGAACCTTACCTGGGCTTGAAGTGCAGTGGACGACATCTGAAAGGATGTTTCCCTTCGGGGCCGCTGCAGAGGTGCTGCATGGCTGTCGTCAGCTCGTGCCGTGAGGTGTTGGGTTAAGTCCCGCAACGAGCGCAACCCCTATCCTTAGTTGCCATCAGGTTATGCTGGGAACTCTAAGGAGACTGCCTACGCAAGTAGAGAGGAAGGTGGGGATGACGTCAAGTCATCATGGCCCTTATGTCCAGGGCTACACACGTGATACAATGGTCGGTACAATGGGCAAGACCGCAAGGTGGAGATAATCCCAAAAACCGATCTCAGTTCGGATTGTAGTCTGCAACTCGACTACATGAAGTTGGAATCGCTAGTAATCGTAGATCAGCGCGCTACGGTGAATACGTTCCCGGGCCTTGTACACACCGCCCGTCAAGCCAGGGAAGTTGGGGGAGCCCGAAGCCGCTAGCAATAGTGTCGAAGGCTAACTCAGTAACTGGGGCTAAGTCGTAACAAGGTAGCCGTATCGGAAGGTGCGGCTGGATCACCTCCTTTCTGGAGATTTAACATTAAAAAATGGCTGGTATTGATTACTGTCTTGTTTAATGCTCTCTGTTTTCAGTGAACGTCTTCGTTCTTGAATATATTTTTTCCTGGGCCTGTAGCTCAGCTTGGTTAGAGCGCACGCCTGATAAGCGTGAGGTCGGTTGTTCAAGTCAACTCAGGCCCACGGCTTTAGAATATAGAAAAAAGAAAATAGAAATCAGAAAATAGATATTAACTATCTTCTATGTTCTAACTTCTATCTTCTGTCTTCTACGACCGGGCCTATAGCTCAATTGGGAGAGCACCGGCTTTGCAAGCCGGGGGTTAGGAGTTCGAGCCTCCTTAGGTCCACGACCTTAGAATATAGAAGATAGAACATAGAATATAGAATTTAAGGTTAATATTAGAAATTTAATAATAGAATTGTTATAAATTTGTACTTTGAAAATTGAAGTGAGAATAAGCATTGCGACTTATTCTAATGGAAGAGCCAAAATAGTATTGTAATTAATAATTTCATTAATACAATCATATTTTTATAAAAAAATATAGAGTTGTTGTATAACCGAGTCGTGAAGAAGCTCGTAAAAAGATTTATGTATAACAACCCAAAAATATTTCGGTAAGTTAATAAGGGCATATGGTGGATGCCTTGGCACAGAGAGGCGATGAAGGACGCAGCTACCGGCGATACTCCTCGGCGAGCAGGAAGCATGCTTTGACCCGGGGGTTTCCGAATGGGGTAACCCGGCTCCAGTCATGTGGAGTCATTCTGAAAAGAAAGCAAACCCGGAGAAGTGAAACATCTCAGTACCCGGAGGAAAAGAAATCGAATGAGATTCCCCTAGTAGAGGCGATCGAAAAGGGAAAAGCCCAAACCTAAGCTTTATGCTTAGGGGTTGTAGGACTTCCTCAACGTAAATAAAATTATAGTAGAATAGTTTTGGAAAATCTAACCAAAGAAGGTGACAGTCCTGTAAACGAAATTCTTTTATTTATTGGAAGTATCCTGAGTACCGCGAAGCAAGTGGAATTTTGCGGGAATCTGCCCTGACCACAGGGTAAGGCTAAATACTCCTCTGTGACCGATAGTGAACCAGTACCGTGAGGGAAAGGTGAAAAGAACCCTTCAGAAGGGAGTGAAAAGAACCTGAAACCATGTGCTTACAAACGGTTGGAGCGATTCCGGTGTCTTCGGATGCCGGAAAAGTGACAGCGTGCCTTTTGTTTAATGAGCCAACGAGTTGCTCGTTGCATGCAAGGGTAAGATTCTAAGAATCGCACCCGTAGCGAAAGCAAGTCTGAATAGGGCGTTTAGTTTGCAGCGGCAGACGCGAAACCGGGTGATCTATCCATGACCAGGATGAAGCGTAGGTAACACTACGTGGAGGTCCGAACCAGTGTGGGTTGAAAACCGCTTGGATGAGTTGTGGATAGGGGTGAAAGGCCAATCAAACTCGGTTATAGCTCGTACTCCCCGAAATGTTTTTAGGAACAGCCTCGTAATTAGTGTACCGGAGGTAGGGCTCTGATAGGGCTAGGGCCATTACAGTGGTACCGACCCCTGATAAACTACAAATTCCGGCTACATGTTTTACGGGAGTGAGGCGGCGGGGGATAAGCTTCGTCGCCGAGAGGGAAAGAACCCAGACCATCGTCTAAGGTCCCCAAGTAAACGCTAACAGATAAAGGAGGTTGTGTTGCTGAGACAGCCAGGATGTTGGCTTAGAAGCAGCCATTCATTCAAAGAGTGCGTAATAGCTCACTGGTCGAGCGACACAGCGCCGATAATGCTCGGGACTAAGCGTTTCACCGAAGGCATGGGATCCGTAAGGATCGGTAGGGGAGCATTCCGTAAGCGTCGAAGGTGCAATGTGAGTTGTGCTGGAGCGTACGGAAGAGCAAATGTTGGCATAAGTAACGATAACTAAAGTGAGAATCTTTGGCGCCGAAAGTCTAAGGTTTCCTAGAGCTCTGTTCGTCAGCTCAGGGTTAGTCGGCCCCTAAGGCGAGGCCGAGAGGCGTAGTCGATGGGAAGCAGGCAAATTATAATATTCCTGCACCACCAAAAGCGTTAAATACAGGGACGCAGTAGAGTAGTCGTATCGGGTTAATGGCTATCCCGGTGCGATCAATCACACTGCCGAGAAAAGCTGTATGTATTGCTTAGGTGACCGTACCGCAAACCGACACAGGTAGACGGGTAGAATATACTAAGGCGCGCGAGTGAGTCGCGGTTAAGGAACTCGGCAAATTAACCCCGTAACTTCGGAAGAAGGGGTACCTCCAGCAATGGAGGTCGCAGTGAAATGGCTCAGGCGACTGTTTAACAAAAACACAGCACCCTGCTAACACGTAAAGTGGATGTATAGAGTGTGACACCTGCCCGGTGCCGGAAGGTTAAAAGGAGAGGTTATCCTTCGGGAGAAGCTTTGAATTGAAGCCCCGGTAAACGGCGGCCGTAACTATAACGGTCCTAAGGTAGCGAAATTCCTTGTCGGGTAAGTTCCGACCTGCACGAATGGTGTAACGATCTGGGCACTGTCTCAACCACGAGCTCGGTGAAATTGTGGTACCGGTGAAGACGCCGGTTACCCGCACATGGACGGAAAGACCCCATGCACCTTTACTGCAACTTATTATTGGGTTTGTCTACAGCATGCGTAGGATAGGTGGGAGACTTTGAAGCGGGCCTTGTGGGGTTCGTGGAGTCAACGGTGAAATACCACCCTTGTTGTAGTTGGATCCTAACCCGGAGGAGTGGATCCTCGGGGACAGTGGTAGGCAGGCAGTTTGACTGGGGCGGTCGCCTCCCAAATTGTAACGGAGGCTTACAAAGGTTACCTCAGCACGGTTGGTAATCGTGCTTAGAGTGCAAAGGCATAAGGTAGCTTAACTGCGAGACTTACAAGTCGAGCAGATGCGAAAGCAGGTCTTAGTGATCCGGCGGTTCCGAGTGGAAGGGCCGTCGCTCAAAGGATAAAAGGTACG
>JAZDIP010000046.1:0-58877 GCA_043804925.1 bacterium | reverse complement strand
TTCTGCAGCAGCATTTAACTTCAAAAAGCTAATGAAAAAATTAGTTTTTATTTTTCGAAATTTTGAATATGCTTTTCTGTTTCTATTTTTTATTTTTTTCACATCATAAATTTCAAAATCTGTCTTTTTCACCGTTAACTATTTAATAATATTAGATTTTTACAAATTTTGAACTTCCTATCTCTTTACCAAAACAATAATTCATAAAATAAACACCGGAACATAAGTCCGAAATATCAATTTGATTTATTCCTTCTTTAACCATAATTGTTTGAATTTTTTCACCGAATAAATTATATATCTCAATAAATCCGTTACAGTCGAAATCACAATTTTCGATGATATTAACATTAATCACATCACTTGCGAAGGATGGATAAATATCAATTTCACTTTCATCAAAGTTCCATTCAATTGAAATGGGCGGATTATATGGATAACAGCCAATATCCGACCTGCTCCCGTCGGGATCATTATAAAAAGAATCGGGATTGCCTCTGTCAATACAAGGAGATGTGACGTTAAGATAATAATTGCTATTGACCGGGTCAACGAAATCGGGATTGGCTTCCACAGAATTTTGCCCGCCGGTGCCGGGAGGTCCGTTATATCCCTGGTTTAAATAAGTACAATTGTAATCAATTTCCGGTGAGCCATTTTTAAATATTCCAACCTGATAGCCAACAACAATGTTGTTCATCACTTTTGTTTCCGAAGTACCTGCATAAATACCACGTCCGGCCATTTGTTCATCAGCTATTATCGTATTATTATATACATTTCCTGAAGCTGTATCGCTTATATAAACACCGCCATTGATATTGATTTCCATCAGGTTCCTGTAAATTTCAGCATCAGCATTTGTAACATATACTCCCGGTGACTGATTACCTGATATAATGTTATTATGAATTGCGATATTATTATATGTGTTTTCAATTCTTATTCCTGATAGTTTATTTTCATAAATTGCATTGCCAAAAATATTCGATTCGGCTCCATCAGCAACAATAATTCCTGCTAAATTTGAACCTGTTATATTATTTTTCGTGATTTCAGCAACGCTACCATTTGTGATTACAATACCAGCACCTTCATAATTACTTTCCGGTGAATTATAAATATAATTTGAATCAATTGCTGCTCCTGATTCATTAACAGCGAGTTGAAATCCTGCATTATCGTAAATCTCATTTTGCATAATTACAACTCGTGCCATGTTTCTGCACATAATACCACCTGAAGGGTTATCATAGACAATGTTGCCGGTAACTTCCATATAACTAAACTCCTCACCATCTTTAACCATCCATCCTGTTGAATCAGCACCTATACCAACTCCGGTACCATCAGGCGAACCTTCACCGGTTGGGTCAATACCATTTGAATAACACCAATTGAACCTAACTTTTGGCATTGCACCTTCACGTGCAGCTATGCCGTTCCACCCGTTGCTGAACACAACATTGTTTTCAATTATTGGGGCAGCACCATTTTGTATCCCAATTCCTGTTTCCCTATTTTGATATACTAAATTTCCAAAAGCCAATCCTTTTGAAAAATGATTAAATCCTATTCCTATTCCATAATTATTATAAACTTCATTATGGATAATTGTCGGATGAGCAGGACGTCCGTCTTTCTCGTGAGAACCAATACCTGTAGAACCATTATCATGCACAATGCAGTTCATAATAGTTCCTGAGGCACCCCTGTTCTGTACAGCATGGCTATGACCGGGTAGGTGATGATTTACGGTATCCATTCCTGTTATTTCAAATCCATCAATTACAGAACCATCAGCCATATTTACGACAGGAGTAATATTATCTTCGCTGTCACGTAGTCCTTCGGAATGAATTTTAGTCCTTAAAGCCCTATTCCATTCACCATCATCTTCACCATCAGACATAACCACAATAGAATCCTTCATTACAAGAAATTCATGGTAATCACCGGGCATTACCAAGATTGTATCACCTTTTTGTGAAGCATCTATAGCGCTTTGAATTGTGCTATAATCGCCAGGAACCCATAATAAATTGGCTATGGAAAAATTAGTTGATACACAAAATATTAGAATACATTTTATCAGTTGTAAATATCTGTTCATAATAAATCCTTTTAAGTTTAGTGTTATAGTACTTTAGTTTTAAATTTTAATTTGAGAATTTTAAATTCACTGGTTCAATATATCTATTCCAACTCCAAGCCCATCCTGAACGCCTGAATATTTTTTTCTTTATATTTCTCAGGAATATATTCAGCTATACTATTCTCCATTGCTTCTGCGCTAACAATTTTGGTTTTTGAAATTAAATATCCAAGCATAACGATATTTGCCATTATCTTTTGTCCGAAATCTTTAAATGCGATATCTGTGGAAGGAATGCCAAATTTTTTTGATGTGTTATCTGTTTCCAAAACCAAATCACTGTCATAGAGTAATATACCATCAGGTTTAAGTGATTTTTTGAATTTATCATAAGCAGGTTGCGAAAAGGAAATTAGAATATCAATCGAAACCGGCTCCAGTTCATGTATTTCAGTGTCTTGAATAATAACATCACACTTACATGAGCCGCCTCTTGCAGAACTGCCATAGGATTGCGTTTGTATCGCATTCTTGCCATCGAGTATAGCCGCCCGACCTAAAATAACTCCCGAAAGAATTACTCCCTGACCACCAAATCCCGAAAACCTAATATTCATTTAAACCTCTTCACTAAAGAAAATTCATTTTACCTTGTATAATATTTCTCAACTGTCAGTTGTAACAACTGACAGAACATATAAATAATTTTCCATTATCCATTTTCCATTACCCGAAGGTTTATATCCTGCAAACCTTTAACAAATTCCCGCCTTTTTCTTTCGACAAACTTCCCAACAACAATTTTATTCTCCAAATCTTCTTCAGAATATTTATCTTTATTCTTAATATCAATTGAATTATGTTTGAAATGTTTTAGCTGGTCTATTCCTTCCTTCTGTCCTATTTTCCTTCCGTAACTTGTAGGGCATTGGGAGATGATTTCAATAAAGGAAAAACCTTTCTTCTCAATCGCTTCTTTCATTGCTTTTTTCAATTTAAAAATATGATAAGTTGACCAACGTGCCGCATAGTTGGCTCCTGCTGCGGCTACAAGCTCTGTAATTTTAAATGGCTGTTCTGTGTTACCGTAAGGAGTTGTTGTTGTTTCAGTATCTTTGGGAGTTGTAGGGCTGACTTGCCCACCTGTCATTCCATAAATAAAATTATTAACAAGGAATACATTCAAATCAATATTTCTTCTTGCAGCATGAATCAGATGATTACCTCCAATTCCCGATAAATCACCATCGCCTGCAATTACTACAATATGCTTTTCCGGTTTCATCACTTTTACACCGGTTGCAAAAGCGATTGCCCTTCCATGTGTTGTATGCAAAGTGTCAACAGCAAGATAAGGAGATGGTATCCATGATGAACAGCCGATACCTGTAACTGCAATAATATCGTTAGGGTCAATACCCATTTCATCGATTACATTAACAAAAATATTCAGAATGGTGCCACAGCCGCAACCCGGGCAAAAAGCCGTTGGTAATATCTCTGTTCGTAGATACTTCAAATGTCTGTGCTTGTGTATATCAATTTGATTTGTCATTTATTTAATTAATTATAAAACATTCTTTTTTATTTCTTCAACAATCTCATCAATAGTATGAGAAACACCGCCAATCTTTGATATTTTAAAAACGGGATTCGAAGTAAATCTTTCGATTTCCCTTGACATTTGTCCAAGATTCATTTCAGGAACAAAAACTTTTATTACTTTACTACACAATTCTCTGACAATTTTATCAGCAAAGGGCCAAATTGTAATTAACCTCAACATCCCGATTTTAACTCCTTGATTCCTTAAACCGTGAACTGCACCTAATGAAGGTCTGGATGAAGCACCATAAGAAATCACAAGATAATCCATATCATCGGTAAAATGAGTTTCATACTTAACAATATCATCTCTGTTCAAATCAATTTTTTCGTATAATCTTCTGATTAATACATCGTGCACACTTTGAGTTGACACATCCCGCATCCCGTTGCTTTTATGAGTAGAACCTGTTACATGTATCTTATGTCCCTGACCAAATTCTATCATTGGTGGAATTCTTTCACCACCAAATACATCAACTTTCTCTTCCGAAATTCTTCTTGGAAAAATATTAATATCATTTAGTTGAGGAAAAACAAGTTTTTCTCGTATATGCCCGATTTCACCATCAGTAAGAAAAATAACGGGATTGCGGTATTTTTCGGAAAGATTGAATGATTCAATCATCAAGTCGAAAGACTCCTGAATGGAATTTGGTGATAGAGCAATCATCTGGTGGTCACCGTGAGTACCCCAGCGTGCCTGCAACATATCTCCCTGAGCTCCTTTTGTTGCCTGCCCAGTTGAAGGACCAGACCTCTGTACATTGACAATTACACACGGTGTTTCAGTCATGCATGCATAACCGATATTTTCCTGCATAAGGGAAAATCCGGGACCGGATGTAGCAGTCATAGATTTCCCTCCTGACCATGCTGCACCGACAATCGCACCCATACTTGCAATTTCATCTTCCATTTGGATATAATAGCCGCCTGCTTTAGGCAATTCCTTTGCCATAAGCTCAGCAACTTCGGATGCAGGTGTAATGGGATATCCTGCAAAAAAATTACATCCGGCAAATAAAGCACCATAGGCAGCCGCTTCGTCACCTTGAACAAACAATGTTTTTCCGCTTAGACTTTCTAAATATTTTTTTCTCATAATTTAATATAGTCAATAGTCGACAGTCGATTGTCAACAGTTATTGGTTATTTATTTTTATTAATTGAATTAATCAAACCATTTATAATTTTAATAATTTCAGTACTTTTTTTTATCAATGCTCTACATTGTTTTTCTTCAATATATTTCAACTTTTCGATAAATACAACATAGATTTAACTTCACTACAGGATGATTTTGAAATAAATAAAAATCTTACAAAATCATTATCGGAATTTCTCTCAAATCCTTCTGCAATATTATTTGATATTGATACAACAGCTCTTAATATCTGGTCTCTAAATCCATAATCCTTATTTTGCTTGAAAATATGATAAATCTCAACTGCTAAATCCTGAGCTTTCTGCCATGCAATAATATCTTCAAATCTAATTATTATCATTTCAAATTATTTATACATCAATTTTTTCATAAACTTCTCATTATTCTCTATCGACTACCGACTGTTGACTGTTGACTATAAGTATTACGGCTAATTCAGGACAACTCAACTCGCAAATCTGACAACCGGAACAATTCTCAAGACGCTCAGGCAGGGGAATATAATAACCTTTATTATTAATTTTTTTGGAAATGTCAAAGACACCGGTATTACATAATTCAACACAAATATTACATCCCTTGCAGAAATCTTCGTCAATATATATTTTATAATGCTTTTTTATTTTAGCCATTGAAACTTTTATAAATTTAATTGGTTCACATTTTTACTAATTAACAATTTAATAAAAAAAATGATAAAATTCATCATCAGATTTAAAATCAATTTTCAAACATGATAACGAAGAACTTGATTGCAATTACAAATTATATTATTGAACGAGTAAATATTTACTTGTTTTATTTGTATAAAAACAACATTGAATATATTATTGTAATGATAATTGACATACCCAGAATTAAAGCTGTGAAACCGAAAATTTTTGATAAACGAATAAAAAACTTTTGAGGTTTGGGTTTTAAATATTTCCTTACATTCTCACTTTGAATAAACTCACTATATTCAACAGGTCTGTCATATTTTAGTTCTTCGATATCAACTGTGCCTGTAAAAATAACTGTATCAATTGGGAATTTATCGGGTCTGAAATGTGTATTATAAAAGTGTATTGTAAAAATGAATCCAGCCGCAAGTAATGCTTCATCGCTGTGAATTATTGTTGCAATATTAATTAAAGAACCCGGCACTCCCAGGTTTGTAAAAAATTCAGGGAACCAGAGCAATAATCCGCTTGAACCTATTATAGTTACACCCCAAAAAACAGCAAAATAATCAAATTTTTCCCAATATGTCCATCTACCGTATTCAGGTCTTGGTCCTAATCCCAAAAACCATTTTAATGTTTGCAATAGTTGAATTAAATCATTTTTATTTGGAATCATAGAGTATTTTCCAAAAACCAATTCCTTAAGACTTATATTAAGATGGTTCTTTTTCCGGAACAGATAAATAATATGTAATGAGAAATATATAAAAGTGATTATAGCTGCAACTCTATGAATAAAACCTGTAATTTCGTAGCCACCGAAAAGTCTTGATAAAAACTGAAAAGCAGGTACTCCCGAAAATTTAATAATCATACCTGTTAAAGCCAAAGACAGAAAGCTTACAATTATTAAAACATGTGTGAATCTTGATACTCCATCGAAGCGTTCATAATATAGTCCGGGATTGTTCTTTATATATTCTTCATTTGCTTTAACAAGAGGATTTTCCATATTTGCAATTGATGGTTCAATGGTTTCATTATTTTCAATTAGTTTAACTGAATCATTCTCAACATGTAAATCTTCATTTTCATCAGACAGTTTATTATTCATCTTTCTTCCTTTCAATCATATTTTTATGTTTCCTTTTTTCGAAAAAAGCCCTTGGAATCCAAAGTAAAGTATGAAGCCCAAAAAAACTAAAAGTCGAAACAAGGAGTATTGTCATAAACCAAAAAGTATAAAATAGAAATGGATACTTATTTCGATTGTGATGAGTAGCATGAGTCAGGTATCCAACAAATTTTCGGTTTGAATTTGTATGACATTTCTTACAAGTTTGAATTATATTATTCCTGCTTAAGCTTGATTCAGGATTGGACACAGGTAATATCGAATGTGAACCATGACAATCCGAACACCTTGCCGTTTTTCCCGAACCTAGCTTCGAAACTTTGCCATGAAATGTATCGAAATATGTTTCGGTAACATCTTTATGACATTTACCACATTGATTAATAATCATTTCTCTGAAATCATCAGCATCCGTACGGTTAATAGTATGAGCAGAATGACAATCATTACAAACGGGTAGTTTCTTGTTTGTTTTGGTTATTGCTGGACTATGAATACTTTTATTTAATTGCTCATAAATACCTTGATGGCACTTGCCGCAAGTGGAAGCTATGTTTTTGTGGTTAACACTTGAATTAGGATTTTTAGAAGGAAGTTCCCTATGGCTTGTATGGCAATCCACACATGTTGCGGTAACTATGAGACCGCTTTCGAGTAGCCCTTTTCCATGTATACTCTCCTTATAATGTTCAACAACTTCATGTTGTACACCTTTGTAATGACGGCTTGCCTTTCTACCGACCCTATGACAATTTCCACAGAGATTTGGAATGTTCTGTACGTAAATAGGAGACTTTTTGTCAAAACGGCTTGATATGGTATGACTTGTATGGCAATCTGTGCAATATGGAGCATCCGGGTTACCTTTTTGGTGCTGGGTACCATGGTAACTAATATTATAATCGTTAACTTCCTGGGCATGACAAGCAGAACAATCAACTTTCCCGCTATTAATACAAACCGGTTTAAATTCCGTATTGATATTCGAGTGACATTTAATACATGACAAATCTTTATGAATGGAATTTTTTAAATGATTTTCATCAACATGCAAATTTACTTTCTTTCCGTTCACCGTTTTATAAATATTTGGATTGAAATGGCACTTCATACAAACTTCATTCGGATAACTTCTATCGTAAGCAATGCTTCTTGTCTTATGAGGTTGATGACAATCAACGCATACCGGGATTAAATGAGGTTTCTTTTCCCATAATTTTCCGTCAATAACTTTAGTATGAACTTTTTCTATCTGTGAATGACATTGCATACAGGTTTTTGCTATATTGTACCTGTTTATTGAAGATTTTGGATTTTCATGTGGTAAAATATCATGAGACATATGGCAACTTACACAAACAGCTGTTACGGTTAATCCTCTTTTGTATAAACCTTCACCATGAATTGATTGAGAATAATTTTCAATAATATTATGTTTACTTATATTCCTGAGTTTTGAAACAGGTGTGCCTTCTCTATGACATTGACCGCATAAATATGGAATATTGGTCGCATAGGTCTTAGAATCCTGATTTTTAGAAGATAATATTTCATGTTTACCGTGGCAAATTTGGCAAGTTGGAGCAAGAGTTTTGCCTTGTCTTAAAGCTTTTCCATGAAGACTGGATTCGAATTTGGCTACTGCCTGCTCGTGGCATTTTGAACATTTTACTTTTGATAAATCTTCCGCATGTGGCAAATCATCAGGATTAACATCGCTGTGGCATCCTATACATCCGGTTTTTATGTGAATAGATTTATTCCATTTTTTAATATCTACGTATAAGGAAATTCTTTTTCCATCCTTTTCCTTAATCATTGTTTTATCGGAATGGCAATCAAAACATGTATTATCAGATTCGGAGGATTTGACTGCATAAACAAACAAAATTAATAACAACAAATATCTCATACTCTTATTCCTAATTTGAAACTTGTGATGAATGAAATAATTGTTTTCTGTATTTAGGAGCACCATGGCAAAATACACAGTTTTGTTCTTTGATATTTTTGTCGTCACCACCGGGATGGACAAAATCATTAATAACACTAAAAGTTTGGGCGGAATCTTTAGAAAATACTTCGGATTTAAATGTGTGACAAGATTCACAATTCATAGTCAGCACGTTTCCTTCAGGACTAACATGTTTACCGTCATGGCATCTGTAGCACCCTTTGCTATACAAGTGTCCTATGTTGTCGGGATGATTTTTCCAGTTAACTTTCATTTTTGGGAAATAATTTTTTGCATAAATGTTTGAAAGCTGTACTATCGCATTATTAATATCCTCTTTTATCTTCTTGTCCAAATTAGGAATTTTCATGTTATAATAATTCCAAACATACCTGTTTATATCTGTCAAGGCTTCCTCTTTTGTTGAATTTATTGATTCAAGTGCTTGAACACTCACTGATTTTATATATGGAATATTCGGATTTATCTTACCAATGCTTAAAAATAAATTTACTATCTTATCAGGCGGATTGTATATATGGGAAGGCCTGTTATGGCAATCAATACAATCCATTCTTTTCAATTTCTTACCTGAGTTCAAAGATTTATCATAGTCAAAACCCGGGATAGCATATACTGTTTCTTTTCCGGTAATAAGTGATTTGGACTTAATCCATGGGATATCCTGCTTTTCACGGTCAACAGCCATGTATGTAATTTCATTTGACAAATTCATATGCCAGTGGATACCGCTATTATTTCCTATTTCGGTATTCCCGCCTCCAACCTTAACAATCATTTCAAGATTGAAATAAGTATTTTGCTCATTGGATAAATAATAATCCCTGACAATCTTTTTTTCATCGTAAAAATGTTTAGGCGAATGACATCTTTCGCAGGTTTCTGCAGCTGGTCGCAAATTCACTACAGGAGTTGGGATTGGACGGGGTTCAATATCCGCTAAAACTGCGTATACCTGATACATACCCGAAATTTTTGATTTAACAAACCAACCGGCTCCATCGCCAATATGACATTGGACACAACCGACATTGCTATGAGGAGAATTTCTGTATGTTGTATATTCTGGTTCCATGACTGTGTGACAAACTGTTCCACAAAATTCGTCAGATTCCGAATACTCGTAAGCTTTATAGCTGCCAAAACCCGAAAATACAAACAATAACAATGCTGATACCGTAAACACCAATGTCGCTACCTGATGTTTAGTATTATTTAAATCTAATACCGGCAATTTTCTTTCTCTTTTAGAGTCTCTTAGTAAGATTCTGTTTTCTCTGAATGCACCAAAGAAAATTAAAAATATTCCCAATATCAAAAAACCGGGCAGTACCATGAATGTAAATATTCCTAAATAAGGATTGCTGGTTTCCGAAAATAGTTCTAAGATAATTAAAAATAAAATTACGGTAAAGCTAATAAATGTAATAAATGACCCTGTAAGGGATATTGGATTGTAAAAAATTGCCGGGAGGATTTTACCTTTTTCAATTCTTGATTTTAATGTGATTAATTTCTCGTCGTCTGGAATATCGTATCCTTCTTCTGTATGGTGCCAACCTGTAATTATTCCAAGATACAGATCACGGACAGTATGTCCGGTAGTTCCCAAATATACATGAACTACTGTAAAAATACTAATAATAAAACCGGATATGATATGTAAAATGGCAGCAGGCCATACTCCTCCCATCCCAAAAAATTCATCCGGAGTTAGTTCAGGGAACATGAGCAACCAGCCCGTTACAATTACTAACGGAATCATAAAATACATTATGGACAAGTACCCAAGTGTTTGTAATGGATTGAATTTCCTTTTTTCATGTGCCGGAAATGGATGTGGTTCTTTATCGAAAATATCAATTAAATAATATCTTGCCTGGATTAAAATTTCTTTAAGAAAATTTTTGAGTTTTGGCAGATAATGTTTATAATTTCCCGAAATTAGATTGAATAAAAAATAAAATAAATAATTCAGAGACAACAATATTCCGCAGACATTATGAATCACCATAGCGGTTGAGAAAGATAACAATAACGATGAAGTTTCGGAGTAATGCAAACTAATTCCACTCAAAAATAGCAGGATCATCAATAGAGCATTAATTAAGTGCCATATTCTTAGCCATAATGGATATAGATATATTTTTTCCATCTATTTAATTCCTTTTGAAAAATACCACCTTAATAAGGCGTGTAATAAAACAATGATAATAACACCACTTAAAATAATAATACTTAAGCTGTCTAAAAAAACATTTCTCGTCGTACCAATAACATAGGCGTCACTTAGCACAGCACCGTTAATGAAACCAAATTTTTCCTGTGATTTCTTTCTTTCATGCTTATATAACTTTGTCATCAAAATCGAATTCTTGGAATGGCATTCACCACATTTTTTAATAGTCTTTTCAGGTGGTAGTATATTATGCGATAAATTCGGTGGAAGATATGATGAATGACAATCAACACATCTGACAGTTTCGTAATGCCTTGCTACACCAGGTAACCAGTCGTGAGCTTTAGAGATAGTTAACATTCCATATTTATTAGCTAAATTTTCGTCGGTATGACAATGTACACAATAAACCATTTGATTCTTTTCTACAGTCAATCTATTGATATTATTCATCTGAAATATCCTATCCGTCAAACCTTCGACAGGTCTTATGCTATGTTCACCATGACAATAAGTACAACTTGGAGCATCTAAATTACCTTTCTTTAGAGCAATACCATGTACACTACCAGTATATTCATTTGTCAGAGCAATATGACATTTGCCGCAAAGTGAAGACAGATTGAATTTGTTGATAATAGATGTTGGTTTATCAGCTTTTTGTAAATTATGTACACCATGGCAATCCGTACAGGTAGGAGCTTCAGCTACTCCATTTTTCAAAGCCATTCCATGAACGCTTTTATCAAATTCAATCAAGCTCTTGGAATATTTTGTTTTAGCTGTTTTTTCATTGAGATGGCAATCCAAACAAAGTTCCTGTTGATTATTCTTTAACTTTAATGTTGATAATTTGTATCCTTGAGTAATTGGTTTGACATGGCAATAAATACAATTTGGAGTGTTCCGATTGTTCTCCTGTGATTTATGAAAATGCTCAGAAACCAAATGCTCTGCTTTTTGTTTTTTATGACATTCTCCGCAAGCATCAGTAAGTTTGGTAATAAAAAATTTACTTCCCGGATTCTTGATGAATTCAGGGTCGTGATGTCCGTGGCAATTATCACAGTTTACATCTTTAGAACCTTCAATTCCGGTTGCTTTCATCATTTGAGGATGAAAAAGATGTTTTGAAGCAACATTTTTATGACAATTCATGCAATTGACAGGTTTGATTGCTGAATTATGCGGAATTTCATCAGCGTCAAAGTTGTTGTGGCACTGAATGCACTTCAATCTCTTGTGAGCAGATTTCTTAAATGAAGCAACTTTGAAACCGATAGATTTAGTTTTACCACCTTTCTCCATTGTCAATTCCGGGTCATCATGGCAGCCAAGACAATCACTATTTGACTGGGCGACAAGACAATTTGCAGTAAGAAAAAAGATAGTAATTATTATTGTTAAAATGATTTTCATATCTTATTAATCATTTGTTCATGTTAATATTCGTAAAAATTAAAAGCGGGGTAAACAACCCCGCTTCATTTATTTGATTATTTATAACCTTTTTCCTTTTTATAGTCATCTGGTATCATATGATTTACCTGTTTAAACATTTCAACAAAGTTAAATCCTTTAAAAGTAGGCGAGCCTTCATTGTGGCAGGTTTTGCAAGTCTCTTCGGTTGGTTTTACCAAACCAAGCGTAGCTCCTTCAACTGCACCTTTGGCAATATCTTCCATATCTTTCTTTTTCCAGTAACCTTCACCGGCACCGTGGCAAGATTCACAACCGACTCCGTCAGCCATATTATATCCTTTATCCAACATAGATGCATCAATCCCATAAGCTGTAACATGACATTTCAAACATTGAGCATCATTTTGCGGGTTGGCTATTCCTTTTTCAGCTCCTATCTTTTTTGCTTCTTCCGAAGCAAGTGTTTCATATGCCTTAGCATGTTTTGATGATTCCCATTGCTTAAATTGGGCACCTGATTTTGGCGATGAATGGCAAACTTTACATTTCTTGCTTCCAGTATATTTAAATTTTCCACTATCCTGAGCATAATTATTTATTGAAAAGAGCATTATTGTTATAGAAGTTAAAATTGTAACTCCTATCATAACTCCAAACTTCTTCATATATACCTCGATCATTATATTTTACAAATTATTAAACTTATGTTTATTACTGTTCAGCAATATAACAAAATTTTCATTTTTAAAAAAAATATAATTCGATTTTTAAATAAAGTTTATTAATTTGAATTTGCTAAAAGACTTTATTTGCCAAATGATGTCATGGTTTTATTGATAAAATTATTATAAAACAGGATAATAAATTTTGGAATGAGTCTAAATATCAAATAATGAAATTAAAGAAATTGGTTCCTTTTTTGAAATGATATTTGAAAGATTATGGTTATAATGATTCATATTTTCGTTGTATTTTTATTGCAGATGTTTTCATATAATACCAATATGGAAACATTTCTTAATTCTCTTGAATCATCATTTGAAAAAGTAAATGATTATACTTGCAAATTATATAAAAAAGAACTTGTTGACGGTAAATATACTCTCAGAAAAAATATCAATTTTAAGTTTAAAAAACCTTGTTATTACTACCTCAATTGGACAGAAGGTGAAGACAAGGGGATGGAGGTGATTTATGCAGGGAAAAAATATAAAAACAAACTGAAGGTTCACCCCGGTGGAATTATGTCTTTTATTGATATAGCAATTGACCCTCGCGGCAAAAAAGCTCTTGAAGGTTGCAGGCATTCCGTACTCGATGCGGACTTCGGCAGTATTATCGAATTGATGAAAAAAAATTACGAGCTGGCTCAAAAGCATGAAGGTGCGGAATTACAGCAATTGGCTAATGGAGTTGTGAACGGTAAGGCATCTAAAGTATTCAAAATTACATTACCAAAAGATGATATTTATTATGGGCATTTAATTTATTTGCATCTGGATGAAAAATCAGACTTGCCTTTGAAGTTTGTTGTCTACGATAAAAATAAAAAACTACTCGAAGATTATGAATTTTGGGATTTAAAGGTTAATGTCGGTTTAACGGATATTGATTTTGATGTTGATAATCCAAAATATAAATTCTGAAAGAAGGGGATTAGCTGTTCAGGGGATTAGGTAAATAGGTACTTAGCGGAAAAACCTAATCGCTTAAATGCCTAAAAACCTATTTACCTAAATGTCTAAATACCTCAACACATTATTAATAATTGTCTATCTGTGCTCTTTGCAATTTATCGGAATAATCTATATAAACTGTTTTCCATTCTGTGAATATATCGAATACAGTCCAGCCGCCTTCCCTATGACCGTTTCCTGTACCCTTAACACCACCAAACGGCATGTGAGCTTCGGCACCGGTTGTCGGGGCATTGATATATGTTATACCTGCTTCAATATCTCTTATAGCTTTGAATGCGTTGTTAACATTCTTTGTATAAATTGAAGATGACAAACCAAAATCGCAGGTATTCTGCAATTCAATTGCATGCTCGAAACTGTCTGCCTTAGCTACCGCAAGAACAGGACCGAAAATCTCTTCCATGAAAATTGTATGTCTCGGCAAAACATCAGCAATAATTGTTGGCTTGTAAAAACTTCCTTTGGCAAGATTGCCGGCATTGGCTCTTTCTCCGCCGCAAATCAGCCGTCCACCTTCTTTCAAAGCTGTTTTGACATAGTTTTCACAATTTTGCAGGGATTGGTCATGGATTACAGGACCTACATCAGTACCTTTTATAAGTCCATCGCCGAGTTTGAGAGCTTCTGCTCTTGTTTTCAACATATCTAAAAATTTATCATAAATATCCTTATGCAGAATCAGTCTTGATGTAGCCGTACATCTTTGTCCCGTTGTACCGAATGCACCCCAAAGAACTCCCTCCAAAGCCAATTCAAGATTTGCATCATCCATTACAATCTGAGCATTTTTTCCTCCCATTTCAAGTGAGCATTTCTTATTAGTTTTACCGCAAATCGCACCAATCTGACAACCAATATCAGTAGAGCCGGTGAATCCGATTAAATCAATTCCGGGATGTTCTACGAGCATATTTCCCATACTTCCTTTGCCTGTTAAAACATTGAAAACACCTGCCGGAAAACCGGCTTCTTCCATTATTTCAGCAAAAATTACCCCAGAATGTGGTGATTCTTTTGATGGCTTATATACTACAGTATTTCCGGCAGCGATGGCAGGTAATATCTTCCATGAAGGTACTGCAACAGGAAAATTCCATGCAGTTATAATTCCGCAAACGCCGATAGGAACTCTGAAAGTCATATTAGTTTTTTCAAACATTTCGCTTGGTGCTGTGTGTCCGAACAATCTTCTTGTTTCGGATGCGGCATAGTAAGCAGTATCAATAGCTTCCTGGACATCGCCTTCGGTTTCAAAAGTCGGCTTGCCCATTTCACGAGTCATAATTTTTCCAAGTTCAACTTTTCTACGAGAGAAGATATCACCTGCTTTGCGTAATAAATCACCTCTTTTTGGTGCTGGAACCAATCTCCAGCTTTTAAATGCCTGACGGGCTGCAGCGACAGCTTCGTCAACGTCTGCTTGCTCAGATAAAGAAAATTCACCGATAATATCTTCATGATTTGCAGGATTGATATTTTGAAAAGTCTTACCTGACTTTGCAGATTCCCATTTACCATTAATATAATTTTTAAATTTTTCCATGTGTAAACTCCAATAAAAAATAATTTGCTAAAAATCGAATTACAAAGATAATGGATTTTAGTGATAGTTTTAATATTGGAATTTAAAATTCTTTGTATGAGTTAAGATAAATATCGAAATGATTTCAAAACGAAGTCCATGCTAACAAAAGATAGAAGCAGTTAAATGATAAAATTGCTGAGTTCATGAAAACATATAGTAACTACAACACTGATATCCTTAACACAATAGACACACTCTTTGATTATATGAGCGCATGGATAATTGACCTAGAACCAAAGCTTGCTCTTAACGAACTTCAATTCTACGGGTTAAAGGATGATATAATTTATTTAAGTATTTGGAAGCAAAATATTACTAAGGCTTCAAATAATTCCAACGATTACCTTTAGATAACTTAAAACCTTTCACATTGAATTTTATATTAATTTGATTTTTTTTAATATTGTAATAATTAATATAAATATCCAATAATTCATTAATTCTTTTCTTAGATAGCTCATATCCTGACCATATCGTTAGAATTAAATCACTTCTCATATTTGAAGAAGTCATGTCAACTGCATGTTGAAGTCTTATATTAGAATTAGGATATATAGATTTATTTTTATTGGGATCTTTAATATCAATACTAAATAAAGAATATTGATTAAAAAGTTCTTTGATTTTTCCACTTATAGATTCATCACCAATACAAGTCAATGAAACCAGAATATTATCTTTTATAGTTTGCTCAATATTCCAATGAACCAAGGCATGGGGTCCGTTTATTTCAGAAAAATATAATTTTTGAATTTTATTTCTAATTGCTTCTTGAAATTCAAAACAAGACAATACACTCATTTTTAAAGCTTTAAGACTATGAAACTTTAGACCTTTTGAGAAGTCTTCAATAACAATAAATCCAATTTTTGGCAATTGATCTATATTAAAAGAACTATTCTCAATATTATAAATAAAATTTGATTTTTTAAAAAAGTTAAAAATTTTCATATTTATTTACCTTTGAATGAAGTTGATTTCTTAATTATTTACAAATTTGTAGAAAATATTGATATGCCATTTGATTACCTAATTTATATGCCATTTCCCAATCTTTACATGCTTTTTGAAAATCTTTTAAATCGTAGTACATGCCCCCACGATAAAAATAAGCAAGTGCGAAACTTGGATCTAATTCAATAGCTTTATTAAAATCTTCCAAGCCACCTTGAAAGTTCATTAATTTACATCTTTCTAATCCACGTTCAGTGTATGCCTCAGGAAAATCTGATTTTATTTCAACAGCTTTATTATAATAAAGAATTGCATCCTTGTTATCGCCTCTATTACTCAAAGTAGCTCCTATATTTTTATAAGCATCGTAATAATTTGGGAATAATTCTATTGCCTTTTTTAAATCTTCTATCCCAGATTCATCATTTCCGATATCTATTTGAAAAGTGCCTCTGTTGAAAAATAATTCAGCGGATTTGGGATATATAATAATTCCTTTATTAAAAGTATTTAATACATCATTTTTTCCCCCTTTATTATTAGCTTTTGTATAACCAATATTATTATAAATCATACCTAATATTTCTTGTGTTGATAATTTTTTTAGATAAACACCATTAGCAATTGATTTCTCATCAATATTTAAAGTATTTTTATATATATTGATATCTAAAACAGCATCAATTGTTGTTTCCCAATATATTTTATCATCACCGTCATCCCAAAGAATAATAGAATGAAAAGGTGCAATAATAATATAAAGAGGTAGTTTCAGTCTTTCTGCTATTGATAAATAAAGAAAACAATATGAATCACATTCTAAAGTTTTATCTTGTATTGCCTTATAAAACAAGACTTTATTTATTTCCTTTTTATAGCCATATGATTTCAAAGACCAGCTAATTTTATTTAAAATGTTAATAGCATCTATCTTAGAAATTTTATTAGATATAATTGGCTTTATTAATAACTCAGCCCGACTAATTATAGCATCTAAACTATCATATATAGAATTTTTTACATTAAAATTATAATTTTTCTCAAGATCTAGAATTTGATAACCAATTTCTTTACGTTCTTGTGGTTGACAAATAAAATATCCTGAAAAAAATATTACACAAAATAATAAAGATAAATTTTTCATTCTTTCCTAGAATTTGTTAAAAATAGAATTTACGGTGTCGTTAGTTCTTGTATCCCACCATTCGCATAAACCACCGCTACATTTCCCAGTTCCCTTAGTTGCTCGTTACATTATTCTCACATTTCAATTTAGCGACAACGATTTTTCCTCAAATATAGATTTCCCATTTCTTTGAACTTAGGTTTTAACAACTCTTTGTATTAAAGTTATCTGCTTCCTTAAATAATTATTTACATCTCTTGAATTCCGAAAATATTCTGAAATATCGGAATCCAATTGTACAGTTAATTTATTTTGACTCCTTAATCGTGTGGCATAAGGATTAGGTTTCAAATCTAATTTTTCTAAATCATACTCTTCAGCTAAATCATCATCAAGGTCAACATTATCGCCCTGAATGATTGTAACCTTATCGCCATTAATTATTTTTGTTGTTTTTTTCATAATTTAATCTTTCTTGTTTAGTTGCTTTTCTTGCTGAAATAATCCTAATATTATCATTTCTTTCAGTAAATGACACAAATAGTAATCTATTATTTTGTGAGTATCCTATCAAAATAAATCTATCTTCTAAAATCGAATGAATTTCATCAGCGAACATATAGCCATTATTATCGTAAAATACCGATTTGGATTCTTCAAAACTAATCCCATGCTTTTTCAGATTAGATTCCGCTTTTTCCATATCCCATTCAAAAACAATAGCCATTAAAAATTCCCCTTATCAGACCATATTAAAATTAAACTTTTTCTCATAATTGTTTAAATAAAATAATAATTTGACACAACTGGTGGTAATTGTGCCCCCGCTGCATAAACCACCACCACATAACCTACCTCGCTTAGTTGCTCGTTGCGTTTGGTCTTTAAATAATAAAGAAAACACTTACCGAGATTTTGTCCGTTATGTGCGATAGTTGATATTGATAAAATGTTATCCTTATTTGGCATTTTATAATAAATCTCCTTGTTTTACTAAATGTTACCAGTTTCAAATTAATTAAATTAATTAAAATAGCAAACATTATTTTTTATTGATAGTAATTTTTTTTTCGAAAAGCAAGCAACAGAAAAAATTAAGTAAAATATGAAGTAAATATGGAACTATATTTTTACAATTTAAAAATTGAATTACAAAGATAAATAATTTCTTCAATTATTTTGTAATTTTCTAATATGATTTATAAGCACTAAATTTATATTTGCAGAGAAATTCCTATTCGTAATTCGTAATTGATAATTAGAAATTCGATTTTAATATCCCCTGGAATATTTTTCTTTTGAAAAATAGTTACCCTTGTTAATCTTTAATTTGTTTTTTACCATAAAATTTCCGAAGTCCTGCAATTTATCATTATTGTCTTGCAACCAGGCTTTTGCTTCTTCCTTTCGGACTGAGTTGAAAAGCCAATATGTATAGGTTTCAAAATGATTATTTTCAATTAATTTCTTGTGCAAGTCAAACAAAGGATTTGAATATCGCTTATTCCAACCGTCCCTGTACCATATATCAATAAAAGCCATTCTGATTTTGAAAATGTCTTCAATCTTCAAATCAATTTTCTTTTTGGGTAATAATGTATCTGCAGCTTCTTTCATGACAATCTGATAAGCGAGTTCAAATGGCAAATCTTCACGTTCTTTTAGATTCTTTGCTTTAATAATTATACCTGTAAATTTAATATCCGTTGTAACCGAATCCACCTGATGATAAAAACTATATCCAAATGCTCCGTCAATATAATTACTTATATCATCCAAACGCATAGGAGCATCCGATAAATTCATAAACAATTCGCCGTACATTATAGCCCAAACGTATTCATAATTATAAAACAGGTATCTGGCAAGCCAGTAGTAATTGTTTTCAAATTCCGGTTGTACATCAACTCCTTTGTGCCAATTGTAAACTGATTTCATTGGTTCTTTAAGTTCAAAGAAGTGAATACCTACTTCCATATAGATATTTCCTGCATTGGGAAATCGTTCAAGACCTTTAGTATAAATTTCTTCGGCTTTCTCATAGTTCTGTTTTATATCATAACTGCTGCCAAGAATTTGATAGAAATGATTGTTGACTTCTTTACTATCAATGAAAGGTTCTAAAATGGCAATCGTACTGTCAAATTCTTTTGCCTGATAATAAGCCAGTGCTTTTTCATAATAAACTTCCCATTTTGTAGGTTCAATGGCAATAGCTTCGTTTAAAAGTTTTACGGCAAGGTCGAGTTTTCGTTCATTTATCGCTTTTACTCCTTCAAGCAAGAGAGAATCATAAGCGGTTTTGTAAATCACTTTCGGTTTTTGTCCATCCTTTTGTGTATTTTGTGAATTAAGTGTAAATGCCGATATAATCATTATTATAACAACCAATATTTTTTTAGCCATAAAATTTCTCTCGATAATTTAAACATTAATAAAAACAATTACGGAAAAAGGGTGATATTATTATATTAAGATAGGTAAATAGGGAATTAGTGGATTAGTGTAAAGTAAAATTATCATTTTATAGAAAGATACTGGAAAAAAAAACCCTCAGGGATAACCAAGAGGGTTCATTATTAAAAGTCTTTAAAACTGTCTATGAGTTCATTGCTCTTTTGATTGACTGCAGGAACTGTGCTTTGTTTCTTCCACCTACTATTTTTTCAACGATATTTCCTTTTCTGTCAATGATAAAAGTTGTTGGAATTCCTGAAATATCACCATAAGGTGTTACTACATCTTTAGTAGGGAGGAAGATGTGATAGTTGATTTTCATTTGTTTGGCGAAACCTTGAACTAAGCTTCTAATTTGTTCTAAAGTACCTCTGTTGTCCAAAGCAACAGATATAACAACAAAATCTTTATCAGGTAATTCTTTGTTCAACTCGATGATGTCAGGGATTTCCATCCTGCAAGGTCCGCACCAAGTTGCCCAAAAGTTTAAGAAAACAACTTTGTTTTTTGTGAATCCGGAAAATGTATATTTCTTCCCGTTTTCCATCCATTCGAAATCGACAGCCTTACCCTTTTGTGAAACACCGACGTTTGTTATATCAAGAATCTGAGGGCCTTTTTCACTATTAGCAGCAATTTGAACATCATGTTTATTATCCTGTACTGTTTCAGTTTTATCATTTTTAGTTTCTTTGGTACAAGCTGTATTATTAACCATTATAAAAGAAAAAATAATAATCAAGCTGAATATTTTTAAATTCCTCATAAAATCTCCATTAGTTTATAAAATTTATTTTTGTCATTAACGGTTAATTATAAAATTTATTTGAAAACATATTACCCTGTAATTTATTGATATATAAAGATTTTCAAATAAGTCCATGAAAACTATATTCCTTAGTAGTAATATAGTTTTAATCTTTTTTCTTTCTGTATTTAAATATTGCAATAAAGAAACCAAATACAACTGCAAATGAGCCAATCCATACAAACATCATGAAAGGTTTGACCGATACTTCGAATGTGAAAACTTCACGAGGTTCTTTGGATTTCATGCCCTCCACAAAGAATGAGAATTCTGCTGTTGATTTAGACATATCATTTGGCTCAACCCGGAAGTTAGAAAATCCAATTGAAATATTTGCATTTTTTAATTCCTTCCAGTAAGGAGTTGAACTGCCATTTGCCATATCTAATCCTATGTATAGAGTATCGGCAATAGTATCTTTTACTGTTTCGTATTGAATGACAACTCCGAATTTGAACTTGCCGTCACCTGAATTCATATCAGTTCCGTGGGACATATCAAATTCATTCAGTTTAATTGTTGTGGATGAATCAAATGGTATTTGAGCTGATTCTCCTTTTGTTAAAATTACACTTGGCATATCATTCTCATAATTTAATGCTTTTGGGCTAATATATAAATCTCTTGTAAGATACCCTTCAATTCCCGGTTCGAAGAATGGCTGCTGTTTTTGGTTGAATTCACTCCAATAGACTATGGGGGAGGCAAGGAAGAAATCTCCATCTTTTTCAATTTTGACATTGCATTTATACTTTTCTCTGTCATGTTTTTCTTTTTCAACCCTGTCGCTACCTAGAAAAGTAAAATTATATCCTAAAGCACTTTGTGTTTCGCCTTTTGCAAGTTGTAATGATGTAGTTAATGTATAACCTCCCGAGAAAATAACTCCAAGGAAAAATATACCCAAACCCGCATGAGATACAAAAGCACCAATTGATGCCGGTTTCTTCCTGATTACTCTGAGTAAATTTAGAATAGCTATATACATACAAAAGATACTTGGCATTGCAAGGAAGAGATGTTTTACTTCTGAAACACCGGCAAAATAAAGTACTGCAGTTCCGAGTATAGATACCAATAAGGGTAAAACTACACCTTTAAGGTTTGAACTGAATTTACTTGCCCTCCATGTAGTATAAAAAGAGAAACCGCAAAGTAGCATAAATACAACTGCAACTGGAAGATTCCATTTGTCATAAAAAGTAATTTCAACTGATGTTTTTGTCTGCCCTGTTAATTCAAGGAATATTGGGAAGCTTGTTCCAATAAATACAATAATTGTAGAGATAAGAAGCATGATTGCACCGGTTGTAACAAATGTTTCCTTAGAGCTAAGTGCAAAATTCATTTTGTTTTTATTTAAGTCCTTTACTCTTATTATTAGAAGAATGATTCCAAGAAAAAGAAATACTAAAATGAAAATTAGTAAAAAAGCATATACAAGACTTCCCGGGTCAACAAAAGAATGAACCGAAGTATCCCCAAGAACGCCACTACGTGTAAGAAAAGTGGCATAAAGCACAAAAATAAATGACAATATGGCAAGAAGGTAATTTGTTTTTTCAAGTCCTCCGGTTTTTCTTTGGATAAGCATCGTGTGAATCAAAGCCATTGATATCAGCCAAGGAAGAAGAGATGAATTTTCAACAGGGTCCCAACCCCAAAAACCGCCCCATCCAAGTGTTTCATAAGCCCAATACCCACCTAATCCAATACCAAGACCTAAAAATCCTGATGCGGCAAGTGTCCATGGTAATGATATTCTTATCCAATTATGATAATCTTTCTTGATTAATCCGGATACCGAGAATATATAAGGTACAGACATTGCGGCATAGCCCAAAAACAAAATTGGAGGATGTATTGTCATCCAAAAGTTTTCAAGAATGGGATTCATGCCCCTGCCGTCTTTTGGCAAAAATCCTTCGGCAACGTCGGGGAATGATTGCCATATGTATTGGAATGGACTTTTCAAAATCATTAACAACAATATAAATGCCAGGATTAAAGAATAAAATCCCATTGTTACTGCTTCGTAATTATTCTTCTTTACGTATGGCAGTAAAAACATCCCAAGAATAGCAACAAACAATGCCCAAAGCAGAAATGAACCCTCCTGACCTGCATAGAATGAGGATGCAAGTAGATATTTTGATAATTGGGTAGATGTATAGCTCCAGATATATGTGTATTGGAAATCGTGTGTCATTATCAGATACATGAAGTATCCTGATATAAAGATTATCCCTAAGAATACTATATAGAAAGAACTTCGTGCAATTTTGATATATAATCCTTTATCATTTTTTACTGCAAGGAAGTACAGAACTGTTGAAATAAGAGATGCAACAAATAAAATATCTATAATTATTTTTCCAATCATTTTTACTTTTCTAATTTAATGAAACAATAAAATTTATAATATATCACTTTTACATATAAAAAACCCATTCTTTGTTTTCAAATGAATGGTTTTTTACACATAAACAGTTGAGAAATAAAAAATTAATTTTTTGAACCGGTATGTAAAGCCGGATTCTGACCTTCGTACTTAGAAGGACATTTAGTCAATATCTGACTTGCAACTAATATATTGTCTTTAAATTTACCTTTAATGACAAGACTTGGAGCAATATCAAAATTGTTTGGAGGAGCTCCATCGTAAATAACGTCAGTTATTTGTCCCTTCTCGTCTTTGATTGAAAATGTCAGAAGGTTAGACTTAGCGTCAAATCCCCATTCTTTATCCTGAAGGCGTTTGCCAATTATCTGAACGGTTTTTCCTGATTCTTTTGCTTTCGATATATCCGAATACTCTACTCTGCTTTCATCGAAGGATAGTATTGCAAGAATAATGAAAACAACGGCTATAGATAAGCCGATAATGTATTTTTTTTTCATGAATTTTCTGAATTAATGTTAGTAATATTCTTTTCCAATCGAGTGATTTTCCTGTCCAGACTGAACATAACATAAGCCAGTCCCAACCAGATTATCAGCGATATTATTAAAACCAAGTAAATTGAATTGTCAGTAAGAAACTCAGTCATATTTTTCCCTTAATAATTTGTATCTGTTATAAATATTTAAAATCCAAAAGAAAAGCATTGTAAAAGATGCCAATGCCAAGCTAAAGACTATTTGTTTATTCAAATTTAACATATCCGAACCGCCGCTCATTATAGGTCCCAAACTGCTGTCATCAGCCGAGCCGGGATGCAGTCCGCTTACAATTCTTGGCAGAACAAACACGAGAAACGGTACTGTAACGAAAGCAATTATCGAATAAACAGAACTCAATCTTGCTTTTAATTCCTTATTCTCAACTGAAGAGCGTAAGGCAAAGTAAGCAAAGTATATTAGCAATAAAATAAAAATGGAGGTTTGCCTTGGGTCCCAGTTCCAGTAAGCACCCCAGTTGAATTTTGCCCAAATCATTCCTGTAACTGTTGCAAGTATTGTAAATACTGTTCCAAGGTAAGCAGATGATGATGCAAATATATCATTTTTCATATCTTGATTTCTTAGAAACTGAATCGAGTAAATCATTGAAATCAAATATGCAAGAACAGCAACCCATGCCATTGGTACATGGAAATTCAATATTTTCACCCTTTCTTCCAAATCGGGAATATAGGGGAAAGTCATGAACGGATTTATCTCTACTGTTGAATAATAAACATAAGCATTATATCTTGCATCAAACTTCGTTTTTACTATTATTGATTCTGAATTTTCAAATTCCTGCGGTAAAGTTTGTTTGGGGATAATCAAAAAATTCGGATTGTCATCTTTAGACTTCTGTTCCTTAATTAACCACATATTTATATTTTTATCATAGGAAGTGCTTAAATCTTTAGTCTCGATTAATACATTGATTTTGTTGCTTCTGCCAAGTGAATAAACATAGTAGGCATCAGAAAAAGTCCCTGCGATAGGGGGGATGATGCCGAAAATAATTGTCAGGCAAATACTTGCTGTAACAACGATTTTCCACCACAATGGCTTTATTGTTTTGTTCCAGGGGTAAAGTCCGAATATGATACCAAAAAGAACCCCTATAATTATTATAATTGCTTTCATCTATCACCAAAAATTTTTTTTAATTGACGTTAAATTTGAAATAAATTGTAATGTTTGAAATATTACTCCTCAGTAATATACAAAACTACTACATAATTATTTTGAAAGCAAAAGATGAAGGATTGTTAGTTACAATTTTTTTTAGCTATTCCTTAATAAATCTTTGCATTACCTGCTCATTGTTTTTTGAACTTGCGACAATATAATACATTCCCTTTTGCAAATCAGACAAGTAAAGACTATGTGATATCGTTCCTGATGAATATTGCTCAGATTTGGAAACATCCTTGATTTTTCTTCCTGATAAGTCATATATTGAAAAAGTAATATCCCTGTTTTCTTTCAGCTCAAACTTGACATTCAAAATATCTTTAACGGGATTTGGGAATACTCTAAGGTTTTCGATAGCACCACTGCAAGTTCTCCAGACATCGAGATATGCTTTTTCTAAATCTATTGGAGCACCACAATAGGGTTCGTTACTATCAAATAATTTAAATTCATAGCTAAGGTCTTTTCTGTATCTTTTGGGGAGGGCATTAATTAATTCTATTGATGGTTGGAACCAAAATGTAACTCCATTTTGTGCGTCATTTTTAAATGGAACATGTAAAGCAATCATATTGTTGATTCTAAGATATCTTTCAATAAGATTTTTAATCTCTGATAGTTTTTGTTCAACAACTTTATTCATATTAGCAAGTATTTTATAAAATTCTACTCTGCTTGGCCAATCAATAACAAATGTCATTCCCTGTTTATCTTTCAACATTTTTTTTATAGTTTTGTGATGTTCCGGATTATTAACATCATCAGTTATAATTGAATAAACCAAACTATCTCTTCCTACAGTATAAATTTTAATCGTGTCTATATGTTTTGTTTCTTTTTCACTTTTTTTAATTTTTTTAAAATAATCTGATATAGTTGTTAAATTATTTTGGATTGGTTCTTCTTTCCACATGGTTTCCTTTGAACCCGGATTATAAATTTCAAATAATTGATTTAAATCTGATACACAATCCAAAACATTTTGTGGAATATTAGAAAAATCAGTGTCGGCTCGGAAACTTATATCATATAAATCAAATAATGTTTTCTGATATTTAATAAAGCTATTTAAGTCTTTATCATCACCATTGTATTTACCGTTATAATATCCATTACCTCCTTCTGCTCTATCTGAAACTTGAATAGGTTCTATCTTAAGAAATTTTTTACTGGAATCGAAATCACCTTGAATAAAAACCATTTTAGGACAATTATCCCTGAAAAAAATGAATTCATGATATGTCTTATCGTTACGTTCTAAAGCAAATTTAATACATTGAAATATAATATCATCATCTTTATATGTATCATAAAAAATTCCAAATTCTTTCAATTCCTCATCACTTAACGTAATTGTATTCATGCCTCTAATAAAATTATCTTTCAACGATTCGATTTCCATTGGCTTTTGCGAATCTGTTTTATTTGAACTTATATCTTGTTCTTCAGAATTCTGTTTTGTTTGTTCGTTATTAACAATTTCGGATTTTACGTCAACCGGTTCTATTTCATGCTTCTGCTTATACGTAGAATTATTAAATATCCCTGAACCGATTGAGCCGATCATGGCTACTATTATTATTGATGATGCTATTGTCATTGCTTTTACTCCTTTTTTTGAAAAAAATGATTGTGGATATGTATTTAGTAATCCATCTTTTTCGAGGAGACTCGCAGCTTTGTCCCTTGAAACAGGTGTTTTTTGTTTTCTTGCCGATTCAAAATAACTGTCTATTGATTTATGATTCTTATTTATATTCATAATTACACCTTGAGTAATGTTTTGTTGGTTTCTTTGTTATTATGCTGTATTTCATTTGTTACGGTTTTCGGATTTAGCATTTCCGTTAATTTCTCCCGACCACGCTTGATTCTCGATTTGACTGCAGAAAGAGTTGCTCCCTGAATGTCTTTTATTTCTTTTATCGAAAAACCGGAAATCTCGAACAAGACTATAGCTTCTTTTTGTTTTGTAGGAAGTTTTTCAATCGCATTATACAATATTTCAACATCGAATGATAAATCTTGCTGAGATTCTGTAGAAGGCATCCTCAATGCTTTTTCCTCATCATAACTTCCGAATAGCCAGGTTCTGCGGTTTTTCCTTCTGAATTTGTTTCGAGTAACTTTAAAAAGATATGCTTTGAATCTGTTTTCATCCTTAATTTGAGCAAATGATTCGTAGCAGGTCAAAATTGTATCAGCAACAAGGTCCTCAGCGTCCTGAGGATTCTTTTCAAGCATTCTCGCATACATATAGAGCTTATCTAATAATGGCTCTAATAAGTCGAGAAATTTTTCCTTTTTGTTATCTTCTTTCATTGTTTTTTCAATTGTGAATTTCCTGCTTACAAATATAGAGTCATTAACCGGAAATAAGTTGCAAATTATTTTGAGATTTTGGAAATAACAAATAATAATCTGCTATACATTTCGTAATTGTGAACAATTAATATAAAATATTTCAGAGAAAATGATTAATTTTAATATAAAACAATTACAAAAATTTAAAGGAATTTATTAATGGCAGAACATCATCAATTAATAGTAGTCGGTTCAGGACCGGCAGGATTCACAGCAGGACTTTACGCAAGCAGGGCAAATCTTGAAGTAGTTATTTTCGAAGGTGACCAGCCCGGTGGTCAGCTTATGATTACAACGGAAGTGGAGAATTATCCCGGTTTCCCCGATGGAGTAATGGGGCCGGAAATGATGGACGTTTTCCGTAAGCAAGCCCATAAATTTGGTGCTAAATCAATTTACGAAACAATCGAAAAGGTGGATTTCTCAAATCGTCCTTTTAAACTTACAACATCAAACAACAAGGAATATACAGCAGATGCAGTGATTATTTCGACAGGTGCAACAGCAAGACGGCTTCATGCAAAAGGCGAAGATGAATACTGGGGTTTGGGTGTATCTGCATGTGCTACCTGTGATGGTTTCTTTTTCCGCAATCAGAAAGTATTCGTTATTGGTGGGGGAGACACGGCAATGGAAGAAGCTAATTACCTCGCAAACCTCTGCAGTTCAGTTACCGTTGTTCATAGACGACAGGAATTCAGGGCATCGAAAATTATGTCAGAACGTGCCGAGAAAAATCCGAAAATCAATTTCCTTTTGGATTCGGTTATTGATGAATATACAGGTGTTGTTGAAAATGGCATTAAAAGATTGACGGGTGTCAAAGTTAAAAATGTAAAAACAGGTGAAATTACTGAACAGACAGCAGACGGTGCTTTCATTGCTATCGGACATACACCAAGTACTAAGTTTTTAAAGGGTATAATTGATTTAGATGAGAATGGATATATCATAACTCAGGGTAAGTCAACATATACAAATATTCCGGGTGTGTTTGCATGTGGCGATTGTCAGGACCATGCTTACCGTCAGGCGGTAACTGCGGCTGGAAGTGGTTGCATGGCGGCAATAGATGCCGAAAGGTGGCTGGGAGAAAGCAATTAATAATTGTTAATTGTTAATGGTAAATGAGAAGAAGGGAAAAAGGAATAGGGATAAGGGAAGTCATAGGTCGACAGTCGTTAGTCGTTAGTGAAACAATCGTATAACGATTGAATATTTGTAGAAAGGAATGAACCCTACGGTTTTTACAATCGCAGAGGGATTGAATGTTTGTAAAAAGGAATTAATCCCACGGATCAGCAATCCCGTCAGATAATATGTTAGTAACACAGCAATCTACGAATGAAGATTATCCCGTTATTGATTATATGTTGGTAACCTCGAAACAACACACTCGTTTTTATCCCTTCAGGGATTATATGTTGGTAATCAAGGAATTAATCATGGTTCTTATCCCAATCGGGATAAAGATAAAAATATATTTTTTTCAGCAATTAAAATAAATATTCAATATTTTTGTTTATAGAAAAAACGGTCTATTAGTGGAAAAAACATAGAGATGAGGTATCCTATGAAAATATGGTTAATAATCTTGGTAATCTTACTTACCTCTAAAATATCTTTTACACAAACCGAGATTTCAATTCCAACAACATCAATGATAATCGAAAATTACTTCGTTGATTCTATAAAAGTCTATTCGTTTAAAAACGACACTTTGAAAAAAACATATCAATATGATGAGAAAGGCAGAAGAATTTTTGACCAAAGTGAAATCTGGGATAATGAGAAGTGGGAAGGAAAAGAAAGGGGTACATGGACATTTGATAATGAAGGAGATACAACTTTTTATTCATACGATATTTATTTGAGTACAGAATGGAAAGAAAAATATCGGATTACTTGGACTTATGATTCAATGGATAAATTGATAAATAGAACTCAAGAAGTTATGTATGATGGAAATTGGTGTGAAGATATTAGAGAAAACTGGACATACGATGAATATGGTAAAGAACTAACTTATTTAAAAGAAAAAAATTACAGTTATAAATGGACTGAATGGTTGAGGTATGCAAGGAATTTGCATAAATATGACGTGAATGAAAAGTTGATCTTCAGAAGTATGGAAACTTGGAAATGGGAAAATGGAGATACTGACCTAGGACCCAGCGAATGGGAAGTAATATCTGACTCATTTGATATAAAAGGAAATCACTTATATAATATCAAAAAACACTGGAATGACTATAATAGTGTAGATACTTGTCATAATAAATTTTGGACATATTATGATAATAATGTTATTTCGTCATTTACCGATGAAAAAATAAGTTATGGTAGATATAAATATATTTACAACTACGATACTTTAGGTAATAAGATTTCATTATTGTATGACAACGATGATTTGATACGAAAATGGTTTTGGACATATAACTCGTCGGGTGATACTATATCCATGCAACAAGAAATATGGGATGGTGCAGTATGTAAATCTAAAGCACGAACATTCTGGACATATGATTCGACTTCCAAAATGATGAACGAAATTAAGGAAATATGGTATAATGATGAATGGGTTAATACTGAGAAGTCATTTTTTTATTATAATCAAAATGATTCGTTAATAAATAAAACCACCGAACAATTGAAAAATGATATTTGGGAATTAGTTAAAACTTATAATTGGTTTTACGATTCAATTGGAAATGATACTTTATTTACAATTGAAACAATGAAAGATTCTCTAGTAGTAACTTATAGAAAATCAAAGAAATATGAAACCAAAACAAACGGAACTTTTCTAATTCAATTATTAATCGAAGAATGGTCGAATAAGAATAATCTTCTTAATCCTAAGGTAATGGAAAATTGGATATATAATGGTGACGGTAATATTTTGACCTATGAAAAGCAGAATTACAAAATAAATTTTGGCTGGCAGAATGGTAATGTTACAAATTACTCATATGATGACAATCACTTTATTATTCAACATAAATATCAGACGTGGGAAGTTAAGCAAGTTCCTGATAAAATCTGGACAACTGTCTTTAGTTATAATTACTTTTATGACCCAATCGGTAATCTTCTTATGATTTCTTCAGATGACGGTGGAACAAACTGGATTGAAAAAAAGTTGGAATTTAAAGATAAGGTCGGTTTTTCATACAGTTTCGATTGTTATAAAATGGAAATTTTTTATACAAAAGTAACAGATGTAGAAGATGAATTAACAATCCCTGAGAATGATATTTTTATATATCCAAATCCTGTTAGTGATTACTGTAATTTAAAATTGACTGCTGATGGTTTACAAATAGTTACAATTCAAATTTACAATCTTTTAGGAGTTCAATTGTATAGCATTGAAGCACAAATAAATGAAGGTGAAAATATTATACCACTTAACACAAGCATACTGTCATCCGGTTTATACAGCATTGTCATATCTTATCCCAATAAGGTAAAAAGGGGGATGTTTATAAAGGATTAGTTATTTGCTTGGCATATAATAACTTTGCAAATTTTCTACATATCTCATCCTTCGCATATTCAGGATAACAAGACTATTTGAAAAACTTTATAACTTTCAAACTTTACAAACTTTACAAACTTTCTACTTAGTGGTTTGAACTGCCGGAACATATTTCTCAGCTAATGCGAAACTACCAAATAATACAGTAACATAAGCCATATCACCTAATAAAGTGTTTCTGAAAAATGGTATTGCCAATCCGTAGCATCTTATAAGACTTTCCATTGTCAATGGCTGATACATCGGGTCTGTTAACCATGAGCCAAAATTGGTAATTACGAAGAATACTAATGAACCGATTAATGAGGCTAAAAATACATTTTGGATTTTAACTCGTGACCTGATTAAATATCCTATAAATATACCGATTCCGAAGCCGGCATAAACGAAAACTGATATTAAGTAATACCCAAGGAAAAAATCGCTTAGAAGCATTGCTCCGATTGGAATTAACAAAGCAAAACGCTTGTCGGCGAAATAAGCACCTGAAAAGATGGCGATTGCCATAATAGGGGATACATTTGCCGGATGGTCTATCAATCTTAATAAAGCGGCTAAGATTACCAATCCAGCCATTGCAAAAAATCTGAAGTTATTATTCTGTGTCATAATTATTCCGAAATATTATTTTATAAATTTTAATTAGTACAAAAATCAAAAAAACTAACTTAACAAACAAAGAATTTTTTAATATTCATTAATCAGTAGGGAAGATTGAATTTATATTTAGTTTACATAATGCAGATTATATTACATTAATATCTATTTCAAAATAGGTTTTTAAGATGTAATATCAATTACTTATGTAAATAAGCATTTAATTATATAATTTAAAGAACTACCCTATTTTAGATTCCTGCATTCGCAGGAATGACGGTTATAGAAAATAGAATATAGAAAATAGAAATTAGAATTGAATGATTATTTAATTACTAAACCCAAAACCCTATACCCGAAACCCTAAATTACAAATCACTTTTATAAATTTGATTATTATTAATCGTATATTTTGGCTTACCTTTTAACCTTGAACCAATATACGGACTATTTTCGGATTTCGATTTGAACTTCTTAGCGTCAACAATCCATTCTTCATTAGGGTCAAATATGCTTAAATTGGCTTTTTCACCTTCTTTTACTTCTATATCATTAAGTTTCAAAATCTTACGTGGATTAACGGACATCATCTCAATCATCTTTTTCAAATCAATTATATTTTTATGAACCAAATTGGTTAAGGTCAATCCCAAAGAGGTCTCAAGACCTATAATTCCATATGGAGCTTTCTCGAACTCAACATGTTTTTCATGCAAAGCATGCGGTGCGTGGTCTGTAACGATACAATCAATTGTTCCATCTTGAATACACTCAATTAAAGTTTCAATATCTTCTTTAGTTCTCAATGGTGGATTCATTTTCAATTGAGAATCATAGCTTACTAATTCCTCCTCGTCATTAGTAAAATGATGTGGTGTAACCTCACAGGTAACTCTTAAACCTCTTTTCTTGGCATTTCTGATTAAAAGTATGGCTCCTTTTGTACTGACATGCTGTATATGATATAACCGGTTACCACAGTATTCTGAGAGCCGTATATCTCTTGAAACGATAAGTTCTTCAGCTACAGAAGGATAACCCTTTAAACCTAATCTGCCTGAAATAGCTCCTTCATTCATTGAAAAATCGTGAGTCAAAGTATGGTCTTCACAATGCTGAGCAATAAGAAAATCCCTTGTAGAAGCATAATCGAAAGCTCTTTTCATAACTTCTGAATCCATTACACATGAGCCGTCATCAGTAAACATTAAAGCACCAAAGTCACTTAGCTCAAGCATCGGAGAAATGAGTTTTCCTTTTCTTTCCTGAGTAATTGTTGCAGAAATTCCAACATCAACTAACAAGTCCTTAGCCCTTTGTTTAATAAAGTTAACTACTGTTATATTGTCAATTGCAGGGTCAGTATTCGGCATAACGCAAACACCTGTGAAACCACCGTTAGCGGCAGATTCTGCACCGGTATCAATATCTTCTTTGTATTCATATCCGGGTTCTCTGAAATGTACGTGCATATCATAAAGTCCGGGAGAACAAATCCAACGTTCTGCAAATATCTCTTCTGTATTATCATCGCATTTAATCTCACCCTTTGACATTGATTTTATAATGCCGTCTTTAACCCAAAGATTAAAAACATCATCAATTTCCTGAGAAGGACTTATAATTCGTATATTTTTAAATAAAATATTCACTCTCTCTCCTATTTTTTAATATTGCTGCAACAATTTATGCAAATTACGAAAATGCTTAAAAACAATTTCAACAAATAATGCTCAAGTCTAAAAAACATACAGATAAAATTTTCAGAAAGTTTTTAAACTTTCAGAAAGTTAATATAAATTGCTTTTTTTAAAAGTGTAAAATTAATTAATGAAAATAATTTCGATAGAAACAAGCGGTCCGGTATGTGCTGTAGCTCTTAGCGACAATGATACAATTGTGTCTGAGTATTCATCAAGCGACGGGAATCCGCATGATGCATATTGTGCTGAATACGTAAGAAAAGTTCTCGAGGATAATAGCTTAGGCATTGAAAACATTGATGCAGTTGCCATTTCTTCAGGACCGGGTTCATTCACAGGGTTACGAATTGGAGCAAGCATAGCCAAAGCACTTTGCTTCAAAGAAAGCGATGAGGATTATGCACCAAAACTAATCTCTGTCCCCACTTTATCGGCATTTGCTAACAATGTAGCTTTTTGTCATTCTGAGCGAAGCGAAGAATCTATTTCCAAAATAATTGCGGTAATTCCCGCTCAAAAAGATGTATTATATTATCAGGAATTTACAATCCATCACACTGAGCTTGTCGAAGGACAAAAAAAACTCGGTTCACGGTTGTCGGTTCTCGGTTATCGGTTTAAAGAAGGAGAAATAAACATCTGCAACATTGAAGACTTCAAAAAATTTGATTTCAAAGATACTTTAGTTTGTGGACCTGCATCATATATAATAAATCCGGAACCTGCTCTCCCCTCTTTAAATGAATATTCAGCAGAGAAAATAGCAAAACTTGCAATAAAAAAATATAAGTTAGTTGAATTCACTGACCCAAATGATTTCAAACCTATTTATGTGCAGGATTTTGTAGTGAAAACGAAGAAGAAATAGGAGAAGGGAGAAGGGAAAAGGGAGAAAGGAAAAGGGATTTTTTTTGAATGTAAAATGTAGAAGGTAAAATTTAAAATGAATTTGAGTGATGATAGATGGACACAAAGACGGAAAGATCGAACAACCGAAAACAGTCATACTGAGCTTGTCGAAGTATGAAAGTAGCTATGATGTCTAAAAGATATCAACAAAACTTATTTGACTATTACCATCTTCAAAGTTTCTACATTTTCTCCTGCTCTTAAAGTACAGAAATAGATTCCGGGAGAAAGTAATTCTGGATAAAAAGTAAAACTATATTGACCTGTTTCTTTAAATCCCTTATATAGTTCTTTGACCTGTTGACCAAGATAATCATTAATTACTAATTTTATATTGCAGGGGAAATCAATATTGATTTGAATAGTTGTTTTTTCAGAATTAGGATTAGGATAACACGTAAGCGTATAATCATTGATTATGATAGTATCATCAATTATTTTAGTAGTTGGGTATTTGTATAAAGTAAATTGTCCTTCGAAATATTTATAAATACCCTCATAAGTTGAAATCCAAATTGTATCTCCGTCTGAAATTGTGGAAAAAGCTTTTCGCGTATTATTGCAAACAATCTTATAATTTTTTTTACCCGTTACCGTAATATAATTTTCGAATTCCGATGTATGGCGAAATATTTTTAACACTGTATTCGATTCATCTATCGAAATATTACTACAACAATTTTCATCATTAGTTATTGGGTGCCATTTTCCATCACGAAAAACTATTAAACTGCCTTGTACACCTTCTATTCCCATCCATAAAACATTACCGTTTCTTTCAACACCAATTGTACGTACATTTGAATCATAACAATAATTTGAATAATATTCCCATTCAACACCGTTAAATTTAAATAAGCCACCATAAATAAAACCAGCCCAAACATTGCCTATTGAATCAGTTGATAACTGAATTATTGAACACCAATCGTAAATATTTTTATCCTTGTATTCATCAAATATTTCAAAATTATTACAATCATATTTTAATACTTTTTGATCACTTCCAAACCAAATATTATTTTTCGTATCAACTGCAACTGTTCTTATATCATTGCAAATATTACTGGAATTTGAACTGTTGAATATTGACCATTTTATACCGTCATACTTTACTAACCCTCCTCCCATTGTACCAAACCAAAAATTACCTAAACTATCAATAGCTATGCAACTAATATTATTAACAGGTAAATCAGAATTTAAATTGTTGAATGTTTCCCAAGCTTCGGTACATTTATTGAATTTATAAAGACCATTGTTGGTTCCAACCCAGATGTTTTCATTGTCATTGACAAAAGCCTGATAATTTGGTACAATATCTTGTGCATTTAAAGTCATCCATTCTAAATTTTTAGGAGAAAGAATTCCAAAAATGAAAAGTATTTGCAAAATATAAATAATTTTATTCATTATAGCTGTATTTATTTAACAACATTTTCAAATTGTCATAAGTAATCTAAAAATCAACAAACAAACATAAAATTCAATAATTGAAATCTACTAAAGCAAAAATATATAATTAAAAGATTTCTAACAAGAATTTTTATATGCCATCAAAATTAGATTTTGAAATTATTAACTCATCAAATTCATTTAACTAATTAAACTTTCTTAACTGACGACTATCAACTATTGACTAACGACTAAATTCCCTATATTTGTATTTTGTATAAATTTTGATTTTGGAGAAAAAATGATTCCACGTTATACTCGCCCTGAAATGGGTAATATTTGGGAAGATGAGAATAAATATAATATCTGGCTGGAAATCGAGATTTTGGCTTGTGAAGCACAGGCACAGCTTGGCGTAATCCCTCAGGAAGCGGCAAAAATCATAAGGGAAAAAGCCAAGGTTGATGTAAAGAAAATTTTAGAAATCGAGGAAACTACCAAGCATGACGTTATCGCTTTTCTTACTAACGTGGAAGAATATGTAGGCGAACCGTCGAGATACATACATTTGGGAATGACCTCAAGTGATGTTTTGGACACATGCTTTGCTGTTCAATGCAAGCAAGCAGGTGAATTACTGCTCAAAGACCTTGAAGCTTTGAGTGAAGTTTTGGCAAGACGTGCTAAAGAATTTAAACATACTGTTTGCATAGGACGTTCACACGGTATCCATGCCGAGCCAATGACATTCGGATTAAAGTTCGCCTTGTGGTATGACGAATGCCAAAGAAGCATCAGGCGAATGAAACACGCTACTGACGGAATTTCTTACGGAAAAATCAATGGTGCTGTCGGAACATTCGAGCACATCTCCCCTATGGTCGAAAAACATGTTTGTGCAAAGCTTGGCTTGAAACCTGCTCCTATCACAACTCAGGTAATACAGCGCGACAGGCACGCAATGTTCTTAATGACAATTGCCCTTATAGGAACAATGCTGGAGAAAATCGCAATAGAAATTCGTCATTTACAGAGAACGGAAGTTCTCGAAGCAGAGGAATTTTTCTCCAAAGGACAGAAAGGCAGTTCAGCAATGCCCCACAAGAGAAATCCGATTGCATCCGAAAATATCGCAGGACAGGCAAGATTGCTCAGAGCTAATGCTATGGCTGGTCTTGAAAATAATGCTTTGTGGCACGAAAGGGATATTTCACACAGCAGTGTCGAAAGGGTGATTTTCCCGGACTCGACAATTTCACTTGATTACATATTAAACAGAATGACAAATTTATTGGATAAACTACTTGTCTATCCCGAAAATATGCTAAAGAACATGGAAATAACTCACGGCTTATATTCATCACAAAAGATACTGCTTTTTTTAGCCAAAAAAGGATTGAAAAGACAACAAGCTTATGAATTGGTACAAAAGTCAGCAATGAGAACCTGGCAGGAAAAAGTTCCTTTCAAGCAAACACTTCTTGAAAATGAAGAACTGATCAGCCACATTACAAAAGAAGAAATTGAAACCTTATTCAGTTATGATGAGATTTTCAAAAATGTAGATTATATTTTTGAGAGGTTAGGACTTTAATCAATTACGAATTAGGAATTACGAATTAATGATTTGGGAATAGGTTGATTAACCTTAGTAACAATTTTAGAAAACGAGTATAACTAACCTTATTAGCTTATTCCAAATTAAAATAAGGTAATAAGGTTCAAGAGTTCTTCTCAGATAGTTTTTTTACTAAGGTTTAATTATGATTATAAGGTTTAAAACAAATTATTACAAATAAATGAAAATTAAATATATTAAAAAGTCAGAAATATTGATTCCTGCATAATAGTGTTGATTATATTTTTGAACGTTTGGGTCTTTATATTGATACTACTTTCCGAAAGTTTCAAACTTCCGGAAAGTTCATTTACTCCTAATTCACAACAATTTTCAAAGTATAAATTTGAATATCAGAATCAGTCAATCTTATAAAATATATCCCATTTGACAAGTTATTAACAGGAATTTGAATTTGTTCTATATATAAACCGGTTGCATATTCACGATTGAGAATTGTTCTCCCACTAATATCTGATAACTCTATTGATTTGAGCATCAAATTATCATTACTCGATTTAAAACCAATAATATCTTTAACAGGATTCGGACATATAACAATATCATTACCTAACTGAATGGTTTCTGTATAATCTGTCTCCTCAATTTTAGTTATCATCATTTCCACTTTTAGAAAAGGCATGTTGTTAGTTGGATTCCTTGGGACATTGACTATTAAATCTGCAACATCCATTCCGTCAAATACTTCTCCGTAAATGGAATAATTACCATCCAAATGAGGTGCATCAGCAACACAAATAAAAAATTGGGAAGTAGCACTATTTATATCCTGTGCCCTTGCGGCTGATAAAATCCCTCTGAGATGATTAAGACTGCTGAATTCTGCAGGTACTTTTATTTGAGAAGGGTCACCGTATCCCCATGTGTCTTCAGATTTATCCTTCGAATTTGGGTCTCCGCCCTGAATCATAAAATTTGGAATTACCCGATGAAAAGCAGTTCTGTCATAAAATTGAATGGAAACAAGACTGTCAAAGTTATGAACATGTTTTGGTGCTACTTCCGGGAACATCTCAACTTTGATTTCTCCAATAAATTCCCCACCGTGTGTAACAGATATAAGGTACCTTGGATTGTCTTCACTAGTAACCTGAATAATATCTTTTCCAAAAGATATATTTTTACTCAATAACATCATCAAAAAGATTAGAACAGCTTTTTTCATAATTTTTCCCTCAGTGATTTATAAATTATTATAAATATAAGAATAAAAAATCAAAAATATAGTAAAAAATACTAACTCAATATTTTCCTGAACCAGTGATATTATAAAATAGAAAAGATATTAATTAATGTGTTTCTCAACTTACATGGAAAACCTTCTTCCTCAACTCCTTCTTCTCTGATTGATGCTTTTTATTTTGTAAAATCTTTTCTTTGAGGGCTTTCGGTCGCTTCCGTTTTTGCCTCTTGATTTTTTCTGCTTCTGCTTTAGCTTTTTTAATCCTTTGTTCTTCCCTTTTTTCGATTTTTTCGATTAGCATTTTCAAAGCTAATTCCCTATTCTTCTTTTGTGTCCGATATACCTCACACCTGACACTGATTCCTGTAGGAATGTGCTTCAATCTTACACAAGTCGAAACTTTGTTAACGTTCTGTCCGCCTTTACCACCTGAGCGGATAAAGGTTTCTTCTATGTCTTCTTTTTTTATTTCGATAGCCATTTTTTTTAGTTGTTAGCTATTAGTTTTTAGAAGTTAGTTAAAATAGCTTAAAGCAGAAAGCTGAAAGCCAAATCCTAATATCCAAATTAATAAATAGTACCAATTGTTAATTAGATAGAGAAGTAATAAAAAAAATTATTGTTTTATTGATGAAGATAATTAAATATGTTTTTTTTTTAATTTAACTGTACATACTAAAAAAAAAATATCTTGCTAATATAATTTAAAAACTTTATATTGCTATAAGTATCTATGTATCACTTTCAAGGAAGGGCTACAGATGAAAGAGTTTAAGATTGAAGATAAGGAAATCTTCATGATGCTTACTTCAAAGCAGGTTTCTCTAATAGCTGAAAAAGGAAAAGTAAGGAATTACGAACCCGGGGAAATTATCTATGATTTCAAAGCTATTGCGAAAGACATCTTTTTTTTACTCGAGGGTGAGGTTTCACTGAGACTTCCCGGTAAAAAAGACCAGACACCTGAGTTTTTTTCTTACGAAATCGAATCAATCAAAAATCGTGGAGTTTTTGGTCCCGGAAGATTATTCGGTGTCGAAAGATATTTGACGAGGGCAAGAGCCGTAAAGCGTTCAAAGGTACTAAGTATCGATGCAGATTTATTTATGAAAATAATGAAGCAGGAGAAGAGTGAGTTGGTAGTTATGTCGTATTTGGCGGGAGTGTACTTCCAAAGGTACATCAACACTATGAAAGAACTGCAACTTCATTTGGTTGATAAAACATGATTTAAAAAAAATATGGCAGGAGTCAAATCCTGCCATAAATTATTTTTATCAACCATTTTTAAATCTCATTGTGGACTAAAGTTCGCAGTTCTTGGAATACTATTCTCCGGCTAAAAAAACCATGGCTATTAACTTTATATTTTTTTATTCAATCACTAACGGGATAAAAAACATACAGATTTATTAGTTACCAACATATTATCTGCGGGATAAAAACGAGTGTGTTGTTTCAAGGTTAGAAACATGAAATCCCTACGGGATAAAAAATGAGTGTTTTTTTCAGGTTACCTACATATAATCTATTACGAGATAAATTTTTTCTATCTTCAAACATTTTAATAATTTAAAATTTCATATATTTGAAATTCTAAAAAAAGGGATAATTAAATAATATAAATATAAATTATTAACAAAAATAATTGGAGATTGAATGAATATTTTAGTATGTATTTCGAGAGTTCCCGACACTGCCTCAAGAATTTTGGTCGGTTCTGACGGGAAAAATATTGATACTCAGGGAATAAAATTTGTTGTAAATCCTTACGATGAATACGCAATCGAAGAAGGACTGAGATTACGTGAAAAAAACGGAGGAACGGTTACAGCAATAGTTGTTGGAACAGAATCAGCAAAAGATGTTTTAAGAACTGCCTATGCTATGGGTGTTGACAAAGCAGTATTAGTTAAAGGCAAAGAACCTGATGATTCATTTTATGTTGCAAAGAATTTAGCAGAATATGCAAAAACCATTTCACCGGACTTGATTTTATTGGGAAGACAAAGCGTGGATTACGATTCACGTCAGATGGCTTCTGCTCTTGGTGAGATGCTTGGTTTACCTTCAATTTCAGTTGTATCGAAACTGACAATTGAAAATGGCAAAGCCACAGCAGAAAAAGATATTGAAGGTGGAAAGGAAGTCGTCGAAGCCGTTCTCCCCTGTTTGATTAGCTGTCAAAAGGGATTGAACGAACCACGCTATCCGAAACTTCCTGATATTATGAAAGCCAAATCAAAACCAATCGAGGAAATCACTCCTATTGAGACAGGAAATAAAATCACTGTTCTCGATATGTCAATGCCATCAAAGAAAAGAGTTGGCAAGATACTCGGAGCAGAAGATTCTGATATTGATGAATTAGTAAAATTGCTTCACGAAGAAGCGAAGGTAATTTAGGAGAAAGTTTTTAAAGTTTGTAAAGTTTATAAAGAAAAAAGGTGAGAAATGAAAAAAATATTAGTATATATTGAACAACAAAAAGATGGATTAAAAAGAACTTCTTATGAAGTTATTACGGCGGCAAGGAATATTTCGGAAAGTGCAGGAATACCGATGGTTGCCGTGATTTTGAATGGTAATTCTGATTCAATAAAGACAGCAGGTGAATTTGGATTGAGCAAAGTTGTAAATGCAAAACATTCTTTTCTTGAAAAAACAAGTATTATGTCAGCTTCTGCTGTTGCGTTTCAAGTTGCAAAATCGGAAGATGCAGATTTTGTCATGTTCTCAGGAAATGCGGCAGGAATGGAAATAGCTCCAAGAGTTGCTGTGAAAATGGATGGAGGATATATTTGCGACTGTGTTGCTTTGGAATATGCAGATGGAAATATAATAGCATCCAAACCTGTTTATGCAGGTAAATCGCAGATTAGAACAAAAATTGATTCGGATAACAAAGTGTTTTCCTTGAGGCCAAATGTGTTTACTGCAGTAAAAGTAGATTCTGCAGTAAATTGTGAAGTAATTGATTTTAGTCCTGAATTAACTGAAGCAGACTGTAAGGATGTTGTTGTTAATGTCATGAAAAATGAAGGAAAGCTTGATGTTCTCGAAGCTGATATAATCGTTTCAGGCGGCAGGGGAATTAAGGGACCTGAAAATTATCATCTGATTGAAACTTTAGCCGCAACGCTTGGAGCTGCTGTTGGAGCTTCACGAGCAGTTGTTGATGCCGGCTGGCGTCCTCATGCAGAGCAGGTTGGACAAACAGGTAAAACGGTCTCCCCTACTTTATATGTTGCTTGTGGTATTTCGGGTGCAGTTCAGCATTTGGCAGGTATGTCAACATCAAAAACAATTGTTGCAGTAAATAAAGACAAGGATGCACCAATTTTCAAGGTAGCTGACTATGGTATTGTTGGTGATTTATTTGATGTATTACCTAAGCTGAATGAGAAAATAAAGTCAATTTTGAATTAACAATTGACAATTGACAATTAACAATTTTATTCGAGAAGAAAAACGAGGTTTTCTGTGGAACTCTGTGTATATCTGTGTTATTATATTTAAATATTCTTTAATTTCAACATTGCAAAAATGAAAAAAATACTGATAATTGGAATGGTCTTTTTGTGTTTCGCTTGCTCGACAACACAAAAAATCAATATAGACAAAATTAAGACAAATTTTAAACCTGAAATTAACCTTCTTGTTGATTCAAATGTCCTGATATTCAATTTTACTTTAATCATCAAAACTGACTCTACAGATGACGAATATCCTTTAGATATAATTAAATCATTGAAAGTTGATATATTAGATGATAATAAACAAGTGATTGATTCATCATCAATTAACTCGCTTAAAATTTCCGGCAAACCGATTAAGGGTTATAATATAATTTATTCCGGTAAAGTAGTCTTCAATAATTTTAAAAGAAAGGATTTTGAAAAACTCAGCTGCAAATATACCGTAAAAGGTGATGGCTGGGATATAACAGTAACCCAAAAATTTAATGAGATGATTTACGCTGAAACAGAACCTGCTTTAGTAATATATCCGATTATTGATAATATGGACAAAATATCAGTCGATTTAGGAATTTTCGCAGTTCGTAAAAGAATTATTGAAGAATATATCCCGACTTCGGAAGATGTCCGAGTAGAAGTGCTAAATAGCAAAAATAAACCTGCTTACAATTCCCAAACAGGAAAAAATTATATGCAGGTAATCAACCCCGTTTATCCTGAGAGTCTTGGAGATTCTTATGTTTACCGGTACTCATGGGATTACCGGAATAATCATGGACAACGTGTCCCATCGGGAGATTACACAATAAGATTGATAATCCCTGCAAAGCCGAAACCATATATAACTGAAATTAAAATACCTGTTGAAGCAAAATGACAGAGCGGGAAGCTATGGCAAGAGCTATCGAATTAGCTCAAAAGGGAACCGGATTTGTCAGTCCGAATCCAAGAGTGGGTGCTGTAATTCTCAAAAATGGAGAATTAATTAGTGAGGGGTATCACAAAAAATTCGGTGGTCCTCATGCCGAAGTTGAAGCTATTAAAAATGCAAAGGGTGTTGACCTTGAAGGAGCAACTATCGTTGTAAACCTTGAGCCATGCTCACATTTTGGCAAAACTCCTCCCTGCTGTGATTTGATTATCGAGAAGAAATTTTCAAAAGTAGTCATAGGTATGAAAGACCCAAATCCTATTGTAGCAGGAAAAGGAATTAAGAAATTAAGGAAAGCAGGAATTGAAGTTGTTTCAGGAGTTTTCGAAAAAGAAGCAAAGTGGTTGAATCGTACTTTCATTAAGCACATCACAGCAGGAATGCCTTATGTTGTATTGAAAGTAGCACAGTCAATTGATGGAAAAATAGCAACAGTAAGCGGTGAATCACAATGGATAACTTGTGAAGAAAGCAGGCAAGAAGGACACAAACTTAGGGCAGAACTGGATGCTGTCCTTGTTGGAAAGAATACAGTACTTAAAGATAATCCTCAACTAACTGTTCGGCTGAAATCAGTTTATCAAGTTAATAAAGTTCGTAAAGTTCGTAAAGTTTATAAAGAGAGAAATCCATTTAGAGTAGTTCTTGATACTAATTTATCCCTGCCATTAATCAAAAATGTATTTATTGATGAAAACAATAACAAAACAATTGTCTGCTGTTCGGAGAAGTCTGCTGACTCTGACAAAGCGAAAAAATTGATTAAACTGGGAGTTAATATTCTTGCTATAAAAACCGGGAAAAATAAGAAAATTGATTTACAAGATTGTCTGAATAAACTATCCGAACAATTTCAAATCGCATCAGTACTAGTCGAAGGTGGAGCAGAAATTCATTCATCATTTATCAAACAAAATCTTGTTGACGAAATTCGTTTTTTCATTGCTCCAAAGATTATCGGAAAAGGTATTTCTGCTTTTGATAGATTAGAGTTAAAGAAACTCAGTGATGCAAGTGAGTTTGAAATTAAGGAGGTTTGTAGGAGTGGTGAGGATTTGCATTTGACTTTGATTAAATGATGTGATCAACAATATACATTTAAACTAATCAATCTATGTTGAATAATAATAAATATTATTGAAATTCGTGATTTAGTTTATATAATATTTGTGAAAAAATGATACATTTATTATTGGTGATATTAGATTGAATTTGAGATAATTATTAATGAAACAGCAAACAATGAATGTAGTAATTTTGTAATTTTGTTATTATTTAGAAAAAAAATTTTAGGGAGAATTGGGATGGCAGTATTATCTATGTTTTATGGAATAATAGTTTCAATTTATTATCTTGATAATAAACAACATAATACACCTCATATTCATGTCAGATATCAGGAACATGAAGCAGTAATTTCTATTCCTGATGGTAATGTTATTGACGGCTATATTCCGGGAAATAAACTCAAATTAGTTGAAGCATGGATTGAAATACATAATGATGACCTAATAGCTAATTGGGAACTGGCTATTAGCGGTAACCCCATTTTTCAGATTGAACCATTAAAGTAGGAGTTAAGCCATGAATCCAAGAATTAAAAAAGTAAGCTCAAATCCCGATTTTACGTTAAACCTTGAATTTACTAATAACGAAGTTAAAATATTTGATGTGAAGCCATATTTAGATATTGGGATTTTCAAAGAACTGAAGGATTATAATAAATTCAAGCAAGTAAAAGCTTTCCTGGGTTCTATACAATGGAATGGTGGGCAGGATTTATGCCCGGATACATTGTATTTGGAAAGCAGATGATAATTATTCCATTTTTTTGGCTTATTCATAATTGATTATATTTTACTTAAGGATGCAAGGGAGTTTGAGATTAGAGAAATTAGTAGCTGTGATGAGGATTTGAAGGTGGTGGTTTTAAGGAAATCTTGAATAATCATTCAAATAAAATAATCTGTAATTAGTAACGTTTTTTCTAAGATATTTAATAAATTGGAAATTATATGAGAATATCACTGACAGCAGTTTACAAGAAGGTACCGGAGGGTTATGTCGCATTTGTTGAAGAGCTTCCGGGTGCAAATACACAGGGATACACTTTAGAAGAAGCAAGAGAAAATCTGGAAGAAGCTATACAATTGGTGTTAGAATCAAATAAACTTCTTTCGGAAATCCCACCAAAAGATTTTTCATTCAAAGAATTATATAATTTCGAATATGTTTTAGCATGAAAAGAAAAGACTTTATCAGGTACCTTGAAAAGCATGGATGTTTATTTTTGAGGGAAGGAGGAAATCACACAATCTATTACAATCCGTCAAATAATAAAACTTCAACCATTCCAAGACATAATGAGATTTTCGATTATCTCACTAATAAAATTTGCAAAGATTTAGAAATACCTAAAGTGAAATAAATATATTTGTAGTATTTGATAGTTTAGAGTTAAAGAAACTTAAGGATGCTATAGAGTTTGCGATTAAGGAGATTGGTAGGTTTGGTGAGGATTTGAGAGTGGTGTTAGTAAAACTACTTTTTTAATATCAAAGATTTATTAGTCAAATCATTGGATTTAACCCACTCATCAACCTTTTTCATAACTTCTTCTTCCGTATGGACTCTGCCATGCTTAATGTCATCCAAACCCTGATTAATTTTGTCAATGACAATTAAACTTTCGATTAATTCATCAACATCAAATTCATCCGGCATTGATTCCAATGCTATTAATACCTGTTCCTTTGTAATCATATTCATTCAAATTTTGTTTAAAAATTTAGTACAAAGATAATAACGAATTGAATGACTTAAAAATATATCAAAAAATCCCTTCTCCTTTCTCCCTTCCCCCTTTTCCTTCTGAATAAACAATTAGGTAAATTCACTCACAAATATTATTTTTACTGTTTACATTAAAATTAATATTGAAAAAGTGTGCTTTTATGTCTGAATTTCAGTTAATATCAAGTTATCAACCTTCGGGTGACCAACCGAAGGCAATTAATGAATTGCTTGAAGGCATCGCCCGTGGAGATAGATACCAAACACTGCTTGGTGTTACGGGTTCCGGTAAGACTTTTACTATTTCTAATATCATTCAGCAGATTCAAAAACCGACATTAATTATTTCACCGAATAAAACACTTGCGGCACAGCTTTACAGTGAGTTCAAGAGCTTTTTCCCGGGAAATGCAGTTGAATATTTCATTTCGTATTACGACTATTATCAGCCGGAAGCATATATTCCTACAACTGATACTTATATTGAAAAAGACTTTGCGATTAATGATGAAATTGACCGGCTTAGATTAAAAGCAACAAGTTCTTTAGTTGAGGGTCGAAGAGATGTAATTATTGTTGCTTCGGTTAGTTGTATTTACAGCATCGGCAGAAAAGAGGATTTCCTTGCTCACCTCTTCCCTATTCATGTCGGGATGAAGATTGGCAGACAGGAACTGCTCTACAAATTATCTGATTTATATTTTTCAAGAAATGATTTTGAGTTTGCACGTGGTACATTTCGAGTCAGAGGTGATGTTGTGGATGTAATTCCTGCTTATGAAGAACAATTGGCTGTTCGGATTGAATTATTCGGAAATGAAATTGAAAAAATCAGCTTGATTAATTCGGTTACAGGCAAGACTGCTCAGTATATTGACAGCATTACAATCTTCCCAGCAAAGCTTTTTGTTACTTCTGAAAATCAATTAGTCCGAGCTATGACTGCCATTAAAGATGAGCTCTATGATAGATTGAAGGAATTACAATTACAAGGAAAACTGTTAGAAGCACAAAGGTTGGAGCAAAGAACACTATTTGACTTGGAGATGATGAAAGAAGTGGGTTATTGCTCTGGAATCGAGAATTATTCAATGCATCTCACGGGCAGAACTCCCGGAGAAAGACCTGAATGTTTATTTGATTTCTTCCCTGAAGATTTCCTGCTTGTAATTGACGAAAGCCATGTTACAACACCACAGTTGAGAGCAATGTATAATGGCGACAGGTCAAGGAAAACTACACTTGTTGAATGGGGTTTCCGATTGCCTTCTGCTCTTGAGAACAGACCTCTGAAATTTGAAGAAACGGAAGAAATGATGAAGAATGTTATCTTCGTTAGTGCTACTCCCGGACCATACGAATTAGAAAAATGCGAGGGTATAGTCGTTGAGCAAGTAATTCGTCCTACCGGTTTGCTTGATCCGGAAATTAGTGTCAGACCTGTTAAAAATCAGATTGATGATTTGATTCACGAAATCCGTAAAAGATCTGCTAAAGGAGAAAGAGTACTTGTTACAACTTTAACAAAAAGAATGTCAGAAGATTTGACTGAATACCTGCAAAATCTACAGATGAAAGTTGCATATATTCACTCGGATGTGGACGCTCTCGCCAGAGTTGAAATAATAAGAGGTTTGAGATTAGGCGACCATGATGTTATTGTTGGTGTAAATTTATTGCGTGAAGGTTTGGATTTACCGGAAGTTTCACTCGTTGCAATTCTAGATGCAGACAAAGAAGGTTTCTTGAGAAGCGAAAGGTCGCTGATGCAGGTTGCCGGAAGGACAGCGAGGAATGCCGAAGGTCTTGTAATATTCTATGCAGACAGAATTACAAATTCAATGAAAGCAGTTATAGAAGAAACCAACCGAAGAAGACAAATTCAAAAAGATTATAATACAGAACACAATATAAATCCTCAAACGGTTTACAAATCACTTGAAGAAATTTTAAGTTCGACATCAGTTGCTGATATACAGGCACACAAGGTATTCAAATATGAGGAAGCTGAAAAGCACAAAATGCAAAAAGCCGCAGAACCGCTTTACGGCTACCTCACCGAAGACCAGCGTGGAGAACTTGTCGAGCAGATGTTTGCAGAAATGAAAAATGCCGCTCGTGAACTTGACTTTGAAAAAGCTGCAGAACTACGAGATGAAATCCAAAAACTCCAAGCAATGGAAGGCAAAGTGAAGAAGAGAAGGAAAACGAATAAATAATTTAAGGTCATTTGATAAAATAATAGAATTTATTTAACTACGTTTATAATAAATAATAAAAAATTTAGGGGTGAATATGCACACAGCAATTTTATCAGGGGATTCGCAAAACGAATTGAAATTAATAGTTGAAATAGCAAAAAAAATGAATATGAAAGCAAAATTAATTTCAGATGAAGAAATTGAAAACATAGGATTCTACAAAGCTAATGAATCTGCTTTAAGTGATTGGGATACTCCTGAAGAGGATGAAGCATGGAAAAATTTATAAAAGGAAATGTTGTAATAATAAATTACCCTTTCTCTGACTTTTCCTCTCAAAAGAAAAGACCGGCACTTATTGTTGCAACTCCAAAAGGACAAGATATTATTCTCTGTCAAATAACATCACAAAAACATTATGATTCATATTCGATTAACTTAGATTCTGATGATTTTTCAAAAGGTTCACTTCATCAAAAAAGCTTTATCAGACCCAATAAAATTATCAGCATTGATAAAAGCATTGTCAGCTATATTATTGGCAGCATACATATAAGCAAACTCTCATTAGTGATAGATAAAATCATTGAAATTATTAAGCAGTAAATTAGATTTCAAAAACAAAAATAACCTCTTCCTCTAATCCGCAGAGCTTAGAGACGAAATCCAAAAGCTACAAGCTATGGAAGGCAAAGTGAAGAAGAGAAGGAAAACTAAATCATAAAAAAGAATTCAATTTGACTGATAATTGTTCCTTGTTTTTCAGTTTCATTTTTTTTCTGATACTCAACCTGTGCGATTCAACTGTTCGTGGACTTAAGTTCAAGATTTGAGCAATTGCTTTAGAACTTAGTTCTAGTTTTGATAATGTACAGATTCTCAATTCAGTTACGGTCAAATTCGGATAAAGTTTTAATAATTTAGATGAAAATTGTGGATTAGCAGTTTCAAATTGAATCTCAAATGTAGTCCAGGCAGATTCATTATTGAGCTTTTCATCAATTGAAGTAATAATTTTTGAAGCGATATCTTTTATAGATTTTGAGCTTGCTTTTGCAAAAGTTGTTGCTTGTTTCTTAAGTTTAAGCAGGCAATTATTCTTCTCTGTCAAAAAGACTGCCAAGCGATTTAGTTCTTTGTCTTTTTCCGAAATTTGTTGCTTAAGCAAATCTTCATTTTCTTTAGATAGCTTACGTTCACGTGCGATTAATTCTTCAAGTTCCTTATTTAATCTTTCGTTTTCCAACTCATGGTTTTTTCGCTCAGTTATATCCATTGAAGTTGTTAAATATTCGTAATCATCTTTCTGTGGATTGTAGATAAAGGAGTTCGTTGTAAAGAGCCAAATCCATTGCCCATCCTTTTTTTTAAGCTTCACTTCCAAATCTATGCTGTCTTTGCTTGGGTCTTTTCCTTGCTTTGTCATCATCTCCATATAAAGCAAGGTTTCGGGTTTCGCAGGAAATTCAAAAATCAAAGCTCTTTCCTCATTAGTCATATTTTTCCATTCTTCGTTAGAATAGCCTGATAAGTTTGATGAATATTTATTTATCCAGTGATAACCAACAGCATCATGAAGAATCACAGATAGGGGAATGGCATCTAATATATCTTTCCAATAAGTCTCTATGCTATCAATACTGTGATCGTCATACCCTTTGGTATGTAATTTCTTTAATCTCTGATTATGTACTTCGAGACGACCGTTTAAAGTATCTATAATTTTAATTAATTCTTCTTTTGATAACTCGGAATAATCCATGAAACACCTTTATCATAATATAACAATCAAACATTTACTATAAAATTAAGTATTTTTTAAGTATATCAAAAATATTTTTAATTATTTATATTTAAAATGTATCAGAAGGTAGAAATGGAAATGGTTAATTATGATTATTAATATATATTGATGAACATTGATAAATTATCATAAATAAAATATTTTTTTCAAATTTAGGGAGTTTTAACATGAAAAACTTAAAATTATCACTATTAGCAATTCTGTTTGTTTTTTCCTTGTACTCATGCAATGAAACACAGACAGGCATTAACGACAAAACTGATGATATTAGCATCATCGAAAATGGCAAAGGCGGCAGTATTTTGGCTGCTCCAATTATTCAAAGCATTTCCCCATCTTCGGCTTTGAGGAATACGATGATTACAGTTACAGGGAAAAATTTTGGTGCTACTCAAAAGAAGAGCGTTCTTACAATCAATGGAGTCAATACACAAATTATTGAGTGGAAAAAAACTTCCATACGTACATGGGTTACATGGAATGTGCCAAGTGGTATTGCGAAAGTAGCTGTTATTGTTGATGGAGTTAAGAGCAACGACTTTGACCTGACTGTGCTGAAAAATTCACAGGTTTGGATGGAAGGTAACCTCGACGTTAGTACGTATCGGAACGGGGACCCAATTCCTGAAGTAAGCGACCCAACAGAATGGTTGAACTTAAGAACAGGTGCCTGGTGTTATTACGATAATGACCCATTATTAGGTCAAATTTATGGCAAGCTTTACAATTGGTACGCTATCAATGACCCACGTGGCATAGCCCCGGAAGGTTACCACATTCCCGAACTTTTTTATGACTGGACAAATTTAGCATATAATTGGGGTAATCAGGATGTGTCAGGTGGATATCTTAAAGCCATTAGTTCATATTGGACAGAACCAAATGTAGGTGCAAACAATGAAAGTGGTTTTACTGCACTTCCCGGTGGTTATAGGACAATGTATGGCGGTGAATTCATTGGACTGGGAGCACATGCATGTTTTTGGTCTGGTGGAACTGCATATTATAATGGTGAAGATACATGGGCATACATTATGATTCTAAAAAATGATAATCCGGAATGTACATTTAGTATCGTACCAAAATATACGGGAAGGTCTGTCCGTTGTATTCATGATTAGTTTATAAATAAAAATATATTTTGTAGAAATTATTCCTTAAGTTTGTTATAATTAGCAAATAATTAACGGAATTTGGTTTTTCATTGAGTTGCATATGAGACCTGTTCATGCTTTTTTGTTTTTTAAAATCATATTTGAAAAATATCTCTTCTTTGCTCTAAAAGAGGGAATCATATCAATTTGCATTTTGTTCCAAACATTTTTGTTTTTCAATTCATCAATTTTAATAGCACAAGCTCCTGAGTTCCAATGCGGAACAACTGAATACTTGCGACTTCAAAAAATTGCTAATCCTGATTTGGAATCAGTAATCCAAAAACAAGAAAGTTTAATGAAAAAGTGGATAAATGAAAATTATATCTCAGACTCAATGCAAATAATTACCATTCCCGTTGTTGTGCATATTGTTTACAATAAAGACGAACAGAATCTCCCTGATATTAGAGTCTTTGAACAGATTGATATGCTTAACAGAGATTATGCAGGTTTAAATCAGCATCCAATGTGGGCATTTCCTGATTCGTTGAAAGCAAATACGGGAATACAATTTTGTCTTGCACAAAGAACACCTGATGGTTTTCCGACAAACGGAATAGAAAGAAGATATACCGATGTTGAAGCATTTATGTTGGCTGATTCCATGAAATTTTATAGACTTGGTGGCTTGGATGTTTGGGACCAAAACAAATACTTGAATATTTGGATATGTAATGTTAAACTAGTCAATGGCTATGCAAAATATCCATATATTCTTGATTCAAGTTTTGGGGCTGTTATCAATTATCAATGTTTTGGTTCAACCGGTGCATTTGGTAATAGAAATAATGGAGGAACTGCTTCACATGAAGTAGGACACTGTTTCAATTTGCTTCACATCTGGGGAGACGACTATGGTTATTGCTATGGCTCGGATGATTGTGGTGATACTCCAAATCAGTCGAATTATACTCCTTATAAAAACCTGAGTGGAGTAGTTACAGATTCCTGTACTCCTGAAAGCCCGGGAATTATGTATATGAATTTTATGGATTATACAAGTGATTCCTGCGTAGCAAACTTTACTCCTGAGCAATCAAAAAGAATGAGGGCATGTTTTCTGTCTCCTAATGGATCATTAAGATCATTACTGAATTCTGATGGATGCTCGCCTCCTACTAATATTGAAGAAGTTACTTCGGAATTAAAAGAATTAAATATATATCCTAATCCAGCAGAAAACAATATAACAGTCACAGGAATAACCGGTAATATTAAAATTATGAATATTATGGGCAGAGAAGTCTGGAATGGTTTGGTAAATAATGAACAAGGAATTGATGTTTCCGGTTTTTCTGCTGGTATTTATTACATCGTTTCATCAGAAAAATCACAATCGGCAAATTTCTTAATTATGAAATAAGTAAATTTTTTAAAATAAATAATTGGAGATTATCATGAAGACTTGTTTAACTTTTATTTTTTTGGTAGTATTTTTTTCTCACATAATACAAGCTCAAGCAGTATGGGATATATGCGGTACAGGGTTGCCATATGGAACTGTTAGAGAAATAGCAATTAATGGAAATTATATTTATGCGGCAACTTATCAGGGTATTTACCAATCAACAAATAACGGTACAAATTGGACCAAAAAAAGTAATGGCATAACTAATGATACAATCAAATGCTTTGCCTTCAGTAATAACAAGGTTTTTGCAGGCACTTGGGCAGGTGTATATATGTCAACCAATAATGGTGATACATGGATTCTAAAAAATTCAGGGTTAAATGGAAAAATTTTTTCAATGACTAATATTGGATCTAACATCTTTGCAGTTGTGTACAATTATTTAGATGGTCTTTCAACTGGAGTTTATCTTTCAACTGATGATGGAGAGAATTGGACGAAGAAGAGCCAAGGTATAACATCTTCTTTTACAAGTGATATTATTGCTAAGGAAAACAATCTTTTTCTTTCCACCGGTGATGGAATGTTTATGTCAACTGATTTGGGTGAAAATTGGGTAGAAAAAAATAATGGATTAACCATTAAAGATGTACGGTCCATAACAATAAATGATGATAAAATTTTCATAGGACTTCAAGCCGGGGGTGTATATATGTCTACTGATAATGGTGAATTTTGGATTCCGAAAAAAAATGGATTGGAATTGCAGTCACTTTGGGGATATTCACTGGCATCCTATCAAAATACTATTTTCTTAGGAACTCTTGGAAGAGGTTTTTTCATAAGTAGTGATTTTGGCGAAAATTGGATTTTGACGAATGTCGGACTTGGTGGAAATGCAATTGGTACTATTGCAACTAACAATACATATATTTATGCAGGTACGGATATGGGTGCTTTCAGGATACCCGTTTCGGAAGTAATTGTTGATGTTAATGAAATTAATACTGAGAGTCATTTCTCGATATACCCCAATCCTGCTTCTGACTTCATCTCAATATCAGATATAAATGATAAAATTCAAATTTATGACATTATGGGTAGAGAAGTCTGGATAGGAATAATAAATGATGGAATGAGAATTGATGTTTCAGGTTTTAGCCAAGGAGTATATTATATTATTTCTAATAAAAATCAAGTAACAAAGAATTTTATGATTTTAAGATAAACTTTGCAGACTTTGTGGACTATGAGAGATACTTCTTTTCTCTCGCAAAGCTCGTAGAGAAGGCAAAGAAAAAATAATGTGAAAAACAATAGGTAATGAAATGAAAAAAACAATACTATTAATTTGTTGCTTTATAATCGGTATTAATATTCTGCTTTCTAAAGAACCGATTGGAAAGAATTCTTTATTGAAGAAAGAGCAGGTTGGAACAATGACCTCAAAAACTGAGCGGTTAATATTTCAGGCAGAGCATGAATTTAATAAAACACGCGATCCAAAAATCAACGCCTTACCTTTAAACATTAAAGAACGTGAATTAAAATTTGTCAATTCAATTCCATCCAAAGAAGATTATTATTCCATGAAAAAAGTTGGAGCCGATAAACCAAATATTCAAACTCAAACATGGAAACAAAGAGGACCATGGCACTATGGTGGCAGGTTTCTTTGTATTGCTTTCGATGTCGAAAATAAAAATATAATCAATGCCGGAGCAGCTTCCGGTGGTATGTGGCATTCAATTGACGCAGGCAATTCATGGATGAAAACAACTCCTCCTAATGCAATTCAATCTGTGGGTTGTGTCGTTCAAGATAAGCGGCAGGGTATGACAAATACATGGTATTATGGTACCGGAGAATTGCTTAGTACTATTGATAGAAAATTCACCCGCTCAATGAGAATGTTAAGTATCGGTAATGGAATTTATAAGTCAACTGATAATGGTGCGAGCTGGAATATTTTGGAATCAACGAGATTCAATGTACCAACAACATTGACAAATCCTTTTCAGGGTGTATGGAATATTGTTGTTGATAATAATAACAATGATGAAGATGTTGTTTATGCTGCATGTTTTGGAGGTATAATGCGTTCAACCGATGGAGGAGGAAGTTGGACAAGAGTATTGGGAGATGGACAAAATATGTCCTTTTCTTCGGATATTATAAAGACATCGGATGGAATTTTTTATGCATCTTTGTCGGAAATAACAATAAACGGTAATGAGCCATCGCAGTTCGGGATTTTCCGTTCCACTGATGGAATTAATTGGAATAATATAACACCACAAAGTTTCATGGAAAATACAAGAGTAATTAAGCTTGCACTTGCACCATCAAACGAAAATGTATTGTATATATTAACAGAGAAACCTAATCCAACTGATGATTATATTTCTTTTTCAAGTTCCTCACATGGGTTTTGGAAATATACTTACTCTGAACAAAGTGGAATTAAATGGGAAAATCGTTCATTTTTCCTGCCGACTTGGACAGCAAAAACTTGGGACTATTCAACCTTAGGTGCTTATTGCATGACATTAAAAGTTAAACCCGACGATGAAAATACAGTAATACTCGGTGGTACCTGCCTTTACCGTTCCACAAATGGATTTGAGAGTAGCGATTCAACAAGTCAAATAGGGGGATATATTCCTCCTGGCAGTTGGGATGCAACAAATCAATATTGCCATCCCGATATTCATGGTTTAGCATTCCTTCCTTCAAATCCGGATTGTCTTTTTGTAACGAACGACGGTGGTGTTCATAAGACTAATAATTGCATGGCAGATGAGGTTTCGTGGACTTCTATGAATAATGGATTACTCGGTTCACAATTTTATTCAGTCTCGCTTGACCATGCTTCCACCGATGATTTCCTATATGGTGGGCTTCAGGATAATTCCACAATGTTCACATTCACAGACGATTTAAAAACACCTTGGACTTGCATTCAGGCAGGTGATGGCTTTGCTACTTGTGTTGCCGATAACAAGAAATTTATTCTCGGTTCATATCAGTATGGAGGTATTGTCAGTTCAAGGTTTGATGATGATAATAATTCAATTGATGTTTTTTACCAAAGACCTGATTTGTTGACTGCCTCAAACTTTGATTTCTTTAATATTTTTGTCCTTGACCCAAATGATAATAAGACATTTTACATTCCCAAAAAAAATCAAATATGGCGAAAAACAGACATGGATGCTTCAACTATTGATTCTAACTTTAGAAATTCAGGATGGTCAGGACTGACAAATGCCTGGTTACCAATTGAAGAATCAATTACTGCAATTTCAGTTTCGAAAGTCCCGGCAAACAGGTTATATTTCGGTTCATCTAAAGGTAATGTATACCGTCTTGATGATGCAAATACTGGAAATCCTATACCTATTCAGTTAATCAATCTGGAATTTCCAATTAATGGTTTTGTTGCCTGCATAGAGATTGACCCGCATAACGCTGATAATCTTTTCGTAATCTTTTCCAATTATAATGTTCAAAGTATTTTCCATTCAACTGATGGTGGAGCATCATGGGTTATTGAAGGAGGTAATCTCGAAGAAAATCCTGACGGAAGCGGTGCGGGTCCTTCAATCCGCTGGTTAAAAATGCTTCACACACCTGAAGGACCGATATATTTTGTTGGAACATCAACCGGATTATATTCAACATTAAACCTTGCAGGTGTTCAAACAGTTTGGGTGAAGGAAGGAGCAAATTCTATAGGCAATATTATTGTGGATATGGTAGAAGCGAGAGAATTAGATGGAACTGTTGCCGTTGCCACCCAAGGAGCCGGTATTTTCACCACAAAAGTTGTTTACTCAGGGATTCATGACAAAAAGAATGATAATTATTCATTCTCTTTGGAACAAAATTTTCCTAATCATGCAAAAACATCAACTCAGATAAAATTTTCAATATCAAATGATGAATTTATTAATATTAAATTATACGACATTAACGGCAATGAAATTCGGACAATTGAAGAAGGATATTTCAAGTCGGGAATACATGAAGTAAAAATAAATACTATTGATTTAGTTCCGGGAGCATATTTTTACTGTCTAACAAGTGAAGAAGGAAAAATAACAAAAAAAATGACAGTTATAAGGTAGAAGAACTTTATATCTGTTAAAAATATATATTATTGATTATTTAAAGGTATTGTTATGAAAAAGTTTTACGTTTTTTTTCTGGTCTTAATAGTCTTTTCAATTCAAACATCTCTTGCTCAATCCAAGAAAGGAGAACTACCTAATAAGTTTAAAAAAACTCATGAAAAAATTACTTCAATCGATTCAAATTTGGTTGAAAGTGTAACGGTATATTTAGTTGATAATAGCCGAAAAAGATATACCTATACTTACGACGATAATGGGAACATGCTTACTTCAACTTTAGAAAATAATTATGGCAGCAAATGGACTACCTCTGAACGCATAACAAAAACTTTTGATGAAATGGGCAACGTATTAACTGAGCTAACGGAACAAACCCCGGGAGATGATTGGTGGTATGGCGTTACAAGTACTACATATACCTATGACGCAAAAGGTAACAATCTGTCATATTTAGAGGCAACATTCGATGACGCATACTGGAAATGGGTATATGAGTATAAAGGAACTTTAGAGTATGACTCACAAGGGAATAACACATTGTGGTCAGAAGAAATTTTGCAAAACGGAGAATGGGTAAATGAATTTCGCTATACTTATACATTTGACAATAATAACAATGAGACATCCTATTTATTTGAACTTTGGCAGAATGAAGAATGGGTGAATTCTTCTCAGGCAACTTTTACATATGATGAAAACGGGTATTACATCAAATATTTTTTGGAACGATGGCAAAACGGGCAATGGGTGAATATTCAGCAAAATACTTATACCAATGATTCAAACGGAAATCTACTTCTAAATTTGTATGAAACATGGCAAAATGAACAATGGACTAGTGTAGCAAGGTGGTCACAGACTTATGATACTAATGATAATTATCTAACTTGGGTAGAAGAAGAGTGGGTAAACGGAGATTGGATTGTTACTCAACAAGAAGAATTAACCTACGACTCAAACGGAAATCAACTCACTTATTTCTATGAAGCATATACTGATGGTGTATTGGATTTTTCTGAAAAGGACTATTATACTTATGATTCAAACGGTAATGAAATTTACTGGAAGTGGACAGAAATGGTAGATGGTGTCTATGAAGATCGCGACCAAAGGATATCAACCTATAATGATAATGGATACCTTTTAACAATGTTATATCAAACCTGGGATGGCTCACAATGGACTAATTCAAATTCTTCATTAAGATTCAATGATTACAAAGGAAGAGCTTTTGCTTTCGGTGGATATAAAATTGAAGTAACATATCAGGGGACTGTTGGTGTGGAAGAAGAAAAGGGCTCGGTTTCAAATTCATTAGAAATTTTCCCAAATCCTGTATCAGATTATCTGAATATTTCATATTCCCTAACCCAAACCGGAAGTATCGAAATTTATGATGTATTAGGTAATAAAGTTCTCATTTCCGAATTGAAAGAAAAAGTAGATGTCAGCAAACTTCCTGAAGGTGTTTATTATTTGCTCATTAATTCAGGAAATCAAATTGAAAGAACAAATTTTGTGATTATGAGATAAATAAATTTTTGTAAAATATTTTTTAGGAAACATTATGAGAACTTTTTACTTTTTTATTTTGATTGCAATCTTGACTTTATCATCAAGTATTGTTAAAGCACAATGGGAACCGTTAAGTAACTTTACCGGGGGAGATACAAAAGATATCTCAATAAAAAATGATTTCATTTTTGTTGGAACTAATCAAGGAATTTTCTTTTCGTCTGATAATGGCAATAATTGGGTTACGAAGAATAACGGATTAACCAATGACACAATAAGAGCTTTCGCTTTTAACGGAGATAATATTTTTGCAGGTTCAAAAGGAACTATTTTCTTATCATCCGATAATGGTGAATCATGGACATCAAAAAGTTCAGGATTCTCAGGTATCACAAATGCAATGGCAATTTTGGGAAATTATATTTTTGTTGCTACATTCGACGATGTCTTTGTTTCAAGTGATTTTGGAGAAAACTGGGTCAAAAAGAATGTAGGATTACCTGCAGAATCATATCCTTACAGATTATCGGTCAAGGATAATATGGTTTTCCTCGGTACAGAAGGTGCCGGTGTATTTGTATCTACAGATTATGGTGAAAACTGGATACAAAAAATCAATGGATTCGGATGGAATGTTGATATCCGGTCTATAGTCATTAGCGGTGAAAACATTTTTGTCGGATTGCAAGCCGGAGGAGTTTATCATTCATCGGATAATGGTGAAAACTGGCTTAGTAAAAAAAGTGGATTAAACAATCTTTGGGTATATTCTTTAACCGCAATGGATAATTATATTTTTGCAGGAACTTTACAAAGAGGATTTTATGTCTCAAGCGATAACGGTGACAATTGGGTAATGACAAATGCCGGTCTGGGTGGAAATTCAACAAATACTATAGCAACCGATAGTATTTACATATATGCAGGTACGGATATGGGTGCTTTCAGAGCAAGATTGTCTGACTTTATTACAGATGTCGATGATGGAATAACTCAAAAAGATTTCATTATTTACCCTAATCCTGCTTCTGATTTCATCTCAATATCAGGTATTAATGATAAAATTCAAATTTATGATATTATGGGAAGAGAAGTCTGGAGAGGAAAAGTAATTGATGGACAAAGAATTAATGTTTCGGATTTTTTTGAAGGTTTGTATTTTCTTGTG